>NZ_VZCB01000033.1 GCF_009494395.1 Segatella copri | reverse complement strand
GAAAGACTCATAAATAGCTCATTTTAAGCTATTCGGCAGTTTTTAGCGTAATTTTCTCTAAAAAAAGTGCTTTTTCCATCGTTTTTCCCGATAAAACATGGTTTTTTCAAAAATTATATGTATTTTTGCAATGTGTTGGAGTGCCGCCCCAAGGTGGCGCTCCAATAATCTGAAAGCCCCTTTATATATATAATAATGTATTGGGACCGGAAGAAAAGAAAAACTATCAATTTAAAAGCAAAACTAACAAATAACACAATAACATAATAACATAGAGAAATGCAAGAAACGGTAAAAAAGGTACTGACCGGCGATTTTAATCGCAAGAAGGCACTGCTCTTCCTACTGACGGCACTCGTCACGGTCATCGTTTGGAACTTGCCCATCGACAGCTTCGGCATCGACGGACTGACAGTAGTTCAACAGCGCATCATCGCCATCTTCGTGATGGCAGTGATGCTGTGGCTCACCGAAGCTATTCCGGCCTGGGCCACGAGTGTGGTAATCATCTTCGTGCTGCTCTTCTTTGCCAGCGACTCGGCATTCAAGATCATGCAGGGTTCTGAGGCCGAGATGGGACAGCTGCTCGACTATCAGGGTGTGATGGCATGCTTTGCCGACCCAACCATCATCCTCTTCCTGGGCGGATTCGTGCTGGCGATAGCAGCCACGAAGAGCGGACTGGATGCCAAGATGGCAAAAGTGCTGATAGCCCCGTTCGGCAAGCGCTCGGAGCACGTGCTGCTGGGCTTCATGCTCATCACCGGCATCTTCTCGATGTTCATCTCCAATACAGCCACCGCAGCCATGATGCTCACCTTCCTCACCCCTGTGTTCAAGGCTTTGCCTCCGGGCGGAAAGGGCCGCGTGGCGCTCACCATGGCCATTCCTATCGGAGCCAACCTGGGCGGTATGGGTACACCTATCGGAACCCCTCCTAACGCCTTCGCCTACAAGGTGCTCAACGACCCTCAGGGACTGAACATGGGCATCGGATTCGGCGACTGGATGATGATCATGGCGCCGATGGTCATCCTGATGCTCATCGTGGCATGGTTCATCCTGCTCAAGATGTTCCCATTCTCACAGAAAACCATCGAAATCAAGATAGAGAGCCATGCGAAGAGCAACTGGCGCACAGCCGTAGTGGCTGCCACATTCATCCTCACCATCATCCTCTGGGTATTCGGTAAGCAGCTGGGCGTCAACGCCAATACCGTGGCTATGCTGCCTATCGCTGTGTTCGCCTTCACGGGCGTCATCAACGCCAACGACCTGAAGGACATCGACTGGGCGGTTATCTGGATGGTAGCCGGAGGTTTCGCCCTGGGTCTTGCGATGAACGGTACCGGACTTGCCGAGGTAGCCGTGAAGAGTATTCCGTTTGGCGAGTTCAACCCGCTGGTCATCATGGTCATCTCCGGTCTGGTATGCTTCGCGCTGAGTAACTTCATCTCCAACACCGCCACCGCAGCCCTCCTGATTCCTATCCTGAGCGTGGTATGTGCCGGCATGGGCGACAAGCTTGCCGAAATCGGCGGTACATCCACCATCCTCATCGGTGTGGCAGTAGCAGCCAGCTGTGCGATGTCTCTGCCTATCTCAACCCCTCCTAACGCCATCGCCTACTCTACCGGACTCATCCAGCAGACTGACATGGTGAAGGCAGGAGCCACCATCGGTGTCATCAGCATCCTGATAGGCTACTCCGTGCTGGTATTCTTCTGCCGCATGGGAATCCTGTAAGGAGAAACTACAATAAATAAGAGACCACTGCAAAATAAATGAGGTTTTATTTTGCAGTGTCTTTTTTTTGGAGTAACTTTGCACCCGCAAAAACAAAATACAGAAAAATATTGAGATGAAGAAGATAGTAATCGGAATAGACGTAGGCATTTCTACGACCAAGATAGTAGGTATCGACGCCAGCGGAATGGTAATCAGCCCTATCCGCATCAAGGCTACCGACCCCATCACATCGCTCTACGGAGCCTTCGGAAAATACCTGCACGACAACAGGATTGCCCTCGACGAGGTGGAACACGTGATGCTGACCGGTGTGGGAGCAGCCTACATCGACGAGCGCATTTACGGTCTGCCCACATCGAAGAGTGAGGAATTCGTTGCCGACGGACTGGGAGCCCGATATGAGAGCAAGCTCGACCGCATGATCGTGGTGAGCATGGGCACGGGAACATCGCTCGTGAAATGCGACGGCAACGACATCAAGCACATCGGAGGTATCGGTATCGGAGGCGGCACCCTGGCGGGACTGAGCCGCATCATGCTGAAGACCGACGACATCAAGCAGATAGTGAACCTGGCTAAGGACGGTGACATCTCGAAGATCAACCTCCTGATAGGCGACATCAGCGCCAAGCCTCTGCCGGGTCTTCCGATGACCGCCACGGCTTCGCTCTTCAGCAATGCCAAGGCGAATGCATCGCGCGAGGACATCGCCATGGGACTCATCGGCATGGTATTGCAGAGCATCGGTTCTGCCACCATCCTCTCGTCCCTGGAATCGGGCATCAAGGACTTCGTGATGATAGGCAATCTCACCCTCCTGCCCCAGTGCCGCGAGGTTTTCCCTGCAATGGAGAAGCTCTACGGCGTGAGATTCAGAATACCGAAATACTCGGAGTTCTGTACCGCCATCGGCGCTGCCCTCGACTACAAGAGGGGGCAGAAGGAGTAACAGTCTGCCCCGGCAGAGAAAGCACAAGAAACAAGAAAAAAGCACCCACAGAAAGCACAGCGCCGCAACGGCCTGATATATAACCATTTAAACGTTTTGGAAAACAAATTTTTGTAAAGGTTTTCCAAAACGTTTTATTATTTCCTTGATTTTCAGCGACTTAATATTTTTTAACTATAAAAAAGTTATCCAAAAGCTTGCCGTTTCAGGAATTATTTGTATCTTTGCAATGTCGAAAATGGTTACACTGTAATCTATTCGTAACATAAGAACTTAATATAAAGCAATTTAGTCATTAATCGTAAAAGTAATAGTATAATGATTCAGACAGTAGTAAAGCGCGACGGACGCATCGTTGGATTCAACGAACAAAAGATAATGGCTGCAATCCGTAAAGCCATGTTGCATACCGATAAGGGTGAAGATACCGCCCTCATCGAGCAGATCACTGACCACATCTCTTATCGTGGCAAGAGCCAGATGAGCGTGGAGGCCATCCAGGACGCCATCGAGATGGAACTCATGAAGAGTGCCCGCAAGGATGTTGCCCAGAAGTATATCGCATACCGCAACCAGCGCAACATCGCCCGCAAGGCGAAGACACGCGACGTGTTCATGAGCATCGTCAATGCCAAGAACAACGACATCACCCGCGAGAATGCCAACATGAACGCTGACACTCCTGCCGGAATGATGATGAAGTTCGCATCGGAGACCACCAAGCCTTTCGTTGACGACTACCTGCTCTCAGAAGAGTCGCGCGACGCCGTTACGCACAACTATCTCCACATCCACGACAAGGACTACTATCCAACCAAGAGCCTCACCTGCGTGCAGCATCCACTGGACATCATCCTGCACCACGGATTCACCGCAGGCCACGGTTCAAGCCGTCCTGCCAAGCGCATAGAGACAGCAGCCGTACTGGCCTGCATCTCGCTGGAAACCTGCCAGAACGAAATGCACGGCGGACAGGCTATCCCAGCCTTCGACTTCTACCTGGCTCCATACGTACGCATGTCGTATCAGGAAGAGGTGAAGAACCTGGAGAAGCTGACAGGCGAAGACCTGAAGGACCTCTACGACGCTCCTATCGATGACTACGAGGAGAAGCCGCTGGACGGACTGCAGGGCAAGGCACGCCTGGAGCAGCACGCCATCAACAAGACCGTGAACCGCGTGCATCAGGCTATGGAGGCTTTCATCCACAACATGAACACCATCCACTCACGTGGCGGTAACCAGGTGGTATTCTCAAGCATCAACTATGGTACGGATACCAGTGCCGAGGGTCGCTGCATCATGCGCGAAATCCTGCTCAGCACCTACGACGGCGTGGGCAACGGCGAGACTGCCATCTTCCCTATCCAGATATGGAAGAAGAAGAGAGGCGTCAACTATCTGCCTGAGGACAGAAACTACGACCTCTACCAGCTTGCATGCAAGGTGACAGCACGCCGTTTCTTCCCTAACTTCCTGAACCTGGATGCCACATTCAACCAGAACGAGAAGTGGAGAGCTGACGACCCTGAGCGCTACAAGTGGGAGATAGCAACCATGGGATGCCGCACCCGCGTATTCGAAGACCGCTGGGGCGAGAAGACCAGCATCGCACGAGGCAACCTGAGCTTCTCTACCATCAATATCGTGAAGCTCGCCATCGAATGCATGGGCATCGAGAACAAGCAGCAGCGCATCGACATGTTCTTTGCCAAGCTCGACAACCTGCTGGATATCACTGCCAAGCAGCTGGACGAGCGATTCCAGTTCCAGAAGTCAGCCATGGCAAAGCAGTTCCCACTGCTGATGAAATATCTCTGGGTGGGCGCTGACAAGCTGGAGCCTACTGACACCATCGAGAGCGTCATCAACCACGGTACACTGGGCATCGGATTCATCGGACTGGCAGAGTGCCTCAAGGCGCTCATCGGCAAGCACCACGGCGAGAGCGAGGAAGCTCAGGAGCTGGGTCTGAAGATCGTGACCTACATGCGCGACCGTGCCAACGAATTCAGCGAGAAATATCACCACAACTACTCCGTGCTGGCTACCCCAGCCGAGGGCTTGAGCGGCAAGTTTACCAAGAAGGACCGCAAGGAGTTTGGCATCATCCCAGGCGTTACAGACCGCGACTACTATACCAACTCCAACCACGTGCCTGTATACTACAAGTGTACAGCGCTGCAGAAGGCAAAGATCGAGGCTCCTTACCACGACCTGACCCGTGGCGGTCACATCTTCTATGTAGAGATTGACGGCGACGCTACCCACAACCCAGCAGTCATCGCCAGCGTGGTAGACATGATGGACAAGTACAACATGGGCTACGGTTCCGTGAACCACAACCGCAACCGCTGTCTGGACTGCGGCTACGAGAATGCTGATGCCAACCTGGAGGTTTGTCCAAAGTGCGGCAGCCACCACATCGACAAGCTTCAGCGCATCACCGGCTACCTGGTAGGTACCACCGACCGCTGGAACAGTGGCAAGCTGGCAGAGCTCCACGACCGTGTGACACATATTGGAGGTTCAAAGTAGTGATTAATTATTAGTGATTATTGATTAATGATCAGCGTATTAAGCGTAGTACATGATACGATGGTAGATGGTCCGGGCTTCCGCACATCCATATATTGTGCCGGCTGCCCGAACCACTGTCCGGAGTGTCATAATCCCCAGTCATGGGACATCAACCATGGCACGATGACGTCTACCGAGGAGCTGATGAAGGAAATCATGGACGATCCCTTCGCCAACGTCACCTTCTCGGGCGGCGACCCGATGTTTCAGGCAGAGGGTTTTGCCGAACTGGCACGAGCCATCCGCCAGCAGAGCGACAAGACCATCTGGTGCTTCACGGGCTTTCTCTTCGAGAATCTGGTGAAGAATCCGGCTCAGCTTGAACTCCTGAAGCTGATAGACGTACTGGTAGACGGTCCTTACCAGAAGGACAAGCGCGATACCGACCTCTTCTTCCGGGGCAGCAGCAACCAGCGCATCATCAATGTAAAGAAATCCCTGCAGGAAGGCAAGGTAGTAGAAATACATCTCACAAAAGAAAATCCGAATCCCGTGCTCTGATTCCCAAAAGCACGAGATTCGGATTCTTTTTTTATTCCTTGATTTTCTCCGCCAGCATCTTCCACTCTTCTTCCGAGAGATACGGCTTGAGTTCCCTGACCAGTTGCCGGATATAGTCGCGGTCCCAGTCCTCTTCATGGCAGAAGTGATCCTCATAGAAGAGCAGGTCTACATCTATCAGAATCTCCCCACGCCTGCTGCGGGCAACGGTGCGCCCACATCTCCGCTCCACATCCCGGAACGCCTGCAGCACACGGTCCTCAACCACATGGACATACGTCGCCCCAACCGTATTGAGAAACGGTTTGGAATGAGGCATGCCGATGGGTTTGGTCCACATGTCAGGGCTGAACCTGATGTCTTCAAAGGCATTCTCCAGCTGACTTTTGGCCATAGCCACATGATTCTTCTGATTCTCGTTGGAACCCACTGCAAAGATGATCAGTATTTTCTTCTTGAAATTAAGCATTTTCTCTTCATTTTTGCTGCCGGGAGCTACGAAAGAACGGTTCCCCGAATTGCCGAAGGCAGCCAATTAATATAATTCTTATGCAAAGATAGTGAAAATACTTAAATAAATGATGGTTTTATTCCTTTTTTTATTATTTTTGCACTATGAATCGAATAAAAACATATTTTCTGGCCTTTTTGCTATCAACCTGCGCACTCTCTTCGGGAGCACAGATGAAATGGAATCAGACCTACCAGACATACATCAACCAGTATAAGGACCTGGCCATCGAACAGATGCTACGTTACCGCATACCTGCCAGCATCACCCTAGCACAGGGACTCTTTGAGAGTGCTGCCGGCAGGAGCGACCTCGTGAGGCAGGGCAACAACCACTTCGGCATCAAATGCCACGACTGGACCGGTCCTACACAGTATCATGACGACGATGCCCGGGGCGAATGCTTCAGAGTATACCGTGACGCAAGAGACAGCTATGAAGACCATAGCAAGTTTCTTGCAAGACAGCCACGCTATTCCCGACTGTTCCAGCTCTCGCAGACCGACTACAAGGGTTGGGCGAGAGGACTGAAGGCCTGCGGCTATGCCACCAATCCGCAGTATGCCAACAAGCTGATACAGATTATCGAACTCTACAAGCTCTTCGACTACGACAAGGCAAAGCGCTACGACCGCTTCATGGCAAGCCACAGCGGCACCGACCAGCCTATCAACGGTCAGGGGCTGCTCCACCCTATCCACCTGTTCAACGACAACTACTATCTCTATGCCCGCGAGGGAGATACCTTCAAGGCACTGGGCAAGGAAGTGGGCATCAGCTGGAGAAAACTGGCTAGATACAACGAGCGCGACAAGCACGACGTGCTGAAGAAGGGCGACATCATCTATCTGAAGAAGAAACGCAAGAAGGCGCCTAAGCAGTACAAGCGACGTCCACACGTGGTTCAGCCGGGAGAAAGCATGTACACCATCTCGCAGAAGTATGGCATGCGCATGAAGTATCTCTACAAGAAGAACCATCTCCCTGCCGACTACAAGCTCAGAATAGGCGACAGGCTGAGAGTGAGATAATTGATTAGTGATTATTTTTTAGTGATTAGTGATTCGGTCACTTGGTGATTCGGTGATTTCATGGCACCTGCCGGAAATGTGAACGAAATGTGAATGTGAATGTGAATTTCAAATGAAAAGACAATGAAGAAAATGATATTATCCCTCGCCACCATGGCGATGCTGCTGGCGCCCAGCACAATACAGGCGCAGAACTTTGACGATTATTTCGTAGACAAGACACTGCGAGTAGACTATACCTTTGCCGGCAACAAGAAGACACAGATGATTGCCGTAGACCAGCTGAACGTGATGCCACGATGGTATGGCAGGCACCAGCGACTGGCTGAACTGCCTGTAGAGGGCAACGGACAGATTACCGTCCGCGACCATCGCACGGGCAAGGTCATTTACCGCAACTCCTTCTCTACCCTCTTCCAGGAATGGCTCTCCTACCCGGAATCAGAGAAGAATACACAGAGTTTCGAAAACGTATTCCTCGTGCCGATGCCAAAGGATACGGTAGACATCACCGTAGACCTGCGCAACAACCGACGCGAGGTGATGACATCGCTCACCCATCAGGTGGCTCCAAAGGACATCCTCATCCATCAGATGGGCAACCAGCCAACTCCTTACGAAACCCTGCAGCAGGCTGCCGATACCACCAAGTGTATCCACATCGCCTACGTGGCTGAGGGCTACACCGAGGCAGAAATGCCTGTCTTCCTGAAGGATGCCAAGGAGGCTACGGAGGCCATCTTCGCCCACGAGCCGTTCAAGAGCATGAGAGACCGCTTCAACATCGTTGCCGTGAAGTCGCCATCCCAGGAGAGCGGACCTAGCATCCCTTCCAAGGGCATCTGGCACAAGACTGCACTCAGCTCCCATTTCGACACCTTCTACAGCGACCGATACCTGACCACCCTGCATCTGAAGGACCTGCACAACTGGCTGGCTGGTACGCCATACGAGCACATCATCGTCCTCGTGAATTCAGACAAATACGGTGGCGGCGGCATCCTCAACTCCTACAACCTCACCACCTGCCACCAGCAGTGGTTCAAGCCGGTAGTGGTACACGAGTTCGGACATTCATTTGCCGGTCTTGCCGATGAGTATGCCTACGAGTCAGAGCAGATTCCGATGTATCCACACGATGTGGAGCCATGGGAGAAGAACATCACCACCCTTGCCGACTTCCACGGAAAATGGGAGAACATGATCAAGAAGGGCACCAAGGTTCCTACTCCATTGTCAAAGAACGAGAAGGTGGCAAAGACCAAGGTGGGCGTCTTCGAGGGTGCCGGATACAGTCCTAAGGGCGTATACCGTGGCGTTCAGGACTGCCGCATGCGCATCAACGAGACTCCGGAGTTCTGCGCCGTTTGCCAGGATGCATTGAAGCAGATCATCGATTTCTATACGAAGTAGTATGAGCGGTTAAAAAAACCTATAATAGAACAACTTATGAAAGAGAAAGAATTAAAGATCCAATACCAGATAGCTGAGCTCTCGGAGTTGAGCGAAACAGAGCAGGAGTTGGTGAAGAAAGCGATGGACGCTACGAATCACGCCTATGCCAACTACAGTCATTTCTACGTAGGTGCTGCCTGTCTTCTTGCCGACGGCAAAATGGTGATAGGAGCCAATCAGGAGAATGCGGCATTCCCATCGGGACTGTGTGCCGAGCGCAGTGCCATCTTTGGTGCGCAGAGCTATTATCCTGAGCTGGCGATTACCACCCTGGCGATAGCTGCCCGCAACGAGAACGGTTTCCTCAAGTCGCCTATTTCGCCCTGCGGTGCCTGCCGCCAGGTGATATTGGAAATGGAAGACCGCTATCAGCAGCCCGTCCGCATCCTGCTCTATGGCGAGAATGGCATCTTCTGCTTCCACAGCATCAAGGACCTCCTCCCCTTCTCTTTCGTGGATGCGAACATGAAGGAATAAAGGGAATTCATCATCAACAAAACTCCCGCTAGGCAATCGGAAAAGCCTAGCGGGAGTTTCTGTCTTATTTCAAACCTCCTAACATGTGGCGAATCTGAGCGATTCTTGCCTTTTCTTTGGGAGTGTTCCTATACTTTAAATATCCTTCCAGGGAAAGCTCGAAACATTCCTTCGCCTTCTTCCTTTCTTCTGCCGATGAACCCGAACTTTCCGAAGAACCCGAAGCCTTTTCTGAAGCCTCCGAACTTTCCGAAGAACCCGAAACCTTTTCTGAAGAAGAAGCCCCCGAACTTTCTGCCGCAAAGAGATGGCAGAAGCCCAGGCGATAATAGGCATCAGGCTTCTCATTATCCCTGCAGAGCGGCAGCATCTTCCCGTAGAGCGGCAAGGCACGGGCATACTGCTGGAGCGCAAAATAACTCTCGGCATCCATCCAGTAATAGAGCGAAAGCTCATGGGGAGCCACACCCTGCAACTGCGGAATCACCTCATCAAAAAGCCGGATGGCTTCGGCATACTCCCACTCATAATACAGGCACACCGCCAGATAAGCCCGGTAGCGGGGATTCAGCTTATAACGCCTGTTGAGCGGCTGGAGCAACACCAGGCACTCATGAAATTTCTCGGAAGCGAAGTAATCCAATGCCCTCGCCAACTGCTCGGCATCCTCCTTCCTATCCCCCTTCTTCTCTTGAAAGGAAGCGCTTTCTTCTATCTTTTTCGAGTGCTCCAAGGATGGGCTGAAAGCACAAAAGCTCCTACCCCCAGAAAGGGCTAAAATTCCCAAACTCTGCATTGTCCGACCCGACATTGAACTACCCGACATTGAACTACCCGGCATTGCCCAACCCGGCAAACTCCCCCAGACAAGCAGGCTACCAACCAATACCCTAAACTTCATTTACTCCTCCTCCCCATTCTCATACTCCGACTCATAGCAGCCGGCATCAGGCGTCTCCTTTCTCCTCAACCCGTTCCTGTCTACAGGCAATGAGGTAGCCGGATCAGCCTTTCCTATCGCTGCCGACTCCTTGCGGAGACGGAAATCATACTTCAGATTATCGGTATCGAACAGCACGAAATGCTTCTCGCCATACATCGTGGTATCCTTCACATCCTCATAGACGACATGGGTAAACTTCAGACTGTCGTCCCCCTGCATCTTCTCCGTGCGAAGCACGCAATGGTCGAAGAGGAAATTGAAAGGAATCTCCGCAGAGGAACCTTCTGAAGAAGAGGAACCATCCCCGGAAGCACTTTCGGAAGAAGAAGACGGTGGCGTCCAAACCACCTCATCATCATGATAGCCCGTAATCAGGGAATTGCGCACCGTGAGCTGAGGGAGCGGATACTGGAAACCGAGAGCCGTAGACCTCCTGCCATCAAAAGGATAGAACTGAGCGATGGTACAGCCGTTCACCTCCACATCACCGCCATGGACGAAGAGCGGAGAGAGCAAGGCATTGCTCAGCTGGCAATTATTGATCTGCACCTTGGCAGAATCAATCAGAACGCCCCAACCCTGGTTGTTATGAACCGAAGAATTCTGCAGGAGCAGCTTCTGACGGCTCACATCACCCGAATCCACCTTCAGCGCAGAATAGGCACTATGAATATCGGCATAGGAAATCTCGTTGTCGTAGGAAGAAGACATCAACTCGATGCCCTGCCACTGACCCGGCGTGCGGTCATAAGGCAGATAAGGGAACATGCGGTCCAACCGGTCGCCCCTCATCACTACTTCCTTGCCCGCCTCGCCCTTCACCTTGAGCGTGCCGTAGACCTGCATACCGGCATCTTCATGGAAAAAGAGCTGCGTGCCGGCACCCACAGTAAGCGTAGCCATACTGTCTACCCGAATACCACCATACACTACCACCGGCTTAGCCGACTGGAGGAGCGAATCGCGGCTGATCCTGGCATTGCGCATCATCAGCGCATCCCAGGAATAGGCATAGAGATTCATCTTCTGCTGCACCCCACTCTCCAGGGTGAACACTAGGTTATCCTCCACCTTCCGGGGCGTATCCTGATGCTGCGTGTGCGAGGTAAGTTCGATGAAGACACGGATGCTATCACCCTTCCTCACCTCCACATCCTGAGTCTGATAGCCCGCCGTCTCGCCCAGATACGTTCCATCCACATTGACACGGAAGCCCGACTGATTGCCGTTCTCCAGCCGCACCGAAGAACAGCGCAAGCCCTTGCCTGCACGATTATACACCCAGAAAGAGGCGGTAGGCGTAGGCACATTGGAGAACGTGGTATCGAGCGATACGGAATCTACTGAAAATGAGAGCACATCGCTCCGAGACGTAGAGAAACTCTCGTCTTCCGCGCATCCCGACAGCATCGCAGCCGCCAGCGCTCCACAACCTACTATATAAAAAAATCCCTTTTTTCGTTTCATATCTTCTATAAAACGAAAAAAGGGACGTATTATTGCATTCTGCTTTTTACTATTATTGCCTGCATTCAATTATGCAGCCTTGCAGAAAGCCAACCGCAACATAAACTGTTACATGAACAAGGCAAAGATAGAGGCACCAACAACCGTCATCACACCGCAGACCACGATGCTCAGACTGCTCATGGCACCCTCGATGGTACCCATCTCCATCGCCTTTGCCGTACCCAGCGCATGGGCAGAACAGCCGATGGCGATACCCTTGGCTATCGGTTCCTGGATGCGCAACAGCTTCAGGAACTTCTCGGCAAAGATATTGCCCAGCACACCCGTAACGATGATAACTACCACAGACACAGCCACATGGCCGCCCAACTCCTCAGAAATGCCGATACCGATGGCCGTAGTGATGCTCTTAGGCAGGAAGGTGACGTAAGAGGCATGATCGAAATGGAAAAGCAGGGCAAGCAGCAATACGGAGCACAAGCTAGCAAGGACACCCGACACGATGCCTGCCACAACAGCCCGATAGTTCTTCTTGAGCAATTCTACCTGCTGATACAGAGGAACAGCCAGACAGATGGTAGCTGGAGTAAGCAGATAGCTGATCATATTGGCACCGGCAGAATAGGTCTTGTAGTCTACACCCGTAAGGAGCAACACGCAGATTACCAACACGATAGCGATGAGCAGGGGATTCATCAGCGACCACCCCGTCTTCATCTTCAGCAGCATACCGATGCCGTATGATGCCAGACTGATCAAGACTCCGAAGAACACGGAATCCTGGAAAAGCGAAATAGAACTCATCATCATTTCTTTGCCTCCTTTTCTGTCTTGTTTTCTGAAACTTCTACACTTGCAAGGCTTTCAGCAGTCTTCTCCTGCTGCGCCTTCATCCGGTTCTTGCGGATTACCATCTGGGTAATCCATCCCGAAACACCCATCACAATGAAGGTGCTCACCACCGTCACAATGATATACTGCAGCCACGAATTGCCTATCGCCTGCCAGGAATCAATGAGCCCCACGGCAGCAGGAATAAACATCACCGGCATGACGGCAATCAGAAAGCTGCTCGTCTCACGAATATCCTTCACCTTAATCCATTTCAGCTCCAATGCCGCAAAAAGCAAGATGATGCCATAGATACTGGCAGGAATCGGCAACGGCAGCAGGAAATGGAGCAGTTCTCCCGCAAAAGAGAACGCTATGATTATCAAAAATTGAATTAAAAACTTCATCCTGAATTACTTTTTACTTTGAACCTTGAACTTTGAGCTTTATGATTACCCATGCCCCCCTGAGCCACCGTTGAATCCGATTCCATCGGATTCCCTCCCCAGGAAAGGCCAGCAGGAAGCCCAAAAGCAAACCTCTCTTTTACAACAACCCTATATACTGTTCAATGATGCTGGCAGTCTTTTCTGCCCCCAGGCGCACGGTATCGAGGCAGATGTCATAGTCATCGGCATTGCCCCAGGTAAGCCCGGTATAATACTTATGATAGGCGATGCGGCAGTCATCCGCATGCTCCACGAACTCCTCAGCCTCCAGTCTTCCCAGACCTTCCTCATGGCGGATATTCGCAATGCGCTCCTCAAGATTGCCCTTCAGGAACACCGAAACAAGATCCTTGCGGTCGCGGAAGATATAATTGCCGCAACGGCCGATGATGATGCAGTTCTCCTGCCCAATCATATCCGTCAATACCTGAATCGGCTTTTCGGTGAGCGCCTTCTGAGGCTCACCCAGGGAAGACATGGCAAAGAGCAGCTCGTCTACCGGACGTTCATCAAAGAACGACTCCATCTCATCAAGCACCCCATGCTCCCGTGCCATATCCATCAAAGTCTTACGGGTATAGAAAGGGATGCCATAATGTTCAGCCAGCAACTTGCCCACATGAACAGCGCCACATCCACATTGGCGCGCAATCGTAATAATCATAACTCTAAAACTATTTAACCAAAACCTATATATACCAAGAAAGCTAAGAAGATTTAACTCTTCTTAGCTTTCTTGAAGTCGGGGCGACAGGATTCGAACCTGCGACCACCTGTTCCCAAAACAGGAGCGCTACCGGGCTGCGCTACACCCCGCTAACAATAGAAGCGATAACCAGAAGCAATGATTTGAAGTCGGGGCGACAGGATTCGAACCTGCGACCACCTGTTCCCAAAACAGGAGCGCTACCGGGCTGCGCTACACCCCGCTAACAATAGAAGCGATAACCAGAAGCAATGATTTGAAGTCGGGGCGACAGGATTCGAACCTGCGACCACCTGTTCCCAAAACAGGAGCGCTACCGGGCTGCGCTACACCCCGTCTTTTTCTCTATGATAACCTCTTATCATTTAGGGCAAGTATCATTTCTGATTTGCGGCTGCAAAGGTACAACATTTTTTTTGTTTCACCAAATTTTTGAATAACTTTTTTCTAAAAAAGATTCTTTTCCCTCTGTTCGCCTGCCTTTATATACGAATATAGGGCAACTTCATACCGAAATCGCCCTATATACCTTATTATATATAATATATATGATTGCTCAATACATACTACTTGATGATTCCCTCTTCTACGAAAATCTTCTTCAAGATCTGGACAGCCTGCTCAACCTGGTCTCTTGTGTGAGTAGCCATGAGGGCAAAACGTACCAATGTATCCTGAGGAGCACAAGCTGGAGGAATAACAGGGTTGATGAACACACCTGCATCATAAGCCATCTTGGTAACCACGAAGGTCTTCTCTGCATCGCGTACGTAAAGAGGAATGATTGGGCTCTCTGTCTCACCAATCTCGAAACCTTCCTCACGGAAACGCTTCAATGCATAGTGGGTAACATCCCAGAGATTCTCGAAACGCTCTGGTTCATTCTGAATGATGTGGAGTGCCTCAAGCGCTGCTGCTGTAGCTGCTGGAGTGTTGGATGCACTGAAGATGTAGGTACGGCAGTTGTGACGGAGGAAGTTGATGGTATCCTTGTCTGATGCGATGAAACCGCCAATAGATGCCAAGCTCTTTGAGAAGGTACCCATGATGAGGTCTACCTCATCGGTCAGACCGAAGTGGTCGCAAACGCCACGTCCCTGCTTGCCGAATACGCCAAGGCCATGAGCCTCGTCTACCATGATAGAGCAGTTGTACTTATGCTTGAGCTTTACAATCTCAGGCAAGTTAGCCAAATCGCCCTCCATAGAGAACACGCCATCCACAACGATGAGCTTGATAGCATCCTCAGGAAGCTTAGAGAGCACACGCTCCAGATCTTCCATATCGTTGTGCTTGTAGTGAAGCTGGGTAGCGAAAGAGAGACGGCGACCGTCTACGATGGAAGCGTGGTCGCGATCATCACAGATGATATAGTCGTTACGACCTACCACACATGCCAACACACCCTGGTTTACAGAGAAACCAGTAGAGAAGCACAATGTCTCATCCTTACCAATAAACTCAGCGAGCTCTTTCTCGAGCTGCACATGTAAATCGAGGGTACCATTGAGGAAGCGGCTTCCTGCACAGCCAGAGCCGTACTTGTCGAGCGCAGCCTTAGCTGCATCGATAACGCGCTGGTCGTTGGTTAAACCCTGATAAGCATTAGAGCCGAACATCAAAATCTTGTGACCGTCAATGTCGGTAACCTCGGTCATCTGCTTACTTGTGATTTCACGGAAATATGGATACACACCGGCAGCCATATACTTCTGTGGTTCACGATAATTCTTGTATCTTTCTTGTAATTGTCCCATTATTAATAGGTGTACTTTATTTTCGATTTTTTATTTTTCTACATTTCAGGGTGCAAAGATACAAAAAAAGACTAATAAATCCGCTATTTTCCTAAGAAAGTTTATTTTTAGCGTTTTTTTTAATGATAAATCTTGCCATTTTAGGTATTTTTATTACTTTTGCAGTACAAAATCACTAAACTCTTGACACAAAAATGAAGAAAAAGATAATATTCATCATGAATCCCATTTCGGGAACAGCCAGCAAGGCTGGCATTCCGAATCTGATTGATTCAACTTTGGACAAAGAGCTTTTTGAGTACGAGATAAAATTGACTGAAAGAGCAGGACATGCATCGGAACTGGCTACAGAGGCTAAGAACAACCACGCCGACATCGTAGTGGCTGTGGGGGGAGACGGAACCGTCAACGAAGTAGCCCGTTCGCTGGTTCATTCGGACACGGCCCTTGGCATTCTGCCTTGCGGTTCGGGCAACGGACTGGCACGCCACCTCCTCCTGCCGATGAACCTGAAGAAGAGCATCGAGGTAATCAACGCATGCAAGATTCACGACCTCGACTATGGCGTCATCAACGGTCATCCATTCTTCTGCACCTGCGGCATGGGCTTCGACGCCTTCGTCAGCATGAAATTTGCAGAGAGCGGCAAGAGAGGACCTATCAGCTATGCAGAAAACATACTGAGAGAAGGACTGAAGTATGAGCCGGAGACGTATACGCTGGAAGACGAGACGGGAACCAAGCAATACAAGGCGTTCCTGATTTCCTGCGCCAACGCATCGCAATATGGCAACAATGCCTATATTGCTCCGCAGGCTTCGATGAGCGACGGACTGATAGACGTTGTCATCATGGAGCCGTTCGATGTGATTGAGGCTCCGCAGGTCAGTTTCGACATGTTCAACAAGACACTCGACAAAAACTCGAAAATCAAATCGTTCCGTTGTAAGAAGTTGCATATCACGAGAAGCCAGCCTGGCGTGATACACTATGATGGCGATCCGGTTATGACGGGAGCCGAAATAGATGTTCACCTGGAGGAAAAAGGCATCAAGATGGTAGTTAACCCATTTGCAGACAAGAGCGTACGCAAGCCAAACATGATACAGAATGGCATTGCCGAGTTCTTCAACGACCTGAATGCCGTGCGCGACGATATCCACAAGGACATCCAGCGACAGAGCAAGAAGGTGGAAGCCATCAGCAAAATGGTGCAAAGGAAACTGAACCTTTGAAATAGTGATTAATGAGTAGTGAGTAGTGATTAATTTGCCTGCGGGTTGACATCATCCCTGTGCAATTACCCACTAATCACTACTAAATAATCACTACTCACTAATAATTAATCACTACTAAATAATCACTATTCACTAATAATTAATCACTACTAAATAATCACTAATCACTAATAATTAATCACTACTAAACAATCACTATTCCAGATAAAATTCTTCCGTAATTTTCGCATACCATTCAGAGCGGTTTCCTTCAGAATCCGTCATGATTTCCGTGCACTTATCCATCATGCCCGCACGACGCTTGGAGAAGGCAACAAGATAGCGCTTGGGCTGCTTGCGCTCCACCGTCTTTACGCCACACTGACGAACAAGCGAAAGTCCTGAACAATAGGCTTCTGACACAAAAGACTCCAGCACATCGGCTGGCACTATCGCAGAGAACACTCCCTCATCGGAAAGCCATCGTCTGACACCCTTCATCAGAACCGGGAACGGCAGACTGTCAGAATGCCGAGCCATCGCACGCTTACTGTCAGGATTTTTTAACCCATTCACAAAGAAAGGCGGATTGCTTACTATCGCATCAAAAAGCATTCCGTCAACCTTAGCCGCTTCCGACTTTTCCATCATTTTCTCATCCTCCTTCATCACCTTGCCATTCCCCATTTCCATCCTTTCATCCTGTCCCCTCAACAGATGTTCTTCAGAAAGATCCTGCAAGGCGCAGCACGCTATCCCTACCCGGTCGGCAAAAGGACTGGCTGCCACATTCTCCCTAGCCTGCATGCAGGCATCCGGATCAATATCTATTCCCCAAACCTGAGCCTCAGGGAAACGCTGCGCCATCATGAGCGAGATAAGTCCCGTACCCGACCCGATGTCGAGTATACGTTGTCCACCCTCAGCCCATGCACCCAGCAGCACCCCGTCGGTGCCCACCTTCATCGCACAGCAATCCTGCTGTATTTCAAACTGTTTAAATGTAAATCCAGCCATAAATCTTCTCTCGTTATTTTTTATTTTCCAAAACTATCCATTTCAGAGATAATAACGTGCAACAGAGCCATATATTGTAAAATATCGGGAAAAAGACTGTCTTTTGCCACTCATAACGGAGATAAATCGGCTTTTATTTATTAAATAATCTATACTTCTACACGAATTCGCAAAAAAATGAGTAACTTTGCACCTTAAAAATAAGAATTCGATAAAAGAAATGAAAAGAAACGAAACTCAGATACAAATGTTTGCCGATTTCGAGGGCGATCCAAGCTCATTGCTCACAGAAAATCCGGCAGGAATCTATCCGATGCTCTGCACCAGAGAGCTCGTTGCCTTTCCTACTGTGCTCATCCCTATCGTCGTGGGGAGAGCTGCCAGCAAGAATCTGGCAGAAAAACTGGCTAACAAGCCAAATACCATCTTCTGCGTCTTCTGCCAGAAGAACAAGGATGAAGACCATCCAAAGGAAGCCGACCTGTATGATACAGGTGTCTTCGCCAAACTCGTAAAGGTAATCAACATGCCTGACGGTTCGGGCAACCAGACCATCATCATCCAGTGCCTGGGCAGATGTCACCTGGAGAAAATCGAGAAAACCACTCCATACTATAGCGCCAGCGTAACCAGTCTGCCGGAAATATGGCCAGCGGAAAACGATACCGATTTCCCAACCATCCACCAGACGCTCCTGAAGGAAACCATCAGCTATATCAACGCCAACGATAATATCCCTACCGACCTGGTTTATGCCATCAACGAGATGTCGCATAGCACCATCCAGGGAAACTTCATCTGCAGCGCTATCCCTTTCAGCATCGAAGACAAGATGAAGATGCTGGAACAGGACACACTGAACGACCGTCTGCTGGAAGCCCTCAGGGCTTTGCACAAGGAATCGAAACTGCTCCACCTGCAGAACGAAATCAGCATGAAGACCCGCTATGACCTGGACGAGGAACAGAAGGAATACTTCCTGAAACAGCAGATAAGAAACATCAGAAAGGAACTGGGAGATGGAGACGGAAGACCAGAGAGAAAGGAAATCATAGAGAAAGCCAAAGGAAAGAAATGGAACGAGACCACTCAGAAGATATTCAAGAAGGAACTTGCCAAGCTGGACACCATCCATCCGCAAAGTCCCGACTACTCCATACAGATAAGCTTCCTGCAGACCATGGTAGACCTGCCTTGGAATGAATATACCGAGGACGACCTGAGTCTGTCGCGCGCCAAGAGAATACTGAACCGTGACCACTACGGCATGGAAAAGGTGAAGGAGCGCATCCTGGAATACCTGGCTGTAAGAGCACTGAACGGCGGACAGAAGAGTCCGATACTCTGCCTCTACGGTCCTCCGGGAGTAGGAAAGACCAGTCTCGGCAAGAGCATCGCCGACGCCATGAAGCGCAAATACGTGCGCATGTCATTAGGCGGACTGCACGACGAGGCAGAAATACGCGGTCATCGCCGCACCTATATCGGAGCCATGCCAGGACGCATCATCAAGAACATCCAGAAGGCCGGCAGCAGCAACCCTGTCTTCATCCTCGACGAGATAGACAAGGTGGGCAAGAACAACTTCCAGGGCGACCCGGCATCGGCTCTGCTCGAAGTGCTGGACCCGGAACAGAACAACGCCTTCCACGACAACTATCTGGATGCCGACTACGACCTCTCAAAGGTTCTCTTCATCGCAACAGCCAATGACCTGGGAAGCATCCCACGCCCATTGCTCGACCGTATGGAGCTGATAGAAGTGGGCGGATACATTACCGAGGAAAAGATAGAAATAGCCAAGCGCCACCTGGTACCTACGGAACTGGAGAACAACGGTCTTGACAAGCAGGAGGAGAAAATCAGCTTCAACAAGGCTGCCCTGGAATGCATCATCGAGCACTATACACGCGAAAGCGGAGTAAGACAGCTGAAGAAGCAGATCAACAAGTGCCTGAGAAAGGTGGCATACAAGATGGCATGTGACGGCAAGCTGGAGCATTCTACCATCGGCATGGACGAGGTGAAGGAACTCCTGGGCAATCCGCCATTCAACCGCGACATCTATCAGGGCAACGACTATGCCGGAGTGGTAACCGGACTGGCGTGGACCTCTGTGGGCGGCGAGATTCTCTTCATCGAGACCTCATTGAGCCGTGGCAAGGCAGGCAAGCTGACCCTTACCGGCAATCTGGGCGACGTGATGAAGGAGTCGGCAGTCATCGCCCTGGAATACATCAAGTCGCACATCGACCTGCTGGGTGTAGACTACCGCATCTTCGAGAACTGGAATCTCCACATCCACGTACCGGAAGGAGCCACTCCGAAAGACGGTCCATCGGCAGGTATTACCATCGCCACCAGCATCGCCTCGGCCATCACCCAGCGCAAGGTTCGCAAGAACACAGCCATGACGGGCGAAATCACCCTGCGCGGAAAGGTTCTGCCAGTAGGCGGCATCAAGGAGAAGATACTTGCAGCCAAGCGCGCCGGCATCACCGACATCGTAATCTGCAAGGACAACCGCAAAGACATCGAAGAGATTCCGGCAAAATATCTCAAGGGCGTATCCTTCCACTATGTAGAAGACGTGGCCGACGTATGGGAATTTGCCCTCACCGATGAAAAGGTAAAGCACCCTATCGACTTCACCATTCCAGAAAATGACAAAAAGAATTAAAAATGAAATTTGAATTACAAGTAACAGATAAGGCTAGCGATGCACGCACCGGCATCATCACCACCGACCACGGACAGATCAAGACTCCTATCTTCATGCCAGTAGGAACGGTGGGCAGCGTGAAAGGTGTACACTTCGAGGAACTCAAAAAGCAGGTGAAGGCTCAGATCATCCTGGGCAATACCTATCACCTCTATCTGCGTCCGGGACTTGAAGTAATCAAGGCTGCAGGCGGACTGCACAAGTTTAACGGCTGGGACCGCCCTATCCTCACCGACAGCGGCGGCTTCCAGGTATTCTCGCTCACGGGCATCCGCAAGCTGAAGGAGGAAGGTTGCGAATTCCGCTCACACATCGACGGAAGCAAGCACTTCTTCACACCGGAAAACGTGATGGATACGGAGCGCATCATCGGTGCCGACATCATGATGGCTTTCGACGAATGCCCTCCGGGACAGAGCGACTTCCAGTATGCCAAGAAGAGTCTTGAACTGACCCAGCGCTGGCTGGACCGCTGCCTGAAGCGCTTCAACGAGACCGAACCACTCTACGGCTACCAGCAGAGCCTCTTCCCTATCGTACAGGGCTGCACCTTCCCGGAACTCCGCCGCGAGGCAGCCAAGTTTATCGCAGACAAGGGAGCAGACGGCAACGCCATCGGAGGTCTGGCTGTAGGCGAGCCTACCGAGGTGATGTATGAGATGATAGAAGTGGTGAACGAAATCCTGCCAAAGGACAAGCCACGTTACCTGATGGGCGTGGGTACCCCTCAGAACATCCTGGAAGCCATCGAGCGAGGCGTAGACATGTTCGACTGCGTGATGCCAACCCGCAACGGAAGAAACGCGATGCTCTTCACCTACAACGGCACCATGAACATGCGCAACAAGAAATGGGAGATGGACTTCAGCCCAGTGGATCCGGACGGATGCGAAATCGACCAGATTACCAGCAAGGCATACCTGCACCACCTCTTCAAGGCACAGGAACTCCTGGCGATGCAAATAGCCAGCATCCACAACCTCTCGTTCTATCTGCGACTCGTTACCGATGCACGCCAGCATATAGAGCAGGGCGACTTCGTACAGTGGAAGCGATCTGTCATCGACCAGCTCGGCAGAAGAATTTAAATTACTGAAGTTAGGAGCAAGAAGTCTCAGGAGCATGAAGCCCCCGACGGCTCCTGCTCCCGGAAAATACTGATTTATGAAAGATTTTAAATACATCAGAAAACATCGCAGAAGATTAAAGTTCGGCAGAACCATGGCTCGAAGATTCGGATGGCTCACCGCTGCCCTCAGATGGCTGGGCAGGAAACTGAGCTGGATGGGAAAGGTCATGCGATGGATTGGGCATAAACTGCGATTCCTCAAGGTGCTCAAGTATCTCAACCCACTGAGATACATCAAACGATTGGACTGGTATATCATCAAGAAGTTCGTAGGCTACTACTTCTTCTCGATAGCGCTCATCATCACCATTGCCATCGTGTTCGACTTCAACGACAACCTGTCGAAGTTTACCGAGTATCATGCACCGGCACGAGCTATCATCTTCGATTACTATGCCAACTTCGTGCCATACTTCGCCAACCTCTTCAGTGCGCTGTTCGTGTTCGTAGCGGTCATCATGTTCACCTCCAAGCTGGCAGGCAATTCAGAGATCATCGCCATGCTGGCATCGGGAGTATCGTTCAAGCGCCTGCTTCGCCCGTACATGATTACCTGCATATTCCTCTCGGCACTCTCCTACACGCTCTCTGCCTATGTGATTCCGCACGGCACGGTCATCCGACAGAACTTTGAGACGATGTACAAGAACAAGAAGAAGAATACCTCTGCCGAAAACGTGCAGCTGCAGGTGGACCGAGGCGTGATAGCCTACATCCAGCATTACGACAACAACTCGAAGAGGGGCTACGGATTCTGTCTAGACAAGTTCCAGGAAAAGAAACTGGTGAGCCACCTGACAGCATCAGAAATACAGTATGATACCATCAGCGACTCCAAATACCACTGGAAACTAACCAACTGGAAGGTACGCCGACTGCATGGCATGAAAGAGAAGATTACAAGCGGAATGAATAAAGATACGCTCATCACCATGGAGCCAACCGACCTGGTCTACTCCAAGGGACAGCAGGAAACCTTTACCAGTCCGGAGCTGAAGGATTACATCTCCAAGCAGATCAACCGCGGTTCGGGCAATGTGGTACAGTACAAGGTGGAGTATCATAAGCGCATCGCCTCCTCCTTCGCCTCATTCATCCTCACCATCATCGGCGTATCGCTCTCCTCACGCAAGCGCAAGGGCGGCATGGGTAAGGCTCTGGGACTGGGTCTGGCTTTGAGTTTCGGCTATATCATGCTGCAGACCGTCTGCGCCACCTTCGCCATCCAGGCAAACTTCCCGCCAATGCTGGCGGCATGGTTGCCTAACATCATTTACGCCTTCGTAGCATACTTCTGCTACCGCAAGGCACCGAGGTAATAAACATTGAAAAAAAGAAAGAAAATGTATTTCGACGAATTAGATTTAAACGACAACGTGCTCGACGCATTATACGATATGCGATTCGACACCTGCACCCCAGTACAGGAAAAATGTATACCAGAGATATTGGAAGGTCATGATGTGCTCGGCGTAGCCCAGACCGGAACCGGAAAGACAGCTGCCTATCTGCTGCCGGTATTGAGCAAGCTGGATGATGGTGGCTATCCTAAGGATGCCATCAACTGCGTCATCATGTCGCCTACCCGTGAGCTCGCACAGCAGATTGACCAGGCGATGCAGGGCTTCGGCTATTATCTGCAGGACGTGAGCAGCGTGGCTGTATACGGTGGAAACGACGGCAACCGCTACGATCAGGAGCTGAAGAGTCTCCGCATGGGTGCCGATGTAGTCATCGCTACACCAGGACGTCTCATCACCCACATCTCGCTGGGCAACGTAGACCTCAGCAAGGTAAGCTTCTTCATCCTCGACGAGGCCGACCGCATGCTCGACATGGGTTTCTCAGAGGATATCAATACCATCGCTGCCAAGCTGCCTAAGACTTGCCAGACCATCATGTTCTCGGCTACCATGCCAGAGAAGATTGAGGAATTGGCAAAGTCACTGCTCAAGGATCCGGTAGAGATCAAGCTCGCAGTGAGCAAGCCTGCAGAGAAAATCAAGCAGGAGGCTTATGTATGCTATGAAACCCAGAAAATGACCATCATCAAGGATATCTTCAAGGCTGGCGACATGAAGCGTGTCATCATATTCAGCGGCAGCAAGATGAAGGTGAAGCAGCTGGCTGCTGCCCTCCAGCAGACCGGTATCAACTGCGGCGCCATGCACTCAGACCTGGAGCAGGCTGAGCGTGATGATGTCATGTTCAAGTTCAAGAGCGGTCAGTATGACGTGCTCGTGGCTACCGACATCGTGGCTCGTGGTATCGACATCGACGACATCGAGATGGTTATCAATTATGACGTGCCTCACGATACCGAAGATTACGTTCACCGCATCGGTCGTACAGCACGTGCCAACCGCGACGGTAGAGCCATCACCTTCGTCAACGAAGAGGACATGTTCTGGTTCCAGCAGATTGAGAAGTTCCTGGAGAAGGTGGTAGAGAAGATGCCGCTTCCTGAGGGATGCGGCGAGGGGCCTGAATATATCAAGCTGAACAAGCCTAGCAAGAAAGGCGGACGTGGAGGCAAGGGCGGAAACGGACGCAAGGGCAATGGACGTGGCGGAAATGAGAACGGCGAAAAGACCAAGGCTAAAAACAGACGCCAGAAAGACCGCGAGCAGACTGCTCATAAGCATAAGCCAAACAACCCTAACAACCGACAGGAGAAAGCTCCTAAGGAAGGAAAGGTACAGAACGGTGAGGCTCAGCAGAACGGTCAGCAGAACGGTCAGAACGGTCAGAACGGACAGCAGAAGCAGGGCAACAAGAAGCCTCAGCAGAACAAGCCATATCCACAAAACCAGGAAGGCGAACAGACAAGAAGCAACGACAATCCAAACAACAAGCGTCGCAACAACAACAAACGCCGCAATGGTAACAATGGCAACAACGGTAACAATGCTGAGAATACAAACCCTCAGCAGCGCCCTGGTACAGAAAACAATGTACGCCCAGGAAGCAACGGTCGTGGCAGAGGCGTAGCTCAGAAGAAGCAGAATCCAAACAACCAGCAGAAGCAGAATGCAGCTCCACAGAAACCGGGGGCAGCTCCTCTGCAGAAGCCAGCCCCAGCTCAGAAAAAGGGCGACAAGCAGGGTTCACGCAAGTATGAGCCAGTGGTAAATCCACAGAAGAAAGAAAACGTGGTAAAGAAAATCTTCAACAAGATTTTCGGATTCAAGAAGTAATATAACAAGTCGCAAAAAGGCAAAAGCATTCAAACCCTGATTGCTTTTGCCTTTTACGTTTTCCTTTCGACCGATAACCGTTAGTTCAGTCATCAATAGTGTTAAAAATCATAAGAATCACATCGGTTCGCATTATTTTTATTATCTTTGCATTTCAACAAGACATATATAAATAAATAATAAATATAGAATATAAAATTATGAATGTAGGAGATAGAATACCAGAGATTCTTGGCATTGACCAGGACGGACGTGAGATCAAGGCAAGCGACTATCGTGGTCGCAAGATAGTACTCTACAGTTATCCGAAGGCTAACACCAGCGGATGCACTGCCGAGGCCTGCTCGCTGCAGGCTCATAAGGAGGAGCTGGCAGCAGCCGGTTACGAGATCATCGGCGTGAGCAAGGACAAGCAGGCACTGCAGAAGAAGTTTGCAGAAACCAAGGGTCTGCAGTTCCCTCTTATTGCCGATACAGAGACCACCCTTTTGCAGGAACTCGGTTGCTGGGGCGAGAAGGTAACCTGCGGCAGAAAGACCATCGGCATCCTCCGCACCACTTATCTCGTCAACGAAGAAGGCATCATTGAGAAGATTTTCACTCCAAAGGAGATCAAGACCAAGATTCATGCAGAGCAGATTCTGGATTACATCCATCAATAAGCCTACAACAGAATGGACAATATTGTCATCGAACTTTTTCTGTTGAGCATCGGAGCCAGTTTTGTGCAACGCACCACTGGCTTCGGTTTTGGCATCTTCATCATGACGATGCTCCCCTCCATCATGCCCTCTTATGGTGAGGCAACAACCCTCTCAGGCATCCTGGCGATGACAACCTCCCTGATCATCGTCATTCAGAAATACAAGTACATCACCTGGAGGCGACTGCTGCCCATTCTGTTCACCTTCATCATCATCTCCATCGGAGCCATCTTTGTGCTCAAGCGGATGGAATATCACATACTGAACATATTGCTCGGTATTACGCTGATCATCGTGAGCATCTACTTCGCCTTCTTCAGCAAGCGCATCAAGGTGAAGACTACGCTGCCCGTGCAGGTTACGGCAGGAACATTGAGCGGACTGATGGGAGGATTCTTCGGTATGCAGGGACCACCAGCCGTACTCTATTTCGTCAGTTCAGAACCCGACAAGGATCGCTATCTGGCGATGACACAGACCTATTTCCTGGCAGGCAATCTGATAATGACACTGGCAAGAGCCTATAACGGTTTCTTCACCACCACGGTCTCCATAGGTTATGTGTATGGAATAGCCGGAGTCTTCATTGGCAACCTGATAGGCTCCTGGGTGTTTAGGCACCTCAGCGGCTCCCTGCTCAAATACATCATCTATGCCTATATCGGAATCAGCGGATTAACCTTCCTTCTAGGGGCGTAATCCACTGTAAAACAAGCCATTCCATCCAATAGACATAAAAACATTGATAAAAAACATAAGATTATGACAAACAAGGAATTGACACTCGCCCAACTGATGAGAGCGATGATTAAGTATGATGGCGGCGATGCGCCACGCATCCAGCATTTCGTAAAGGTGCACGACTTTGCCCGTATGATAGCGATAGCAGAGGGAATGAACGAGGAAGACCTCTTCGTGCTCGAAGCTGCAGCCATTCTTCACGATGTAGGCATTCACGTTTCAGAAGCTAGATACGGCAACTGCGATGGCAAGCACCAGGAAGAACTGGGTCCTGATGAGGCAAGAAAAGTACTGTCAGAAGTTGATGGATTCACAGCCGCGCAGACAGAAAGAATCTGCTGGCTCATTGCCCATCATCATACTTATCAAGATGTTACCAGCCTCGACCATCGCATTCTGCTCGAAGCAGATTTCCTGGTGAATTCCTTCGAAGCCCACCTTGCTCCCGAAGGCATCATCACCTTCCGCGACCATGTATTCCGCTCGGAGTCAGCGATCAGTATGCTGAATGATATGTGGGGGCTGGAATAAGGAGAATACTTTTGTCTAAAAAAATAATAATTTAAAATCATGGGAAAAACAATAAATGATATGGGAAATAGACAGCCGGATAGCAATGCTGGCAGCAGTAAGCAAAAAGGAGTGAAAAATAAGCAAACCCGGCAGTTGGCACTATGGATTGGCGCTTTGATAGTAGGCGCAGTCTTAGGTATGTTCGGCATCAACTGGCTGGATGGCCTGATGAATTTCATCGCCACGGTCTATACCCGCTTATTCCAACTTCTAGCAGTACCAACCATAGCCTTGGCAGTCATCACAACCCTGGCATCCTTGGGCAACCAGGCAGATACCGGTAAGATATTCCGCCACGCCATCACCTACACCCTACTCACGACGATAGCAGCTGCAGCAGTGGGACTGGTGCTCTACAACATCGTTTCTCCAGGCAATTTACCTACAACCTTGGTACAGAGCGGTATGGCAGATGTTCCCCAAAAGCTGGGAGAAACCAGCTATTATGACCATATTCTTGGGGTAATACCCAACAACATCATCAAGCCGTTTGCCGAAGGAAATGTACTCTCCATCCTGATTTTGGCTGCAGCAGCAGGTATTGCTTTAACCAAAATGCCATCAAGCGACAAGAAAGAAGTCGTGATGAAGGGATTGTTTGGATTACAGGATTTGCTTTTCATGCTGATTCATGGATTAATTTGGGCTCTGCCTCTGGGTATCGTTGCCTTTGCAGCACAACTCTCAGCCCAGTTCTCTGCAGGTATCGTGATGGCTTCACTAGGAAAGTACGTAGCTGTTATCCTGGGAGGTAATGTCATTCAATTCTTCGTCATCCTCCCACTCTTCCTCTTGGCAAGAGGCTTGAATCCTGTGCGTACATTGGGAAAGATGATGCCGGCAGTATTAATGGCTCTGTTTACAAAGAGTTCTGCTGCTACGTTGCCGGTAACGATGCAGACAGCAGAAGACAGACTGGGAGTTTCCAATCAGGTTTCCCGCTTCGTATTGCCTATCTGTACTACCATCAACATGAATGGCTGCGCTGCGTTTATCCTCGTAACCTCCTTATTCCTGATGCAGAATGGAGGAATGCCTTTACCTTGGACTACGATGATTCTCTGGCTCTTCATTTCAGTTATCTCAGCAGTGGGTAATGCAGGAGTGCCGATGGGATGTTATTTCCTTACCCTATCTCTGATGTCCGGCATCAATGCTCCTATCGGCATCATGGGTATCATCCTGCCAATCTATACCATTATCGACATGGTAGAGACGGCAGAGAATGTATGGTCAGACTCCTGTGTCTGCGCCATGGTAGATAAGGACTTGAAAGGATAGAGTTCACTTGAAAAAGTATTCTCATTAAAAGTTTAACATACATTCGTTCTTCAAGCAACAGACGGGAATGACTGAGGAGGGGAAACGGAAAATTTTGGCAGAAATGATTAAATTAATTATACTTTCATGCCACTTTTGCAGCATTTATTGCCAGTTCTGGCAAAAACCGTTCACTCCTGATATAAAAATTCACCTGGCACATAACTTGCTAATACCTAAGATGAAAGCGGAAGCCGAAAGGGCAAGAGGAACGTTAAGAACCCTAAGCAATGACATTTGAGGGTTTCTCGAAATCCTTGAGTCCCGAAAGCCGAAGCGTTCATTAAGAAAAAGGATAAATTAATAAACAATTAGAAATCCCGACAGAGCCGGAAGGCGAAGAGAGGACGAGAAAAATATAATTTGGAGGTTTTACATTATGTTGTTAGCTCGTAGAAATAACAGTGTTTCAAATTGGTTGAACAGTTGGTTTAATGATAACTTCTTTGATACCGAATTGATGCCACACATGAACGCCACTGCTCCTGCAGTCAACGTCAAGGAGGATGCTACAGCTTACACCATGGAGATTGCTGCACCTGGTTTGAAGAAGGATATGGTCAAGATGAACATTGATAAGGATGGTTATCTGAATGTATCTATCGAGAACAAGAACGAGAAGAAGGAGGAAAAGAAGGAAGAGCATTACCTGCGTCGTGAATTCTCTTACAGCAGCTACTCTCAGAGCTATGCTTTACCAGAGGATGCCAATCACGAGAAGATTTCTGCTGAGGTCAGCGATGGTGTCTTGAAGATTGAGATTCCTAAGGTAGCCAAGGAGGAGAAGAAAGACGATGTTAAGCACATTGAGGTAAAGTAATCACTCATAACGTGCTAAGCAGCTTTCGGGATGACATTTCATTGCACCCTAGAAAATAATTAAAACGGAGGGCTAGTCCTGATAATGGGCTAGCCCTTTTTTTGTGCCTTTGGGGTCATTACTGCAAGAAATCATCGTTGCTTACCTTTACACCAAGTGGTCCATAGTCGCCAAGAGCTTTGTGAGCAAGCTGCTTGTCGGGATCGGTCACATGGTCGATAGGTTCGCCAGTCTTATCCTTGTAAGCAGTAGGTGTCATGGTTGCGATGGAGTGTATCCATTTCCTGTCTGGAAGAATGTTCCTGTACATGACAGCCACAATCTCTCCGATAGGATTGCCGTCTATGTTCTTTTTCTCACTGTCCCAAACGAAGAGATTGACATATTCTCCGTTGGCATTCATTTCGTTCACCTTGCTCTGTATGGCTGATAGCTTAGGATTCTTTTTCAGGCAAACCACAAATGTTGCTTTCTTGCCATCGGCATAGCGAGCCTTCGCATCATATATAGACATATATGAGCGTGTGTCGCTTGCTGAGCCAATGCAGATAGACCAGTAACGTGTCACAGCTTTTCTGTATTCCTCAGGCTTTGTTGGCACTGTGGCCGGTATGAAGGAGAATGTGAGCACAGAGTCCTCGCGCAAGTGCGTTCTTCCATAAAGGTATGCCGTGGAGTTGTTTGGATAGTACATGCTAACTGGAGCAAGGAAGAATGGCATCTCCCTGTTTTCGTCGGATTTCTGTGTAAACACCTTCGATGTTATCTTATAGACATTTGATACAACGTGTTCTGGCACGTAGGTCTCATGCAAGTTCATGTCGAGTGCAGTGATGGCTGGCAGTTCTACTCCTGCGTATTCATCTTTTTGGCTTCCATCGGCAGTAGTGCCCAGGTAATGTCTGAGAACTACAGCTACTTTGTTCACACCTTCTTTAACTTTCACCACATTCTCTCCAAGTTTGTCTATTACGCTTTGTGACGTTCCGTTTGGCACCACATAGAGGGTGAAATAGTTCTTTCCAGAAGTGGTTGCGACGAAAGGATTCGTGCTTCCGTTATCTGCCGAGATGTCCTGGTCATCGATGCCTGCAAAAACGTCTCCTGTCTTATCATTGTATAGTGATATGCTGAAATATCTGCAATGAGGATATTCTCCTTTCAGGCATAGAATCTTGTCACTGTTTTTATCTATCTCATAGGTGTATTCCCAATAATTGGAATATAAGTCCGGGTATGCTCCGAGAACTTCACCATCACCTTTCAGGGTTGCGCCCCATTGCTCCTTAGGTGACACGGTAGGGATTTTTATATCGTTGTTGCTGTCGTCATCGGAACATGCGATGAATGTCATTGCCGTGATAAAACTTAGCAATGAGGTCATGATAATTTGCTTGATTTTCATACTTCCTGTTTTTTTAAATTAATATACTTTTTGTTCTCACTCTGTTTTACTTGATTTCCACTCTGAACGGTCCAGATACCGAGTTGTAGAGTAAGTCACCATTGTCAAAGAACTGTATGATGGCATATGCTCCATTGGCCCGATTGTCTTTGCCTAGGATTGTGCGGTGGCGTGTGGTGCCGGTGCGCCAGTCGAGTCCGGTTACTTCCCATCCTGTGGCATCGTTCCATCCACTTACGAATACCATTTCAGACGATGTGCTTACAGCAGGAATCATGCTTGGTGAACTGACGTCAGCACGTGTCCACTTAGCCTCCCACTTGTTCTCCTTTGTGTTCCAGCTCACGCATTCAACACCTCTAGGAGTCTCTATGGTAGGACCGATTGCCAGCACGCCTATAATCTTGTCGTTTATCTTTTCCGTTGTCTGGCTGATATTGTTCACCACAAAAGCGTCGTATCCTGCGGTTACTACGGATTGCTCCGACTGTACCCATTCGGTAGAGGCTGGTAATCCGCACGTTATGTCGAACGTTCCTGCCAAACGTTTGTTGCCGGAATCTACAGGCTTGGCATCGGCAGGTATGGCGTCACGCCAGAAAGCTACGAGTTTCATTCTCTTTGCTCCGTCTGTTAGCACTACGAGTTTGTCCTCGTCGTTGCCAAATCCCATTAGTGTAGGGGTTGCTCCTGTACCATATCCGAGCTTGATACATGGTGCCATTGGACCTCCGTCATACTCGGCTTTCCATGCTCCATCGCTCTCGCTGTCAGAGAACTTTCCATTCTTGCATATCAGCTTTTGCATGAGTCCCTTGCCGTTGGCCTCCTTGGCGTTGCTTGCCACATATACCCCGCCGTTCTCATCCACTGCTATTGAGTTCGTCAATATTTGGATGCTTGCCAGTGGATAGGTATCTTCTACCGTGGTCAACTCACGGTTGAGTACAACAAGAGCATTCTGTGCCGCCACGAGCAAATGTCCATCGTATGTCATGGTAGCTCCCACCAGCGTGTAAGAGTTGTTGATATACGGTGTGAGCTTAATCTGACTGTCTAGTTCTATGCCATCCTTCGGATTATTTGGGTTCTTCAGCTTGTATCTTGCCATGATATGTCCAGCATTGGTATATACATAGTTGTCCTTGTCGCACAACACATAGTTTCCATTGGCTATAGACATCTGTGGGGCAGCACCTAGCACTCCGGTTACGGCTGTTGCAAGTTCTGAGTAAGACGAGTAGCTGGATGTCAAGATATTGAGCTGTTCTTGATTCTTCATTGTTATTCCAGGCAAACCAGCTTCTGCGAGTCTTTCAAAATTGCCGTTGGATACGTCTATGATAGACACTCTGTCGCTGCTCATTCCCCACATATATTTTGGGGAAGTGGATGCGAGCGTCATGAGGTTCACAGGACCGCTGCTTGTTGTCTTGCATTTCGTCAGGTCGGCATAGAACGTGCCGTCCTTTACTTTTGCAGTGAAAGCATCGGTCTGAGCCGAATTGAAATGGGTGATGCTGTATTCCTCTTGTGCCAGCCAAGGGTTTGCCTTTGGCTTGGATAGTTCTGCCAGAGGAATGTTGGGATTTCCGTTTTCCCCATTGTTGTCATCGTCTGAACAAGCAGTAAACATCGCCGCTCCTATTGCGAGGATGAATAATGATAGATACGATTTTTTCATAATTATTTATTGTTTTAAAATGAATACTCGTTTTGTAACAACAATTCCGAACCTACCAAAAGAAGGAAGAACAACAGTATATAAATATAGAATTGTTCTTGCTTGACGAAATCAGCGAAACTGAATTTTTTTTTCCAATGATTCCCAAGATAGAGACGGTAGTCGCGTATCATCACAAGGATGAACACTATGATAATCACAGTCACGATCACTACAACAATCATGATGAGATTTTCATCTGAAATTGAAATGGTTGGTTCTGCTCTTGTCATTTTCATTATCTGTTATGTTATTGATTCGATTGCAAAAATAGCTTTTTTATTTTGAAAGTGATAGTAGCTTTCCTATGGTAGTTGTAGCTTTTCCAATCGAGTAGGAGGTAAACACTAATCATAGGTGTTTATCTCCTACTTTCGTGTTTACCGACCTCTCACACCACCGTACGTGCCGTTCGGCATACGGCGGTTCCTATTTTGGATACCATTCGAGATACGCCTCCATTAAAGTAGCATACCCTGCTGAGCGCAGATTATTGTTGTTTATCGCCCTCGTTAATACAGGACTGTCAGCTATGCGCCAAAAGCCTTTGCGGGTATTACCCCATTCGTATGCTTGGTATTTATTAATACCGCATCTAATGAGGTTTGCCACTTTTGTCTTGACTTTCTTCCAAGCCTTCCATATACACATGCGTATTCTACGTCTTAACCATTCGTCTGTTTCAAGTAAAAGACGTTTCATATTGGCAAGATGATAATAACCGACCCATCCTCTTATATATTCTTTCAGTTTCTGCTTTCTCTTGGCATATCCCCATCCATTGCTACGACTCGTCAGTTCTTTCAACCTTGACTTCATCTTAGCTTTGGACTTTGAATGCACCGTGAGTTGGCATTTGCCTTTCATCACATAAAAGGAGTAGCCGAGGTATTTCACTCCACGCACGTATGACACTACGGTCTTTTCCTTGTTGACTTTGAGATATAGAGTATTCTCTATAAATTGGGTTATGCTCTCCTTTACTCGCATTGCAGCCCTTTTGGACTTGCAGAATATCATCGAGTCATCAGCATAGCGCACAAAGGGGAGTCCTCTGCGTTCGAGTTCTTTATCCAATTCGTTGAGCATTATATTACTCAACAATGGACTTAGCGGTCCACCCTGAGGAGTTCCTTCCTCGCTCGCTTCAAACAAGCCTTTGTTCATTACACCACTTCGGAGATATTTGTGTATAAGACTGACCACTCTGCCGTCTTTTATCGTACGACTGAGAATTTCTATGAGTTTGCTATGGCTCACGGTATCGAAGAAGCGTTCAAGGTCAAGGTCAACTACATATATGTAGCCTTCGTTGATTATCCTTTGCGCTCCCCGTAGTGCGTCATGGCATCCGCGTCTCGGACGAAAACCGTAGCTCGTCTTGGAAAAGTGGTTCTCATAGATGGGAGTCAATACTTGGTTTATGGCTTGTTGCACCAGACGGTCTACTACTGTAGGTATTCCCAACAGGCGCATCTTGCCATTGTCTTTGGGTATTTCTACCCTTTTCACTGGGTTCGGACGGTAAGAGCCGTCCATCAAGGAACGAGTGAGTTCTTCCTTATTGGTCAAGAGCCATGGGAGCAACTGCTCGCACGACATCTTGTCGATACCACCACAACCCTTGTTTCTCATAACTGCTTTGTAGGCTCGATTGAGATTTGTAGGACTAAGGATTTGCTCTAAGAGGTGTTCCTTGTCGAATGGTACTTCCACGATGTTGTCTTCACACATCCACATGAAGGTCTGCACTCCCCCATACCATTCGGTTTCCGACCTATCTCTTTGGGGGCAGCCATTAACTTGGGATAATGTTTTCTGCATTCTTTCCTTCATAAGGTATGTTTCAGTTACTATCGTTTAATTTTAGGTTCAGCCCTTCATGCAACGTTATCGAGTATTGCACTACTATGGCGTCTGCTGACTTCTCACGGCAAGCTTTACTCCGCTTCTTTCGTAAAAAAAAAAAACTATTTGAAGCGTCCGTGAGACCTCCTCGGATAAGCGCATTATCTTTTCATCTTATACCTACTCCATTTACACCAACCATTCCGAATAGCTATGGGACTTTGATTTGTTCGGCAATCTTATCCATGGTTAAATGCCTTATATGAAGTTCCTGTTCGTTAGGTCAGATGTTTGCCGCCAGCTTCCTTCAGATTTCACCTTGCGATGAACACCCTTGCTCTTGGCTATGTAATTCCCGCTATTAGGGCTTACTCGGGACTTGCACCCGTTAGATAATGCTCATGCCGAGCGTACCAAAAAAAGTAGTAGCTTTCCTAGGAAAACTACTACTTTTTAAATAGTATTTAATGTAAAATTACAAAAATTCATATTTAGATGGAGGCAAACTGTTGGCGCCATTGGCTAGGTGACATGCCCGTTTTCTGTTTGAATATACGATAAATCCATGTGTGGGATGAGAAACCGCACTCTGTGGAAATAGCGTCAATGCTATATTCGGGGTTGGCTTTCATCATGCGAACTGCCTCATTAAAGCGAATGTCGCTAAGCCAGGTTCTAAAATTGGTGTATTCTGACTGATTGAAGTATTCTGTCAATTCGATTTTCTTGTATCCCAACTTGGTAGCTAACGAATAGATGCTAACTTCATAGTCCTTATAACATCCCTCTTCACACCATTTCTTGAGGGCTAATTCTATTTCCATCTTTCTATTAGCTGTCAAGATATTTGTGCTATGAGTGTTCTTATCGTCATTTATGTCTTCTGCTTCCGTGACTTTTGCCTCTGCATCATTTTCATCAGAAATGACTCCTTTGGGTGTGATGTAATAGCCCATAGCAATGAAAGTGTGGACGAAAAAGATGACAGAGAGTAACATCAAGGGACCTATTATATATAATAAGGTATTGAAGAGGATTGCTACAGGCAGGAGTCCAGCAGTGAGGTATAGCAAAATGATGCTGGCTTGCGAATAGCGCACGTATGGAATCAAGTCACTTCCGAAATTTTCCATGAGCTTCTGCCTTTGGGTATTTGTTTCTTTGCGAATGACAAAAATAAAATATGCCATGCTAGCCACAAAAAGACCGAGCATCACATAGAACATATTGCCAATGTGCAAACTACGATTTTGGAATATGCCAATGACGAAAACTAGGGCGATGAGTATATATGCCATCATACTACGCAAACAATGACGGCGCACTTTGCTGCCTGTACTCTCTATGTTGATGATGGAGAGAGTGATGGCAAATGCCACTGGGGTATAGAACAGTATGTTGAATGCTGCGCCCACATCGGTACCTTGTGCACGGAGTCCATGAACCATCTGCAAGAGGTAGTGGACGGAGAAGAATAGCATGGATGCAACAAGAAGCCATCTTGATATTTCGTAGCGCCACACCTTCCATCTCACCTGCAAACTTGCCATGGCTAATTGCAATGCCAGCATGGCTGTAATGACGCAACATACAAGTTGCAATATGAATAACGATGTCATAATATTGTTATAACCTTAATTCCACAACACTATTATAAATCAAACCTTTTAAGCCCCAGAACAACAAAAAGTTGCTCAGGATTTTGCCATGTGAGAATTTTCACTTATCTTAGTGTTGCGAAAAGAAAACAAGCAAAACTCTGACATAACATGGCAAAGATACAAATTAAATCTGAGAAACTCACTCCTTTTGGAGGATTTTTTCGGGTCATGGAGCAATTTGACTCCACATTGTCTTCTGTAATCGACTCAACCCTCGGTCTAAGGTGTAGATTGTTCGGTTGTTTTTTTATTTTTTTAATCCTATTTTTCCTATGCATTCAGCTAAAATTCATACCTTTGCATTATCTTTTCAAAAAACAACAAAATGTAATCAATATGAAACAGAAAGATGTTATAACGGGATGGCTTGTCGCATTCATTATCAGCTGTATGATGCTGGCGGGATGCACCGAAAAATCCAGGAAGCTAGAGAAGAAAAACGTGAAAGTTGAGACTATCTCCGTGGGGAATACAAATCTGGGGGGAACGAAAGACTATGTGGGAACCATCGAGGAAAAGATGGGATCTACACTCAGCTTCGAGATAGCCGGGAACATCACTTCCATACGGGTGGAAGAAGGAGATAGAGTGAGCAAGGGACAGCTGCTCGCCACCATCAACCCTACCACCGTGAAGGAGGCTCACCGGGCAACACTCACCACCCTGAAACAGGCGCAGGATGCCTACAGAAGATTCCTGCCCCTGCACCAGTCGGGAACCATCTCGGATATGAAATGGGTGGAGATAGAAAGCAAACTGGAACAGGCAAAGGCGGCTGAAAGCATCGCCCGCCAGCAACTCTCCCACTCTACCCTCACAGCTCCTTTTGCAGGTGTCATCGCTGCCAAGAACGTGGACTTGGGAACCTACGTGCTCCCCGGACAGCCTGTGCTGAAACTCGCCAATGTGGCACAAGTCAACGCCAAGGTATCCGTACCCGAAGCTGAAATATCTCATCTGCACGTGGGCGACAAGGTGAAACTGACGGTAGCCGCTCTTTCGGGTGCCATTTTCCGGGGAACGATTTCAGAAAAAGGCATCGATGCCAACCCCATCTCGCATACCTACGATGTCAAGGTGGGCATCACCAATCCGCAGGGCCGTCTGCTCCCAGGCATGGTATGCAACGCCCAGGTGCAGGGTAGCGCTGCTACCCCATCCCACATCACCGTTCCGCCACAAAGCATTGAACTGGATGTAGATAACTCCCGATTCGTATGGACCGTGGTAAACGGAAAGGCACATCAGCAACCCGTAACTACCGGCGATTTCGAAGGCGACGGCATCGTCATCCTTTCGGGACTGAAGGCTGGCGACCAGGTTATCATCAATGGCCAGCAGAAAGTTTCGGAAGGAATGAATGTAGATACAGCAAAAAGCGATAACCGATAAAAAAAGTGGAGGGAAAAGATATGAATCAAGAGACAAACAAGCCGGAGAGAGACACCGCCCTTCGCGACCACATCAAGGCACGCATCACCAGGAAGCCCAACCGCATCATCAAGCGCTCGTTCATCGAGTCGGCGATGTGCAACCACAACATCGTGATACTTCTGATGGGCATGCTCGTATTTCTAGGCATACTCGGCATCTGCATCATGCCCAAGCAGGAGATGCCGCAATTCACCATCAGGCAGGGTGCCTGCGTAGCCGTATATCCGGGCGCTACATCCGGAGAGGTGGAAGAACGGGTGGCTAAACCGCTGGAGAACTTCATCTTCGGATACAAGGAGGTGAACAAGAAAAAGACCTATACCCAGAGTAAGGACGGCATGCTGATCGTGTTCCTGGAACTCAACGACGACGTGGAGGACCGGGATGCCTTCTGGAGCAAGTTCAAGCATGGCCTGCAGGCCTTCAAGAGCTCCCTTCCTACGGGTGTCCTTGCCCTGCAGGCTGTGGATGACATCGCCGATACCTCTGCCCTGCTCATCACGATGGAAAGCAAGCAGAAAACCTATAGGGAACTGAATACATACATAGACCAGCTGAAGGACAGACTGCGCCGCATTGATGCCATCTCGAACCTGCGAACCTACGGACTGGAAAACGAACAGATAAGTATCTGCCTGGACCAGAACAAACTGGCCAAATACGGCATCGGCCCCTATAAGATTCTGAACGACCTTGCCCTGCAGGGCTTCACCACCGTGAGCGGAAACCTGGAGATGGGCAACCTCAACCTGCCCATCCACATCACCGACTCCTACAACAACGAGCGGGATGTGGCAGAACAAATCGTATATTCCGACCCCAAGGGCAACATCGTGCGCCTGAAGGACATCGCACAGATTAAAAGAGAATATCCGAAACTGAATAAATACATCAAGAGCAACGGCAACAAATGCGTGCTCCTATCCATTGAAATGCGACCGGGAAACGACATCGTGAAGATGGGAAGAGACGTACACAAGATGATGGATGATTTTGAACAGTCCCTGCCAGACGATGTACACATCAATACCATTACCGACCAGAGCAAGGTGGTAAGCGAATCGGTGCTAAACTTCCTGCGCGAGCTGCTCATATCGGTCATCTCCGTCATCATCGTGGTCATCCTGCTCATGCCGCGCCGCGTGGCAGAGGTATCAGCCCTCAGCATCCCTATCACCATCTTCTCGTCGTTGGGCATATTCTATCTTTTCGGCATGGAGCTGAACACCGTTACACTGGCTGCCCTCATAGTAACACTGGGTATGGTGGTGGATGATTCCGTGGTTATCATCGACAACTACATGGAGAAGCTGGGCCATGGCATGTCACGCTGGCATGCAGCCATCGCCGCTCCTAGAGAGTTCTTCATGTCGGTGCTTTCTGCCACGCTCAGCATCTCGCTCACCTTCTTCCCATTCCTCTTTACCATGCATGGCGACATGGGCGATTTCGTAAAATCATTCCCCTGGGCCATGTTCATCATCCTGAGCATCTCGCTCATGGTTTCGCTGCTGCTCACACCTTATTTACAGTATATGGTGATTCACCAGGGCATCAGCAGCCAGCACAAGCCCAACGCACGCAAAAAGCCACTCGACTATCTGCAGATGGGGTACACCTGGTTGCTGAAACGCTGTTTTGCCTTTCCACGCACCACCCTCGCCGTGGGCATCATGCTGGTGAGCACCGGAGCCATCATCTTCGTACATCTTCCGCAGAGAATGATGCCTATCGCCGAGAGAAACCAGTTTGCCGTAGAGTTCTATCTGCCTAGCGGAACCACCGCTGCAAGAACCGCACAGGTGGCAGATTCTATGGCCCACATTCTGCAGCGCGACCCGCAGGTAACAGCCGTAACCACGTTTGTTGGTCAGGGTTCACCCCGTTTCCACACCACCTATGCGCCACAGATTGGCGGTGAGAACTTTGCACAGTTTATCGTGAATACGGTAGATAACGATGCCACAGAAGAGGTACTCGACCGATATGTCGACCGATACTCCAACTATTTTCCCGACTGCTACATCCGCTTCAAGCAGATGGATTACAACAACGCCACCTACCCTATCGAAGTAAGAGTGAGCGGCGACAGCATGGGCGACCTGAAGGCTGCCGCCAGGAAGATAGAAGCCTGCATGCACAAGATAGAAGGCATCAACCTGATTCGTACCAACTACGAAGAGCCCCTGCCTGGCATCAGGGTAACTCCAGATGCCACCGAGGCCAACCGGCTGGGTGTGAACAAGACCATACTCTCTGCCGACCTTGCCATTCATTTTGGCGATGGCATCCCGATGGCCACCCTTTGGGAAGGCGACTATCCGGTGAAGATGGTTCTGAAATCGGAAAACGACAGCGACCTTGCCAATGAATACATCCCCGTGATGGGAGGAACATCGAGCGTTCCACTCCGCCAGCTGGCTAAGATTTCGCCCGACTGGCACGACGGCAGCATCATACGCAGAAACGGCGTGCGTACCATCTCTATCATAGGTGAACCTTTAAGGGGATTCAATGCCAACCAATTGGCCAACGAACTGAAGCAGGAAGTATCCAAACTCCCGCTAGATTCCAGTCTTGATTGGGAGATTGGCGGTATGGCAGAAAAGGATGCCGAAACCCTTCCTCAGGTTACATCGGGCGTGATGATAGCAGCCTTGATCATCTTCTTCATCCTGCTCTTCCATTTCAAGCGCATCAGTCTGGCACTGGTGAATCTCTCGTCCATGTCGCTCTGCATCTTCGGTGCAGCGATAGGCCTTCTGGTTACGGGGTTCGACGTGAGTCTTACCTGCATATTGGGCATTGTGAGCCTGATGGGTATCCTGGTGAGAAACGGCATCATCATGCTCGACTATGCCGAGGAACTGCGCCGCGACAAGGGGTTATCGGTAAAGGAAGCCGCCTTCCAGGCTGGCGAGCGCCGCATGCGCCCTATCTTCCTTACATCGGCAGCCGCCTCGGTAGGCGTACTGCCTATGATGGTAGAGAACAATACGCTGTGGTCGCCAATGGGAGCCGTTATCTTCTTCGGTACGCTTATCTCGATGGTACTCATCGCCACCATCCTGCCTGTGCTCTATTGGCTCGTGTTCGACAAGCACGGCAAGTATAGTTTGAGGAAGCAGTAAACGCAGAAGCCTGCCGGCATCACTGCCGGCAGGCTTCACTTTTCATAAACCGAACCTAAAATCCTACTTATCTTTTGAGATAATAAAACTGCAATTTAAACCTAAATATAAACTTTTACCTTGATGAAAACTCTTTCTACTTCTTTATCTATCTATATATGTACTGCAAAATGTATTGCATTTGTGTATGCCTAGAATTGAGTTATATCAGAGAACTGCTTACTCAGAAACAGTTGCCTGTGCTGCAGGCTGCTCTGCCTGAGTAGTATCTACAGACTCTGCTGGAGTCTCAGATGTAGCCTCTGTTGATTCAGATGTTGCTTCAGATGTTGTCTCTGCAGGAGTAGCCTGCTCTGTAGAATCCTCTACACCAGCCTGTGGCAAAACAGGAGTGCTGACCTCTGCTGAATCCTTAGGAGTTTCAGGTGCTACTGTATCAACTGGAACTACTTCAGAATTATCTATCATCATTTTGCCTGATGCAAATACGTTGCTTACTGAAACCATTACCATAGCTGCGATAGCTGCAAAAACGAACTTCTTCATAATCTTATCTATTTTAAATTGTTACTAATTTATTGTTATTTACTCTGTTTTGTGGATTCATTATCGAACCCGCTATTCATAGTTGCAACCAGCGTGCCCAAAAAACAGATAAAACCATGATACCGTTGATTTACAAATAGTTATCAATTTTGTGCCATAAATTAGGGTTGTGGAAATTGGGGAAATAGTGTGGAACTATTCCTCAAAAAGTTGGGGAATGGACAAGATAATGATAAGGAAAATGATGTAGGAACTGATAAATATGTTTGCCACCTACAGGTCTTGCACGATGCTTCAATTTGTGACGGCAATTCTCATACAAAGAACCTCCCTCTTTTTTGTCTTTTCTAATGATGCTCTTCTCGGCTTGGAAAGTCATGTCCCACGGCAGACGTACCGATGCCATACAGCGCACATCCCACATCAAACGGTTCTGTTTGTCACCATGTACGTCATAGAAGCTGTCGTGCAACGGATAGTCTGCACTCCAAGCCTTGAGATGACTATTGTAAAGGTTCAATGTGGTGGTGAGTGTCAGCCGTCTGAACAGCAGGTTGCGGGATATAATCTCCACCCCGGAGTTTAATTGCCGATCCATTGCCCCGGCACATTGCTAAGGTGAATGGTTGTCGTACGTCCCCATTTGTGTCCGAGCGTTCCGATTGCACTCAGGTAAACATCATTCCTGTCATCAGGTCTGAAATTCGTGCCCAGACGAAGGAACATGCTGTTTTCATGCTTCTTGCTATCGCCGTCAGAGTTGAGATATGTTCCATTGTCATAACTGCGGCGTGATGCCGAGCCTCCGGGTACATGTTGGGGTTTAAGTCCGATTCCGGCAGTTCCCTCCGTGCTATGCTTGGAAGACAGATTCGTCATGACCTCAATGCTCTCAATGGCTTGAGCAGGAAGCTGACGAAGTATCTGGGCACGGTTGTCATCGTTCATCCCCATCTTTTTGCCATTTATCCACACAAGGACATCGGCATTGCCACGCAATGATATTTCTCCCTCGCTGTTTACATCAACCGACGGGACTGCGGCAAGAAGTTCATCAATAGTCTTACCATCCTCAAATTCTTCTTCAAATTCTATTCGATACTGATCATTCACTCTTACCGAGGACAATCCTTCTTTGTTTCCTTCTAACCGTTCATAATTGAGAGAATTATTTTCCATAGGCCTTGAACGTTATCTTCCGATATCATAAGGTCTATCACTCTAATCCTAAGAGATCAAGTTCTTCATAGAACACGGGTCTTGGAGATGTACCCAATACACCTTCTACTTTGCCCTCAAAACACCAGTTATCTTTCTGATAATTAATAACTTAACACCAATAACACTTCTTAAAAAAATGCAGCAAAAAGTATCATCAATGTATCATGGAAGTATCATCATATTATGGTCGTACAACTAAAAGATGTATAGTTGTACGACTATAAAGCTACAATTGTACAACTATAGGGTGTATAGTCGTACGACTATACAGGTTATAACCGTACAACTAAAGGGGTTATAGTTGTACGATAACAAGGGGTTGCCACTAAGCTCGACAGAGGTGCTGACTGCAGTCAGCAGACCTGCTGACTAGGCTCGGCAGAGGTGCTGAGCCTAGTAGCAACAGTTGGGAAGATACTTGATTGCACCCGAGAAGATACTTACTTCAAACCAAAAGGATACTTACTTCAACCCCAAAAGATACTTACTTGAACCCCAAAAGCCGTTTACTTCAACTTCCTATCATCATTCCTTCTTTCTCAAACGATAGATCGTAACAGGACCTTCTTTGGTAGCATACATTCTGGCTGCCGGTTCCTCACAGAGATCATTCAATACCTTATTGGCATGATAGCGGGTGACACCGAATTCACGAATCATATCCTTCACCGTAATATAACCCTGCTGCTGACAAATCTCTACAATATCAGCAAACTCCTTATCTGCCTCCTTTGGAGTAGATTTCACACTCCAATACTGTCGGCTGCAACCATTAGAGTGGCGCTTCAGCCTTTCCAGAAACTCCTTCGTGGGCTGAATTTCCAAGCCGCAGATATCCACCTCGTTGGCTGGAATCAGGTCACCCTCATGATAGGTTCTTTTCCATTCGATTCCATTCTTGTCCTTATGCTTCACCATCCCCAGCTTAGGCTTGACGATAAACATATCGCCTACCCTCACCTCGTTGCCCTCAGCCAAGGCGTAAAGCGTTTCATCCTCCAACGTTTCCAATGCGGAGATAAAGGACGAAACGTTCATCGCATAATGATCGCGAACACGCGTCTCCATCTTCTCCCGGTCAACGATATCCCGTTTTACGAACATCGGATGTATCTGATACTTACCGCTTTCGTCCTTCAAGGGCGTGCGATGCTCCAAATAATTGATTGAACCTGTTGCTCTAGCCATATTCTTAGTTTTTTTTGATATTTCTTTATATCCCCCATCTACTTCTCCGCAAACAAATTGGAGATAGCATAAAGAGGAATGATGTTTATCTTCTTGCCATCGGGACTTTCGAATGTACCAAAGTTTTCGAGAGAACAGCGGATGCCCATTTCTATATGCTTCTGCGGATTGCGCATCAGCGAATACATGCTGCTCATAGAACCCTTCACACCCGATTTTACTTCTATCGGAACAATGCTGCCACTGCGAGCTATCACATAATCCACCTCGGCACAAGTACCTTTGTTCATGTTTTGCCAATAGTACAACTGATGCCGCTTCTGCGGAGAAGAATATTTAACCAGTTCCAAACCCGCCATCATCTCTGCTACATGCCCCTTGTCAACAAGATCGATGGAATCTGCCACCATCATCTCCTTGATGCTGTCGTCGATGTCGTCATCTATTCCCAGGATTCCAAGCAGCACGCCTGTATCATGGATAAGATATTTCACAACCCGCTCGTTGATTTCAGCCCCAAGCGGCACCCCATTGGCATCCGTATGATAGGTCGGGATGATTAGTCCGGCATCCTTCAGCATCTCCAAAGCCACCTTTACTTCTGCCGAACGATATTGTCCTTCTACCCTACTGTAAACAAACTTGGCTCCAGCCTGATGCGCTACGCTTATGAGAGTTTGGCGCAAAAGCAGAGGATTTGCCTTGGCTCCGTACTTGGCAAAATCGTCCTGATACCCCTGGATGATTTCATTTACAATATTACTGCTATAGCGATAAGACCCTGTCTCCGTGTAGGTTGCCACGGCTTCTGGCATTCCGCCAACCAGCATATAACTTCGAAAATTCTCCACCAATCTGTTATAGAATGCCTCGGGCAGCGGATTCATAGGACTACTATTTCGCTTGGTTCTAAGAAGCCCCTCTTGCCCCGTTGCCGTCAGGAATTCATCAAAAGACATCGGATAGACAAACAGTGAACTTACTCTGCCCACTCCAAATGATGACAAATCCTTCAGCGCAAACTCCAGGAGCGAACCTGCTGCAATGACATGAAGTTCAGGATAATCTTCCTTAAAGAACCAAAGGCTGTGAATGACGTCCTCGCTCTTTTGTATCTCATCGAGAAAAAGAAGAGTTTCGCCCGGAACAACCGGCACATTAAAGAAGTCGGATAGCTTAGCAGCTATGCTCTTCACATCACGACAGCCCTTAAAGAATTCCATCACCTCAGGATTTCTTTCCACATTAACTTCCAAAAAATATTTGAAGCTCTTGCCCAAATGCCGAATGGTGCTCGACTTGCCCACCTGTCGGGCGCCCCTCACCAAAAGAGGTTTTCTTCGAGGATTATCCTTCCATTCCAGCAAAGCCTGGTCGATGCTTCTTGATAAGTATTTATCCATATCTTTGCGTCTTTATGATTATACAGCTGCAAAAATACTGATTATTAACGAGATAAGCAATTATTTTATGTTAAAAAAGCTAACTCGCTCTAAATTGGACTTTGATTGAAAATCAAGAATTTGGGCGTTTACCTATATTATACAGGTAACAATATGGAAACGAGCGGACTTCTGCCCGTTTCTGTATTTTGCAATATACAAAGAACGCCTTAATTCGGGGACAAAGATACGATAATTTTCTAAATATCCAATGAATTACGATGAGAATTTTATGGCAATTAGAACTTTTTGTGTTAAATCCTATGCATGAAATGCAGTTTTCTAAGAAAATATTTGGAGATTCCGACAAAAAAGCGTATTTTTGCAGCAACAAATCCCACCACGCCTCTCAACGATGCGTACCACGGTGGGACTTCGCTTTTTATATGGGTATATGTAACTTGAGTATTAAGTAATATTTTAAGATATTTACTGTATAAATAAGTTCCAACTTAAAACGTTTTAATTATGAAAGCAAAAGTGTATTTAAAAATGTTAGCTTGCTTAGTAGGATTATTGACATTCTATTCTTGCAACAATGATTTAGAGCAAGACAAGAACGCTTCTGTTGAAGCGCAACAAGTTCAAAACGGACAGGAGGTCTCTCTTCAAGAGAATGCTTATGCAGATTATCTTGAACTTATGAAATCATTAAATAGTTCGCCAACAAGAAGTATGTCCACAGCTGAAATCCCTGCTTATTATGGTGGATGCTATATAAATGATGATGGAAATCTTGTAGTCTTAGTAAAAAAGGGAGAAGGTGTATCTGTTCTAAAAACTAGAGCAGCATTATCTCGTTCAACTATTTATGAAAGTTGCCAATACTCTTATAAAGAGTTGCAGCAAGTGGTTGAGGATATTCGGCAAAAAGCACTTGAAGGCAATAACTTTCTATATCAAAATGTGACAATATATGGCATATCTGAAAAAGAAAATATAGTAGAAGTGGGGTTGCTTCATAAAAATTCATCTACAATCCAAGAATTCAAGAAAAAAATCTGCGATAGCAATAAAATCAAATTTGTAAATTGCGGAAAAATCATTCTTAATGACGGAATTGATTGTGCTGGTGAAATCAAGACAATTCGTGATGGCAAAACACACAATGCATCTATAGGGTATAGAGCTAAAGATAAAAATGGCAATATAGGCATTGTCACAGCAGGTCACTTTATAAAAGTTAATGATATTTTAAAAGATTCAGCCAACGTAGAAATTGGCAAGTGTTTATATTCAAAGGAAGAGTATTATGTTGACGCTGCATTTTGTTCAATAACATCAAAAAAACATGCTCCAACTAATAAAATCAAATTCATGAAAGATTTGCAAAAAGATACACTTTCTATAGCTTTGGCTCAACCGCCAAAAGGCTCTTGGATAAATATGGTTGGAATGGTCTCTAAAAGAAGTTCAGGAACTATATTTAATGCAAGCTATGACGTTCCTAACTCAGCACAAAAAACTATTTACAAGGATGTTATATTGGCAAAATATACTTCAAATAGTGGTGATAGCGGTGGTATTGTTTATGCCTTGACAAAAGCGACAAATACGAGATATACTGTTGGGATTAATTT
>NZ_VZCB01000042.1 GCF_009494395.1 Segatella copri | reverse complement strand
CATTCAAGTTTTTTATATTACTTGCTTATAATTCGAAAATTTTATATAAATTTGTAGCTAAAATAATAGGTAACAAAACTATGACGCCAGAAGAAAAAGCAAGAGTCAAAATAGACCAATGGTTTGCTGATGCAGGATGGAAGGTTGTCAATCGAGATGAATACGAGCCTACCATCTCAGCCGTAGCTATTCGTGAGGGATTGCTCAAAGGCAATCTTGAAGCAGATTATTTCCTGTTTATCAATGGGAAAGCTGTCGGTGTGCTCGAAGCTAAACGAGAAGAAATTAATATTTCTTCCAATATTGTGAGTGAACAGGCTATCACATATGCAAAGAGTGTACCTGACTGTTATCAAGCCTGGCAAAAACCTTTGCCTTTCCTTTTTAAATCAAATGGCAAGGAAATAGAGTTTTTTGATTATAGACATCGTGAAACTTCAGAATGGGAAACTATCAGCCGCATTCTTACTCCTAAGGAAATAGTAAAGATGTTAGGTATAGACGACCCTTTTGCCGGACTTCCTACATTGAATAAGAAAGGTCTGCGAGAATGTCAATATGAGGCAGTCACGGAATTGGAGAAGAGCTTCCGTATAGGGCAAAATCGTGCATTGATGGTTCTAGCTACTGGTGCCGGCAAAACATATACGGCATGTCTCACGGCCTATCGCATGCTTAGCTATACTCCTATGCGTCGTGTTCTGTTTCTTGTTGACCGCAATAACCTCGGAAAACAGGCAGAAACAGAGTTTGGTACATTCCGCCTTACGGAAACTGGTGATGCCTTCAATACTATCTATGCAGTCAACAGGTTGAAGTCGGCTGAAGTACCAACAGACAGCAATGTGGTTATCTGTACCATACAAAGATTATTCTCACTCTTAAAAGGAGAAGAGATTACGGATACAGATGATGACGATGAAGATACATCTGATGGTGAAGTAGCATTACCAGACAACCCAAACTTACCACACGATTTCTTTGACCTTATTGTTATAGATGAGTGTCATCGTTCTATTTATGGCAACTGGCGCAAGGTGCTGGAATACTTTGATACTGCTCGTCTTATAGGTCTAACTGCGACACCAATTCCTGAAACGATGGCATTCTTCAACAACAACCGTATTGTAAACTATACACTTGAGCAGTCAATCATAGATGGTGTCAACGTCGATAGCCGTATCTACCGAATCAGAACAAAGGTAACTGAAGAAGGTGGAGCTATCATGCAAGGTCAGAAAACCAAAGTTGAGACTCGATACACTGGTGAAGTTAAAACCGTAAGTACAAAGGAAACGAAGACTTATACGAAAGAAGAGTTAAATCGAAGCATCATCAACCCTGCCCAGATAAAACTTATTCTTTCCACTTATCGTGATGCTGTCTATACAGAAATGTTCAATGACCCTCAAAGAGAGCCTAACATGGACTATCTGCCAAAGACCCTCATCTTTGCGCTCAACGAGAACCATGCAACAAATATCGTTCAAATTGCTAAAGAAGTTTTTGGACGCACGGATGACCGCTTTGTTCAGAAGATAACCTATTCGGCAGGAGATAGCAATGAACTGATACGCCAGTTTCGTAACGACAAGGACTTTCGCATTGCCGTAACCTGTACCCTTGTCGCAACCGGAACAGATGTAAAGCCTCTGGAAGTCGTGATGTTTATGCGTGATGTGGCTTCAGCTCCCCTCTATACACAGATGAAAGGTCGTGGAGTCCGGACAATAGGTGACGAACAGCTGCGCAACGTGACACCTAATGCTATCAGCAAAGACTGTTTCTTCCTAGTTGATGCCGTAGGAGTAACCGAACATGAGCATATCATACCAGGTCAGTATGAAGGTCCAGAGACAGAGACCATCACCTTAAAAGAACTATTGGAACGTATCGCTCATGGAAATCTGCCAGACAATTACCTCAAGCGACTTGCTGCCACATTATCCAGACTTTACAATAAGGCAGATAATGTACAGCGACAGGAATTTGTCCGCATCGCTCATGATGACATGCAGGAAATTGCTCAACGCATCTATAATGCTCTCGATCCTGAGCACCAGCCACAATTGCCACCATACGTAGATATCAATGAACCTAACAATGAACGTAAGGGGTTGGTATCTCCGATAGCTAATCATGCCAATGTCCGTAAGTACATCCTGATTCTTGCAGCTGGTTTTGTCAACACGCTGATGCCAGGAGAAGATACGCTCATATCCAAAGGTTTCTCTATCGAAGAGGCTCAAAGTACCACAGATGCATTTGAGCAATATTGCTGCGACCACTGTGATGACATAGAAGCTTTACGCATTCTATATAATAACGAGGGCGAACCTATCACTTATTCCATGTTGAAGGACTTGGAAAATAAGTTGAAGATGGAGAACAACCGCTTTGCACAAAAGCTCTTATGGAATTCATACGCCATCGTATATGGTGATAAAGTACGCCGCACGACCAGGAAGGAAGAATCGGAGGCTCTTACCAACATCATCCAACTGGTACGCTTCGCTTACCATCAGACAGAAAAACTGGAAAGTGCCTATCCTACGGCTCGAAGTATGTTTAATCTTTGGTATGGTCGAAAACAAATGGATATAACACCGAAGCAGAAGGATTTGATAGGCAAGATCGTGGAATACATCGCAGCCAATGGAGCCTGCAACGTGCGAGAGATAAGGAAGAACGATGTCACCCATGCAGCCCAATTGATTGCAGCTTTCGGAAACATGCAGAAAGCTGACGAGGCTTTGGATTCCGTATATAAATTTATAGTATTAAGAACAACTGCATAGTATATAGATATGGCAAAAAATATAACAACAGAGCAAACGCTCACAAAAAAGGTGTGGAATCTTGCTACGACATTAGCAGGAGTCGGAGTAGGATTTACAGATTACATCACACAACTCACCTATCTTCTTTTCTTAAAGATGGATGACGAGAATATGGAACTCTTTGGAGAGGATTCATCCATACCTGTTGGGTATAGATGGAAAGACTTGACAGGCTTGGATGGCTATGATCTCGTAAAGCAATATGAGAGTACACTCAAACTATTAAGTCAACAAGATGACCTCATCGGCACCATCTATACCAAAGCACAAAACAAGATTGACAAACCTGTCTATCTTAAGAAGGTAATCACTATGATAGATGAAGAGCAATGGCTCATCATGGATGGTGATGTAAAAGGTGCTATATATGAAAGCATCTTGGAGAAAAATGGTCAAGATAAAAAAAGTGGTGCTGGTCAGTACTTTACCCCACGTCCACTGATTAAAGCTATGGTTGACTGCTTGCAACCCCAAATTGGTGAGACTGTATGCGACCCCGCCTGTGGTACTGGTGGCTTCTTGCTTGCTGCCTACGATTACATGAAGGAACAAAGCCAGAATCGTGATAAATTGGACTTTTTGAACAACAAAGCGTTACATGGCAATGACATCACCCCACTTGTGGTTACACTTGCCTCCATGAACCTTTATCTTCATGGTATAGGCACAGACCACAGCCCTATCGTATGCGAGGACTCTTTGGAGAAAGAACCTTCCACCTTAGTGGATGTCATCCTTGCCAACCCTCCATTTGGCACACGCCCTGCCGGTTCTGTTGAAATCAATCGTCCAGACTTCTATGTTGAAACCAAGAACAACCAGCTCAACTTCCTTCAGCATATGATGCTGATGCTCAAAACTGGCGGACGTGCAGCAGTAGTCCTGCCAGACAATGTACTTTTTGAAGGCAACGCAGGAGAGACCATCCGCAAGAAACTCTTGTCGGATTTCAATCTCCATACCATTCTCCGTTTACCTACAGGCATTTTCTATGCACAGGGAGTAAAGGCAAACGTACTATTCTTTACCAAGGGACAGCCAACTAAGAATATTTGGTTCTACGACTATCGCACTGGTGTAAAACACACCTTGGCTACGAACAAGTTAGAGCGTCACCACCTCGATGACTTTGTAACCTGCTATCATGCTGAGGACATCAATGCCCGCAAAGAGACATATGATGCAGACAAGAACCCATCTGGCAGATGGCGCAAGTATAGCATTGATGAAATCATGGCTCGTGACAAGACAAGTCTTGATATCACTTGGATAAAACAGGGTAATGATACAGAAGATTTACCATTGAGCCAATTGATGTCAAACATCAAGGAACAGAGCATGAATATCAGCAAGGCCGTAAGCGAGTTGGAGAAATTATTGAGTGGAATAAAGGAGGTATAAAATGGACAAAAGTTTGATAAACACTAACATCGAACAGCAGTTTACTGAAGTCGTAAATCTGATAGTTCAGCATCGAAGTAAAGCGTCTATGGCTGTCAATAAGGAGATGCTGCTCACTGCGTGGCATGTAGGTGCCTATGTTTCCAAGAAGTTAAAAAGTGAGGAATGGGGAAGCAAGGTTATTTCCCAACTATCTGAATATATCCGTTCTCAACATCCTGAGATAAAAGGATATAGTAGAAGAAACATATATAATATGGTGATGTTCTATGATGAATATTCTACGGAAACTTTCACTACGATAGTAAATAAGTATCTTGATGCTGAATTTGTGCAGCCAATGGCTGCACAAATTGAAGTAAAACAATTAGTATCGAAAAGTAAGGCAATACAATCAAAAAATGGTGCTGCTGCATTTGTGCAGCCACTGGCTGCACAAATGCCTAAAATTTTGGAGTTGACAACGTTCACTAACCATATAGAAATACTATGTCGTTGTAAGCGTTATGAACAGCGGTTATTCTATATTCTTTATGCACATAAAGAAAAACTAGGAAAAAGAGAGATGCAGCGCTGTGTTGACAATGATACTTTTTCCAACCTTCTCGGAAATAAAAGTAATATGTCGAGGGGATTATTAGAGCAATATCCTGATGCTCCTATTATGTTTAAAGACACAGTGTTTTTAGATTTTCTTGGGTTGCCAAAGAAATACAATGAAAGCAAATTGAAGAATGGATTAATAGAGCATATGAAGCAATTTATTCTCGAATTAGGTAAAGATTTCATCTTTATGGACCAAGAGTATCCGCTCACCGTTGGTGCATCTACCTATAAGGCAGACTTGCTGTTTTTTCATCGCGGTCTCCAGGCACTTGTAGCGGTGGAATTGAAGAAAACCAAATTCCATCCTCGAGATCTTGGTCAATTAGAGTTTTACCTTGAAGCTCTTGACCGTGATGTGAAACGTTCCAACGAGAACCCTTCTATAGGCATCATTTTATGTCCTGATGTGGACAAGGTTGTTGTTGAATATGCTATGAGTCGCAGCATGAGTCCTACGATGGTGGCGGAATATAAGCGTATCTTAATTCCGCAAGAAAAAATGCAACAACAATTAAGGGAATTCTGTCAGTTCTTCTCAAAAGAAGATAAATCTTAAAATTAATAGACGAATTAATAATGGACACAAAAGCATTAAGACAAAAGATACTCGACCTTGCTATTCACGGCAAGCTCGTTCCACAAGATCCCAACGATGAGCCAGCATCGGTGCTGCTCGAACGTATCCGTGCTGAAAAGGAAAGACTCATCAAAGAGGGAAAGATTAAGAAGGGAAAGAAGTCTGCAAAGACTTCTGATAAGCCGCATTATCCGTTTGAACTGCCGAAGGGGTGGGTGTGGTGCAAGTTGGAAGATATTGCATATGACCTCATGTATGGTACATCTGAGAAATCCTCTCGTTTGGGAAAAGTTCCTGTGTTAAGGATGGGAAACATTAATCGTGAGGGTGGTTTAGATTGGAAAGATTTGGTTTACAGTAATAATGAAGAAGATATTGAAAAATTCAAGCTGTTACATAATGATTTATTATTTAATAGAACAAATAGTAGTGAATGGGTTGGTAAAACTGCAATTTACAAAGGAGAAAGACCTGCGATTTATGCAGGCTATATAATTCGTTTGAGAACAATCTTTGTAAATGCAGATTACATTAATTTTGTAATGAATAGTCAATATCATAGAAATTGGTGTAACGATGTTAAAACTGATGCTGTTAATCAATCAAATATTAATGCTCAGAAGCTATCAATTTTTAGAGTTCCATTGCCTCCAATTGAAGAACAAAAGCGTATTGTAAAAGAAATAAAACGTTGGCTTTCATTAATCAAGGTCATAAAAAACGGAAAAGAAAACTTACAAGAATCCATCAAGCAAATCAAATCAAAGGTTCTTGACCTTGCTATTCATGGCAAACTTGTACCACAAGACCCGAATGAAGAGCCAGCGATAGAGCTGCTGAAACGCATCAATCCAAAGGCAGAAATCACTTGTGATACCCTCCAATATGGCAAGCTGCCGAAGGGGTGGTGTAGTTGTACATTAAGAAACGTATGTTCCTTTACTAATGGTTTTGCTTTTAGCAGCGATGCTTATAAGAATAATGGAATACCTTTAGTTAGAATTTCTAATATAACAAATGAAGGGAAAATCGATTTAAATTCATGTGTTTATATTCAAGATGAAATTGACGAACAATACATTATAGAAAAAGGTGATTTTTTAGTGGCAATGTCTGGTGCAACAACAGGCAAAATGGGAGTTTATACATATGGTGAAATTTCATATTTAAACCAACGAGTGGGAAAAATAAAAGCTAGTAAAGCTTTGTATACTCCATACATGCACTATCTTATGTATTCTCAAGTTGACAACATATTAAAAATGGTATACGGAGGTGCACAACCCAATATTAGTGCAAAAGCAATTTTGGCAATAAGAATATTACTGCCACCACTTGCAGAGCAACAGCGTATAGTTGCTAAGATTGAAGATTTATTCACCCAATTTGACAAGATAGAAGCCTCATTATAACTACCATATTTAGCCATCGCAAGCTATATTCTTGCGGTGGCTAAATGATATAGATACGATTACCAAGTAACAACCTTGTCCACAATCTTCTGCTGTTCGCTTGCTGTGCGTCGCAGATAAATGCGTGTTGTTTCGATACTCTCATGCCCCATGAGGTCGGCAAGGAGGGCGATGTCGTTGAAACGGTCAAGGAAGTTCTTGGCGAAACGGTGACGGAAGGAGTGTGGATAAACCACATTACGGTTAAGACCGTACTTTTCGGCAAAGTACTTCAGTTGGATAGCTATGCCACGAGTGGAAAGGCGGTTGCCTAAACGATTGGTGAACAGATAACCAGAGGTGATGTTTTGTCCTGTTAGCCATCTTTGGGCTTCAGTGCATAGCTTCTTCGGAATGTAAAGGCGGCGCATCTTGCCTCCTTTGCTGTACAAGTCAAGATAGCCAACCGCTACATGCTCAGCTTTGATTTGAAGCAGCTCGCTGACACGTGCACCAGTGGCAGCCATAAACCAAACGATGAAATACCATTCATCATAACCGTCTGCCTTTAGCTTGGCTTTCAGGAACTTGTAATCGGCATCGCTGATTACGTTCTCCAAGAAGTTCTTTTGTTGCGCCTTTACAAACTTCATCTTTAGCTTCTCTTGTTTGCTAAACTCCAAATACTTATTCATTGCTTGCAAACGCAAGTTTACCGTCTGTGGTTTGAAGTTCTCCATGAGATAACCCTTATAAGCCAACAGATTCTTCTTGTTCACCTCCTTGTAGTGCTCAAGAAAATAGTTGATAGTCCACAGGTACGATGTTACCGTGTTCTTTGCCAAGTTTGACTTGACCAAATACTTTTCAAATTGTGTTACCATATTGTTTTGTATTAAAATGAATGGTAACAATATAAGATGCGTGTCAAGAATGGGGAATCCCCATTGTAAGCCTTTATGCTTGCAATGAGGATTCTATCTTGTCAAGTTGAGCGAATAGTTCTTCAATCCTTGCAACGATGCGGTATTGCTCGGAAAGCGGTGGCAGCATAACATTAATAGGATAGACTGTTTTGCCAGAAATTACAGGTTGTGCTGTTGAATTTGAATATTGCTTCAAATCATATTGCTGCAAAAGATAATAGAGGAATTTTGGTGTATATACGTTTCCCATTATTTTAGTAACAAAAGCATTATCTGTTACCCATATTTTATTATTTACATAATGAACAGAACCACAATAAAACCCCACACGTCCGATTATGATATTTATTCCATCTACATTGTAAGATTCATTATACCCTGTGATGCCGTTTCCTCCATAAATTGGGTATTTACCTATTCTGTTGTCTCGAACTTTAATAGCATCACCTGATTTAATCACAATTGTATTTCCTAATGTCGTTTCACACCACCCCTTCGGCAGCTTGCCATATTGGAGGTTATCACAAGTGATTTCAGCCTTTGGATTGATGCGTTTGAGCAGTTCGCTGGCTGGCTCGTCATTCGGGTCTTGCGGTACGAGTTTGCCGTGAATGGCGAGGTCGAGGATTTTACTCTTGACCCGCTTAATAGCTATTTGCAATTCTGCTTTTCCATTATCTATGATATCAATAATATTCAGCCAAGAACCTAACTCATTTACAATACGATGTTGTTCATTTATAGGAGGTATCGATAAAGCTAATTGTGAAAGCGTAGTACCATTTACGTTAGGCTGTCCAATACCTATAGAATCTCTTTGTATTTGTTCCCAATAGAAACCAGATTCAAAGAAATACTTTACATACTCTGGAAGAATTTCATTGAATGTTTGTACTCGTATTAAATAAGAAGCATATATTGCTTTATCTTGTAGTCCTTTTACAAGATAAGATTTACCTACAGTTGCACCTGTTCTTGCAAACAGAATATCTCCATCGCTGATTATATATGCATTTGCTTTATGTTCATCATAATCAGTATATGGGACTGTGTTCCAATCAACTGCGTTATTTTTAATATCAGTTATTCTAAGCAACTTGTATTCTCCTTTGCTTTTCGCGGATTCACTTACACCATACAAAATGGATTTAGAAATTTCTCCAACCGTCGTCCACACCCACCCCTTTGGAAGTTCAAAGGGATAATGCGGCTTATCAGAAGGTAAAAGTAGTTACAGGCATATCCTTCTTTTACTAATAAATGTTATATTCCCACCATTCTTTTCCCTAATCATTTGCTCTCTCTGGAATTTACTGTACTTTTGCAGTAAGTATCTGATTGAGGATTAAAAGTGCGATTTAAAATAAGGTATAGATTATGCAATACAAGAATATCATATTCGATTTAGGTAATGTCCTGGTGAAGCTCAATCCCGAAGGATGCATCGGAGCTTTCAAGGCGATAGGAATGGGGGAGTTGGTTGATTCAAATCCTCAGAGTGAAGGGATGAAGCTGATGGGTAAACTGGGTGTGGGAATGATTACCACCGAAGCATTCTGCGATGCAGCCCGCGAGTTGACTGGGACTGATGTGACGAATGAAGACATCATCGATGCTGCCAACAAGATGCTGGTGGAGATTCCTGATTACAAAAAGGAGCGACTCCTGCAGTTGAAGAAAGCTGGCTACCGCCTCTTCCTCTTGAGCAATACCATTGATGTGCACTGGGGTTATTGCGTGGAGCATCTCTTCCCTTATCAGAACCATGGGGTAGAGGATTATTTCGAGCACTGTTTCCTCTCTCAGCGAATGCATCTGGCAAAACCTGATGCCCGCATCTATGAGGAGGTAATCAGGCAGGCGAACATCAATCCCGATGAAACCCTCTTCATCGATGATCTGAAGGAAAACTGTGAGGCTGCCGAGACACTGGGCATCCATACCTTCCAGAACGTGAAGTTCGATGATTGGCTTGCACTTACCTTTGTACGCTAATAATAACTAACATACAATATCAAAATGAATGTTTACAAGACATTGGGACTGAAAAACAGTCGTATTGACGTAGCTGATGCCTTGCGAGGATTGGCTGTGGCAGGTATTATTCTCTATCATTCCGTGGAGCATTTCAATATGTACGATGGAAGCATAGAGCATGCTTATACGCTGGGTTGTGATGATTGGATGGCAGATGTGCTGGCTTTGCTGCTGTCGGGAAAGATGTATGGCATCTTTGCCCTGCTCTTCGGATTAAGCTTCTTTATCATGAATGATAATCAGCAGCAGCGGGGAAATTGCTTTTCCGGAAGATTTGCCTGGCGAATGTTCCTTCTGGCAATGCTCGGTATCGTGAACACCGCCTTCTTCGATGGCGACATCCTTTTCTCCTATGCCATCTATGGACTGGTTCTCATCCCATTGAGTTATCTTCCTACCAAATGGCTCTGGTGGGTGGTTGCTTTCCTCTTTATCCAACCGATAGAAATCTACTCCCTCATTTCGGGATGGCAGGTGGATACATCGGCGTTGAGAGAGGTGTATGGAAATATGTATAATGGACATCAGCACGGCAGTTTCCTGGAAAATGCCTATGGAAACCTGCGATATGGACAGGTGGCTACCTATTACTGGTGCATGATGAAGGGAAGACATACGCAGACCATCTGCCTCTTCATACTCGGAATGCTGGTGGGCAGAAAGCGTTGGTTCTACAATGAGAACAACAACCTGGCTTTGTGGAAGAAGGTGCTGGCGGTTTCCATGCTGGTATTGATTGTGGGAGGCATCGTAGATGTACGCCACATGGAAACATGGAACAATTGGCTTTATCCTATCTACAACTTCTTCATCCTCTCGTTCGTAGTTTCAGGCTTCGTACTGTTGTGGTATGGTAAGGAATGGTTCAGAAAGGGATTGTCGTTCCTGCGCCAGTTTGGTAAGATGAGTCTGACCAACTATTTCCTCCAGTCTATCATCGGTTGCGGACTGTTTGCCTATTATGGTTTCAATCTCCAGACAAAGCTCGGCATCACCTACGCTTTCTTTGTGGGCATCGCCATGGTGGTAGTACAATGTCTCTTCTCTAACCTCTGGCTCAAGTATCACTCCCACGGTCCTTTCGAGGGAATATGGAAGAAGCTGACCTGGATTAAATTCTAAGTTTTCAAGATGATAAAATAAAAAAGGTGTGTCATGATTCCATGACACACCTTTTTATTTTTTATTTATCCTTTCTGAATATCTTATCCACAACTACGGCAATGGCACCATCGCCCGTTACATTGCAGGCGGTTCCGAAACTGTCCATCGCAATATAGAGGGCTATCATGAGCGCCTGCATATCAGCATTGAAACCTAAAACTGAGGCTAGCGGACCGAGCGCTGCCATCACGGCTCCTCCCGGAACTCCCGGAGCAGCCACCATGCAGATGGCGAGCACGAAGATGAAGTTGAGAAAGAGAGGGAGATTGCACGGCATACCATTGATGAGACAGATGGTTAGCGCACAGCAGGTAATCTTCATCATTGAACCCGAGAGGTGGATGGTGGCACAGAGCGGAATGGTGAATCCGGCAATGCCATCGGTGACACCGTTTTTCAAGGTCTGCTTCAATGTTACCGGGATAGTGGCTGCCGATGAAGAGGTGCCGAGAGCCGTAAAGTAGGCTGGTAACATATTGAGCAGCAGCTTGAAAGGATTCTTGTGGGACAAGCCGCCTGCCAACAGATATTCGTAAAGTAATATCACGATATGGAGCACGAGAATCACGAGGATAATCTGTGCAAAGACCAGCAGGATATGGTATGCTTCGCCCGAGAAAGTCATGCCCAGGAAAATGCCGAAGATATAAAGGGGCAGGAGGGGGATGATGACTTTGGCGATGACACCGGAAACGATTTCCTTGAATTCCTGGAATATCTTTTGCATGGTGCGGCTGCCTTTATGGGCAATGCCCAGTCCGGCGATGAACGAGAACACGAGGGCACTCATCACATCTACCATGGCAGGTATCTTGATTTCGAAGAAGGGTTTGAGTTCTTCCACTTTGTCTACTGCCACATGGGCCGAGTTGGCAATCATGTGTGGAAAGAGAGCCGAACCTGTACCATAGGCAAGCAGACCCGCCAGGATGGTGTCGGCAAAGGCGATGCCCACGGTTGCAAGGAGGAGTTTTCCGGCTCCATGACCGATGTCGGCAATGGCTGGTGTTACGAGACCGATGATGATGAGCGGTATCATAAAGCCCAAAAACTGGCTGAAGATGCCGTTGAAGGTGAGAAACGCTCTGACGGCTGCTTCATTGAAGAAATTGCCGAAGATTACACCCAACAGGATGGCAATGATGATTCTTGCCAATAGTGGCATTTTGATTCTTTTCATATCCGTAGTTTTGCTTTTTGTTTGCAAAGGTACGGCTTTTCTTACTATTTTCCAAGCTTTTGCTCAATAAAAAGCCTATCTCAATAAAAAACATCTCAAAGAAAAAGCTCTTCTCAACAAAAAACGCCCTCCTGCCTCTCAGCAGAAGGACGCCAACCTTTTTTTTCTTGTACAATGTATGAATTCAGATACTATCTGTTTTTTACAGATTGTCTTTCTCGATATCCTTGAAGTACTTGTAAGTGCTAACCTTCAATTCGTCGGTAGCGCTCTCATCGCAAACGATGATGCCGTGCTTGTGAGTCTGCAAAGCGCTGATAGTCCAAGCCTGGGTAACAGGACCCTCGATAGCTGCCTGGAGAGCACGTGCCTTGCTGTGGCCGTTGCAGAGAATCATCACTTCCTTTGCAGCCATAACTGTGCCAACACCTACGGTGAGCGCTGTGCTAGGAACCTTGTTCATATCGCCGTCGAAGAAACGGGAGTTAGCGATACGGGTATCAGTTGTCAAAGTCTTCACACGGGTAAGAGAGTTGAGTGAAGAGAAAGGCTCGTTGAAAGCGATGTGGCCATCAGGACCGATACCTCCGATGAAAAGGTCGATGCCGCCAGCCTCAGCAATCATCTGCTCATAGTGTGCACACTCTTCCTCCAGGTTCTCTGCGTTGCCGTTCAGGATATGGATGTTCTCCTTAGGGCAGTCGATGTGGTCGAAGAGGTTGCGAGCCATAAATGAATGGTAGCTCTCTGGGTGAGACTCAGGAAGACCCACGTATTCGTCCATGTTGAAGGTGAGTACATGTTTGAAAGAAACTTCGCCAGCCTTGACAGCCTTGACGATTTCAGCATACATACCCATTGGTGATGAACCAGTAGGCAAACCCAATACGAATGGTTTCTCTGCTGTTGGGTGGAAGGCCTTGATAGTCTCCACAACGTGACGAGCTGCCCAACGTGACAACTCATCATAATTCTTTTCGATAATTACGCGCATAATTGCAAAATGTTTTTTGGTTGTTTTTATTTAAATGTTGATTATATTTCCCAAGCCATGGCTGATGCTCCCAAGACGGCAGCCGATGCACCCTTCAGTCCGCTGATAAGGAACTTAGCCTTACCCTGATACAGACTCAGTACGTGCTTTTCGTATGCTTCCTTGATAGGATTCATCAGCAGGTCGCCTGCATTAGCCAGACCTCCGAAGAAGATGAATGCTTCAGGGCTGAGTACGGTAGCAACATTGGCACACGCCTCACCGATCATTTCACCGGTCTGCTTGAAAATCTGCAGAGCGAGCTCGTCCTGCTTCATAGCCTCATTGTAGATATCCAGAGAGGTAAGCTTGTCAAGAGGAATGTTCTTGAGGCTGGAAGTTGTGTCAGGATTGTTGGCAAGCATTTCCTTGGCTGTTCTTACCACTCCTGTTGCAGAGCAGTATGTCTCCAGACATCCACTTCTTCCACATCCGCAAGGACGTCCGTTTACCGGTGTCACAATCATGTGACCCAATTCTCCTGCGAAGCCATCGCATCCGTAGAGCAACTGACCGTTGACAACAATGCCGGAGCCTACACCTGTACCCAGGGTGATTTCTACGAAGTTGTTCATGCCCTGTGCCACACCATACCATTTCTCGCCGAGCGCAGCAGCGTTGGCATCGTTGGTGAGAGCTACCGGAACACCGAGCTTATCTTCGAAGAGCTTAGCCAGTGGTACGATTCCCTTGCCCCAAACCAGGTTGGCTGCATTCTCAATCGTTCCTCGGTAGTAGTTGGCGCTAGGAGCTCCGATTCCCATTGCCTTGATGTTCTCCATGCCACCAGTTTCTTCTACGATAGTCATCACTGCCTGGCATGAAGCAGCGACATACTCTTCTACTGTTGTATAGGCTTGTGTCTTGATAGAGGTAGATGCTTTGATTTCTCCGCTACTGTCAACGATGCCGAACACTGAATTCGTTCCACCCAGGTCGAGGGCGATAACAAACGGTTTCTCGTTTTGTTTCATCATGTTTAAATTGTGTAATGAATAGTTGAATAGTTATTTATTTCTTTCTTAAGAATGTCCTTGTAATATTTTGCTTCTTGCCATGAGGCAGGCTCCTATCAGTCCTGCATGGTCTTTTAAGGCAGATGTTACGATTTGCGAGTCTTCACTAACCATATTGAGTGAGAATTTCTTGATACCCATGCAGATAGGCTGGGTAAGATAGTCACCGGTAACCGAAAGGTCGCCTCCGATGACGAGCATTTCCGGATTGAAGGTGTTGATGATTCCTGCGAGATTTGTTCCCAGCTCCACAGCCATCCTTTGTAGTGATTCGATGCTGAGCACGTCTTCCTTCTGGATGGCATCCAGTATGTCCTGGAGGGTGAGTTCCTGGTGCTGTTTCATCACCTTGTCGGTGAGCACGGAGGTTCCTCCTTCCTGCAGCTTCTGGTTCATCTTTCGGAGCAGTGCAGAGCCTGATGTTTCAGTTTCCATGCATCCTGTTTTTCCGCAATGGCAGATGATGTCATTATTATATATGTGCATGTGACCGATTTCTCCCGAGAAGCCCGACTTGCCCTGGTACAGTTTGCCGTCGATGATGATTCCGATGCCGATGCCCCAGCTCACATTGACGAAGATTACGTTCTTGATTCCCTTGCAAACTCCCTTGAGACTTTCTCCGTATGTCATGCATCGGGTGTCGTTGTCAATACAGAAAGGAAGTCTGAGTTTTTCAGACATTACCTCAGCCAAAGGTTTTCCTAGGCAGGAGAAGTAATTATAGGCACAGCCTATTTCCGGATTCACTCGTCCTCCAATGCTCATGCAGGCATTCTTGATCTGGCTTTTGTCAATGCCCGATTTTTCAACAAAGCTGTTGATGGATTTAATGAAGGTTTCGAAGCATTCCAAGTTGTCTTTATAGTCAAAGTCAATCTTTACCGGGTCTGCAATCATATTGCCGCAGAAGTCGCAGATGCTGAAAGTGAGATTATCTTTTCCGGTATCTATTCCGAGAAAATATCCTGAGGTAGCGATAAGGTCGTATATCTTAGGCGCTCTTTTAGAATAGTTGTCTCTTTTGCCTGTCGTTTGCACCAACCCGATTTCGATGAGTTCGTTCAGTGTCTTGGTGGTATATGGAACGCTGACCCCCAAATTCTTGGAGAGCTCAGCAATAGTTTGCCCACCGTGTTCAATGAATTGGTTGACGAGGGCAGACATTGACGCAGACCATTTTTTATGATTGATGATGTCTTTTAACATATAGAGATCTCTTAATTAATTATTTTATGCTGCAAAGTTAAATAAATAAATTCGTTTTATTAATATTTCTAAGTTAATTAATCTAAATATTTTAGAGAAAATGATCTTTTAGTCTTTTTCTTGCTGTTTTTACCTTGTTTCCGAGCTACTTTGGACTGATTCCTGCCTTTTAATAGTTTTTGAATCATACAAGCTCTCTTTTAGATATATAATAAGATATTATGTAGAAAAAGGATATAATAAATAATTAAACTAATTTATTTAATAATAATAATGAAAATAAGTTTATTAAAATTTGGCAGATGATTAATTATGTTGTATATTTGCACCCGAATAACAAAACTAACAATCGAGTAATGAAAAATAAAAAGTTTTATCCTTGGTTGGTTGTAGCCCTCCTTTGGGTGGTGGCTCTTCTCAACTATATGGATCGCCAGATGCTTTCAACCATGCAGGCAGAAATGAAGGTTGACATCGTGGAATTGCAGCAGGCTGAGGCCTTCGGAGCTTTGATGGCTGTCTTCCTTTGGGTGTATGGAATCGTGAGCCCATTCGCCGGAATCGTGGCAGATAGAATCAGCCGAAAGAAATTGGTGGTGGGCAGTCTCTTCGTCTGGTCGCTGGTTACTTACCTCATGGGGGATGCTTCCAGTTTCAACCAGCTCTACATGCTCAGAGCTTTGATGGGTATCAGTGAGGCACTCTACATCCCTTCTGCTCTCTCGCTCATTGCCGATTGGCATGAAGGCAAATCCCGTTCTCTCGCCATCGGTGTCCACATGACCGGTTTGTATGTGGGTCAGGCCATCGGCGGATTCGGTGCCACAGTGGCTGCAGCCTTCTCTTGGCATACTACTTTCCACTGGTTCGGTATCCTCGGAATCGCTTATTCTGTAGTGTTGCTCCTGTTGTTGCATGATAAGGACAAGGATGCGGTGAATGCGGCTCCTGTGCAACAGGCAAAACCTGCCAAGGGTGGACTGTTCCAAGGCTTGTCGGTAGTACTTTCTACCTGGGCTTTCTGGGTTATCCTCTTCTATTTTGCAGTTCCTTCTCTCCCTGGTTGGGCAACGAAGAACTGGCTTCCAACCTTGTTTGCTGAGAATTTGGGCATCCCAATGTCGCAGGCGGGTCCTATGTCAACCATCACCATCGCCGTATCTTCATTGCATGGTGTACTTTTCGGAGGTGTGCTTTCTGACAAGTGGGTACAGAAGAACATCCGTGGCCGTGTCTATACCAGTGCCATCGGTTTGGGTATGACCATTCCTGCGCTCTTCCTCCTCGGCTTCGGTCACAGTCTGGTAGCCATCGTAGGAGCAGGCTTGCTCTTCGGTATCGGTTACGGCATGTTTGATGCCAACAATATGCCAATCCTCTGCCAGATTATCTCGGCAAAGTACAGAGCCACAGCATACGGTATCATGAATATGGTGGGTGTGTTTGCCGGAGCCATGGTTACACAGGTGATGGGTAAGTGCTCTGATGGCGGCAACCTGGGCTTTGCCTTCGCCGTACTCGGCATCGTGGTGATAGCTGCACTGACACTCCAGTTGGTCTGCCTGAAACCAAAGACAGATAATCTGGAATAAGTCGAAAGCATCTGCCAACGACAGATCATTTAGAATAAAGAATTAAGAATCATATAATTAACGTATAAAATATTTTTGATTATGGAAAAGATCATTGGACTCATTGATGCACCGTTCACTCCTTTTTATGCCAACGGTGATGTGAACTTGGAACCTATCGAGGCTTATGCCAAGATGCTTCAGAAAAATGGTCTGAAGGGCGTGTTCATCAACGGCTCTTCTGGTGAGGGTTACATGTTGACCACCGAGGAGAGAATGCTCCTTGCCGAGAGATGGGTAGCGGTGGCTCCAAAGGACTTCAAGATTATCGTTCATGTGGGCAGCTGCTGTCTCCGTGAGAGCCGTCGACTTGCAGAGCATGCTCAGAAGTTGGGTGTTTGGGGTATCGGTTCAATGGCTCCTCCATTCCCACATATCGGTCGCATCGAGGAACTGGTGAAGTATTGCGAGGAGATTGCTTCTGCAGCACCAGAGCTTCCTTTCTACTACTACCACATTCCTGCATTCAACGGTGCTTACCTGCCAATGCTCGACTTGCTGAAGGCTGTAGATGGACGCATTCCTAACTTCGCCGGTATCAAATATACCTTCGAGAGTCTCTACGAGTACAACCAGTGCCGTCTCTACAAGGATGGCAAGTACGATATGCTCCACGGTCAGGATGAGACCATCCTCCCTAGCTTGGCTCAGGGCGGTGCACAGGGTGGCATCGGCGGAACAACCAACTACAACGGTAAGGAACTGGTGGGTATCATTGAGGCTTGGAAGAACGGTGATATCGAGACAGCACGCGAGAAGCAGAACTTTGCTCAGGAGGTCATCAACGTGATTTGCCACTACCGTGGTAACATCGTGGGCGGTAAGCGTATCATGAAACTGATGGGCTTCGACTTGGGCCCTAACCGCACCCCATTCCGCAACATGACCGATGAGGAGGAGCAGGCTATGAAGAAAGAGTTGGAGGCAATCCACTTCTTCGAGCGTTGCAATAAGTTTTAATTTCAATCATCTCCACAAAATCAATAAGAATGAATATCAAGGAATATATCAAGCAGTGGGCTGAATCCTACAAGACCGATCTCACGGAGAACATCATGCCATTCTGGATGGAGCATGGATGGGACAAGGTGAACGGTGGTGTCTATACCTGTGTGGATAGAGACGGAAGTCTGATAGACTCCACCAAGTCGGTATGGTTCCAGGGGCGATTCGCCTTTATATGCTCCTATGCATATAATAATGTAGAAAAGAACCCGATGTGGCTGGAGGCTGCGAAGAGCACCCTCGACTTCATCGAGAAGCATTGTTTCGACGAGAATGGCAGAATGTACTTCTCTGTCACAGCCGAAGGCAAGCCATTGCGCATGCGCCGCTACGTATTCTCTGAAACCTTCGCAGCCATTGCGATGTCAGAGTATGCCCTGGCTACAGGCGACCAGAAGTATGCCGAGCGTGCCTTGCAGATTTTCAAGGACACCCAGCGCTTCCTCACCACTCCGGGCATCCTGGCTCCTAAGTTCGAGGAATCAGTGCAGTTGCAGAGCCACAGCATCATCATGATTCTCATCAACGTAGGTTCCTGCATCCGCAAGGTTATCAACGACCCTAAGCTTACCGAGCAGATTGATGAGTCAATCGCCAAGCTGAAGAAGTACTTCATCCACCCAGAGTTCAAGTGTCTGTTGGAGACGGTTGGCATGAACGGTGAGTTTGAGGATACCTGTATGGGCCGCACCATCAACCCAGGCCATTGCATCGAGACTTCATGGTTCATCATGGAAGAGGCTAAGCTGAGAGGTTGGGACAAGGAGATAACCGATATGGCACTGCAGATCTTCGACTGGTCTTGGGACTGGGGATGGGACAAGCAGTATGGCGGCATCATCAACTTCAGAGACTGCAGGAATCTTCCTGTACAGGATTATTCACAGGATATGAAGTTCTGGTGGCCACAGACCGAAACCATCATCGCTTCGCTCTACGCTTACCTGGCAACAGGTGATGACGAGTATATCTACAAGCACCAGCGCATCAGCGAGTGGACCTACGCCCACTTCCCAGATGCTGAGTTCGGCGAGTGGTATGGTTATCTGCACAGAGACGGAACCGTGGCACAGCCTGCCAAGGGTAATCTCTTCAAGGGACCGTTCCACATTCCAAGAATGATGATTAAGGCATACTCTTTGTGCCAGGAGATTTTGAACAAGGAAGTATAAATGAACAAAAAATGAGAAATATGATTTTTTCAGCAAACATAGGTAAGGCATTGTGTCTCGCTACAATGGGTATTACCCTGATGATGCCTGCACAGGTTGCTGCTGCAACCCCAGAAATGGCAGTTGAGGCTCAGGCTGTGAACGCTCAGGACGGCATCACTGTCTTCCCTAACAGGGAAGCTCAGTATCGCATTCCTGCCATCGTGGAGTGTAAGTCGGGTAAGTTGATTGCCTTTACCGATCATCGTTATCACAATAAGGATATTGGTGGCGGCCGTCATCTCGACATCGTGATGAAGACCAGTATGGACAAGGGCGCTACCTGGAGCTCTCCTGAGCAGATGGTGGCAAAGGGTGGAAACGGTATTGCTACCAGTTTCGACTGTGCCCATGGCGATGCGGCTGTCGTGGTAGACAAGAAGAGTGGCAGAATCCTCCTGATGTGTGCATCGGGCGGTATCGGCTACTGGGAGTCTAAGCGTGGTAATCTCCTGATGATGGGTAGATACTATAGCGACGACGAGGGTAAGACATGGTATGGCGAGGAAGTGACCAAGCAGATTTACGACCTTATGCCAGAAGTGGAATCTGCCTTCTTTACCAGCGGTAGAATCTGTCAGAGTAAGCAGATCAAGGTAGGCAAGTACTATCGTGTCTATACCGTGTTGTGTACCCGCAGCGGTAACCGAATCATCTATAGTGATGACTTCGGTCAGAACTGGAAGGTATTGGGCAAGAATGTAGCTGAGGCTGCTCCTTACGGAGATGAGGCTAAGGTTGAAGAGTTGCCAAACGGCAATGTGTTGCTCAGCAGCCGTGCAATGGGTGGACGCCACATCAACATCTATACTTATGAGGATAAGAAGACAGCCACAGGCTCTTGGGGCAAGGTAATAGCTTCTGATGCCAAGAATATGGGTGTTGCTGCCCATAAGAACTCTTGCAATGGCGAGGTTCTCATGGTGGATGCCAAGAAGAACGGCAAGAAGGTGAAGCTGCTGTTGCAGAGTGTTCCGGTAGGTCCAGGCCGTAACAACGTAGGTATCTACTACAAGGCATTGGAGACTCCTGCTGATTATGCCACTCCAGAGGCGATTGCCAAGAACTGGGAAGGCTGCTATCAGTTGAGCAATACAACATCGGCTTACTCAACCATGGTTCAGGGCAAGAATGGAAGCATCTACTTCCTCCTGGAGGAGAATGCCTTTAAGGATCCGAAGACACAGACGGATGATTATTACGACATTCGATTCTATAACCTGAGCATTGAGCAGATAACAAATAATAGATATAAATAACAATAACTAATTATCAACTTATAAACATGAACTCAGATTTGAAACAATTAGTCATGGCTGTATTTTGGGGATGCATGGGCGCTTCGCCAGCATTCCATCTTGTTTGATTATATATAAAAAGGTAGAGGGGAGTCAAATCCCCTCTCCTTTATACCTTTTTCGGTATGCTGCTTTTCTCTCTATCATTGATATGATTTCATCCATTTAATTCTACCTAATTATGAATCGTTTCTTACTATTTTTGTTATCTATATTTTGGTGTATGGCTGGCATTAGTGCCAATCATCCATCTTCATTGTTGCCTCTGCCTCAGAAGTATCAGTTCAACGGCAAAAAATCCAGCGACGAGTTGACGGTGGAAGAAAAATATGTGAGCCAGATTGAAGGAGCTAAGTTTCAGGAAGAGGCTTACCATCTTACGGTTACCGGCAAGAGAATTATCCTGGAGGCAACCACCCCTAAGGGTATGTATTGGGGAAAACAGACACTGGAACAACTAAAGTACACTAAAAATAAAAAGACCTATTTGCCACAATGTGAAATCACCGACTGGCCTGCCTTCCGTATCCGTGGCTTCATGCACGACGTGGGCAGAAGCTATATTCCTGTAGAGGAACTGAAGCGCGAAATCAGTCTGCTGAGCAGATACAAGATCAATGTTTTCCATTGGCATCTCACAGAAAACCAGGCTTGGCGACTGGAATGCAAGAAATATCCGCAGCTCAATGCACCTGAAAACATGGAGCGCGAGAAAGGAAAGTATTATAGATTAGAAGAGGCCCGTCAGCTGGTGGAATTCTGCAAGCAGCACCAGGTGCTCCTGATTCCGGAAATCGATATGCCGGGACATAGTGCTGCCTTCGAGCGTACCTTCAAGACCGATATGCAGAGCGAAAAGGGTACTCAGATTCTGAAAGATATCATCGATGAGGTATGCGAAACCTTCGACGTACCTTATCTCCATATAGGCACCGACGAGGTTCAGTTCACCAATCCGGATTTCGTTCCGATGATGGTGAGATACATCCGAGACAAGGGCAAGAAGGTTATCTCCTATAACCCTGGCTGGAACTATAAACCGGGCGAAATCGACATGATGCAGCTCTGGAGCTATCGTGGAAAGGCACAGAAGGGCATCCCTGCCATCGACTGCCGCTACCACTATGCCAACCACTTCGATACCTACGCCGACCTGGTGGCGATGTTCAACAGCCGCATCTACAACCAGACTGAGGGAAGCGACGACCTGGCTGGCTGTATCATTGCCTTCTGGAACGACCGCTTCATAGACAATACACCTCAGCTGCTGGCTGAGAATAATTTCTATCCTTATATGCTCACCCTGGCAGAACGTGCCTGGCGTGGAGGCGGCAACAGCTATTTTGATGGCAAGGGCACCCTGCTGTGGGAAGACGAGCCGGAGCAGTTGACTGCGTTCAAGGAGTTTGAACACCGCCTGCTTTGGCAGAAGAAAACCTGGTTGAAAGAGGTTCCCTTCCCATACGTTTGCCAGACCCAGAGCGAGTGGCAGATTACCGATGCCTTTCCTAACGGAGGAGATTTGAACAAGGTATTCCCACCTGAGCAACAGGAAGATTCCGTATATCAGTATGAAGGCAAGTCCTATCACAGCCGCAAGATCATCGGCAACGGCATCTATCTGCGCCATGTCTGGGGTACATTGGTTCCTGGTTTCTATGCCAATCCGCAGGAAAACCATACCGCTTATGCCACCCGGTGGATTTATTCTCCAAAGGAAAGAAAGACTCAGCTGATGCTGGAATTCCAGAACTACAGTCGTTCGGAAAGCGATTTGGCTCCTCGTCAGGGTACCTGGGATTACAAGTGCAGTCGTGCTTGGCTCAATGGAAAGGAAATTATGCCTCCTGTTTGGGAGAATACAAATACAGAACGTTCCAACGAGATTACATTGAAGAATGAGAATTACGTGTCTCGTCCAGCGGTAGATATTACCCTCAAGAAGGGTTGGAACAAGCTGATGTTGAAACTTCCTGTGGGTAAGTTCTCCTCTAAGGAGACCCGTCTCGTGAAATGGATGTTCACAGCAGCATTTGTAGATGAATAAATAAAAAGATAGGTTATGTTGTATGATAAATTAATTTTTCCAAAAAGAACATTGACAGTCATTTTGCTGTCGATGCTCTCAATGGGCTCCCTCTCTGTAAAGGCTGCCCGAAAGAAAACTGTGCAGAAAATCAAGGTGGCTTGCGTAGGCAACAGTATCACTTATGGTACAGGAATCCAGGACAGAGAACATTTCTCTTATCCCGTACAGCTTCAGAATATGTTGGGTGACAAATACCTGGTGGGCAACTTCGGAAAGCCGGGCGCCACCCTGCTGAACCACGGGCACCGTCCGTATATGAAGCAGGAGGAGTATAGGCAGGCGATGGCCTTCAAAGGTGATATCGCAGTCATCCACCTGGGCATCAACGATACAGACCCAAGAAACTGGCCTAACTATCGTGACGAGTTCGTGAAAGATTATCTTTCGCTGATGGACTCTCTGCGTTCTTCCAATCCAAAGGTAAGATTTATTCTGGCAAATATCACGCCGATAGCCCATCGCCATCCCCGTTTTATTTCAGGAACCAAACAATGGCATGATGAAATACAGGAAGCCATCAAGGTGGTGGCAAGAGTAAGCGGAGCGGAACTCATCGATTTCCATGCGCCTCTCTATCCATATCCTAACCTGTTGCCGGATGCCATCCATCCGAATGCAGAAGGTGCTGGTATTCTGGCTAAGACCGTTTATGGTGGAATCACCGGAAACTATGGCGGTTTGAAACTGTCTAATCTCTATACAGACCACATGGTGTTGCAGCGCAATACTCCTCTTGATATTCATGGAACAGCCAATACTGGTGAACAGGTAGTGGTGAGTATTGCCGGTCAGAAGGTTTCTGCCATTGCCAATAACCGTGGTGAATGGAGTGTTATCTTGCAGCCATTGGCGGTAGGTACGGATTATACGCTCACCATCCAGGCGGGCAAGCAGAAAAAGGAGTTCCGTCATGTGGCTGTAGGCGAGGTGTGGCTGTGCTCAGGTCAGTCGAACATGGCGTTCCGGCTCAACCAGGCTGCCACTGGCAAGCGTGATATCGCCCAGGCTAATGACCCCGACCTGCGACTCTTCGACATGAAGGGAAGATGGGAAACTTACGATGTGGCATGGCCGGCATCCTGCCTGGATTCGTTGAACCATCTGCAGTATTACAAGAATACCACTTGGAAGGGGGCTACCCCAGAGACGGCAGCCCAGTTCTCTGCCGTGGCTTATTACTACGGCAAGATGCTGCGCGACAGCCTGAAGGTGCCAGTGGGACTGATTTGCAATGCCATCGGAGGTGCTCCTACTGAGGCTTGGGTAGATAGAAACACTCTGGAGACCCAGTTCCCGGCAATCCTGCGCAACTGGCTGCAGAACGACTTTATCCAGGATTGGGTGCGTGGCAGAGCAGCCAAGAACCTCTCCAATGATGCCACCCGTCTGGGCCGTCATCCTTATGAGCCATGTTATCTTTATGAAAGTGGTATCTTGCCTTTGCAGCAATATCCTATCAAGGGTGTTATCTGGTATCAGGGTGAATCGAATGCACATAATATGGATGCTCATGAACAACTCTTCCGACTCTTGGTAGATAGTTGGCGTAGCAACTGGAAGAACCCTGAGATGCCATTCTATTTTGTGCAGTTGTCGAGTCTGAACCGTCCTTCATGGACCTGGTTCCGAGACAGTCAGCTCAGATTGATGAAGTCTATCCCAAATACCGGAATGGCTGTTTCTTCTGATCAGGGTGATTCTCTTGATGTGCATCCAACCCATAAACAGCCTGTTGGCGAACGTCTGGGTCGCTGGGCATTGAACCAGACTTACGGACATGCAGTTACTCCTTCGGGGCCTATATATAATAATGTGGTAAAAGAGGGGAATCATCTGGTAGTGTCCTTTACTTATGGCGATGGACTCCGTACATCGGACGGTAAGTCTCCTTCCTGCTTCGAGATAGCTGAGGAGGATGGTTTGTTCTATCCTGCCCAGGTAAAGATAGAAGGCAGCAAGGTAAGAGTGAGTTCTCCGGAGGTCAAGACTCCAAGATATGTAAGATATGCATGGCAACCTTTCACCCGTGCCAATCTGGTCAATAAGGAAGGATTACCGGCTTCTACATTCAGAGGAGAGGTCAGATAGCCGACTCAATAATAACTGTTAATAGCATCAAGATATGAAATGTATTAATTCGCTTTTAGCATTATCTATCATTATTATAATAAATAGTTGTAGTACAATGAAATCAAATTTAAAGACACAATTTACAAATATCAGTTCAATGTCTGGCTTCCCTTCTGGGGAGGCTGGATATGAACTCGGTGTTTCTGCTTGTTATGCAGGTTTCATTGGCGACTACCTGGTAGTGGCAGGTGGATGTAATTTCCCGGAGCCAGGAAAGAAAAAGTATTATTCCAGCATCTATGCTGCGAAGGTTACTGGTAATGAGGAAACTTTGCAGTGGGAGATGATAGGCAATCTGCCTGAGCCTGCTGCCTATGGTGGTGTGGTTGCCTCTGGTGATAGCTTGATTCTGGTAGGTGGATGTAATACGGAGCATAGTTTGCGAACCGTTTTGAGCATCCATCTGGACCAGGAAAACGGCAAACCTATATTGAAGTCTTTGCCAGACCTGCCTTGTACGGTGGATAATATGGGAGTATGCCTCCTGGATACTCGTCTCTTCGTGGTGGGTGGTAATCAGGACGGGCGACCATCTGCTTCCGTCCTGACAATGGAAATCGGAAAGGATGAGAAGTGGACCCCGGAAACAGAGTTGATTGGAGAACCTCGAGTTCAGCCGGTATGTGCAGCCTACAACGGCGAACTCTTTGTTTGGGGCGGATTCTATGAGAATGGTAAATCCAGTATCGTGGCTACATCCGGATTGCGCTATCAGCTGATGAGTAAGAGCTGGACTTCGCTTCCTGCACCTGTCAACTTGCAGGGTAAGGAACTCACGCTTACTGGAGCCACAGCCATACTGGAGGTTTCAGCCAAAGGAAATGCTCAGATTGTCTGTGCCGGTGGTGTGAACAGAGAAATCTTCTGGGATGCTATCAGCGGTACCTATTCGATGGTAGCCAAGACGGATTATCTGAAAAAGGATATTTCATGGTATAAGTTCAATAATAGTCTCTTGATTTATAACTTGAAGACAGAACAATGGGAAATCCCATCCCCTGAAAACGCTCTTTTGGCTCGAGCGGGTGCCCAAGTTGCTTTGCGAGGACATACCTTATATTATATGGGTGGTGAATTGAAGCCTGGACTTCGTTCACCTGGTATTGTGAAGGTAGATTTACGTTAATAATGATTCGACCTGTATGGTTTCAGTGCCTGTTGAGGCTTCTGACCATACAGGTCTTTTTTGTTTTGTGTTTGTAATGGCAAAATGAAAGTGAAGATGTGTGATTTGCTTTCATTTTGTATTTTAATTTTTAATTTGTTTTATCAAATGGTAAGCAATTGAAAATAAATAAAACAAAAAGTAAGTAATATGAAGTTTATTTGAGCAAAATGTCGTACCTTTGCACTCGTAAACAAACAAAATGTAATTTAAAGAATAGGAGAGATTAACATGAAAAAGATCGAAGCTATCATCCGTAAGACTAAGTTTGAGGATGTAAAGGAAGCATTGCTTGCCGCCGACATCGAGTGGTTCTCTTACTACGATGTAAGAGGAGAGGGTAAGATGAGACAGGCTCGTATCTACCGTGGTGTCATGTATGATACCAGTAGTATTGAGCGAGTGTTGCTGAATGTTGTCGTGCGCGACAAGAACGTAGAGAAAACGATTAATGCCATCCAGGAGGCTGCCCGTACCGGCGAGATTGGTGATGGTCGAATCTTTGTAATTCCTGTAGAGGATACCGTGAGAATCCGTACAGGTGAAAGAGGCGACATCGCACTTTATAATGCGGAGCAGGAGAAATAACGATTGCGGGATGGAAGGAGAGAGAATAAGTTTTCAGGAAAAAAGAACACTTTAAAGATTTTATGTTATGAGTGTACAGGATTTAGGAATTTCAGTAGATACCGTATGGATGCTCTTGGCAGCCATGTTGGTCTTTTTCATGCAGCCGGGATTTGCCCTCTGCGAGGCGGGCTTTACCCGTAGTAAAAACACCGCGAACATCTTGTTTAAGAACTTTGTCGATTTCATGATCGGTTCCGTTCTCTTCTGGTTCGTTGGTTTCGGATTTATGTTTGGTAGCGATGGCGCCGGTTTCATCGGTATGCCTAACTTCGGCGATTTGTCTTTCTATACGAATGCAGCCGGTCTTCCAACAGAAGGCTTCCTGATGTTTGAGACAGTTTTCTGCGCTACTAGTGCTACCATCGTTTCTGGTGCTATGGCAGAACGTACCAAGTTCTCCATGTATTGCATCTATTCTTTCTTCATCTCATTGATCATCTACCCAGTAGAGGGTCACTGGACATGGGGTGGCGGTTGGCTCTGCAACGCTGATGCCGGTTCTTTCATGATGAACACCTTCGGTGCTGCCTTCCATGATTTCGCAGGTTCAGCTATCGTACATAGTGTTGGTGGTGTACTTGCTTTGGTGGGTGCTATCTGCTTAGGCCCTCGTTTGGGTAAGTATCGCAATGGCAAGAGTACTGCTATCCCTGGTCACAACCTGATGGCTGCTGCCCTCGGTGTATTTATCCTCTGGTTCGGATGGTTCGGATTCAACCCTGGTTCTCAGCTTGCTGCTTCTGGTGAGGTTAACCGTGTTGCTATCAGCCACGTATTCCTGACAACCAACCTGGCTGCAGTTTGTGGTGGTCTCGGTACTATGTTCACCTCTTGGATCAAGTATGGCAAACCTTCATTCTCATTGACATTGAACGGTATTCTGGCTGGTTTGGTAGCCATTACTGCTGGTTGCGACTTGGTTAGTCCATTGGGTTCTGCCATCATCGGTCTCTTGGCTGGTATCATTCTGGTATTCTCTATTGAGTTCATCGATACCAAGCTTCATATTGATGACCCTGTTGGTGCAAGTTCAGTTCATGGTGTATGTGGTATCTTCGGTACCTTGATGACAGGTCTCTTCGCCCTTGATGGTGGTGCCTTCTATGGTGGCGGTTTCGGTTTCTTCGGCGCACAGTGCTTCGGTATCCTCTGCATCGACCTTTGGGCAGCTGCTACAGGTATCATCCTCTTCTGGGGTATCAAGAAGATTGCTGGTCTCCGTGTTGATAAGCGAATCGAGGAAGAAGGTCTGGATATCTACGAGCATGGTGAGAGCTGCTACAACTAATGGTACTTTCATATAGACGTAAGAGAGATAATAGACAAAAGTTTTGGTGAGCAAAATTATTATTATTAATTTTGCAGCCGAAACTTTTAAAAGAAAAATGTATCACATAAAAAGAGAGAATATGAAGCATTTAGATATGAAGAAGATGGGTGCGTTGGCACTCGGTTTGATGGCATTTGCTCCTGCTGCTATGGCACAGGACAAGGTGGAAACATCTATGGGTGCTGATATTGTGAGCCAGTACTACTGGCGTGGTCAGGATTTGGGAGCCGTTTCCCTGCAGCCTACATTGGGCATCGGATACAAAGGCCTCTCCCTCACAGCCTGGGGAAGCGTAGGACTTTCTCAGCCTGAGGATACCAAGGAGTTCGATCTTACCTTGGCATACGAGACGGGTGGTTTCCATATCGGTGTAACTGATTACTGGTTCAATTCGCCTAACGAGAAGTATTTCGCCTACAAGGCGCACGAAACCTCTCATGTCTTCGAGGCAAACGTAGGTTATGATTTCGGAGCACTTGCCCTCAACTGGTATACCAACTTTGCAGGCAATGATGGAGTCAACAAGGATGGCGACCGTGCCTATTCATCTTATCTCGAGGCTACAGCTCCATTCAAACTCGGAGGTTGTGATTGGGAGGCGAGCGTGGGTGCCGTGCCATTCGCCACATCATTCTATGGTGATGCCAATGGTTTCGCTGTTACTCATGTAGGTGTGAAAGCAACCAAGGATTTGAAGATAACAGATTCTTTCTCTGTTCCAGTCTTCGCTCAGGTGGCTGCTAACCCTAGCACCGAGAAAGCCTACCTGGTAGTAGGTTTCACCTTGCAACCATAATATATAGTTTTTTAGTTTTATAAATAATAAAAGAGGGTGTGTCATAAGTTCATGACACACCCTCATTTGTCTCTTCAGTCCGTACTTGAATTACATGCGAAACTTCTGTTGGGAAAATATCTCTGAGAAATAATAAAATATCTCTGAGAGATAAAATATTATCTCTGTGAAATAAAACTATATCTCTGAGAGATAAAATAATAGCGTATTGAAAAATCTTGATTCTTTGGGAAAAGAGGGAAAATAAAAAAATAAGACACGAAAACTGAAGGAACTGAAGGCAAAGTTTTTGGGAGTGTTAAAATAGGGTTAAAAAGTAAGAAGAATGGACAAAATTGTTGGCTGAAGGACTGAAGGCACTTTTTCAAAATAATAATTTTATGTCAAAAACTGCATTTTAACACTTGGTGTAAATATTGGTTATTATTCTAATAATCAGATAATTACCTCTCTTTTACTCTACGCTGCATATAAAAATGAATTTTTAATTTCAGATTTCAGTTTTTTTTTGTGACCCTTCCTTCACAACCTTCAGTTTTTCAGAGGGGTTCCTTTACTCGTAATTCTTTACAAATTCTAAAATCCTAAATCTGCGTTATCTGTGAAAACTGTGGGACGATTAATGAAACGAAAAAGAGGATGTGCCATGGACTCATGACACATCCTCTCTCTATATATATAATAAGGTGTATTATAAGTTGTTCAGCAAGTCTGCCTTGCCATCGTTGATCAGCTTAATCACCAACTCGCCAAACAGCGTGTTCTGCCATGCAAACCATGGACGGGTGAACTTCGATGCATCATCCTTGTGGAATGACTCATGGATGAATCCCATGCCCGCATCCGTGTTCAGCAACATCTTCATGCAGAAACGAATCTCGTCGTCGCTCTGGGCTGTGAAACACTTCATCATGATAGACATAGGCCAAGGCATGTCGTATCCGATGTGAGGACCACCGATACCCTCGCCAGCCTTGCCACGGAAGAAACAAGGATTGTCCTCGCTCCATACAAAACGGCGGGTGTTCTGATAGATAGGGTCGTTCATCGGAACATCGCCCATATAGCCCATACCCAGGAGAGATGGCACGTTGGAATCGTCCATCAGAAGCTGGTTGCCGAAACCATCTACCTCGTAGGCGTAAATCTTGCCGTACTTAGGATGATCATAGATAGCATACTTCTGCAAGGCTGCCTGAACCTCATCAGCCAGACTGCTGCAATCCTTGGCAATCTTCAGAGCTGCATCCTTCTTTGCCGCATCCTTCTCTGCCACATGCTTCAGAATTTCGGCAGCCTTGTTCATAGATGATACTGCCATGAAATTGGAAGGAATGAGGAATGGAAGAATCGTGGCATCATCTGATGGACGGAACATGGAGGCAATCAGACCTACAGGTTTCACCGGAGCACCGAAACCGTCCCAGCCGATGGTATCGAAGGCACGGTCGGAAACACGGGTAAAGTGATATGCCTTGGCTGTTACCTTGCGCTGCTGCTCATGGAAAGTCTTCAGAATGTTCTCTACTGCCTGCATCCAAACGTCGCCGAAGATGGAGTCATCGCCTGTCACCTTCCAGTACTCGTAAGCCAGGCGGATAGGGTAGCAGAAGGAGTCAATCTCATACTTGCGCTCGAATACATCCGGCTGCATCTTGGTGCGGTCTTTCACCCATCCGGCACCCGTAGGACCATCGTTGAAGGCATTGGCATAGCGGTCGATGTTGATGCACTTCAGCTGGCGCAGAATCACGCCCTTTAGCATCTTCTTCAACTTCTCGTCCTTGTTGGCAAGCGCCACGTATGGCCATACCTGTGCACCTGAGTCGCGGAGCCACATGGCTGGGATGTCGCCTGTATATACAAATGTATCGTCATCACCATTCTCGAGCACACGGTAGTGAACGGTGCTCTCCAGGGTGTTAGGATAGCAGTTGGCAAACATCCAAGCCAACTTTGGGTTCTTCTTCAGGATTTTCTGCACTTCCTTGATCTTCTTCTCCACGGCGGTGGAGGTGAAGAGACGGTCCTCTACAGGCGGACGCTTAGATTCGTACTTGCCATCCACTGGTGTCACCACCTTAGTATAGCGTGCGTGGACATCCACCTTGGCATTCTCCTGAGCCATCGCTGTCATGGAGGCAAGAAGTGCCATTGTTAAAATAGTCTTTCTCATTTTCTTATCTTTTGTTAGTTAGTTCATATTATGGTCGGTCGGCAGGACGTGTTCCCCACTTGGATGGCTGGCTGCCCATCTGGAGCTCCAGGGTGCCACCCTTCATGATGTCGCTATACATGATGTACGACTTGGTGTATGGCTTGCCGTTCAGCTTGGCATGCTGGATATACATGTTCTCCTTGCTGTTGTCCTTGCAGATGATGCTGAAGGTCTTGCCCTTGCCTACGTTCAGCGATGCCTTGTCGAAGATAGGACTGCCGATGATGTACTTGCCGCCGGCTGGCTCTACTTGATAGAGACCCATGGAAGAAAGAATGTACCATGCCGACATCTGACCTACGTCCTCATTGCCGCTCAATCCGTCGAAATCGTCCTTATACATCTCGTCCATGGTCTGGCGCAGCAGGCGGGCTCCCTTCCAAGGCTGACCTACATAGTTGTACATGTAGAGCACATGATGGCTAGGCTCATTGCCGTGGGCATACTGGCCGATGAGGCCTGAGATGTCTGGGGAAGCATTGTCGCCCATGTTTCCGGTGACGATGAAGAGCGAATCGAGCTTGGTAACAAACTTCTGTTCGTTGCCGAAGAGTTTCACGAGTCCGTGAACATCGTGTGGCACCAGCCAGGTGTATTGCCATGCATTTCCTTCGGTGTAGTCATCGTCACGATGTTCGGCAGAGAATGGGTCGAATGGAGTACGGAACTTGCCGTCGGAACCGATGCCGCGCATGAATCCGGTTTCCTTGTCGAAGTATTTGCTGTAAGATTTAGATCTCTTCTCGAAATATTTGGCATCTTCCTTCTTGCCTAACATGCGAGCCACCTTTGCCACGCAGGCATCAGCCAGAGCATATTCCAAACCCTTTGCCACGGTTTCCTTGGTCTTCTCCAGGTCGTAAGGCAAATAGCTGTATTTCTTGAGCAGACCCAAGCCGCGGTCTTCGCGCAGGGCCGACTGCTTCAATGCCTCGTAGGCACCTTCCTTATCCTGCACATAGCCCTTGAGAACCATGTCGGCAAGCACAGGGATGCCTGGGTTGCCCACCATGCAGTTGGTTTCGTTACCCATCAGATGCCATACCGGCAACTGGCCCTGCTGGCGATAGATGTTGATGAAGGTGCTTGCCATATCTGGCAGCATATCGGTGTGAATCATCGTCATCAGCGGATGAGCCGCACGATAGGTATCCCAGAGCGAGAGGGTGGTGTAGTTGGTAAAGTTGCCATCGTGCACCTTGCCGTCGGCACCACGATACTGTCCGTTGACATCCGAGAACACGGATGGAGCGGTCATGCAGTGATACATCGCTGTGTAGAAGATGCGGCGGGATACAGAGTCGTTAGTCTCGATGTTCACCTTAGCCAATTCCTTGTTCCATGCTTCGTCAGCGTCAGCCACCACCTGTCGGAAATCCCAGCCTGGAATCTCCTTCTGCAAATTCAGTTGGGCGTTCTCGGCGCTTACAGCCGACATGCCCGTCTTTACCAACAAAGGTTTGGTAACATCTGCTGCAGTAATCAACCATCTTCCGGTTCCCAATGGCTTCACGGTGACAGGCTGTGAGAATTCAGCGAAGAAGAATGCCTTCTGGTCGTTTGCCCAACCCTTGGAGAAGCGATGCCCTGCCATAGTGGTAGATGTAATCTTGTCTACGTTGTAATCCTTTGCCGCATCCCATCCGATGCCCTGCTTCAGGTCGAGCACCAGCTGTGCCTGCTGTGCATCTGCACCGAAGGTATAGCGCTGGAATCCGGCACGCTGGGTGGCAGTGAGTTCTACCCATACGTTAGGCTGCTGCAGTTTTACGGCATAATAGCCCGGGCGCACATTCTCGTTGGCATGACTGAAGAGGATTTCCTTCTGGTTGGCATCGGTTACAGGCAGGAATGCCACGTCGCCCAGGTCACCGATACCGGTACCGCTGAGGTGTTGATGGCCGAATCCGATGAGCACCGAGTCGGAGTGGTGATACCCGGAACACCAGTCCCAGCCACGTGATGGCTCGGTAGGACCTAACTGAACGTATCCGAATGGAACATTGGCTCCGAGGAATACGTGTCCATGACCACCCGTTCCGATTCTAGGGTTGACAAACTGTGTGAGATTGCTTGATTTTGCCTGTTGAGCAAAGGATGCCTGTGTGAAGCCACCAGCTATCACGCAAGTCATCATGAATAGGTTTATAAGTTTCTTTCTCATATTGTTATAGTAACTTCTACGGAATAATTGAATAAATTAGGTTATTTGTAATAAAACTAATAATACTGCAAAGATACGAAAAAAATGGGAAAAACGGCACAATCCTATATATTTTTTAACTAAACTTTCATCGTATTGATGTGGATTGCAGTATGATGTTTGTCCCTACGCCCTGCCCTTTCAGAGCGTAGGGATTTCTGTGGAATTAATGCTTTTATCTTATTTTTCTCTCTTTATGTTATTCTGTAACGATTGGTGTGGTTTGTGCTTTCAAAATGAAAGATTAAATGGATAGTTATGTGTAAAAATGTAATTATACCTCTTTTCTTAAGACAAAAGGTAACGAAAATCTTTTGTGTATTGTCAAAAAGTAGTAATTTTGCACCCGAAACTTAGCAAAATGATATTGAAAGCGAGTTTCTGATAAGAATTAGAGTTATAAATAACCGTAAAAGAAAGGAAAAGATATTATGTGTGGAATCGTATCTATCTTCAATATTCAGGAGCAAACTCCTGAATTGCGACAGCAAGCGCTTCGTATGAGCCAGAAGATCCGTCATCGCGGACCAGACTGGAGCGGCATCTATTGTGGTGGTTCCGCTATCCTGGCACATGAGCGTCTGAGCATCGTTGACCCGGAAAGTGGTCGCCAACCTTTGTTTGCACCAGATAAGAAACAGGTGCTTGCCGTAAACGGTGAGATTTATAATCATCAGAATATCCGTGCCCGTTTTGCCGGCAAATACCAGTATCAGACCGGTTCTGACTGCGAGGTGATTCTTTCTCTCTATCGTGAGATGCGAGCAGATTCCGACTTTGATACCCTAATATATAAAGGTGAGGATGCGCTCCACGCCCGTATCTCCAAGATGCTTGAAGAGCTGAACGGTATCTTTGCTTTCGCTCTTTACGATGCAGAGCGTGATGAGTTCCTCATCGCCCGAGACCCAATCGGTGTGATTCCTCTTTATATCGGTTATGATAAAGATGGAAAGGTGCTGGTGGCAAGTGAGTTGAAGGCATTGGAAGGTCAGTGCGACCACTATGAGCCATTCCTCCCAGGTCATTATTATTATAGCAAGAATCCTGGCATGAAGCGTTACTATACCCGCGAGTGGTTTGAGTATGCTGCCATGCAGAAAAAATATCAGATTGATGATAAGAAGAAGGCTGAAGCCCAGCTGAAGGATGCGGAACCTCAGGAAGAGGCAGCCGTAAAGGAGATTCACGATGCCTTGGAGTCTTCTGTGAAGCGCCAGCTGATGAGTGATGTGCCTTACGGCGTATTGCTGAGCGGCGGTCTTGATTCTTCAGTCATCTCTGCTGTAGCCGAGAAATATTCTTCTACCCGTGTGGAGAACGGTGGCGAGACCAAGGCATACTGGCCACGCTTGCACTCCTTTGCCGTGGGCTTGAAGGGTGCGCCTGATTTGGCGAAGGCACGACTGGTAGCCGAGCACATCGGAACCGTGCATCATGAAATCAACTACACCATTCAGGAAGGATTGGATGCCATCCGTGATGTCATCTACTTCATCGAGACCTACGATGTAACCACCGTGCGTGCCTCTACCCCGATGTATCTCCTGGCGAGAGTCATCCGAAGCATGGGTATCAAGATGGTACTTTCGGGCGAGGGTGCCGATGAGGTATTCGGAGGTTATCTCTACTTCCACAAGGCACCGGATGCCAAGGCTTTCCACGAGGAAACCGTGCGCAAGCTGGGCAAGCTCTATCTCTACGATTGCCTGAGAGCCAACAAGAGTCTGGCTGCATGGGGCATCGAGGGCCGTGTGCCTTTCCTCGACAAGGAGTTCCTGGATGTAGCGATGGGCATGAATCCTGTGTTGAAGATGTGTCCGGACAAGACCATCGAGAAGAAGGTGGTTCGTGAGGCATTCGCCGATTTGCTTCCTGAAGAAGTGGCATGGCGACAGAAGGAGCAGTTCTCCGATGGCGTGGGCTATTCATGGATTGACACCCTGAAGCAGATTACCGCTTCTGCCGTAAGCGATGAGCAGATGGCGCATGCTGCCGAGCGATTCCCTATCAATCCTCCACAGAACAAGGAGGAGTACTATTATCGCTCTATCTTTGCCGAGCACTTCCCAAGCGACAGTGCTGCCCGCAGTGTGCCAAGCGTTCCTAGTGTTGCATGCTCTACAGCCGAAGCCCTTGCCTGGGATGCCTCGTTCAAGAACCAGAACGATCCTAGCGGCAGAGCCGTGGCGGGTGTTCATGAACAGGCGTATAAATAGTCAACATAAAATGATGATATATAGATAGTTATAAATAACCGATATAAAACGAACAAGAAATGGAAAAAGGATTGTACAGTTCAGCCTATGAGCACGATGCGTGTGGCGTAGGTATGGTGGTGAATATCCACGGTAACAAGAGTCATGAGCTGGTCGATAACGCCTTGAAGGTACTCGAAAACATGCGCCATCGTGGTGCAGAGGGTGCTGATAACAAGACGGGCGACGGTGCCGGTATCATGCTCCAGATTCCACATGAGTTTATTCTTCTTCAGGGTATCCCAGTGCCTGAGAAGGGAAAATACGGAACGGGTCTCGTCTTCTTGCCTAAGGACGAGAAGAAACAGCAGGACATCCTCTCTATCATGATCGAGGAAATTGAGCGCGAGGGATTGCAGCTGATGCACCTGCGCAATGTGCCTACCAACCCTGACTGTCTGGGTGAGGCTGCATTGAGCAACGAACCTGCCATCAAACAGGTGTTCATCACGGGTGTTACAGATGATAAGGTGCCTGTTTTCGAGCGCACCCTCTATCTCATCCGCAAGCGCATCGAGAAACGAATCAGCGATCCTGATTTCTATATCTGTTCGTTGTCTAATTCGAACATCGTATATAAGGGTATGTTGAGCAGCCTCCAGCTGCGTCAGTACTATCCTGATTTGACCAATAATTATTTTACAAGCGGTTTGGCATTGGTTCACTCCCGCTTCTCTACCAACACCTTCCCAACATGGAGTCTGGCTCAGCCATTCCGTCTCCTTGCCCACAATGGTGAGATCAACACCATCCGTGGTAACCGTGCCTGGATGAAGGCGCGCGAGAGTGTGTTGGGCAGTGAGGCTCTGGGCGATATCCGTGAGATTTCTCCTATCGTCCAGCCTGATATGAGTGACTCTGCCAGCCTCGACAATGTATTCGAGTTCTTCGTGATGAGCGGTCTGTCATTGCCTCACGCCATGGCTGTCATGGTGCCTGAGAGCTTCAACGACAAGAACCCTATCTCTGAGGATTTGAAGGCTTTCTATGAGTATCATTCTATCCTGATGGAGCCATGGGATGGTCCTGCCGCCCTGCTCTTCAGCGATGGCCGTTATGCCGGTGGTATGCTCGATAGAAATGGTTTGCGTCCTGCCCGCTATACCATCACCAAGAACGATATGATGGTAGTCGCATCTGAGGTAGGTGTGATGGATTTCGACCCAACCGAGATTGCCGAGAAGGGCCGTCTGCAGCCTGGTAAGATCCTCTTGATTGATACCCAGGAAGGCAAAATCTATTATGATGGCGAAATCAAGGAGCGCCTGGCTGAGGCTCATCCTTACCGCCAGTGGTTGAATACCAACCGTATTGAACTGGAAAAGTTGCGCAGCGGACGAAAAGTGGAAAACGCTGTAGAAAACCTCACTCGCAAGGAATTGGAGTTCGGTTTTGGCGAGGAAGACATCGATGGTACCATCATCCCGATGGCTACCAAGGGGCAGGAGCCTACTGCATCTATGGGTAATGATACCCCACTTGCCGTGCTTTCAGACCAGCCACAGATTTTCTTCAACTACTTCCGTCAGCAGTTTGCTCAGGTTACCAATCCTGCCATCGACTCTATCCGTGAGAACCTCGTGATGAGTCTTACCGAGTATATCGGTAGAGTAGGTTCCGGCATCCTGAACCCGGACGAAAGCAACTGCAAGATGGTTCGTCTGCCACATCCTATCTTGACGAATACTCAGTTGGATATCCTTCAGAATATCCGCTACAAGGGCTTCAATACTGTAAAGCTCCACATGCTCTTCGAAACCGCCAAGGGCGAAGAAGGATTGCATGAGGCTCTGGATGAACTCTGCAAGCAGGCTGCACAGAGTGTGGATGATGGTTACAACTACATCATCTTGAGCGACCGTGGCGTGGATGAGACCCATGCTGCCATTCCATCTCTGCTCGCCGTGAGTGCCGTACATCATTATCTGATTGATGCCGGCAAGCGTGTACAGACAGCCCTCATCGTTGAGAGCGGTGAAATTCGTGAGGTAATGCACGCAGCCCTGTTGCTGGGTTACGGTGCATCAGCCCTCTGTCCATATTTGACATACGCCATCCTCGACGACCTGGTAAAGAAGGGAAAGATTCAGGAGGATTACCATACAGCCGAGCAGAACTACATCAAGGCTGTGAAGAAGGGCTTGTTCAAGATTATGGCTAAGATGGGTATCTCTACCATCCGAAGCTATCGTGGTGCCAAGATCTTCGAGAGCATCGGCTTGAGCGAGAGCCTCCTGAAGAGCTACTTCGGAACAGAGGTGAGCACCATCGGCGGTATCGGACTTGAGACCATCGCCCGTGATGCTATCCGCCTGCACGACAAGGCATTCGAGATCAAGAAGCTCGACTTCCTGCCAAGTATGGGACAGTTCCACTACCGCAAGGATGGTATCAAGCACGCTTGGAACCCAGAGACCATCGCTACCCTGCAGCTCGCAACCCGCAAGGGCGATTACGATCTCTTCAAGAAATATACACATCTCGTTGACGATAAGCAGGAGCCTATCTTCATCCGCGACTTCTTCAGCTTCCGCAAGAACCCTATCTCTATAGATAAGGTGGAGCCGGTAGAGGAAATCGTCAAGCACTTCGTTACCGGTGCGATGAGTTTCGGTGCCCTCTCTAAGGAGGCTCACGAGGCAATGGCACTCGCCATGAACGCCCTGGGTGCTCGAAGCAATACCGGTGAAGGTGGTGAGGATAACGAGCGATTCCATTCTACTCAGGATGGCATCAGCCTCTCCAGCAAGACCAAGCAGGTGGCTTCCGGTCGATTCGGTGTGACAACAGAATATTTGGTAAATGCAGAGGAAATCCAGATCAAGGTGGCACAGGGTGCTAAACCGGGTGAGGGTGGTCAGTTGCCTGGCTTCAAGGTTAACGAGGTCATCGCCAAGACCCGTCACTCTATCCCTGGCATCAGCCTGATTTCTCCTCCACCTCATCACGATATCTACAGTATCGAGGATTTGGCTCAGCTCATCTTCGACCTCAAGAATGTGAACCCTAAGGCGGCTATCTCCGTGAAGTTGGTAGCTGAGAGTGGTGTGGGTACCATCGCTGCCGGTGTGGCTAAGGCGAAGGCAGACCTCATCGTTATCTCCGGTGCCGAGGGTGGTACAGGCGCCAGCCCTGCATCCAGCATGCGTTTTGCAGGTATCTCTCCTGAAATCGGACTTTCTGAAACCCAGCAGACTCTGGTGAAGAACGGTCTTCGTGGTCAGGTTCGCCTGCAGGTGGATGGTCAGTTGAAGAGCGGTCGCGACATCATCCTGATGGCTTTGCTCGGTGCAGAGGAATTCAGTTTCGGTACCGCTGCCCTCATCGTATTAGGTTGTGTTATGATGCGTAAGTGTAACCTGAATACCTGTCCTATGGGTGTTGCTACACAGGATCCTAAGCTCCGTGCGCACTTCCGTGGCAGTTACAAGTACCTCATCAACTACTTCCGCTTCCTCGCCGAGGAGGTTCGTGAGTATCTGGCTGAGATGGGTTACACCTCATTGAACGATATCATCGGTCATACCGAGCTCATCGTCCGCAAGAAGGATGAGGAGATTGTTCCTACCGAGGGTGCTGATGCCGTAGAGCCAGAGGTGGCTAAGAGTATCGAGGAAAAGGCAGACTTGCTCGACTTCTCCCGTTTGCTGCATCGTGAGACAGGCCATTGCTCGCTCTATCATACTACCGAGCAGATTCATGACCTCGACAATGTGCTCGACCAGCAGTTGATTCGTGGTGCACAGCGTGCCATCGAGAACCAGGAAGAGGTGAACCTCGACTTCGCCATCAAGAATACCGACCGTGCCGCAGGTGCCATGCTGAGCGGTATGATTGCCGAGAAATATGGTGAGGCTGGTCTTCCAGACAAGACCGTAAACGTGAAGTTCAAGGGTTCTGCAGGTCAGAGTTTCGGTGCCTTCCTGGTCAAGGGAGTGGATTTCAAACTCGAGGGTGAGACCAATGACTATTTCGCCAAGGGACTTTCAGGAGGTCGTATTTCCATCCTTCCTCCTATCCGCAGCAACTTCTCTGCCGAGGATAACATCATCGCCGGTAACACCGGATTGTATGGTGCCACAAGCGGTGAGTTGTATATCAATGGTAAGGTAGGCGAGCGCTTCGGTGTTCGTAACTCCGGTGCCATCGCTGTGATTGAGGGTGCTGGCGACCACTGCTGCGAGTACATGACGGGCGGTAGAGTAGTAGTGCTCGGTGAAACCGGCCGTAACTTCGCCGCTGGTATGAGTGGTGGTGTTGCCTATGTATGGGATAAGAACCACAACTTCGATTACTTCTGTAACATGGATATGGTGGAGATCAACCTCGTGGAGGACAGCACCTATCGCAAGGAGTTGCACGAGCTGATCCGTCAGCATTATCTCTACACCGGCAGTAAGCTCGCCCGTACCATGCTCGACGACTGGAACCACTACGTAGAGGATTTCATCCAGGTAGTGCCAATCGAGTACAAGCGAGTTCTCCAGGAGGAGCAGGTAAAGAAGTTGCAGCAGAAGATTGCGGATATGCAGCGCGATTACTAATTTTAAAATTAGAAAAAAGATGGGAAATCCAAAAGCATTTTTGACTATACCTCGCAAGGAAGCAGGTTATAGACCAATTCACGATAGAATCCTCGACTTCAGCGAGGTAGAACAGACTTTGAATAGCAACGACCGCCGACAGCAGGCTTCCCGTTGCATGGATTGTGGCGTGCCTTTCTGCCACTGGGCTTGTCCGCTGGGCAACAAGGCACCGGAGTGGAATGATGCCCTCTACAAGGGCGACTGGGAGCAGGCTTACCGTCTCCTCAATTCCACCAACGACTTCCCGGAGTTCACAGGACGCATCTGTCCTGCACTCTGCGAGAAGGCGTGTGTATTGAATCTCATGGATCATGAACCAACCACCAACCGTGAGGATGAGTGCGCCATCGTGGAGCACGCCTTCTCAGAGGATTATGTGCATGTTGAGATTCCGGAGCGTAATGGCAAGACGGTGGCTGTCATCGGTGCCGGTCCTGCGGGATTGGTTGCTGCCAACCAGTTGAACCATAAGGGATATAAGGTAACAGTGTTCGAGGCACGTGAGAATGCCGGTGGCTTGTTGCGCTATGGTATTCCAAACTTCAAACTCAACAAGAGTATCATCGACCGCCGCCTCCGTCTTCTCGAAGAGGAAGGCATCGAGTTCAAATACAATCAGCAGATAGATGTCACTAAGTTGCCAGAGGGCTTTGATGCCTACGTGGTATCTACGGGTACTCCTACAGCCCGCGACCTGAAGATTCCTGGACGAGAATTGAAGGGTGTTTATTTCGCCCTCGAACTCCTCTCTCAGCAGAACCGAGTCCTTGCAGGCATGGAGTTCTCTAAGGATGAACTGGTCAACTGCAAGGGCAAGGATGTCTTGGTCATCGGTGGTGGTGATACGGGTTCCGACTGTATCGGTACCGCTCATCGCCAGGGCTGCAAGAGCGTAACTCAGATTGAGATTATGCCTAAGCCGGTAGAGGGTCCTGAGGATCCTAAGAATCCTTGGCCAAACTGGCCTCGCACCCTGAAGACCACCTCCAGTCATGAGGAAGGTTGTACCCGCCGCTGGAACATCAACTCTCTGGAGTTCCTGGGAAAGAATGGCAAGCTGACAGGTGTGAAGGTTCAGCCAATCGACTGGAAGCCAAACCCAGAAGGTGGTCGCCCTCTGATGGTAGAGGCAGGCGAGCCTGAAATCATCAAGGCAGAGGCTGTATTCCTGGCAATGGGTTTCCTGAAGCCACAGCAGCCAGAGTTTGCAGAAAATGTCTTCGTGGCAGGGGATGCAGCAAGCGGAGCTTCTCTGGTAGTTCGTGCTATGGCAAGCGGCAGAAAGATTGCTGCCCAGGTTGACAAGTTCTTAAACAAGTAATTTCCGGATATTCACGAAGTAAGCTTCATTGGCAAACGCAAGTATTTGCAATGACCATCGTAAGTACTTGCATTGAGATGAATCAAATAAATCGGTTATTTATAACTATAAGTAGGGGAGACGGACCTTGTGATGAGGTTTGCCTCCCTTTTTCTCGTCCTCCCTTTCCCTCGTTTCCCTTTCCTCGTCCTCCCTTTCCCCCTTTCGCCCCCGTTCCAGGCGATTCCATCGTCTGTCCCCCGAGTATAAATCGTTCAAAAAGGAGTTTTTTCCGATAAAACTATAGCTTTGTAGCCTTCTTGATTTGGTAGTCTCAAATAAAAAGTGTAATTTTGCACCCAATAATTCGACTAATAATAATTAAACTAAGAAGATCAAGAAATGAAGAAGAAATTATCAACCGTTCTCTTGGCGTTGGCTGCCTTCATGCCAATGACCGCACAGAATCTTGTAAAGGGAGATTATGGCTATCTCTACTGTCACATGAGTGATAAGGGTGAATGGACAGCCTATGCTGTTTCTCGTGATGGCTACAACTATCAGGATATCAACGATGGTAAACCTATCTTCGACCCAGAGGAACATGCCCGTATCGAAGGCGGTACCCGCGATGCTTACATCACCCGTACCCATGACGGCAAAGGCTATATTATGGTTACTACTGATATGTGCGTTCGTAAGAGCCACAAATGGGACAATTATGGCATTGACCTCCTGAAGAGTAAGGACCTGATTCATTGGACCAGCGTTACCTTCGATTATCGCAAGGGTATGCAGAACTTCTGCGATGCTGCCACTGCTCAGTCTCCTTATAAGGACTGGAGTACTATCAACCGTGTCTGGGCACCTCAGATCTTTTGGGATCCTGATTATCGCTGGGAAAATGGTGAGAAGGGTGGATACATGATTTACTATTCTATGCTCAACCGTGCAGAGGAAAAGTACGACCGCATGTACTACAGCTATGCAGATAAGACTTTCACCAAGATTACCACTCCAAAGTTGCTCTTCGACTGGGGATATGCTACCATCGATGCTGATATCAACTATCTCAAGAGCGATGGCCTCTTCCACATGCTTATCAAGAAAGAGGGAGGAAAGCCGGGTATTTATACCGCTACAAGCAAGTATTTGAATCATGGTTGGGGTGAGCCTGTAGAGAATGATTATGTCAACTTCGAGGGCCGCAAGAATTGCGAGGGCAGCTCTGCCTTCCAGTTGATGGGTGATGATACCTGGCGAGTGGCTTATATCCAGTATAGCGACAACCCTAAGCACTATCGCATCTGTAAGGCTGATAAGTATCTCCGCAATTTCTCTGACCCTGTGGATATCAAGGGTGTAACAGGTCCTCAGCATGGTAGTTTTATGCGAATTACCAAGAAGGAATATCTGAATCTGCTGAAATGGGATAAGAAATTGAAAGAGCAGAAGTAAAAGAATATTAAGATATTTTTCATATCATCAATAAAAAACGCTAGAGTTTACGATTGTGAAACTCTAGCGTTTTTATTGATATGATTCTTTATTTCAATAGTTCGTTAATAATTCAATAATGTGCTAAGCAGCTATACGCTGTAAGTACGAGAGATCTTTGAAAATCTTGCTAATTAAAGTTCGGTTCGGGGTGTACCCGCTTGCTTTAAAAATTCGTTTCACCAGATAAATGTTGGTCATCAGTGACTTGAATGAAGACATAGAATATTCCATTCCCATCTCCTTCATAGTTACCTTGGCAACATTTAGTGATGTGAACGAAGCATTGAAAGCAAAATCGAGTTTCCACTTATCGCGAGCCTGGCAGTCCATAAGACTATCAATGAGTCCAATACCCATGATTTCGAGACCATGTTTAACAGACTGTGCACATCCCGACCCAAAACGACCGATATGTGGAGTTTTCTTGTCAGCTTTGCTGATGTAGCTGGGATCAATGGCAATAGCCCATCTTCCCTGTTTACCGAAGAAGCGCTTGGCAAGTGAGACATTAAGTTTGAGCCAATTAATGCACTTCGACTTTTTCAAGCCGAATGCGTTGCGATAGGTTTGCTCAACATGCGAGCCATACCTCCCCATTTTGGTGAAATTTATCTTTCTTGGTATTACCATGAACAAAAATATCACCTCGATGAGTATTTTCTCGAAACTTTTTGTTATCTTTGCAGCTGAATTTTCAACTGCAGCTTTAAAGATATCCATATATTGGTCAAGTCCTGTATTCATGTAATATTGTATTTGTCGTGATCTACAAAGTTACTGAAAATCAGCGACTTGACCAGCTTTTTATAGTTAAGTTTTCATAAGCATTTCTTAATATAAGTTATTGATTTACAGACGATTAAATGTTAATTTAACGCAGTATTGTTATTAATTTAATTGCCTATTATCGAATGTTTTATTACTTAACTGTAACGTAGAAGTTCTTCTCTACTACCTTACCAGAGTAATCGATAGCCTTGTAAACGATGGTATAGTTACCTGCCTTAGAAGCATTGAATACTACCTTCTGGATCTGACCGTTGAAAGCAGACTTTGTTGCCTTACCGTTTACCAGAATCTCAGCACCAGCCTCCTTAACGTACAACTGCTTCTTGTAAGCAGGAGCCAAAAGTTCAGCAGTGTAAGAAGTAGCAACCAATGGAGTTGCACCAACACCTACGAAACTTGTTGCGAAGTGACTACCTGTGCTGACGAAGTTCCATGAACCATTATCAGCCTTGAACATGATGGCTGGCTGCAAGTACTTGTTGACGTTCGTGATAACACCCTCTACCTTCTTAATCAAGTTGTTTACCTTAGCAACATTCTGGTCATACTTACCTGCTAATGTGTTAGCCCAATCGAGAGCTGTCTTCACAGGACCCAATGTTGTTGACAAGTTTTTGTTGAGGTCTGCGATAAGATCCTTCATGGTATCATCCTTCACCTTGATCTGATAGATGTATGTATCCAAAGTTGTGCTGCCAGATGCGCTACCAGCCTCACCGTTAACTTCAATTGAGATGTCCTTGCTAGCTTTTTCCCAGCTTACGATATAAGCGTTCTTGATGGTGTTAAGCTTCTTGCCGTCAGAAATCTGGATGATGTCGAGATCTGTGCCATTAGGAACAATCTTTACGCCAGGTACAGCTACTATTGTAGCAACCTCGATTGTCTTACCTGTTGATGGGTCGATAATGTTATTGAAGTCAAGACCACTGATACCTTTCTGCTTCTCTGACAAATTAGTTGGCAACATGAAACGGTCGAGGCTGAGGTTGTCGAGCTTGCTGTTGTTTGCCAAGAAATCGAAACTCAATGGCTTAACAGCAAATGCAGCCAGTTTGATCTCAGATGTAACAACCTTCTCTACTTCATTGCCATTCTGATTCTTCTGCTTCCAAGAAGCCTGGACGCCGTATGCAGTCAACTGGTTGTTGAGGTTGCTATACAAAGCAGAAGCAAGACCTGACAGGTTCAGACTTGTTGACTTAGGATCCTGCAACTTAGCAAGTACATATTTTGCAGCTTCCTTCAACTGACCATTGATAGTATCTATGGCATCCTTCAAAGTGTTGATGTCGCCCTCACCGGCCAATTTGCCATAGAGCTTTTCGTTGAGTTCATCAAGCTTTTTCTGCAACTCATCAACCTCTTTAGATTTAGTCTTGAGCTCAGCGATATCCTGAATAGCCTGGTTCAACTTTGCAAGTTCAGCAGGAAGCTGACCGTTAATTTTGTCAACTGCTTCCTCCAATGCTGTAGCTCTATTTCCGAGCGCACCAATTGATTCATTAAGTTGTGTGTTGAGTTTTTGGAACTTCTCAGTCCAAGTGCCGTTCAAGTTCTCGATAGCAGCCTTATTTGCAGCAACCTGTGCTTCAAGTGCAGCAATCTTGTCCTTGTTGGTTGCAACATCGCTCTTCAGGTCGTCGATGTTTGCCTGCAACTGCTGGTTTGCCAACTTCAAAGCGTCAAGCTGCTTTGCAACTGCATCTGCAATAGAAATGCTAGCGTTATAAGCATTGTCGCTTTCGTGGTCTGTACAAGACACAAAAGTGCTAGCTCCACCCATCAAGAGGGCAGAGAAGAGCAAAATACTAGTTAATTGTCTTTTCATTTTTGGATAAAAATTTAATTAAACTTATGTTGTCTAACTCTAAATATGTCGTTCATGACCCTCTTATACAATAGCATTTAGTTGCTTTGTTGTTTTAGGTCACGCTTTGACATTACATTCTTAGCTCGTTATTTTTTCTTATTAAATTGTATATATACCGCTGCAAGGTTATAGTTTTTTTCAATTGGAAAGATTTTCAAGCACTTAATTGCGGAAAATGTGCTGTTTTTTATACTTTTTAAGTATTCAAGCTGCCCATGTCTGCTATTTTATGGCGAGTTGCCTGTTAATAGGTAAAATTATGTTTTAGAATTGTTGATTTAGGTCAATTCGTATCCTGGTATCATTTAAATCAATTTGTCTATATACCTATTGTAAAATATACGTGTTAAAGTATAGGTGTATAATGAAGTTATTCTTGGTGGCTTCATTCCCCTTTTCAAATACGGTGTGTACGAGCACATGTTTTGCATAATATAAAGAGGTGTAATACGGATAAGGAATGTTTTAAATGTTTATGAGTGTTAAAATATATCTGTTTACCGAACTTTTTTGCCGAAGAATTTGGTGGAATGAAAAATAGTTAGTATTTTTGCACTCGCTTTTGAGAAATACGGTTTCTCTTAGCAATATAAAGAAAGAGTTCTTTGAAAGATTTTACATAAACAGACAAGTAGTACAAGAAGCGGTT
>NZ_VZCB01000003.1 GCF_009494395.1 Segatella copri | reverse complement strand
GCATCAGATGAGCACTTGCCACCACGGGTGACGAATCGGGGAAATAGAGCAGAGCCAGTTCCTGCTTCGTATAGCTTCTTATATCCATATAGCTTTTGATGTTTAAGTATTATACTTACGGGTTGAAAGTAACATACTTACGGGTCGAAAGTAAGATACTTAGTCCTCGAAAGTATCCGTAGGATCGACGGCAGCGTCGCTGTTCAGCTCGATAGGTTCCTTCTCTATGACAGCCCAACCGTTGCCCTTGTCCTTGTGGATCTTCTTGAAGCCCAGCCGCGCCATCACGGAACCGATGTTGTGGCTGTTCAGATTCTGGCGGAGGGCTGGGTTACAGCCAATCTTCTCCAGAATTTCCGAGGTGTAGCGGAACTTGATGTATTGCAGTGGGGTATCCGGTTCCGGAACCCTGTAGTACTTCAGAATCTGCTCTTCGGCATAGTTTGCCACCATGAAGAGTCGGTTGTGGTTGCGCATCTGGTCGATGTCCTGACGGGTGAGCCAGAAGGTCCAGTCCTGAGATTCTTCCTTTCCTCGGCTCATCACTTCCTTGCCCAGTGCCAAAGCCTGGGCATAGACGTTCTGATAGTCTATCGGATGGTCTATCGGACTATCGATGCTCTCTACAATCCATGGCGAATAGCGGCGGTTCTCCTCGTCGGTGATAAACTGCTGGCTGTTGGTGGTGCCGGAGAGAGAGGCACGATGGGGCAGTTCGCTGCGATACTTGTCGTAGGGGCGGCGGATGGAGAAGGTGAGCTTTGTGAGGTTGCTCTTGAAGGCACTCAGGTTCTTGCCGAAGACGCTCTCAAACTCATCGAGACAGATCATCGCCTTGCTGCTGAATGCCTCCATGAAGTCCTTGTCGGTATAACTGGCAGTGGAATCGTTGAGGAAATACTGGCGCAACTCTGGGGGCAGGAGGTAGGCAAAGAAGGTGGTCTTGAAAATGCCGCCCTTGCCTACGAGGATGAGGATGAACTGGTTGACTACCTTCGGTGAGCACCAGGCTACTACCATCGCCACGATCCACTTCTTGAAGTAATATCTGAACAACTCCTGGGTGTGCTCATAGCCAGGCTTCTCCACCACATGGATGCGGTCGGCGAGCTGGTCGATATAGTCAGGATCCCTGCCTTTTTGCCATGTTGGAAGGCTTTTAAGATAGTCTTCCAAAGGGTCGAAGCTCTGGCAGAAATCGCTGTTGATGATGCTGTGGATGGTATTTATCGATACATGCAGTCCTGCCTCGTCCATATCAGCCCAGAGCGAGTTTTCGATGTTGTCATCGACACGGGTAGGGTGAGGATACTTGCCGGTATAGACCATTCGGCTTTGCAGTTCGTAGAAGCCGGTCATCTTGTTGTGGTGCCAGGTATAGTGAGTGGACAGCCACTGCTTGACCGCCTTCACCGAAGGACGGGTGCTGTAGCCTTCACCTTCGCGGTAGTAGTGCCAGGTGCCGAAGAGTTCGCTATGCTTGTAGCAGGACTTGAGGACGGAGACAGTCTCGGGATATTGGGAGCCAAACTCCTTGTCGACATACTTCATGGCCTCTTCCTGGCTGATGCCGTACTTGAGGCAGCATTTGCTGAAGTGGAGTATGTACTCGTTGTGTCTGCCGGGCTGGAAGTCGTAGCCCCACTGTTGCAGGAGCTGCATGATATGGGGAGCCGCCTCGTCGATGGTGATGGCAGTGTTCTTCTTCTCCTTCTCTTTCGACTGGCTTTTCTTCGGTTTGCGCTTGGCATACTTCGCCTCCATGGTCTTCTTGGTATAAAACTTCTTCAGATCGCTGAAGTCGAGTTCGAAGGGTACCGACTGCCAGTTGAAATAGGCTTCGGGATCGTGTGCCAGTCCGGCACATCGGGTGATGTCGGAGCATGCCTTGTCGCATTCCATTCCCAGGAGATGCTGGTAGTAGAGCTGTGCCTTGGGAAGGATCAGCTCGAAGAGTTCGAGGATGCTGATGTCGTCATCCTCAGCTGGCGCATACTTGCAGAAGATATGCAATCCCCTGCCACTGACGCTGCGATGCATCACCATGGTGTGCTCATCCTGGGAGATGAGTTCCTGGCAGTGTTCCAGCTGTTGGGTTGGAATCTTGTCAAACTCTACCATCAGCAGGTAGGTTGGCTTCACGAAGTTGGCGAGCTTCCGTCCATAGCCGTCCATCTGTGCAGAGATGGTGATGGCTGGGCTTTGTGGTTTGAGCTCGTCGGCGAACTTCTTGCTTACCTGGAGTCGCTGGCGATACAGTTCTGTCATGTTCTTGATCTGCGGGTCGCTGGTGATGAGTGATCGTAGATACTCCCAGGAGACGAGAGGATGGCTCTCAGACTGCTGGATGCTGTGGAAGAAAGAAGGCATCGCCTGGTTAGCTTCCGGGTTGTTGGTTTTTACATTCATTTTTGCCATTTTTGGTTTGAATTGTTTATTGTTTATGTCCGTCAGAATCAGCTTTTTTTTGCCGAATCTGAGTTTTAACCCATTTTAACTTTCTGAACTCTGAATACTGAATACTTAAAAATACCAGCGTTAAATACGTGTTAAATACACGTGATAACTATCTGTATATCATTTCTTTATATTCTTTCTTGATCGCGCTGTATATCAAAGATGTTAAACCTATAAGTTCAGTTCAGCCGTTCAGAAATCTGCAACAAAGATACTGGAAATACAATAAAGCGCCAAAAAATGCGTGTTTATATATATAGATACGTTTTTATGGTATCTTAACACAATAAAAAGTTATATTTAAATTTATTAACGTATGACACGTTTTAGTAAAGCCGAAAAGGCATTTAGAATGTTGTTGGATTGTGTGTATCCATGTAAGACTAAGTTGAGTCGCAACATTATGGTCCCATGTCATTTGGGGCAGAGTGGTGAAGAGCATGCCTAAGAGGGTAGGCCTAGTTTTTGCCAGTTCTTTTCAATTCTGATTGCAGCATTGAAGAGTCAGCATACGGCAACCCAGCGATGGTTGTTGTTTGCGAAATTTCTAGACTTGGTATGGGAGGCATATCATTTGGTCTATCCAAAGGAGAAATGCCCTTTCGAGGGCGGTTTTGAAGAGAGTCTGAAGAAGCTGTTTAAATTGAACGGGAACGACTAGTTCAGATTGTAATGTGTTGTGTCATGCTGTTTTGCAGGTGGCGCAGATTTATAGTCCAAATAGGCGGTAGCGCTATGATGGTACCGCATAGAGTGATTTGGAAAAGAAAACGAATGAAGCCTCATTTGAGGTTGGTTTGAGCTTGAAATAAACTTTACGTCAGGCTTGAACCAACTCCAAATGAGGCTTCTTTTATTTTCTTAACTTTCCCTATTATCTTCTGCCACCGAAGCTGCCGCCACCGCTTTTGCTTCCGCCATTGCTGTGAGAACCACCACCTCCGAATGAACGGGATGTGCCGCCTCCTCCGAATGAACGGTTGCTGCTGCCGCTGTTGAATGAACGGCTATTGCTTCTGCTGTTGCTTCCGCTGTTGAATGAGCGGTTGCTGCCACCGAAAGAACGGTTACCGCCAAACGAACTGCTGTTTGGAGTAGTAGAACGTGGGGTGAAATCGCGGCTCATGTTAGAACGGCTGTTGTTGCTTCTGCTTCCGAAAGTGCCACCACCGAAAGTGCCACCGCCGAATGTGCCGCCACCATTATAGTTGCGGTTGCTTTCTACACGACTGTTATGGAATGAACCGTTGCCGAAGTTGCGGTCTCTGGTTACTGTGGTACGGGTGCTGCTCTGACGCTGCATGTTGCCGAAAGACTGTCCGCGGCCGTAATCACCACGGTTGAAACCGTCTCTCATTCCCATGCGTGGCTGACCGCCAGCGAATGGTCTGCCGTATGCACGTCCGTGATACCAGCTTCTTCCGCCGTTCACTCTCCAGCAGTGGTCGCCTCTATAGCTAACGTAGAAGTGTGGTCTACCGAAGAAGAAGTAGTCGCGGCGAGGGTAACGTGCGTAGATTCCGAAATGCCAGTAACCGCCGTCCCAGTAGAGAGGGCGATAGAAGTAGGTGGCATCGCAGAAAGCGCGATACTGCCAGTCGAGCAGGATATAGCTCAGGTCGAGATTACGCTGGCGCCAGTATACGCCATACAGGTCATCATAAGTATTGATGCCCATCAGATAGTCGAGGTTCACTTCATAAGCTGCCTCGTACTGATCATCTGTCAGGTTCAGCTCGTAAGCCATCTTGTCAGTCAGGAAGAGAGCCTGCTGGCGTGCCTGTTCGTAACTCATTGCTGATGCAGTAGTGAATGTCATGGTGAACATTGCTACAAGTGCTATGATAAACTTCTTCATAATCGTATATTTTAAAATTGTTTATACTCTTGTTTCTTATTTCTGGTGCAAAGATAGGGCTATTTTCGTTCTTGGGGTAAGGTTTTTCCCTAAATGGGTGGGGGAAAATCCCTACATCCCGTTTTTTACCTTACTGAACTTTCGCATGTGGGGAAGTTAGAGGGAAGTTAAGGGACATATGTCCTATGTTTTAGAATTATTAAGAGATGATGTATAACAAAAAACGGGAATACATTCAGGCTAGGAGGGATGATGAACTGGATGGAATTGGTAATTTGATGAAGTTATACAAATTTAACGGAAAAGATGTAATGGCTTTGGATAATAATGTGTACTTTTGTGGCTGATAATGATGAAATAAAAACATATTGTAAGAATGAAGATGTTTTTTTGCTCTTTTGGACTGCTGATGGCTGCTGTACCCGTGTTCGCTCAGAACACTGGGAAGGACTCTATTGTCTCTACTAAAGCTTTGAATGATGTGGTGGTATCAGCCTCCAATATCAGTCGTGTGGGTGATCAAAATTTTGGAAAGGATACTCTGCAATTAAGGGAGGTTGTTGTTAGAGCAACCCGCCCTTTGGCAAAGTTGAACAGCGAAGGCTTTGTGACAGAAGTCAAAGGTACCGTTTTGGAAAAACTTGGTTTTGCAAAAGATGTTATGGGTATGTTGCCTGGTGTACTGAATAACAATGGTTCGATTGAAGTTTTTGGCAAGGGAAAACCTGTCTTCTATATCAATGGACATATTGTCCGCAATAATATGGAAGTTGAGCAATTGAAGGCTAACCAAATAGATAAGATAACAGTTATAACGAATCCAAGTTCACGTTATGCTTCAACCGTAGGTTCCATCATAAAGATAACAACCATTAAAAAGGTTGGGGATGGTTTCTCCTTTGATAACATCGCTACTATTGGTTATCGTAATTATATGTATGGCAAAGACAATTTGGACTTGAACTATAGAATTGACAATTTGGATGTTTTTGGAACGATTGGATTAGAGCAAGGTAAGGATACGAACTCTAGCAAAAATGTTCAGAATTCATGGCTCTCATCACATCATCAGCAGAATACGACGATGAAATCGACACAGCACTCAAACTTGATTGATGGTAAATGGGGATTTGATTTTTCCTCATCTCCGAAACTCTCATTTGGCGCATTTTACCAAGTATCTTATGCTCCAACAAAGACCAATTCGAGCATTATGTCATCATTATATTCTGATGATGTAATTGAAAGTGAGACTTCTGCATACAAGGATATCAAATTAAGAGATTTGGAACATTTGTTAGATGGATATTGCCATGGGGTTTGGGGAAAATGGAATTTGGAAATGACTTTTGATTTAATGTGGAAAAAAACACATGAAAATCAAAACGTTATAGAGCAAACCGGCATCAATCAGTATTTTGGAATAAAAGATGTTGGGCATGCTAGGTTAATGGCAACGGAATTATATGCGTCTCACCCATTTCTTAAAGGTAATTTTAGCTTTGGAGTAGATTTCACCAATAGTAGTCGTGAGGAAAATTCAGAAAGTGAAAATAGCATTATGGCAGGCGAGAACAATAAAATACAGGAGCTGAATATGGCATATTACGTTGAAACTATGCAGCATCTAGGCAATGTAACATTCCGTATTGGTGGCAGGTATGAGCATGTGAACAGTGAATATTTTATAGGTGGCAGAAAAAATCACGAACAGTCACATGTTTATGATAAGTTTTTCCCGACTGCTTCATTGTCTATGCCCATTGGAAAAACTATGGTGCAGCTGAGCTATTCTAAGCAATGCTATCGTCCATTGTACTCTCAGTTGAGCAACACGGTTCACTATGTTAACAAATATCTCTATCAAAGTGGAAATCCGTATTTGCAACCATCCTATAGCGACAACATCTCTTTGAATTTGAGGTATCGCTGGTTGGCATTAACTGCTAATTATAAAAAGGTGCAAAACCAAATAATAACATCATATACATATTATGATGATTCGAAGACTATTGCTTTGCTCAAAAAGGAAAATTCCAGAAACAGTCTGTCTAACTTACAGATAATGGCTTCTTTTATGCCCGGATTCCTTTGGAAATGCTATTATCCCGTATTGGCATGTGGTGTTGTCTCGCAATTTTACAAGATTGATTACAGAGGGAATATAAAGCACGTGGACAATCCTTTGGTTGTAGTTAAGTTCAATAATATTTTCAAATTCCATAACAACTATATGGCGACAGTAAATTACAGTTGGCGTAGTGCGGGAAATAGTGAGAATATTAAGATGGGGAGTGTTGGACAGATAAATCTTTCTTTGGCTAAGGACTTATCTAAAAAATGGAATGTCAAGTTGTCTGCAAATGACATCTTTAATACTGCCCGCAAAAATACTTTTACCATTTTCTGCGGAATGAATGATGTCTATCTTGAAAAGGCTGCGATTGTAAGGGCAGTGGAATGTATCGTAAGATATAAGTTTAATACAGTTAAAACAAAATATAAAGGTAAAGGGGCAGGGAAAAAGGAAATGGATAGATTGTAAATGTTTAAAAGTAAGTCATACGAAGAATGGAACGTTTTCCTATAATTTATCAGCTTTATCTGGCTTATATTGTTGGGACAGTTGATGCTTACAATCAGCAGAACGGCAATCAATAAAATCTGTAAGTAAACAAAATGACACTTTGTAACAGCCCTTAATAGGACTTTGCAAAATACAGAAACGAGCAGAAGTCCGCTCGTTTCCATATTGTTACCTATATTATAAAGGCAAACGCCCAACTTCTTGATTTTCAATCAAATTTCAATTTAGAGCGAGTTAGTTTTATTAACTATTGTCTCTTAACTTCCCGAACGACCGTAGGGAGTGATAACTTCTTTAACTTCTGAACTTGCGAAACTTGAATTACCTTAAATAAAATAAAAAAGTTGCGTGTCTCGAAAAAAAAATGTACTTTTGCATATTGGGAAGTTAAGTGAAGTTAGAGGGAAGTTCTGAACTTGCTGAACTTGAATGAATTAAAGTTACATTTATGGCAAAGGACAAAATAGCATACGTTTGTAGCAACTGTGGACAGGAAAGTTCCAAGTGGATGGGTAAATGCCCAAGTTGCGGACAATGGAACACTTTCAAGGAGATTCGCATTGCGGGTGATAGCGGCTCGCAGGCGGCTAAGAATGCCGGCATGACTATGAGACATGGCGGGGCTGCTACCATGTTCGGTGGTCAGCATAGTGACAATGATGCCAAGCCGATGAAGTTGCGCGACATCTCTGCCATTGATGAGCCTCGCATCGATATGCGCGATGAGGAACTGAACCGCGTACTGGGTGGAGGAATGGTTCCGGGAAGCATCACCTTGCTGGGTGGTGAACCGGGCATCGGCAAGAGTACGCTTACCCTGCAGACCATTCTGAATATGACCGACCGCCGTATTCTCTACGTCAGCGGTGAGGAGAGTGCCCATCAGATTAAGTTGCGTGCCGACCGACTGGCAAAGGGACAGGCTATGCTGAGGGGTGAGGAAGTGGTTCAACCCTTCGATCATATCACGATTCTCTGTGAAACCCAGCTGGAGAAAATCTTCTCTCATATCCAGGAGGTGGCTCCGGAATTCATCGTCATCGACTCTATCCAGACCATCGCTACCGAAGAGGTGGACAGCTCTCCGGGTTCGGTATCTCAGGTCCGTGAATGTGCAGCCCATCTTCTCCGTTTTGCCAAGACCAGTGGCATTCCGGTTATCCTGATAGGACATATCAATAAGGAGGGAACCTTGGCGGGACCTAAGATATTGGAGCATATTGTGGATACCGTTATCCAGTTTGAGGGTGACCAGCATTATATGTATCGCATCCTGCGCAGCATCAAGAACCGATTCGGAAGTACTTCGGAACTGGGCATCTATGAGATGCTGCAGGGAGGATTGAGACAGGTGAGCAATCCGTCGGAACTGCTTCTTACCGAAGATCATGACGGACTTTCGGGTGTTGCCATCAGTGCTGCCATCGAGGGTGTGCGTCCGTTTCTGGTAGAAACGCAGGCTCTGGTGAGTACGGCGGCATACGGAACTCCACAGCGTTCGGCTACGGGTTTTGACCAGCGTAGACTGAACATGCTCCTGGCGGTGTTGGAAAAGCGGGTTGGCTTCAAGCTGATGCAGAAGGATGTGTTCCTGAATATTGCCGGAGGATTGAGGGTTACTGACCCTGCGATGGACCTGAGTGTGCTGGCTGCGGTATTGAGCAGTAATGTGGATACTGCGATAGAGCAGGGGTGGTGCATGGCTGGCGAAGTAGGACTCAGCGGTGAGGTTCGTCCGGTAAGCCGTATAGAGCAGCGCATAGCAGAGGCTGAGAAACTCGGATTCCAGCACATCATCATTCCGAAATACAACTATCATGGTTTCGACCATCAGAAGTATCAGATAGAGATTCATCCCGTAAGGAAAGTGGAAGAGGCGTTCCGCTGCCTGTTCGGGTAAGGATCTCACGCAGATTTCGCGGATTACGCAGATTTTAGTGTATAGTCTGAATTTATAAATATAATCTGATTTTATAAATATTAAGTTCAAAGTAAATGAAGGATTCTGTAATTATTGTGAGCGGCGGTATGGATAGTATTACCCTGCTCTATGACAAGAAGGACGAGATAGCCCTGGGTATCAGTTTCAACTATGGAAGCAATCATAACGAGCGGGAGATTCCTTTCGCCAAGATGCATTGTGAGAGATTGGGAATCAAGCATATCACCATCGATCTGGGATTCATGCACCAGTATTTCAAGAGTTCACTCCTGGAAGGTGCGGATGCAATTCCTGAGGGACATTATGCTGCCGACAACATGAAGTCTACCGTAGTGCCTTTCCGCAACGGTATCATGTTGAGCATTGCTATTGGTATTGCTGAGAGCAACAATCTCAAGAAGGTGTTTATTGCTAATCATGGCGGTGATCATACCATCTATCCAGACTGTCGTCCGGAGTTTATCAAGGCTATCGATGAGGCTGCCGAGGCTGGCACCTTCGTAGATGTTCGCGTGGTGGCTCCTTATACCAACATCACCAAGGGTGAGATTGCAGCCATTGGCAAGAAGCTCGGTATCGATTATGCCGAGACCTGGAGCTGCTACAAGGGTGGCGAGAAGCACTGCGGAAAATGTGGTACCTGCGTGGAGCGCAAGGAAGCCCTGGCAGAGGCGGGTATCGAGGATACTACGGAGTATGAGGAATAAATGATTTATTATATAACAGATAAAGGTTGTGATGAAATTATAAAAAAAAGATATAGTACGAATGAAGAAAATGATTTTTACTACTGCATTGGTGCTGGCATCAACTGCAGCGATGGCTCAGAAGAGCAACTTTCAGGTGAAGGTAGACTTGAAGAATTTCTCTACGGATTCTGTCATTGTTTACAAAGGCAGTAAAGAGAAGATGGATACCATCCTGGTTAAGAATGGTAAGTTTACCTATTCTACTAACCTTGCCAAGGCATCAAACCGTGCATTCTTTACTCCAAAAACCTATCGTGGCTTGGAGCAGAAGATGTTCAACTTCCCTTGCGTACCAGGCGAGAAGGCAGAGATAAAGGGTGATTTTACAACTCGATTTGATGTTGCCGGCAGTAAGTTCTACCAGCAGTATCATGAGGTGGACTTGATGATGGAGTCGGCTGAGAAGGACTTGAAGGAATTCTCAGAGTCTCTGAATGCCCGCATGAAGAATGGTGAAAAGCGCGAGAGCATTATGGCTGATTACGAGAAGAAGATGCCTGCCCTGGAGAAGGCAAGAACAGAGAAGATCTTCGCTTTCGTCAAGCAGAACCCTGACAATGAGGGCTGCGCAACAATTTTCGAGAAGTTGAACGATTACGGCCAGATGAAGGAACTTCTGGGCTTGCTCTCAGAGAATGTGAAGAATGGTAGAATGAAGGGCTATTATCAGCAGTTTATTGATATGGCCAAGGAACGTGCTGAAGCTGAGGAGAAAGCTAAGAAGCTTCAGGCTTCTGGCTTAGATGCTCCTGACTTCACCTTGAATGACATCAAAGGCAAGCCATTCTCACTTTCCAGTCTTCGTGGCAAGTATGTTGTCATCGACTTCTGGGGTTCCTGGTGCGGCTGGTGTATTAAGGGTATGCCTAAGATGAAGGAGTACTACGAGAAGTACAAGGGTAAGTTCGAAATCCTGGGTGTTGACTGCAATGATACCGAGGCTAAGTGGAAGGCTGCTGTAGAAAAGCATCAGTTGCCATGGATTCACGTTTATAATCCAAAGGGTAGCGATGTGCTCGGCAAGTATGGCATCCAGGGTTTCCCAACCAAGATTGTGGTGGGTCCTGACGGTAAGATTGTCAAGACCATCGTGGGTGAGGATCCTGCATTCTACACCTTGCTGGATGAGGTTTTGGGTAAGTAATTATTTAGGCTGTCCAATTTGTTGTACCCACTTTTTGCTGTTTTCGAAACACTAAGTGCTTGATATGCAATACTCAACTTTAGTTGAAAGCATGTGGTACAGCAAAATGCAAATAGTTGATAGTTTTTTCAACTTTAGTTCAATATAATCAGCAATATAGCTGATAAAAACTTTAAAAGTTGAGAACATCAAATTGGACAGCCTAGTACTAAAAGAACTACAATTATTATGAAATTAAGACATTTATACATTTCCTTGGTTACAATTGTCATAAGTTTGTTGCCACTTTCAAACGTTTGTGCACAAGATACGCAAACGAATTGGACTTATATGGGTAAAATTGCAGCTGTATGCAGTATAGAAAAGTACTGGGACAAAGAAGAATGTATTAGAGAAGAAAAAGAATGGGTACTTTTATACTCTTCATTTGATGGAGAAAAAATGACATATAAAATCTATGTGCCTACTATAGATAAATCTTTGCCTGTAGAGAAAAGTAAATCTTATACAGGAGAAACCATAGAGTGGTCACGGAATAGTAAATACATAACGAAATTTCCATCTTTAAGTGAAATGTATACACATTATGCTATTACTCTTGGACATGCATTTTATTTTAATGTTACAAGTGCCAGAAAGGATTAACCAAACAGAAGATTACCAGTTAGGGTGTCCAGTTCTGTGTTCCAGTTTTTAGTATCAAAAACAATGTAATAACCATCTAAATCATTGATAATCATTCGCTCAGTAAACTATAATCTTGTGCGAATCTACATCAGACTTTTTGATAGTTAAATTTGTCTTATATTTTACACTTAATTTGCTGATTTATAGTAATTTAAGTTGCTAAAACGTAATCAAAAACGAGAACATGGAACTGGACACCCTAGTAATTATTTTATTTTAATAGATACAAAAAAGGCTTCTGCGAATACATACGCAGAAGCCTTTTATGTTATATATGGTATTTACCCTGATAATGTCTTTTCGATTTCATCGGTGCACCATGGAAGGCACCTCCACCGATGCCTCTGCTGCCACCACGATAACTGTCGTGGAAGCTGGCGCCACCGCAGTATTCACTCCAGCGTGCTCTGATTCTGTCCACATAGTCGGCAGTCTCCGTACCACGCATGAAACCGTATTTCACAACCGGATCATGGTAATAAGCCGGCTGTGCCAGACGCAGGACATATTCTCTTACGTGTCCCCAGTTATAAGGATTGCCACCATGCTTTCTGGTCAGGTTCATCGCATCACGGATATGATGGAAACCGCCATTGTATGCAGCCAGGGCGAAGAGAACTCGCTGTGTAGGATCTCCGATGTCAGAGAAATGGCCCTGCAACTCAGCCATATACTTGGCTGCCGCCGCCACATTCGATTCTGCATCATGTATCGCACTCATCGGCAATCCCAGATGGTCTGCCGTAGAAGGCATGATCTGCATCAGTCCGCAGGCACCTGCCCATGACTTCGCATTCGGGTCGAAGCAACTTTCCTGATAACACTGTGCCGCCATCAGGCGCCAGTCCATTCTTGCCGTACCGCTGTATCGCTGGAAGAGATGGTCGTAACGGGAGATGACGCCCTTGGAACGGTTCAGGAACGGAGAATAGACATGTCGGGTGACGCTGGCAGAAGAGAGCAGCCAGTTTTCCTCCTTCTTCGTTTCGGCTATCATCTTCGGTTTGAACCATCCGTTCAGAGTATCGGCAAGACTCTTGTTGCCGCCTACCACAGCCCACTGCGTGCGGGTACTGTCGGGTGTTACACCACAGAAGAGCAGGTCGCCCTTGGTCTGTTTCCGGGATAGGGGAACGGCGATGATGTCACCTTCTCCCTTGGTCAGCTTCTGGATCATCTCGGTGGTATCCTTACATTCCTCCACGCGCAGCGATACACCAATCTGCTGGGCAAACTTCTCGCAAAGGAGATATTGCAGACCCATGCCGTGGTTGTGATAATCATAATAGGTAGTAGGACCGTTCACGGTAAGCATGATCAGCTCACCGTTTTCCTGAATATCCTCCAGCGAGAAGCCCTTTTGTCTTGTATTCTTGTTGGCAGCTTCTTCCGCCCCCTCTTCTTCGCCATCAGACATGCCCTCCACTTCGCCTATGGGCGTTCCCCAAGGCGTAAGCTCTTGTTGCGGTTTCTTTTCTTCGCAACTTCCCAGTAAAATAAGAGCATAAAATGCGTATAAATATAACTTTTTTCTCATTGCGACTGCAAAAGTACGAAATTTTTAAATATAAGTGCTAAATTATTTGCATATTCTAACAATTTTATGTACTTTTGCAATGTTTTTCAGACAAAATATAGAAATATGTTACGAATAGCAGTACAAAGTAAGGGTCGTCTGTTTGACGATACCATGAATCTTTTAGCAGAGGCAGACATCAAGGTCAGTGCCTCCAAGCGCACACTTCTGGTGCAGGCAAGTAATTTCCCACTCGAGGTTCTCTACCTCCGTGATGATGATATTCCTCAGAGTGTAGCCTCTGGTGTGGCAGATATCGGTATCGTGGGCGAGAACGAGTTCGTGGAGCGTGGTGAGAAAGCCCAGATCATCGATCGTTTGGGTTTCAGCAAGTGCCGCTTGAGTCTTGCCATCCCTAAGAAGATAGAATATCCAGGATTACAGTGGTTCAACGGCAAGAAGATTGCCACCTCTTATCCTAACATCCTGCGCAACTTCATGAAGAAGCATAATATCAATGCCGACATCCATGTCATCACCGGTTCTGTAGAGATCAGTCCGGGCATCGGTCTGGCAGATGGTATTTTTGATATTGTCAGCTCAGGTTCTACGCTGGTGAGCAACAATCTTGCCGAGGTAGAGGTAGTGATGAAGAGTGAGGCATTGCTCATTGGCAACTGGAATATGGATGAGGAGAAACATCAGATTCTAAACGAGATGCTGTTCCGCTTCGAGGCTGTGCGCTCTGCCCAGGACAAGAAGTACGTGATGATGAATGCGCCTAAGGCAAAGGTAGAGGAGATTACCCAGGTATTGCCGGGTATCAAGAGTCCTACCATCATCCCATTGGCTGACGACGAGTGGTGTTCTATCCATACCGTGCTCGATGAGAAGCGTTTCTGGGAAATCATCGGTAAGCTGAAGGAACTCGGTGCACAGGGCATCCTGGTAACACCAATTGAGAAGATGATATTGTAACTTGTTTACTTTGAACTTTGAACATTGAACATTGAACTTTATGATAAGCATTATTGCTCAAATAGTTCTTTGTATAAAAATCAAAGTGAAAGGTAATCATAAAGTTCAAAGTTCAAATCTCAAAGTTCAAAGTATAATAATTAAACATTAATAAGAAGGAATGAAGGTAATTAAGTATCCTGCAAAGGAGGAATGGAGCGAGATAGTAGAACGCCCACACCTGGATGTATCCAAGCTCAATGCTACGGTCCAGGGTGTACTCGACGATGTGAAGAAGCATGGCGACGAAGCCGTGAAGCGTTACGAGGAAATGTTTGATCATGCCCATCTCGATTCTTTGGCTGTGACTGAAGCTGAAATCGAAGAGGCTGAGCAACTGGTTTCTCAAGAACTGAAAGACGCTTTGCACCTCGCCCATCATAACATTGCCGCATTCCATCAGAGCCAGAAGTTTGAAGGCGAGAAGGTTGAGACATGCCCTGGTGTTACCTGCTGGCAGAAGAGTGTTGCCATCCAGAAGGTGGGACTTTATATTCCGGGCGGTACTGCACCGCTGTTCTCTACCGTACTGATGCTTGCTACTCCTGCCAAGATTGCCGGTTGCGAGGAAATTGTTCTCTGTACTCCTCCTAACCAGGAGGGCAAGGTGAACCCAGCCATTCTCATGGCGGCTAAGATTGCCGGCGTGAGCAAGATTTTCAAGGCGGGTGGCGTACAGGCTATCGGTGCCATGGCGTATGGTACTGAGAGCGTGCCTAAGGTATATAAAATCTTCGGTCCGGGCAACCAGTTCGTGATGGCTGCCAAGCAGCAGGTTTCATTGCATGATGTGGCTATCGATATGCCTGCCGGTCCTTCGGAGGTTTGTCTGATTGCTGACGAAACAGCCAACCCTGTTTTCGCTGCTGCCGACTTGCTTTCTCAGGCAGAACATGGTTTTGATTCACAGGTGTTCTTCATCACTACCTCTGAAAAGGTATTGGCGGAGGTGAAGAAGGAAGTTGAAGTACAACTCGAACGATTGCCACGTAAGGAGATGGCACAGACCTCGTTAGACAATTCCAAGTTTATCCTTGTCAAGGATGATGAGGAGGCTATCGATCTCTGCAATACCTATGCTCCTGAGCATCTGATTATTGCTACTGCCAACTATGAGCAGCTGGCTGAAAGGGTAGTGAATGCCGGTAGCGTATTCCTGGGCAATTATGCCTGTGAGAGTGCGGGCGACTATGCCAGCGGTACCAATCATACCCTGCCAACCCATGGCTATGCCTTGGCTTACAACGGCGTGAATCTCGACAGCTATAACCGCAAGATCACTTTCCAGCATCTTACCGAAGAAGGTATTCGTAACATAGGAGATGCGGTGGTGACCATGGCTGAAAACGAGCAGCTCGAGGCACATGCCAATGCCATGAGATTGAGAGTAGAAAGTCTAAAGTAGTTTGATAGTATGAAAGATTTAAAAGACTTGTGCCGGGAGAACATCTGGAACCTGGCACCATACAGTTGCGCTCGAACAGAATTCGCCGGCAGAAATGCCCGCGTATTCCTCGATGCCAACGAGAATCCATATAACGACCCTTACAATCGCTATCCAGACCCGCTTCAGGTGGAGCTGAAGAAGCAGATCAGTAAGATAAAGGGTGTGGCAGAAGAGAAAATCTTCCTGGGCAATGGCTCTGATGAAGCCATCGACCTGGTTTACCGTGTGTTCTGTCGCCCTGGTCAGGACAATGTTGTAGCCATTGCTCCAACCTATGGCATGTATCAGGTATGTGCCGATATCAATGACGTGGAGTATCGGGAGGTGTTGCTTGATGAGAACTATCAGGTGACAGCCGATAAGATTATCGATGCCTGCGATGACAATACCAAGGTTATCTGGTTCTGTAGTCCTAACAATCCTACGGGCAACCACATCAACCGTGAAGCCATCGTAGAAGTGTTGCGCCTGTTCGATGGCATCGTCATCGTGGATGAGGCTTACAGTGATTTCTCTTCCGAGCGAACCTTCCGCAGCGTGATCGATCATTTCCCAAACATCATCGTCCTGAATACGATGAGCAAGGCTTGGGGCTGTGCAGCCCTTCGGCTGGGTATGGCTTTTGCCAGCAAGGAAATAGTAGATATATTTAATAAGGTGAAATATCCTTATAATGTGAATCTCCTTACCCAGGAGCAGGCTTTGGAGGTATTGAAGAATCCGCTGAAGGTGGATGAATGGGTGAAGAACATCCTGCAGGAACGTTCCAAGGTGATGGCAGCCTTCATGGAATTACCTATCTGCGAGAAGGTATATCCTACGGATGCCAACTTCTTCCTGGCGAAGATGACGGATGCCAATGCCATCTACGATTATCTTGTGGCACAGGGCATCATCGTAAGAAATAGAAATAAAGTGCAACTCTGTGGCAACTGCCTTCGTATTACCATCGGTAATAAGAGTGAGAATGCAGAATTGCTGGGTGCATTAAGACAATATTAGTTTTTATAACATTAGCCCGGGAGGGAGAAGGAAGCGGCGGCTTTCGAACCTCCCTCCTTTTTTATGCTTATGTCATGATTCCTTGATTCGGAAAGTTATTCCTTAAGCAAGTCGTCAAGGAATTCATCCAGGTCGTGATCCAGATTCTCCATCAGGTCGCCACCCACGATGATGGTATCATCATCGGCAAGGTAGAGTTCTCCCAGATTCTCTTTCTCATCATCTTCCAAGACGAAGCTGTAAGGCTTTAGGATTCCGAGATGGTCTACCGTCTCAGCATTCTTGCGCAAGAGGTCACGCAAAAGCTTCGCCACCTCATCATAGAAGTTTTCATCTTTGTTGTCAATCCATTGCTCAACAACACAGCGGGTAATTTCGTTCTCGTCATCGTCAAAGGCAAGCATCTCGCCGCTGTCCTGTGATACTCTCACATGGATATCGGTCAGCATACATGTGTCTTCTTCAGACGCTGGTACAGGAAACTTTTGAGACACTTTTCTGATAAAGCGCTCTACTTGTTGAATCATTTGTTCTGTTACTTCCATAAATCTACGTTTTTATCAGCCCTTGGCTTTTTGCGAGCTTGAGGCTTGGTTTTTATCTTTCTATTGCAAAGGTACATAAAAAAATGAAACAAACAAAGAAGTTTGGCAAAAAAAGTAACAAAGAAAACGTTTACGCCCATTTTAATTAAAAAACCTTCTTAAATTGTTTGTCATTTCTAAAATATTTGCTATCTTTGCAACCAAATAAATTGCAAACTCGACTTTACAAATGAACAAGATAAAACATACTGGTATCGTAGATGGGGTAGAGGGAGAATGTGTGAAAGTTCGCATCCTCCAGGCTTCTGCCTGCAGCGCCTGCAAAGTGGCTGCCCACTGCAATGCCTCTGAAATGAAAGAAAAAATGGTAGAGATAAGAATGGCTGACGCTGCTTCTTATCAGAAGGGCGATTCTGTTGTCGTGGTGGCTGACGCTTCCGTAGGTTACAGAGCCAGCCTTTACGGTTATCTTTTGCCTCTGGTGACCATGGTGGCAACCTTGATAGCTGTTCTTGCTACTACCCATTCTGAGGGTATGGCTGCCGTTTCGGCGCTGGGAATCCTCGTCCCTTATTATGTTGTGCTCTATCTGATGCGCAACAGGTTAAGAAACCGATTCAGTTTTAAACTCGAACGTTGTTGATTATTAACTAAAACAAATACAAATTATTATGAATTTTATTTTGATTGCGGTCTTGGTACTCGGTGCCATTGCGCTGATTGCAGCGTTGGTGCTTTTCGGAGTATCTAAGAAGTTTGCCGTCGAAGAAGACCCTCGACTGGGACAGGTAGGAGAACTCCTTCCGGGTGCCAACTGTGGTGGTTGCGGTTTTGCCGGATGTTCCGGTATGGCTGCAGCGCTGGTCAAGGGTGCTGATGCCGGTAGCATCGATGGGCTGATGTGTCCTGTAGGTGGTGCCGACGTGATGGGCAAGGTAGCTGATCTCCTGGGTCTGGCTGTGGCTAACACAGAGGCTAAGGTGGCAGTGGTTCGTTGTAATGGCTCTTGCGAGCATCGTCCTCGCATCGCCGAGTATGATGGTTTGCATACTTGTGCTGCTATGAACTCCTGTGGCGCTGGTGAAACCGGCTGCGGATTCGGCTGTCTGGGTTGTGGTGATTGCGTGGCTGCCTGCCAGTTTGGTGCCATCTCTATCAATCCTGAGACGGGTCTTCCTGAGGTTGATGAGGAGAAGTGTACGGGTTGTGGTGCGTGCGCCAAGGCTTGTCCACGTCATATCATCGAACTCCGTAAGAAGGGTCCTAAGGGTCGCCGTGTTTACGTTCAGTGCGTGAACCACGACAAGGGTGCTGTTGCCAAGAAGGCTTGTAGCGTTGCTTGCATCGGATGCGGTAAATGTCAGAAGGTCTGTAAGTTTGATGCTATCACCATTGAGAACAATGTGGCTTATGTTGACTTCAATAAGTGCCGCATGTGTACCAAGTGTGTTGACGAATGCCCAACCGGTGCTCTCGTAAAAGTTAATTTCCCAGTTAAGAAGGCAAAGCCAGCTGCAGAGGCTCCAGTAGCTGCTCCTAAGGCTGAGGTTTCAGAAGAAAAGAAGGAGGATTAAATCATGAATTTGAGAACTTTTAGAATTGGTGGAGTTCACCCAGAAGAGAATAAGATTACTGCTGAGATGGCTACTCAGGTGGCTCCTCTCCCAAAGCAGGCTATTTTCCCACTAGGTCAGCACATCGGTGCTCCTGCCAAGCCTGTAGTTGCCAAGGGCGACAAGGTGAAGGTGGGTACACTCATCGCTGAGGCTGGTGGTTTTGTGAGTGCTCCTATTTACAGTTCCGTATCTGGAACCGTTTTCAAGGTAGATACATCTATTGATGCTACCGGTTATCGCAAGCCTTGCATTATCATTAATGTAGAGGGCGACGAGTGGGAGGAGAGCATCGACCGCTCTGATAAACTCGAGACTCTGGAGGCTCATGCTGAGCTGACTCCAGAAGAGATTGTAAACCGTATCAAGGTGGCTGGTGTCACAGGTATGGGTGGTGCCGGTTTCCCAACCTTCATCAAGCTTTGCCCTCCTCCAGGAGCCAAGGCTGAGTGTGTCATCATCAACGGTGTAGAGTGCGAGCCTTATATCACAGCCGATTATCGCCTGATGATGGAGCATGCCGATGAGATTCTCGTTGGTTTGAACCTTCTGATGAAGGCGGCTAAGGTAGAGAAGGGCTACATCGGTATCGAGGATAACAAACCTGCTGCCATCAAACTCTTCGAGGAAAAGACTGCTAATGACTCCCGCATCGAGATCGTTCCTCTGGCTAAGAAGTACCCTCAGGGAGGTGAGAAGCAGTTGGTGGACGCCGTTATCCGCCGTCAGGTTCCAGCTCCTCCAGCTATCCCAGTCAACGTTGGAGCAATAGTTCAGAATGTAGGTACTGCCTTCGCTGTTTATCAGGCAGTTATGAAGAACAAGCCTCTCTTCGAACGTTATACCACTGTTACCGGTAAGCAGGTGAAGAATCCGGGCAACTTCCTCGTACGTATGGGAACTCCATTCTCTCAGATGATTGAGAATTGTGGCGGTTTGCCTGAGGGCGACAACAAGGTGTTGGCTGGTGGTCCGATGATGGGTAAGGCTGTAATCAGCCTCGATGTTCCTGTAACCAAGGGCACCAACTCCATCACCGTACTGACCGATGCGGATGCTCATCGCAAGAAGGCTCAGCCATGTATCCGCTGTGCCAAGTGTGTGGATGCCTGCCCAATGGGCTTGGAGCCATACTTGCTTGCTACCTTGAGCGTAGTGAAGGATTATGAGCGCCTGGAGGCAGAGGAGGTAACATCCTGCATAGCCTGCGGTTCATGCCAGTTCACCTGTCCATCTCATCGTCCTATCCTCGATAACATCATCAATGGTAAGGCAGCGGTGATGGGCATTATCAGAGCTCGCAACGCCAAGAAGTAAGCGTTCACGTCAAGAATGAATTTCATTTAAGAAAGAATTTAAAAGATAAAATGGGAAAATTAATCGTTTCATTATCGCCACATGCCCACGGAAATGAGAGCGTGGAGAAGAACATGTACGGAGTAATCATCGCTCTCGTGCCTGCCATCCTCGCATCTTTCTATTTCTTTGGCCTGGGTTCAGCAGTCGTACTGCTCACCTCTGTGGCAGCCTGCGTCTTCTTTGAGTGGGCAATTACAAAATATCTCCTGAAGGAGGAGACCAGCTTGCTCGATGGTTCTGCCATCATCACCGGTCTTCTGCTCGGCATGAACTTGCCTAGTAACCTTCCTCTCTGGATCATCATCATCGGTGCTCTGTTTGCCATCGGTGTAGGTAAGATGAGCTTCGGCGGTCTGGGTAACAATCCTTTCAATCCTGCTTTGGTAGGCCGTTGCTTCCTGCTCGTCAGCTTCCCTGCACAGATGACTTCATGGCCTGTGGCTGGACAGATGCTCAGCTATACCGATGCAACAACGGGTGCTACACCGCTGGCTATCATGAAGACCGCCATCAAGACAGGCGATTCTTCTCTCCTGAATCAGTTGCCTGATTCCATGAGTCTGCTCTTCGGTGCTACTGGCGATACTTTCGGTGCTGGAACTACCGGTGAGGTTTGTGCATTCGCCCTGTTGCTCGGTTTGGCTTATATGCTCTGGAAGAAGGTCATTACCTGGCATATTCCAGTCAGCATCATCGCTACAGTATTCGTTTTCAGCGGTTTGATGCATTTGGCTAATCCTGTTTATGCCAATCCTCTGGCTGTCATCTTCAGTGGTGGTCTGATGCTCGGTGCCATCTTCATGGCTACCGATTACGTAACATCACCAATGACTCACAAGGGTATGCTCATCTACGGTGTCTGCATCGGTCTTCTCACCGTCATCATCCGTAACTGGGGTAGTTATCCGGAAGGTATGTCGTTCGCCATTCTTATCATGAATGCGTTCACACCTCTTATTAACACATACGTTAAACCAAAGCGCTTCGGTGAGAAGCCAGCTAAGAAATAAGGAGGACTGAGACATGCAGAAATTAGAATCATCATTAAAGAACATGGTTTTGGTGCTCGTAGGCGTAGCGCTCGTTGTGGGTGCCGTGCTGGCATACATCAATCACCTTACATCTGGTCCTATCGCCGAGAAGGCAGCACAGAGTCTGGCTACCGGTATCAAGAGCGTGATGGGTACTGAAGGCCTCCAGGTTGCAGAACCTGAAGAGGTGAAGCAGGAGTTCGGTGGCAAGGAATTTACCTTTATCCTCCACAAGTGCTCTGACAAGAGCGGAAAGGAGTTGGGGGCTGCCGTAGAGAGTACTACCGGCGGTTTTGGTGGCGACTTGAAGGTGCTCGTAGGTTTCGATACCGAGGGCAAGATTATGGGTTACACCATTCTCCAGGCTTCAGAGACTCCGGGTCTGGGTGCCAAGGCAACTACCTGGTTCCAGAAAGACGGAAAGGGTAGCATCATCGGAAAAACTCCAAAGGATGGCGACCTTCACGTGAGCAAGGATGATAAGGGTGGCAATGCAGTAGATGCCATCACCGCATCAACCATTACCAGCCGTGCCTTCCTCAAGGCAATCAATCAGGCTTACGCTGCCTATGCAGGTAAGAATGTAGATGGCGAGAGCGGTGCATCTCAGAAAGCAGATGCTGAGAGCGGTGCATCTAAAGTTGAACATAACGAAAAGAAAGGATAAGCCGATATGAGTAATATGAAAATTTTGATGAACGGACTCATCAAGGAGAACCCTACCTTCGTGTTGCTCCTCGGTATGTGTCCTACCTTGGCTACAACTACCAGTGCCATCAACGGTCTTTCCATGGGATTGGCTACCATGGCAGTATTGGTTTGTACCAACTTTGTGATTTCCTGTATCAAGAAGATTACCCCGGATATGGTTCGCATCCCTGTTTTCATCGTCGTGATTGCAGCCTTCGTAACCATCCTGCAGATGTTGATGAGCGCTTATGCTCCCGACAGCATCAACCAGGCACTGGGTATCTACATCCCATTGATTGTAGTAAACTGTATCATCCTGGGTCGTGCAGAGAGCTTTGCTGCCAAGAACTCACCGATTGCCAGTCTCTTTGATGGTCTCGGCTGCGGTTTGGGTTTCACCCTCGGTTTGACTATCTTGGGTAGTGCCCGCGAGATTCTCGGTGCAGGAAGCGTATTCGGTATCACTCTGTTGCCAGAGACTACCAATATCTTGATGTTCATCCTGCCTCCAGGAGCATTCCTCACATTGGGATACATCATTGCTATATTTAATAAGGTAAAGAAGTAAGCGTAGGCATCGCTTCAATCCATGAAATAGAATAGAAATTATGGAATATTTATTGATATTTATCTCTGCGATATTCGTCAACAACATCGTCTTGTCGCAGTTCCTCGGTATCTGTCCGTTCCTGGGCGTATCGAAGAAAGTTGATACAGCCATCGGTATGGGTGGTGCCATCGCCTTCGTCTTGACCTTGGCAACCATCATTACCTGGTGTGTTCAGAAGTATGTACTCGATCCATTCGGATTGCAATATCTCCAGACCCTGGCGTTCATCCTCGTGATTGCAGCCTTGGTTCAGATGGTAGAGATTATCCTCAAGAAGGTTTCTCCTGCACTTTATCAGGCGCTCGGTATCTTCCTGCCTTTGATTACTACCAACTGTGCCGTGCTGGGTGTAGCCATCCTGGTTATCCAGAAGGACTACAATCTCTTGGAGAGTGTGGTTTATGCCTTCTCTACTGCCCTCGGCTTTGCCTTGGCTCTCATTGTCTTTGCCGGCATTCGTGAGCAGCAGGCATTGGTCCGCATTCCTAAGGGTATGCAGGGCGTAGCCATCGTGATGGTTACAGCTGCTCTCCTCAGTCTTGCCTTCATGGGCTTCTCTGGTGTAGACGGTGGTCTGAAGGCTTTGTTTGGATTGGAATAAAAAAGGCTGAATGAAAAAAAGCCGATTGAATAAAAAAGAGGCTGGTGTTGTTATCGGTTAACGATGACAGCATCAGCCTCTTATCTTTTCTGGAACTTACATTTTCTTTGTTTCCTTCTCCTTGATATAGCCATGACGGTAAGCATACAGAAGTTCCTTCAGGTCTTCTACCTGTTTACGGAGTTCCTGACCTATATCGGTATCGGCAACCAGCATACGGCGGTTGGACATTTCCACAATCTGGGTGGTACTCTTGATGTCGGTACCTTGCTTGATGGCATCTTCGGTACTGGTAAACGGTTCGTGCTGTACCAGTTGGAAACCACGGGAATGGTATACCAGCGTGTAGCCGGCGATACCCGTCTCGTTGTGGTATGCCTTGGAGAAACCACCGTCTATCACCATCAGCTTGCCGTTTGCCTTGATAGGGTTTTCGCCCTTCAGGGTACGTACCGGCACGTGGCCGTTGATGATGTGGCGGTTAGGTCCGGTAACGCCAAACTCATCCATGATATGGTCTATCACCTCCTCGTTGTCGCGCAGGAGGAAGTAATAACCCTTCTCCTCCTTATGGGTCTCCTTGTCAGCCACGAAATAGCGCTCAAATGTAGCCATCTTGCTCTTGTCAAAGAGCGGACTGTCCGGACCGCACCAGAGATACAGGAAGTAGTCGATGGCATATTCCTTCTCGGCTGGGTCGCTGTCCTGCTGGAAGGCGGTACGAATCTGCATGCCGGTATAGTGCATCAGGGCGCGACCGCTGTATTTATGACCCGGATAGATTTCTACCTCTTTCAAGGAACCATCTGCATTGAGCGGACAGGAAGCATGGAAGAGCAGGTTGTTGTTGAAGATGGCATACATGCAGCCATGCTGCAACATCACCCGGATATGCTTATGCAGCTTTTCGCAGACCTTGAAAGAGTGGTGCAGCTTCTGCATCAGTATCGTTTCTTCTTCAGAGAGACGGTTTGGGTATTTCGGGTCGATGGTAGGGAAGTTGCAGGAACTCATCTCGTATTCCTTGCCGTCGATTTCTACCGTACCCTTTTCATAATTGATGTGTTCGAAGAGACGTCTGCCGTCCATCTTCCATTCCGGATGCTTCTCGATGAGCTGACCCTCAATCTTGAACTGGATGACGGCTATCGCCTTGTGCATCTGTGCCGTGAGTCGGGTAGTCTTGTCGTCTAGACCGGCAGCGCCACCGCTCAGCTTAGGCAGGAATTCGGTGCAAGGATCATCATTGTAGGTCTCCATGGCGAAGGTGGCAAGCGGAACGAGGTTGATGCCGTAGCCTTCCTCCAGGGTGGAGAGATTGGCATAGCGCAGGGAGAGGCGGATGACATTGCAGATGCAGGCATCATTGCCCGCTGCAGCCCCCATCCACAACACATCATGATTGCCCCACTGGATGTCCCAGCTGTGGTAGTGGCGCATCTTGTCGAGGATGATATGCGCACCCGGACCACGGTCGTAGATATCGCCCAGGATATGCAGCTGGTCGATGGCAAGGCGCTGGATGACATTGGCGATGGCAATGATGAAATCATCGGCACGGCCGGTAGAGATGATGGTATCTACGATGACATTGACGTATGCCGTCTTGTCATGATCTTCGGTATGCTCGTGGAGCAGTTCCTGGATGATATAGGAGAAATCGCAAGGCAGCGACTTGCGCACCTTGGAACGGGTATACTTGCTGGAAACATCACGGCAGACAGCCACCAGGCGGTGGAGCGTGATGTGATACCAGTCATCAATGTCCTTCTCGTTGATCTTGACGAGTTCCAGTTTCTGCTCCGGATAATAGATGAGGGAGCAGAGGTCACGTTTCTCCTGTTCGCGCAGGGTAGTGCCGAAGAGTTCGTTCACCTTACGCTTGATGTTACCCGATGCGTTTTTCAATACATGCAGAAAAGCCTCGTACTCACCGTGGATGTCGGCAAGGAAATGCTCAGTGCCCTTAGGCAGATTGAGGATAGCCTTGAGATTGATAATCTCAGTGCTGGCTTCTGCTATTGTAGGAAAAGATTGCGACAACAGTTGCAAGTATCTTATGTCTTTTTCAATATCGTACTGTTTCATAATAATTATATTTTCTATGAATGTTAAATTCAAAAGATTTCTTCTGCTGATCATTCTGATTCAGTTGCAAAGTTACGTTGAATTCTTGAAAATAAAGAATAAGTAAGCATATTTTTTCAGAATTATTTTGTAGTTTCACTTTTTTGCAGTACTTTTGCAACCATCTAAGCGATAAACGCTAGACACTATCAATTATTCAATCAAAGACTAAGAAGTATGAAACAGACAATTTTGGTAACTGGCGGTACAGGTTTTATCGGTAGTCATACCACAGTAGAATTACAGCAGGCAGGTTACAATGTAGTCATTGTAGACGATCTCTCCAACTCAAAGATTGAGGTTCTCGACGGTATCGAGAAGATCACTGGTATTCGTCCTGCTTTCGAGAAAGTAGACTTGCGTGACAAGGAAGCAACTGAGGCTGTTTTCCAGAAGTATCCTGAAATCCAGGGTATCATACATTTCGCTGCCAGCAAGGCAGTAGGCGAGAGCGTTCAGAAGCCTCTGATGTACTATCGTAACAATGTAGTATCGCTCATCAACCTGCTTGAGTTGATGCCAAAATATAATGTCAAGGGTATCATCTTCTCTTCTTCTTGCACCGTTTACGGTCAGCCAAAGCCAGAGAACCTTCCTGTTACTGAGGAGGCTCCTCACCAGAAGGCTACCTCTCCTTACGGTAATACAAAGGAAATCAACGAGCAGATCATTGCCGACTATATCCACAGTGGTGCCAACATCAAAAGCATCGTGCTGAGATACTTCAACCCAATCGGTGCACACCCATCTGCTGAAATCGGTGAGTTGCCTAACGGCGTGCCAAACAACCTGATTCCTTACGTTACTCAGACCGCTATGGGCATCCGCAAGGAGTTGACCATTTTCGGTAACGACTATGATACTCCAGACGGAACCTGCATCCGCGACTATATCTATGTAGTAGACCTTGCCAAGGCTCACGTTTGCGCTATGGCTCGTGTACTTGACAAGGAGACAGAGCCTATCGAGTACTTCAACATTGGTACTGGCAACGGTAATTCAACCCTCGAAATCGTAGAGACTTTCGAGAAGGCTACCGGCGTGAAGCTGAACTGGAAGTATGGTCCTCGCCGTGAGGGTGATATCGAGAAGATCTGGGGCGACTGCACCAAGGCAAACAAGGTATTGGGCTGGAAGGCAGAATCTAATCTTTCTGACGTCCTGGCTTCTGCATGGAAATGGCAGCAGAAACTCCGTGAAGACGGTATCATGTAATCATGATGAAATCATATTGCCTGTTAGGTTAAAAATATAAAAATAATAGGAACTTTACCAGCTATATGTTGGAAGGTTCCTATTTTTTGTATATCTTTGCAGAAAGAATTTTACGTAAAATCATTATATAAGGAATCACAATATGAAGAAAACTATACTTTCTATGATAACATTGGCTGCAATGATGATGGCAGCACCTACCCAGGTGCTGGCAGGAACCAGTGCTGTGGAAATGATAGACCTGGAAGCACAGGACATTGCCGTAAGCTATACCAATGGCGTGATGCATATCACGGGTGCCAACGGGCTGGTAGTTAAGGTTTATAACCTGGCTGGCATCGTTGTCAAATCCTTTATGGTAGAAGGTCATGACAAGCGCATCTCCATGCCTTTGTCGGATGGTATCTATATTATTAAGGTAGGTCCATCATTTACACGTAAAATTACTGTCAATCGTAGGTAAAAGTGAAGTTATTGAGATTTTTACCCCTGTTGCTCGGCTTGATGATGATGGGGTGTAAGGATTCGCAACCCAATAGCAACAGGCTGTTGACGTTAGAATACTATCAGGATTTTAACGAGAAGGCGTATGCTGTCAATTCTAAAGTGATTCGAGGATTGATGGATAGCCTCATGCAGCAGGATAAAGACCGTCTTGTTGCCGACCTCCATACTCGGAAATATTATCAGCACCGTGGCGGCTTCCTGTGGATTGACCGTCATGGTATAGATCATCGTGCCGATTCGCTGCTCTCGTTTCTGAAAACTGTAGATGAATTCGGATTCAATAAGCGACGCTTTTTTGTGGATGAGATTGCGGAAGACATCGAACGGCTCAGAACCCTGCACCTGGACAGACAGCAGAACCAGGTGAACAGGGTGATGGCTAGATTGGAGTACCGGCTTACCAAATCGTATCTGAGATACGTTGCCGGTCAGCGCTTTGGTTATATGAATCCCAACTTCGTGCTGAACCGCCTGGATACGGTGGCTCCTAATCCCTATGATACCATCAAGCGACCGGTAAGGTTCAGAGGACTCTTTGATGTGAAGATGGAACATCCTGATGATTCGTTCTTTGCCCATGCGATGGAAAGAATCGGTATGGGAACAGATTCGCTCACCGCATTCCTGAAATCAGTACAGCCGGAAAATCCGTTCTACCGCGTATTCAAGGAAAAGCTGAACAGGGGAGGACTTTCCAAAGGAGAGCGTGACCGGGTGCTGGTGAATATGGAAAGGAGCAGATGGAGACAGAAGGACAATATCTGGAACCATCAGAAATATGTTGTGGTCAATATCCCGGCTTACCAGCTGATGGCGGTAGACGGGCAGGATACACTCACCATGCGTATCGGCTGCGGATCACTCAAGACCAAGACCCCATTGCTCAACAGCCATATCAAGAGAATGGATATCAATCCGAAATGGTTTGTGCCACGCAGCATCATTCTTCACGATATGGCCCGCCATGCCGGAAACCCAGGCTATTTCCTGGCACGTAACTACTATGTGAGGGATGTGAAGACCGGCGAGGAGGTGGATCTGCATCGGGTGACGAGAGCCATGCTGGTTTCTGGTGCCTGTGGAGTGGTGCAGCGCGGAGGCAAGGGCAATGCCCTGGGACGCATCATCTTCCGATTCGACAACAACTTCTCGGTCTATCTGCATGATACCAGCAGCAGGGGAGTCTTTGAAAGAGAGGAGAGGGGAGTATCGCATGGATGTATCAGAATTGAGAAGCCTTACGATTTTGCCGTATTCCTCCTGGCAGAAAAGAACCGGAAGCTGATGGACAAGATACAATATTCGATGACGGACGACTCGCTGAGCAACCGCAAGATGGTGGTGAATGGCGTGAAGGTGAAACCGGAGGTGCCTCTCTTCATCACCTACTATACGCTCTATCCGCTGGCAGGTGGACGCACCAGGGAATATCCAGACGTGTACGGATATGACAAGGTGATATGGGAGCATCTGAAGAAATATTTATAAGAAAATAAATCTTAATTATGATCAAAGATAAAGAACTTTTGGAAATGTTGAGCGATCCGAAGACGCAACGGGCGGGCTTCACTGTGCTGGTGAGTCAGTATAGCGAGACGTTGTATTGGAAGATTCGCAACATCGTACTCAATCATGACGATGCCGATGACATTTTGCAGAATGTCTTTATCAAGGCATGGACCAATCTGGCTACTTTCCAGGGAAAGTCTTCCCTGTCTACCTGGCTCTATCGTATTGCCATTAACGAAGCTCTGGATTTCCTCAGAAAGAAGAAACAGGCTACGCAGGTGAGCGCAGATGATGAACCCGGTATTGCGTCACGGCTGCTTGCCGATGAATACTTCGATGGCGATGAGATCCAGGCACACCTGCAGGAAGCCGTAGCCCTGCTGCCCGATGTGCAGCGCACGGTGTTCACCCTGAAGTATTTCGACAACATGAAATATTCTGAGATAAGCAAGATCCTCTCTACCAGCGAAGGCGCCTTGAAGGCATCTTACCATCTGGCAGTGAAGAAAATAACAGAATTCTTACAGAAATATTAAACCTTTTGAGGTTGAATCCGTCAATAATAAAAAAGAAGTAAAGGTAGTAGTATATGACAAGAGAAGAAAACATATTGAAAGAACGTTTTGGCAAGCAGAATCCTTTCAAGGTTCCTGATGGTTACTTCGATCATCTCACCGAGAGAATCATGGAGAATTTGCCGGAACAGGAGATTCGTGTCATCGACATACGCAGCCGTCAGACGCTCTGGCAGAAGTTGCCATTGCGCAAGATAGCTGCTGCCGTTGCTGTCGTGGCGCTGCTGGGCGGTGGCTCGTTCTGGGCTTGGCAGCATGAAGGCAACAGCAAGGTGGTGGCTCATGTGAAGCAGCATGAACAGAAAGCTGTGGCCAGTGAGGAAGCCGCCTTCAATGAGATGGCAGACTATGCGATGATAGACAATGAGACTATCTATGCATCATTGATGACAGAGAACTAAGATAGTAACGTTTAGGTTACGGAATCAGATGAAATAAACAATAAATAAAGATATGAAATGGAATTTCCAACATAGAATCATCATTTTGATGGTCATGCTGCTGATGGGCATCACTGGCATTCAGGCTCAGCATGGCAAAAAGCATCCTGCATTCGACCCTAAGAAGTTTCAGGCGGAACTGGAGCAGTATATCACAACCAATGCTGCCCTGACGCCTGGAGAGGCTGCCAGATTCTTCCCCATGTATCGACAGATGGGCAAGAAGATGCGCATGCTTTTCGATGAGATGCGCCGTTCCCGACACATCAATCCTAAGGATAACGAGGCGTGTGAAGAGGCAATCCGCAGACAGGATGAGATAGACATCCAGCTGAAGCAGCTGCAGCAGGAATATCATGCACGCTTCCTGACAGTACTGCCAGCCAGTAAGGTGCTCAGCGTTATCAGGGCAGAGGAGAAATTCCACAGACAGGCATTCCGCAGGATGCACAAATAATATTTCGTCTTGGATAGAAATAAGATTCCTGCAAGATGCACAAATGGGCAGGAATGATGCAAATAGATAGTTCGTTTATCATAGAATAAGGTCGCGAAGGTATTATTTTATAATATTTTCGCGATTTTTTTTTGTTTTCTCCTCTTTTTGTCGTAACTTTGCACATTGTAGTAAATAAATATATATAATATAAAGGTATGTACAGAAGTAATACTTGTGGAGAGCTTCGTCTCTCTGATGCAGGCAAAGAGGTAACTCTTGCCGGATGGGTACAGCGCACAAGAAAGATGGGTGGTATGACATTCGTTGACTTGCGCGACCGTTATGGTATCACACAGTTGGTCTTCAATGAGGCCGATAACAAGGACTTGTGCGATGCAGCTAACAAGCTGGGTCGTGAATACTGCATCCAAATTAAGGGTACAGTAAGCGAGCGACAGAGCAAGAATCCTAAGATGGATACCGGTGATATTGAAATCCTGGTGAAGGAACTCAACGTGCTCTCTCAGAGCCAGACTCCTCCTTTCACTATCGAAGATAATACTGATGGTGGTGATGATATCCGTATGAAGTATCGTTACCTCGACTTGCGTCGCCCTGCCGTACGCAAGAACCTGGAGTTGCGCCACCGTATGTGCATCCTCATCCGTAACTTCCTCGACAGCCAGAACTTCATGGAGGTTGAGACTCCTATCCTCATCGGTAGTACTCCAGAGGGTGCCCGCGACTTCGTGGTTCCTTCCCGTATGAACCCAGGACAGTTCTATGCACTTCCTCAGAGCCCTCAGACCCTGAAGCAGCTTCTGATGGTAGCTGGTTTCGACCGCTACTTCCAGATTGCCAAGTGCTTCCGTGATGAGGACCTCCGTGCTGACCGTCAGCCAGAGTTTACACAGATTGACTGCGAGATGAGTTTCGTAGACCAGGATGATGTCATCAATCTTTTCGAAGAGATGGCACGCCACCTGTTTAAGGAAATCCGTGGCGTAGAATTGCCTAAGCTGGAGCAGATGACATGGCATGATGCTATGCGCCGCTTCGGTAGCGACAAGCCAGACTTGCGCTTCGGCATGGAGTTTGTAGAACTCAAGGAAGCTTTCAAGGGCAAGGGTATCTTCGCCGTATTCGATGAGGCTAAGTATATCGGTGGTATCTGCGTTCCTGGATGCGCTGACTATAGCCGCAAGCAGCTTAATGAACTGACCGATTTCGTGAAGCGTCCACAGGTAGGTGCCAAGGGTTTGGTTTACATCAAGTATAATGCTGATGGTACTATCAAGAGTAGCATCGACAAGTTCTATACTCCAGAGGAATTGGCTGAGATCAAGACCGTGATGGGTGCCAAGGATGGCGACCTGGTATTGATCCTGAGTGGCGACAATGCCAACAAGACCCGTATCCAGCTCTGCTCTCTGCGTCTTGAAATGGGTGAGCGTCTTGGCTTGCGCGACAAGAACGTATTCAAGTGTCTCTGGATTATTGACTTCCCTCTCTTCGAGTGGAGCGACGAGGAGCAGCGCCTGATGGCTACCCACCATCCATTCACCATGCCAAATCCAGACGATATCCCATTGCTCGATGAGCATCCAGAGCAGGTTCGTGCCAAGGCATACGACTTTGTCTGCAACGGTATCGAAGTGGGTGGAGGTTCTCTCCGTATCCACGACACCAAGTTGCAGGAGAAGATGTTCGAGGTTCTCGGCTTCACACCAGAGCGTGCTGAGGCTCAGTTCGGCTTCCTGATGAATGCCTTCAAGTATGGAGCACCACCTCACGCAGGTCTTGCTTTCGGTCTCGACCGCTTCGTCAGCATTTTGGCAGGTCTCGACAGCATCCGCGACTGTATCGCATTCCCTAAGAACAATTCAGGCCGCGATGTGATGCTTGATGCACCATCAGAGTTGGATCCAAAGCAGCTCGATGAGTTGGAAATCAAGTTAGACTTAAAGGATTAATATTTTAGCTAAATCGCTGAATATAAGCAAAAAAGCGTAGCATTATCTTGATGTAAGTCAAGAAATGCTGCGCTTTTATTTATTATACGTCATTTTTTTCAATAAAAAGTTGATAATCTGAAAAAAAAGTTATAAATTTGCAGTACAAAATAAAAGATAACGCTGAAAGGTGTTAAAAAATGACTAAAGCAAGGGCATCATCAAATGCTTTCTTCAAAAGGAAGTGAAGCATCAAGTGGTGCTAATATAGAGACTATAATTGTTTTACTAAAATCATGGTAGAAAAGAAATCAACAACAAAGACAGCTGCCACAAAGAAGACAGCTACAAAGAAGGCTCCAGTTGCAAAGAAGACAACTGCTGCAAAGAAGGACGTTCTTTACTTGAACGCAGAAAACGCTGGCTTCCGTGCTGGTGATGTTTATCAGGCTCTTGCTGCTGCAGAGAAGCCTCAGACAGTTGCAGAGATTGCTAAGGCTGCTGGCATCAGCACAGAGGATACTATCCTCGGTCTCGGTTGGCTCTTCAAAGAGGGTAAGATTAAGGACGAGGACAACAAGGTTGCTCTCGCTTAAATAAGAAATCTCAAGGAGCCGCGGTTTTCTTTTCAGGAGAATGCCGCGGCTCTTTCTGTCTCTAGTCTTTCTTTTTCTTTGTTCTTTATCTTTGTTTTGACTTAAAAACTTTATTATTACAGTAACCATGTCTATAGATCAGGAGATATTCAGAGTGTTGATGGCTGCGGGCAGCAATGGTCTCAAACTTGAGAAGATTGCCCGTCATGTTTATAATTCATGTAATTCAATCTTTACACCATTGAATTATAAGGATGTGCATGCCTATGTCACACAGTATCTCACCCGTTGCGCCAAAGACCCAGGTTCGCTTATTGAGAAAGGCAAGGGGTATGGTGTTTATCATATCAATTTCAAGTCGGTTCAGGTTCAGCAGCTCATGCTCGACTTCTCTTCTTCTGCCACGGCTGGCATCAATAAAGAGGAGGATAATTCCGGTTCCGACAGCGGAAATGGCTACGTAAGCAACGATCTCTTTGGCGAAAATCTGTAAATAGCAAGAAAAAATATATTTCATTTCGGGGGGAATTCCATGTTGGTTCGTATTATATAAAGAAAGAACAATTTAATTATAATAAACATATAAAATGAACTAATTATGGCTAGAAGATATTTATTAGGCTTTGATGTAGGTTCCAGTTCGGTAAAGGCATCTCTTACCGATGTAGACAACGGTGAAATTGTAGCGTCTGCATTTTATCCAGACCATGAGGCGCCTATCATGGCGGTGAAGGCTGGATGGGCTGAGCAGGATCCACAGATGTGGTGGGATAATGCCAAGCTGGCGCTGAAGAAAATCATGACTGAATGCGGTGCCAAGGGTGAGGATATCCTCGCTATCGGTATCTCTTATCAGATGCACGGATTGGTTTGCGTTGACAAGAACCAGCAGGTGTTGCGCCCATCTATCATCTGGTGCGACTCCCGTGCCGTACCTTATGGCGAGAAGGCTTTCCATGAACTGGGAGAAGACCTCTGCTTGCGCAACCTGCTCAACTCTCCTGGCAACTTTACTGCCTCTAAGCTGGCGTGGGTGAAGGAGAACGAGCCAGAGCTCTTCGACAAGATTGATAAGATCATGCTCCCAGGCGACTATCTCGCTATGAAACTTTCCGGTGAGGTGAAGACTACCATCAGCGGTCTTTCTGAGGGTATGATGTGGGACTTTACAGCCAAGAAGCCTGCCAAGTTCCTGTTCGATTACTTCGGATTTGATGAGAGTATGATTGCCGACATCGCTCCTACATTCTCTGTACAGAGCGTAGTCTGCAAGGCTGCTGCTGATGAACTCGGACTCAAGGAGGGTACTCCTATCTCTTACCGTGCCGGCGACCAGCCTAACAATGCAGTCAGCCTCAACGTATTCAACCCTGGTGAAATCGCAAGTACAGCGGGTACATCTGGCGTGGTCTACGGTGTGCTCGGTGATGTGAACTACGATCCTAAGAGTCGCGTGAATACCTTCGCACATGTCAACTATACCACAGAGCTCGACCGTCTCGGCGTATTGCTCTGCATCAATGGTACCGGCATCCTGAATGCCTGGGTTCATCGCAATGTAACTCCAGACGTCAGCTATGCTGATATGAATGACCTGGCTGCCGGTGTGCCAATCGGTAGCGACGGCGTGAAGATTATCCCATTCGGAAATGGTGCTGAGCGTGTATTGGAGAACAGAGAGGTGGGCTGCTCCATCCGTGGCTTGAGCTTCACCAAGCACAACCGTGCCCACATCGTACGTGCAGCTCAGGAGGGTATCGTATTCAGCTTCTGCTATGGTATGGAAATCATGCAGCAGATGGGTATGGACATCAAGAAAATCCACGCCGGTAAGGCTAACATGTTCCTCAGCCCATTGTTCAGAGATACATTGGCTGGCGTAAGTGGAGCCACCATCGAACTCTATGAGACAGATGGTAGTGCCGGTGCTGCCAAGGGTGCTGGTATCGGTGCCGGTATCTACAAGGACCATGATGAGGCATTTGCAACCCTGAAGAAGTTGGCTGTTATCGAACCGGATGAGGCTAACCGCCAGGCTTATCTCGAGGCTTATGCCAACTGGAAGGCAGAATTGGCTAAGCTCTAAACGGGCTTTTGCCGAAAATCATGATCATGTAAATCAGTCTTTAGGGATTGAAATCAGTCTTTTTTGATAGAAATCAATCAGAATATGACAAATAATAAAGGATGGAAGTTTTTTCCATCCTTTTTTTTCGTTTATACAGATAATTTTTAGTACCTTTGCCGATTATTAAAATATATTTTTAAAATATGGCTCATAAAAATAATCATTTAGTAATAATGGCAGGTGGAGTAGGCAGTAGATTCTGGCCTATGAGTACCATTGAAAAGCCAAAGCAATTTATCGATGTTCTAGGAACGGGACGTACGCTGTTGCAACTCACCTTCGACCGTTTTGAAGGTATTTGTGACCCGGAAAACGTGTGGGTTGTCACCAACAAGAAATATGCAGCATTGGTTCATGAGCAGTTGCCAGAGATACCGGAGAGTAATATCCTTCAGGAACCTTGCCGCAGAAATACGGCTCCTTGCATCGCTTATATCAGCTGGCGCATCAAGGAGAAGGATGCACATGCCAATATCGTGGTAACACCATCCGACCATATTGTTACTAATGGTAATGAGTTCAGAAGAGTGATTACTTCTGCCATGAAATTTACCAGCGAGACCGACAGTATCGTGACGCTCGGTATGAAGCCCAACCGTCCGGAGACTGGCTACGGTTATATTCAGGCAGATTTGACTACTCCTTCGGCAAGAAACAAGGAAATATTCCGTGTAGACCAGTTTAGAGAGAAGCCTGATCTGGCAACGGCAACAGAATATATCAAGGATAAGAGTTTCTTCTGGAATGCGGGCATCTTCGTGATGAGTGCTGCCACCATCGTGAATGCTTTCCGCGTTTATCAGCCTGCCATCGCCAAGATTTTCGAGAGCATGAGAAGCATCTATGGCACCGACAAGGAGCAGGAAGAGATAGATCTCCGTTATCCTGAATGTGAGAGTATCTCGGTAGACTATGCCATCATGGAGAAGGCAGAGGAGATCTTCGTGATGCCAGCCGATTTCGGTTGGAGTGATTTGGGCACATGGGGCAGTCTGCTGGCTCAGAGCCGCAAGGACCTCAACGGCAATGCCCTGATTGGCAAAAACATCGAGATGATAGAATCAAAGAACAACATCATCCATACGATGAACGAGAAGAAGGTGGTTATCCAGGGACTCGACGGCTATATCGTAGCCGAGGAAGACGGTACGCTTCTTATCTGCAAGCTCTCTGAGGAACAGCGCATCAAGATTTTCTCAGGAAGCGAAAAATAGAATCAGAATATTACTTTACGATTAATGATAAAAAAAAGAAGGCAATCAAAAGTGATTAAGTTCACTTGAGATTGCCTTCTTGCTTTGTGGACCACCTCTTGCTTCTCTTTTACCATCTTGTTATCTCCTTCCATCTGTACATTGATTTCAGCGTTCTATGCCATTTTCTTTCAGATTTTCTTGCGGTTTCCAATCTTTCTTTGTAACTTTGCATCATCTTTACATAAAAAACGTGGAACTTTAAAAGCGAAGGAATTATGGAGGAAAAGAAATATCATATCGAGGAATCCAAGATTGCAGGGGATAAGGTCTGTGAGCCATCGCCTGCTTATGCATCTGTTACATCAGAGTCTGTATCTCATCACGTGATTGATTCTGGGATAGAGCAGAAAGATGAAATTCCTGTTCTTAAAAATCATTTTAGCTATGAAGGGCTTATGGATAGTATCGATTATTGTGAAACCATTAAGGATGATCCTTCTAAATGGGAATCTGTTGATGCCTTTAATGAACGTTTATATGAGGAATTCCCATGGCTGAGATAGTTGTCCACAAGCTGTATGAAGAAAAGGAACGCCAGTATATTATCGATGCTTATGAGAATTTTGGTAAGAAAACTGCTCGAAAGTGGAAAGAAGAACTGATGAAAATTCAGAACTTCCTGAAAAAATATCCTGAAGGTAAACCCCCTTTTCTTGGTGCTCCAAAGTTTAGTTATTTGCTTCGGGGTGCTAATTTTATGCGTAATTTCAAGTTGGTTTATTATTATGATGAATCCTTGGATGTGGTGCATATTGTTGACATTTGGGATATGAGACAGAATCCAAAAAGGTTCTCAGTCTCAAAATATAAATGATTATGTAGAACTTAAAAAAGAATGAATTATGGAGGAAAAGAAATATCATATCGAGGAATCGAAGATTGCAGGGGATAAGGTCTGCGAGCCATCGCCTGCTTATCGTTCGGTAGCATCATCTGCATCATCAGTATCATGGGATGAGGCTTACGACACCGATTCCTATCCTATGGGGCGCTCATTGGAGCAGGTGATGGAGCATTGCGCAGAGGTTGAGAAATACTTGGATGATCCAGACCATTGGATTTCCATAGATGAATTTGAAGCGCAGATGCGAAAGGCAATACCGGGATGGAAATAGTGGAAATTAAAGTTGAAAGGCTTTTTCTTGTAGAATTTCAAAAGTGTGTGGCATATGCATTCTCTGAATTTGGAAGGAAAACGGTGAAGAATTGGAATGCTGAGTATGAGAAAATTAGGCATCGCTTGGAAATGATGCCTACTGGCTATCCTTTTGTTCCTGAATTGCAGAAATGGCAAAAGTATCGTGGTGCTATCATCATGAAGAACTTCAAGATTATCTATTTCTATGATGAAGATTCAAATCTTGTTAGAATTGTGGATCTCTGGGATATGCGCCAAGATCCTCGTAAGCTGAACATGCGGGCCAGGAGGATAGAAAGAAAGGAGTATCATTAGTCTTTATGATAAACAAAAGAACCCGCCAGGTGTCCCAACGGATTTTGAATCCGGTAGGACATCTGGCGGGATGTTTGTTTGGAGTTGTATTTTACAAAGACTCATCCACTTCTTTCCAATCTATCAATCCCTTGCCCTTTTTATCGAGTTCCACTGCCAGGGCGATAACCTTGCGCTTGTCGGCCTTGAATGGCTCGGTGTAGCTCTTTTCCTTCATCTGGTTCACGGCTGCAGAAATGCCGCCATTGTTAGATAGCTTCAGTTCCAGGACGTAGATGATGGACGGAACCTCCACAATCATGTCTATTCTGCCAGTGGCCAGCATTCTCTCTACTTCCACCCTAAAGCCCAAGGCCCTGAATATCGTGCTCATTATCAGTCGGTAACGCTCCTCCATATCCATGCTAGCCATCTTCTTGTTACTGTATGGAACATCGGCAATAAGTGCCTTCAATGCCTTCTTGGCTTCTGCGGTGTTGCCGTCCTGCATCATTTTTCTGAGGAAGCTCTGCGCAGAAACCACTTCCGAATTCGACTTCATGGTCAAGGCTGGAACCACTACGCTGTATAATGCCTTGCGAACTTCAAAGTTAGGGAAGCCCAGGATGTAAACGCCATCATCGTAACCCTTGATGGTGAGATAACCCGACTGATAGAGGAAGAGTTCGGCTCCACCATTCACCACATCCGATGTTTCCAGGGTGTCGCGCTCGATGAAGCAATGGTCAAAATATTCCATCTTCATCTCCATGTCATCCACGAACTTTGGCAATAGGGAAGTGGCGCCAGATGAAGCCCAGTAATTTCTCAATTCCCTATCATCCAGGGCATTGATGAGGCTGAACGGATTGAAAATATCCACCATATTTCTGCGGCAGAAATGATATCCGTCGTAATAGGCCGTGAGCTGCTTCAGCGTCTCCTCAGGAGTCCATCCGTTTTCTTCTCCCATCGCTTCAATCTCAGGCATGAAGTTGTCGGCAGCTTCCTGTTTCGAAATGCCGCAGATAGTGGCGTAGGGTGCATCAAAACTGATGTTGCTCAGATTGTTAAGCACGGAGAAAAGGGAGATTTGTGTGAACTTGGTAATGCCTGTGATGAAGACGAAGCGCTCGTGTTCGTCCTCTTTTTTCAAGACGGCAAATACGGATTTATAGATGGCTGTGCAGGCATCATGCTGAGGAGTCTTCCAGGAATGTTGCAATGGAGAATCATACTCATCGATGAGGATAACCACCTGTTTTCCGGTCTTCTGGAATATTGTTTCGATGATGTTCTGGAAGCGTACGGCAAGGGATGCCTCTGGGCGCACGGCTACCTCATACTTCTGTTCAAGTTTATAGAAGGCGTCATCGAGATAGGAGTTGAGTTCTTCTGGTGTAGCACCTCCGCAACTCATGTCGAGTCGAATGACGGGATAGCAGGTCCATTCTTTTTCCAACTCCATCACTTTCAATCCTTTGAAGAGTTCCTTTTTCCCCTCGAAGTAAGCCTGGAGTGTATCCACGAGAACCGACTTACCAAAGCGGCGTGGGCGGCTCAGGTAATTATATGTTTTATTTCTGTTGGCAAGTTGCCAGATGATATCTGTCTTGTCAACATATAGGTATCCACCCTTTCTGATTTTTTCAAAAGACTGGATACCTACTGGCAATCTTCTATCGTTCATTTCTGTCATAATCTTATCTCCTATGTTTTCAGGATAGCTTTTGTGAGCTATCTACCTTTCTACAGATTCTTTCTACAGATTCTTTCTGCAAAGATACGATGAATATTTTGATTTCGCAAGAAAAAATGGGGGATTTTCAATTTTATCGTAGTTTTACTTGCGAGTACCATTCTTTCTTCGTATCTTTGCCGTGTCAGTTATTCATTAAAACCCTGAGCAATATGATGGTACGTCAAAGAATGATATTATGTTTGTTGTTCTTGCTCGGCTTCTTGTGGCATACACCTATGCAAGCCCAGCAAGCTTTGCAATATCCGCAAGCTTTGCAACCTATGCAATCTCCGCAATCCCAGCACTCCCGCAAGAAGGTGGGACTCGTTTTGGGTGGAGGTGGCGCCAAGGGTGCTGCCGAAGTGGGTGTGCTCAAGGTGCTGGAAGAGGCTGATATTCCTGTAGATTATATTGCCGGAACCAGTATCGGTGCCATCGTGGGTGGACTCTATGCCATCGGCTATGATGCTGCGGATATCGACAGTCTTTACCGCAACCAGGACTGGCTTTTCCTGCTGAGCGATCAGGTGAAAAGGGAATCAGAGACATTCCTTTCTAAAGAGGAACGAGAGAAATATATCGTTCATATTCCTCTTTCCAAGGAAAGGAAGGTTTCGTTGCCAACAGGTTATGTGAAGGGACAGAACATCTTTAACCTTTTCTCTAAACTCACGGTGGGTTATCATCAGGTAGATGATTTCTCCAACCTGCCTATCCCTTTCCGTTGCGTGGCAGTAGATTTGGTGGACGGAAAGGAAGTGGTGTTTTCGTCGGGTTCTTTGCCTATGGCGATGCGTGCCAGCATGTCAATACCGGGCGTGTTTGCTCCGGTAGAATGGAAAGGGAAGATGCTGGTGGATGGCGGCGCCTTGAACAATCTGCCAGTTGATGTGGCAAAGGAAATGGGAGCGGATGTGATTATCTGCGTGGATTTGAGTACCGGGTGGAAGAAGAAGGAGGAGCTGAAATCGCCTTCTGCTGTTGTAGAACAGCTCATTGGTATGATGGGGCAGACTAAATACCGGAAGAATATGGCGGAAGCCGATCTTTATATCAATCCTTCTCTGAAGGGGTTCTCGGCAGCCAGTTTCCAGCCGGAAGCCATTGATACGATGATACAGAGGGGCGAACAGGCTGCCCGACAGAAGTGGGGTGAACTGATGGATTTGAAGAAGTATATCTATGCCGATGTTCCTGATTCCATCATGCAGAATGATACATGGCAAGACTGGAAACACGGCAGGCTACAGAAACCATCGCATACAGAAGCCTACCACATAGGAAGCATCCGGATAGAGGGCATCGGTGGTGAGGAAGAAGCGTGGATTAGGAAGAAAATCGCTTTAAGGGATGATTCGGAAGTCAGTCCGGAGGAGATAGATGCTACTCTCGCCATGCTCCGGGGACTGAATATCTTTTCGCGCGTGGAATACAGACTATCGAATGATGAACCCTATGAACTGGTATTCATGCTGGAACCCAACGAGTCCAGAAGAATCAGTGTGGGTGCACGATTTGACACGCAGGATCTGGCTACCGTCATTGCTCAGATTTCCAACAACCAGCAGTTCTCTACCCGTCATCATTATGCCTTGACTGGACGAATCTCCCGTAATCCTTTTCTGGAGATGAAATATGCATACGGCAATCTTTTCGGAGCGAAAATGGGCTTCTCCTACCGGTTGGCTCATTATGATTTCGACCTTTATGGAGGCAAGCATAAGCTGGATGCGTTAGAGTTCCTTTCGCATTCCCTGGCAGGATTCTATACACGTGATATCGGCAACTTCCGATTGAAATCGGGTGTGCAGTTCGATTATTACCATTATCATTCTGATATGTTCATGCGGGATGGAAGTATCCAGTCACGTTCGTCAGATCATTTCCTGAACTACTTTGCTTCTGTAGTGATGGATACCTATGACCGACGTTATTTCCCGACCCGTGGAAGCCGTATACAGGTGCAGGGCGTTCTGCATACGGATGACGGCTTGCAGTATGCCGATGGTAATCCATTTGGTGAGGCAGCTTTCCGTGCCGAAAGTGCCCTGCGTTTGAATTCCCGGTTGTATCTGCTTCCTAAGTTGAAGAGCCGTTTTGTGTTTGGCAGTTCGATTCCTGCCATTTATCAGAATTATGCAGGTGGAGTAGCTGACGGTTACTATCTGCCATGGCAGATGGCCTGGGAAAGCGTACAGCATGTTCATCTGCTGGAATGCAATGTGGTGACTGCTCAACTCGGTTTCCGCTATCGGGTGAAAGGCAAGTTCTATCTTACCGCTCTGGGAGAGTATGGCAAGGAAGCTCACAAGTTTTCCCATCTTCTCATCGGTGATGATTTGTGGGGAGGAACCTTGAGGGCTTCCTATGATTTTGTCCTGGGTCCGGTAAGCATTCAGGCCAATTATTCCAACCTGGGCAAGAATGTAGGATTCTATATCAATGCAGGATTCGTGTTCTGATTTCTTCGAACTGGCGTCCTTGACACATTAATATATTATATAGGGGCATCTTTGTTTCTTGAATAGAGACAGAGGTGCCCCTATCATATATTAATAAACTTCATAAATACACAATCGTTATGTCAAGAAACAAGAAAACATCAGAGTCGTTATTCCAGTTCATGAACCTCCTCATCGCCCTGTTGCTGAAGAACGGGCAATACCGCACCTCGCTTCATTACAAGGCAACCCTCAACAGCTTTAAGCGATACCGGGACAACAAGGATATTGCCCTAAAAGAGATAGATGCAGAAGTGATGCGCTCGTATGAGGCGTACCTGCATCATACGGCGGAGGTATGCAGAAACACCAGTTCCTTCTATCTCCGCATCCTCCGTGCCACCTACAACAAAGCTGTGGCAAAGGGACTGACGCCACAGCAGCATCCCTTCTCGGATGTCTATACCGGTATTGCCCCAACCCGCAAGAGAGCCATACCTACAGATAATGTCAGCCAGATCAAGAGCCTGCAATCTGTCAAGGATCTCACTCCCAAGGAAGAGATGGCAAGAGATACATTCCTGATGAGTTTCTATCTGCGTGGTATCTCTTTCATCGACCTGGTTCATCTCCGAAAATCCGACCTCAAGGAAGGCTATCTCCATTACACCCGAAGCAAGACAAGACAGCGCCTCACCATCCGATGGGAGAAGGAGATGCAGGAGCTGATGGAAAAGTACCAGGCGCAGACCGCCTCCTCATCTTATCTCTTTCCTTTCCTTGTTGATGATGGAAACAAAAGACAGGATAAAACTATTGACAAAATGCAGGAAGAGGCGCGCCAGTATCACAATGCGGAAGCCCGTATCTCCTACCATCTCAGGAAGTTAGGAACTAAGATAGGCATCAAAGGCAAACTTACCCTCTATATCGCCCGCCATTCCTGGGCAACGGCAGCAAGAGACAACCATATCTCTATTTCAGTCATCAGCGAGGCATTGGGACATCATTCCGAAACCACCACACAAATCTATCTCCGCTCCATCAAAAGCTCAGAAGTGGATGATGCCAACGCCAAGATACTGGCAGCCCTATAAGCCACAAAAAAGAATAAAAAGAGGGTTTTCGAAAAATGAACCAATTTTTCTGAATCTTTACATAAGAGATACAGAATCACCTTGCAAAAATACGAAAAATGTTGGAAACTAGCAAATTATGCGTGTTAAAAAATTAATATTGTTCTATAAAAATCAACATTTTTTTACTATTCTTTTAATACATAAATTCCTAAGTCGTTGATTGAACGAAAGTTTTCGGCATTTCTGTATCTCTTATGTAGAGATTCAGAAGAACGGGAGTGATTGAGGGAAGGATTTTGAGGACAAAGGAATCGGACAGCTAATCATTCCAAGGGTTGCAGACTATCATGCTCTTGGATCAGGAGTATGTCTGTGATTAGAGGTTTCCGTTATTGGGAATAGACTAACCAACCCTTTCTTGCCAAGTGTTTTGAAACATGATTTCACGACACGGGGGAATGAGAAGTACACCCTGACCAAAATAGAAAAAAACAATGATACAACCAGACAACGAGAAGAGTTGGTATGCATTCAAGATATTTTTTGGGAAAGGAAAGCCTATCAAGGCATATTTCGTTACCAATGAGATAGAACATATTTATGATGTGAAACAAGAATATTGGGACAAGAATAAGAAAAAGAGACTGGTGAAGGAAGTTCCTATTATGCCATCTCTTATTCTTTTCCGTACCACGAGAATAGAAGCAGAAGAGATGGAGCGTATGTTTCTCAATAAAGTGATGCTCTATCGTGGCAAAAATTCTGAGAACTTGAAAGAACCTTCTAAAATTTCTGAACGCGAAGTGAAAATCTTCAATATTGTGGCAACTTCTGGTGTTGAAGGACTTGATTTTTATGATGAGTATAATCCCAAGTTTACCAAAGGCGACAAGTTCAGAGTTATTGAAGGTCCTTTGAAAGGAGCGGAAGGCTATGTCGTCCGTATCAAAAAAGATCATAAACTTTATGTGAGTATCAAGGGGTTGTGTGCTGTTACGACAGGATATATTCCTAAAGCATTCTTGCAAAAAATCGAATAGAGTATATGGAAATATTAGATCTTAAGCAAGTGGTACTGACGAGGAAAAGTACCTCGCCAGACCCTCAATATTTCTTGGAAATTACAGCCACGGATCAAGTTCATGGTTTCCCGGAAGTCTATCGCTATACGGATTTGTACCATCCTGACCTTTCCTTCATGAGCCTTTGGCTTGAGAATCAGGTGCAGACCTTAGAGCAGGAGAACGCCAAGCGTGTCATCTTGACTTTTGGTGATGAGATTACCTTAAAGGTTGAGAAGTGATAAGGTACCTATAGTAAGGCGGTCCCATCCCGTATAACATGGCGAGGGTTTTGATGCCCCGCCACTTCTGAGACCGTATAGGTCCCAAAAATCTGCGTCATCTGCGCAATCTGCGTGACCTTACCCCCAGGACCGCACAGGTCCAAAAATCTGTGTTTATCTGTGTAATCTGTGGGAACTTTAAAAGGTAAAAGGGTAAAAAAGTAAAAAGGTAAAAAAAACCGTGAGATCTGTGTAATCTGTGTGAGATTATGACAAGAATCAAAAACTCCTCCAAAAATTTGGTGGTTTCAAAGAAAACTCTTATATTTGCACCTAAAAAAGGAGATACAATTATGAATACAGCTACATATACATTAGATGTCCCAGCAACCGATATTTCTCTTTTCAAGTCATTGATTAAGAAATTCGGGTGGGTTGCCAAAAAGCAAAAAGCCCCTAAGGCTTGTAGATTAGACAAGGCATTAGAAGCAGCAAAGAATGAAAAACTCTTTGCTACTAATGATTTGGATGAATTGATGAAGAGTCTTACGGAATGATGAAATATACAGTTAAGTATTCAACTTTGTTTAAAAAGTCATTTAAAAAATGCATGTACTGGTACACATAGTGACATTTTTGGTTGGTAGTCCAATAACATGAGTTACCTGAGTAAAATGTTATAGCAAGGCTGTCTCAATCAGCAAGCTGTAGCAAGGCGGTCCCATCCCGCATATCATGGCGCAGGGCTTTGATGCCCCGCCAACCTTATAGCGTAGCGGTTCCGAGCACCGGAGGGCGGTTTTCCTCTTCTTCCCTGAGGGGAGAAGACCGAGATGAGAGGTGGAGCCTTCCTTAAGGGCAAGGAAGGACGGGTAGGTTTTCGAAAAACTCCTCATTCGAGCGACGACTAGTGCAGAGCGATACTGCAATGAGGGACAAAATAAAAGTAAACTAAATGATTACACTACGACAACTCCCTTATGTTGATATTCTTTCATTGAATGACATGATGTCTTTCGATACGAAAGTCAATATCATTGAGCATTGCAAACTCGCTCGTATAGATATACCGAAGAGTTGGCGCAAGGCACAGATTGCAGATGCTTTGGCCGATATATTCACCAAAGACCCATTATGGACGCTTGAGGTTTTGCCTGAAGAAGAGTTGGAACTTCTCAAGAAGCTTTTATCCTCCTCAACAGAAGAATGCATCAAGTATCCGAGGAATGATGCGAGGTATCTCCTGATGCAGAAATTGCATTTAGTTGTAACTTACGAAGCTGCAACGGAATGGCATATTTTTATGCCGAGTAGTATACGTAAAATCCTGGACAACGTACCATTGGACGCAGTCCATGGCAAATCTGAGATACCAGCGTCCTTGAAGGAAAAAGGTGATCATATCAACCTGATTGACATTTTGGAGCACTATCCCAAGTTAAGTCAGGTAGCCTTCTTCGTAACCTTGGAATTAGTCAATTTGAACTTAGGCAATAAGTTTCCTTATGAAGACTTCTTCCCTTACATTGATGACCTCCAGGGATTGGAAGAAGCCATGATGAAGGGAGCCAAGCAGTCAACATTAGAGCGCTATGCCGAACTTCTGCTGATGGATATGCGAACCTTATATGGTTCCATCGAAAAGATGGTGCCCACATTAAAGGGAAAAGATTCTTCAACCCTGACAGATGCACAATCTGACTATGCAATGCATAGTGGTACGATGCTGAATGCGATGCAGAAGATCTTTCTTCGTTTCCATCACATTCCATCAGAAGATTTAGCCAAGATGGTTCTAGCCAACAAAAAGAAGAGCGGTCTTCTTCACTTCGAGGAATTAGAGAAGATGGCACAGAAAATAGCTGAAGAACTGTTGATGGACCTGATGAAGTTTACGATGGGGGTATAAATCTGCGTGATTTGCGAAATCTGCGTGCCCAAAAAACAATATAATACAATGAACAAAGAAGAAAGAAATTCCTTCCGAAAGGAAATAATCGGTAAGTTAGAAGAACAATGGGCTAAGAGTAATCGCCCAGAAGACGACCTCTTCTATTACCACCCTTCAGAAGATAAAATAGTCCTGTCCCATGCCCTGTTCTGGGTGATGACCCAAAACATAAAAGGTAAGGTAGGAAAGGAAAAGTACTTGTTGCTTCTCCGCCAATATTAGGAAGAGATGCTGGAAGCTTACTTGACGGAATCAGAAGATTTCAAAGACTTGCTGCACTATTGCAACATCATGTACAATGCTCTTCCTATGCTCCTTCGAAGCACCTACGATTTCCATATCCACTTAGATGCTCGCAAGCTGGCCGCCATAACGATTGTAGCAGGAGGCTATGGTGGTGATATGCCCGAAGACCAGGCGTATGACCTCCTCGACGATATAGACTTCTATTATAATAAGGTGAAGTGCCGCAAGATAGAAAAGCTCTTACCGGTATTGAGCAAACTGGTGATAGAAGAACAAAAGTTCCTATAGCTTGTGTTGGGGAAAATAACTTTTTTCAAAAAACATTTGGCGGTATCATAGAAAAAGTATATCTTTGCACACAAAGTATAATTAATAAGGAGATTACGTTATGAACATAGAAGAAAAAAAAGCAGATTTTATACGTCGCTTCAAAGCTTCTAGGGAGCGAAAGGCAGAATACATAGCACAAATGGAAAAGCGTATGCGTGATGACTATCGCCGCAGAACCGGTAAGGAAGCAGAATCATTTTGTGTGTTATAAGAATGAAAAAATTAGATTTATAAATATTAACATAAAGCTCTAAAGCAGCCAAAGGAGAATAAGAGAGGTTGGAACGTAAACAGTTGGGAATGAGCAGATTTGCACAAAGTTGCCAAATCGGCATAAAGCAAGCGAGTGAGGAATATTGAAGTAGTTCAGTTACTAAATCGTGAGCCACAGTTACCTATGCAAAGCAGGTAACAATACGGAAAGGCAACTTTGTGCATCGACGGATTTTATTGCGCTGATTCTCAATGTTTTGCGTATCAAGGAACGCTTACAAAATGATTATATTTGCACACTCAAAATGTAAGCGTTATGAAAATCGAAAAATTCAAGGTGTTGCTCTACCTAAAAAAGAGCGGAATGGACAAGAATGGAAAAGCTCCCATCATGGGACGCATCACGGTGAACAGGACTATGGCGCAGTTCTCCTGCAAGTTGTCTTGCACTCCATCGCTTTGGAATCCTCGTGCCAGCCGATTGGAGGGCAAGAGCAAGGAAGCCGTGGAAACCAACAAGGACATCGAGCAGTTGTTGCTTTCCATCCAAAAGGCTTTCGATGTGCTTGTGGAAAAGAGAACG
>NZ_VZCB01000043.1 GCF_009494395.1 Segatella copri | reverse complement strand
GCAAAGGTACGAACAAAAGAGAAGACTACAATGGTATAAACGCGGAGCCGCTTACTGAAGATTGGTGAAGAGTGGTGAAGAGTGGTGAAGAGTCAGCGTAACTCTTCACAACCACAAATGTCTCATATTCAACAATTTACACTACATCCGTGAAGAGTGAAGAGTAGAATTAAGAGTAGAATTTTTTCTTTCCTTTCAGAACATCTTTAGAATGGCAAGGGATTATTATCATCAACAATATCACACCAAATATACACTTCTTTGTCAGCCAACTTATAGCTAATAATTTTCCCGTCAAGAACTTTCATCACAACATGTTCTCTAACCAATTCGTCATCAACTGTGATGTAGCAACAATAAACATGAGCGGAATATCCTTTTTTCTCATCTTTTATCTGCACAGTAGGCAGAAAGTAACTCTTTTCAAAATCAGCTTTCAAAGCTACACCGTTTGAGGCTATATAAAAATCCAAATCTGAATTTTGCAAAATAAGATGCCGCTTTTCTGTCCATTTAGAAATCACTAGTGTCTTTTTTATAATCTTCAAACGACATTTCCTTGACGAGGTTTCCATCCAAATCATAAACAGATACCACAGAATACCTACCAAACCTAGTATCAGAATAATGACGATAAGACTGGCAGATTGGTAGTCCATCTTCAGATGTGAAACCTACACAGCCGAGATTAGAGGGTAACAATATTGCCTTTCCCGCATCCTTATCTACTATAAAAGTATAAATTGTATTCATCTTGTCTGTTGTTCCATTTACAACTACCACATCAGGATTTAGAGGGACAAGCATGGCTTCACTTGCCACAAAAACAGAATCTAGCCCTATCGTTACACCATGTTTTTTATCTGGATTATACCATAACAAATCTGCCATAGGATGCGCCGTAACTATTTCTTGAATATCATTCTGCTTCTTATAATATTTCCAAATGCTAACTACGTCACCGCCATAAATGCCATCTCCCCCATCAACGCTTCTCAACAAGATTGCATCAACATCCTCATCTGTTACAACAGTATTATTTGGCAGATGAAAATGTTTGATGATTTGTGCTATCATCGCTTGCGAATACTTTTCATCTTCATCATTTTCATATTTCAAAAAGGCATGATCTTGAGCAGGAGCAACTTGTTTTGCCCCCTTTTCTCCACAACTGATAGAAAGAAAGCACAGCTGTAGCAGTACAACTATCCAATATTTACACTCTTTCATTTTCTAACTTACGAGAGTTTAAATGACACAAAAGAACTTCCTTTATATCATCGGCAACATTATTAGCCAACCTTTCAAAGACCTTTGGTCCAGAACCATTAGGCAAGCTATCTATTTCATTGACTTCTATAAGATTATAATGAGGAATTTCGGGATGGCTATAGTCATAGCGATATCCTCCAAATGTCAGAAACTCTGCATTCGGAATACCAATATCCTTCATACGATTGATTACATTAGTGCCAGCCCCACCGACACCGATGCACAATATCTTCATTTTTTCAGAATCCTTTTCCATATAGTAGCATCTATTAGTATCGATTGCAAAATTAAACAAAAATTTGATAAGTTGTATCAGCAAGCCTTGTTTTTTTCATTCACAAGGCTTGCAAATAAATATAGCGTCCTATTCTATAGATTTCGATTTAAATTGAATATGCATCATTTCATGATAACTTTCATGCTCTTATTGCCAATCTTCACTATAAAAATAGAATTTTTACGAATAGGAGTGATAAGCGATGCAACCCCATTTTTAGAACCCACTAATCAAGTGGGCTCTTTTATGATAATATCCCAAGATATGCTATGCTGTGTTTTCAAGACACAGCATAGCAGCTTTATTTATCAATGAGGAAATTGATTCTGATCCAACTCACAATCAACATAATTACCTTCATGTGAAATCTCAGAAACCTTTAATCCAAAAATCTCCATGGAACTACTTATTGTACGATAATGACTATCCAAATAACAGCCATATATGGCCACAGAATCTATCCAACCATCTGAATTTGGATAAAAATCGAAATTATTCACTAATCGCCCATTCTGTTCTTGATGAATTCTTATCATTCCTTCACAAGAAGCAGCCATCGTGGTTTCAACACCCGCATAAATAGGCGCATTTCTCATAGTCTCGCAAAGTTGCATCAAAACTCTCTTGCAAGACTCGTTCATACTCTTTCTTGAACCAAATATTCCAAACATAATCTTACAGTTATAAAATTACACTTCAACAAACTTATCAATAGAGAAAGGTAACAACTTCTCGAACTTTGTACGGCTACCTTTTGGTATTCTTATTTCCTTAAGATTATCACACTTGTCAAACACGCCAGACCCCATCTCCATAACCGTATCAGGAACATAGACCCATTCTAACGAGTCGCAGTTCTTAAAAGCATAACTGCCTATTTTTTTGATAGAGTCGGGAAATACAACATTAAGTACATTGTAGCAATTCTCAAAAGCCTCCGCCTCAATATATGCTAAAGATTTTGGCAAATCCAATCCTTGCTTTGCCTTAAGGAGTTTGCATCCATAAAAAGCAGAAGCTCCAATAAACTTTAATTTTTGCGACCAAACCACATCCTGTATATTCGCTTGCGAAAAAGCACTCTTACCAATAGTCACAATACTATTTGGCATATAGATATTTCTACGGCGTTGTACCCCTTTCTTATTAAAGGCATTGTCGCAAATTGCAACAGTTCCTTCCTTTATCTTATATTCAACAACAGAGCCTGTTACTGCAGTTTGAAGATTACAGACTACATCAGACACGCCACTAATCAATCTATTGCCCAATGAATAAACTATATCATCATCATTGGTAATCTCCTTATTAAAATCTCGAAATGAGACTTGGCACAACACAGCCAATTCTTGCTCTGTCATCTCCTTTGACTTTTCTCCAAGGCCATTCATAAAGTCTCGAAGTTGTTCTATGGACTGAATCTTATAAATCAATCCATTGTACTCTAAATAACCATTCAAATCATTCATATTCATTTTATTTTGTTCTACGTATTTTCTCTTCACGCAACACACTCAATGTTTGGCGATAATTAGCCAATTTACTTCTCAAAACTGCACACACATTGTAATCATCTTCATCAGAAAGATAATCCTGAGCAGTTTCTATTCTATCTACACATCGTTCTATCTCCTCTTCTAATTCATCATTAGACAACAATCGTTCAGGATAAGCATTTCTAAACTCATCCACGGTTGCAATTTCTTCTCTCAACAAATCAGAAGGAATAGCCTCACTGCTTTTATCTTCATAAAAACAAATATGAAACCCTAAATCCAAACGTATCATTTCTATTGACACAATAGACTTTTCATCTTCCGACAAATGGTATATAATTTGTATACACTTAGAACGATCCTTAAAAACATATGGTTCCTTATCCCTTTGTTTATCTTGATTTACAATTTCAAAGGATACTACTCTATCAATACAAAAGTCAATTACAGTATTAGCCAAAGTTTTATCTCCATAGCCAATTGGTATATTCTGAAAAGAATAGTCTTTTTCAGACACTGCTGTCAAATTCCCATTTTCAAATCTTTTTTGAAAATGAGAGGTAAAAATAAAATTACTCATATCACACTAAATTACTTACAGTAAATCTACAATCTTTACTGGTCGGATAATTCTACCATAAAAACGTGTATCATCAACCAATTCATAAGTAGATTGGTTAAAGCGTAAATTATAAGCAGAACAATTTCCTTCCTCATGCAAGGTTGATGTCCAATACCTACCAAACTCCCCAATTCCCGCAACTCGATTTCCACTTGCAGAACCTGCTGCCGGTAAATAAATCGATTTTCCATTAGGTCCAGTCACTCTCCAACCATAAATACCATTCTGCGCCTCAACCTTCCAAGAACAATAAGACAAAAGTTCTTCCATATTCTTCTTTGATGGAATATGCCATTCTTTCCCTAAAGTCAATGTCGCTATATCATCTTTACCGTCCAGTTCAAATAGCCCATCAACAATTCCATATTTTGAATCTAAACAGTATTTTGAGAGAGTATTATAAGTTCCTTTACACAATGTATATGAGTCCCAGCCATACGATGTCTTACATTCAGTCTCACCCCATGCAAAATATTTTCCCAAAGGATAAACTGAAGATATGCCCAAATTCTCTGTAGCCCATAATACACCAGATGGAAGTCCTAGATCGACAACTTCTATTTTACCCATAGAATTTGAAACACTTGCCTTTTCTAAGTTTTTTTGAACAAGCGCAGATTTTCCAACACACCTTCCTAACAATTCTTTCAAGAAATCCATAACAATAGTTATTTAGTAAAATTCAATTAATCTATCAGGGTTCACGAAACGGAACGCTACTTTTGCGACCTTTTGGTCGATAGTAAAAACATTGCCGATAATAGGTTCATTCTCAACATATTTCTTTTTCTTTCGAGAATACCCCATCACCAGGCCTATCGCCGAAAGTCCTGCATCGTTAATGTTGGATTGCTCTGCATTGATGTAAAACACGAGTCGATCATTGTTTGTGATACAATTATCAAACTCAAACTTTGATAGAATTTTCTCAGGAATAGGATTATTCTGTAAATTAACAGTAATCAATCCTGCCTTCGTAAAGATACCACCATTATGCTGTTTGAAACGAATTTCAAAATGCACTTCACCTTGTGAGATGAGTTTACCGTCGACATACTCCTCATATCGATCAACAGGAAATGGAAACTCTCTGAACGTCAGAGTTTGAAAAATAGGCCATCTATCCATAGAGCTTAAGAATATTAGTGCTGTTGGCTACCTTTGCAGCAATAATTACACATGTTACATATATACAAAAAACGTGGAGCCAGTCCTGTCACTCGTTCCACTGTAGAAAGGCCTTCGCATTGCCCTGATTGTCGAAACGAGCAACGACAATACAACGTCAAATCTCATGCAACATTCAAAATGACAAGAAATTATGCGTAAATGCTAATATATACAGCATATAGCAGGCATTTGATAAAGTGTGTATTTTGTTATTTGTTTGTTACTTTACCATTTGATTTTATTATTTATCATAGTTAATGGTTCGTAATTGGTTCTTGTTTTGGGTAACAAATCCGATTATTTTTCGTATCTTTGCACCGTGAGTAACAAATCTCGCAAAATGACAATAAGTAGAATAAATAACAAAGTAACATGAGAAGTAACAATGAACCTGTGCGCATACGCTACAAGGATTTGGCGAATGGCACAAAGTCGATTTATCTCGACACTTACAAAAGTGGAAAGAGGTCGTATGAGTTCTTGAAGCTTTATCTGCTTCCAGAGGACGATGGCAAGGCTAAGGCTGTCAATGCCGAGACCTTGCAGAAGGCAGAAGCTATCAAGAACCAACGAGTGCAAGAAATTCTGTCTGGGAAGTTGGAAACAGTGAAGGCTTCCTTGGAGCATCCTGCTTCTACAACAACTTCAAGCAAGAAGACCGCACGTTTAAGTAAGAAGAAAAAAGTCGGCAGTGATAAAACTGGCAAAAGTGTCAAGGGAAAGGAAAGTGAGGTAAACGAAGTCGTTGGAGCCGTTTCTGGCAGAGAAGGACACCAATGGAAGTTTATTGACGATGACGGTGAGGACAGAGCCATAGATGGAACAATCAAAAAACATAGAGGCAGACCCAACAAGCGTGAAGCTGTCACTCTTCGTTTCAAGGACCTTGCCAACGGCAGCAAGTCGCTCTACTTCGACATATATTATAATGGTGAGCGCAAGTACGAGTTTCTGAAGCTCTATATCAACCCAGAGATTACCGAGGCTGACAAGCAGAATAATGCCTTGGTCATGGAAACCGCAGAGCGTCTGAAAGAACGCAAGATGCGAGAGGTTGTCAATGGAGAAACTTTCACGGATCCTTCTGACGAGCTGAACCAAGTGGAGAAAGTTGAGGAATACACCAGTTCTGTGATAGTCCGTAGTCGCAAGATGCGCAATGGAGACCGTTCCCTCTTTCTTGATATATATTATGGTAAGGGACAACGTGCCTATGAGTCAGTTGGTCTTTACCTTCGTAAGGATGACAGCGAGGAGAAACACAAGGAAATCTGGAAAGAAGCTGAGAAAAAGGCCAAGGAACGCATGAAAGCATTGAAGGACGGAACCTTTGAGAAGCGTGTCGGCAGAAGAGGCTACAAGCCGCATGGAGAAGATCCAGATGCCAACGTGGACAAATACAAGGAGTATCTTGCCACTAAGAAGGTGAAGACAGAGATTGCCGTTGCCGAGACTGAGCGCAAGAGAAATTCCAAGACCAAGGAGCCTGTGAGAATCCGCTTCAAGGAACTTGCCAACGGCAACAAGTCGGTCTATCTATCCATCAATGTCAACGGTCGCCGTACCTATGATTATCTGCGCCTTTATCTCATACCAGAGGTTGACGCAGCTGCCAGGGAGCAGAACAAGCAGACGATGCAAGCAGTCTATGCCATCAAGGCACAACGCATCATGAGCATCACTAACGGTATCGCAGGGCTCAAAGACAAGTCGAGAATCAAAATGCGACTTGTGGATTGGTTGGAGATATTCCGTGACGCACAAGTGGAGCGAGGAAGACAATCTGCCCGAAACTGGGTGAACAGCGTGCTGAATGCAGTGAGGGAACACTCGCCAAATGTGACACTCGCAGAGATGACCAAGGAATACTGCAATGGTTTCATGGTGTTCTTGTTGAACGACTATATCACCTACAAGCACACCCATCCGTCCAAATCCACGGTGATGAACTATCTCAAATGCCTCAAAGCAGCCTTCAACATGGCTATTGAGGAAGAGATAATGGACGACAATCCCGTATTGCGTCTTCGCATGGATGTTCTGAAAGGTGGCGGTACCAAGCGAGAGTATCTAACCGTTGACGAGGTAAAGAGACTGATTGACACCCCTTGCAAGCGTGAGGATATCAAGGCGGCGTTCCTGTTTTCATGCTTCTGCGGACTCCGTATCAGTGACGTGAAGAGTTTGAAGTGGAAAAACATCATCACCGAGGGTGACAAGACACGAGTTGAGATATTACAGTACAAGACCAAGCAGCCTCTCTATCTTCCTCTCAACAAGCAAGCCCTTCGTTGGATGCCTGAGCGTGGATCTGCGAGTGACGAGGACAAGGTGTTTCCAACACTGCCAAGCAAGAACTACGACTGCATCCCGGAATGGAGCCGTGCGGCAGGTATCAGCAAACATGTGACCTACCATGTCTCAAGACACACGTTCGCCACGATGGAGCTGACCATGGGCGCAGACCTATACACTACAAGCAAACTTCTCGGTCATACGGAGGTGCGTACGACACAAATTTACGCAAAAATCATCAATAAGAAAAAGGACGAGGCTGTTTCCCTATTGGACAGTGCGTTCGAAGAATAAAAATGGAACATAATAATACATCAAACAACCAAGGACGAGACGACTCCTCGTTCTCTCTTTTTACCCCAATGCAATGAATGCACCTTCGCTAACGGTGTAGGTGGCATTTGTGGTACCAACAAATTGTGGCTGTTCTTCAAGGAAGCCCATGAGTGCTATCAGACGGAAGTAATAGGATGCGGTAAACTGTATCACCGCTATAAAAAGGACTTTCTCAACAGCCATTCCTATACGGACTGCCAGTATGCGGCAGGCAAGAACGAGCACAAGAAGAACTTCTACATCATGGAGGAGTTTCTTGAAGAACGTGAGGACTTGGTAGTCATATTCTTTACCAAAGTGGATTTCGAGTATCATGACTACAAGGCTCTTCATCACAAGTTCAACACCACGGAGCCGCCTCCAAACGGTCAGTATCTCCATGGTAAACCACCGTCAATATTACAAACAGCACAAGAAACCAAACCGAAACAGGACTTTCAATGTTACTTTGATTCTACTCAGTTGAACCTCATTGCGCGCCATGCCAATGAGGTTCATTTGTTCTCAGCCGATGTGTCGGAAGAGGATATGCGAAAACTCTTCTCGTGCCAAGTCTGCAAGCAGCTAAAGGCGAGAAGTAACAGACGTGTGGCATTCTTCTTTGACATGCTCTGCAGCAAGAACTTGATTTGCAAGCAATGGCAATCGGTCATTGCCAAGCATAAACTCATTCTGTCTTCATCAACAGACAAGCCACTTACAACAACCAAGCTGTCCTCAGCAACCAGTGATGCCAAAAGTACCAACGCCAGTATCTATGAGGCTATCCGCAAGAAAGTGCAAGAAATAGCAGATTGCGGTAAAAATGACAGCAAGGACACCATCTGACAGATGAAAACCTTGACAGTTGGCTTGATAGTCGGTTGACAGTCAAGCGCACTTCCATCCGATTGGGCAGAAATGCCCTTACCTTTGCCCTCCGTAATCAGAAACCTGGTTATGGAGGGCGACCTCGTTATGTGTAACGATAAATAAAATTACGACAATGATTGGACAGACAACAAATCAGGCAAACAATCCACCAAAGGATGGCGCTATCCTACCGCCAACGATAGACGTGGATAAACACGAGTTGACAGAACCAGAACTGGCAGATATGACACCAATGAGACTTGCCGAGCGCATTCAACAAATGGAAGAAGCATTCAAGCTGCTTGGACCAGTGGAGGATGTGCTGAACCGCATCAAGTGCTTGGAGAAATGGCTCTTTGCAGGAAAAGACGTGCTCACCCTTGACGAGGCAAGCGTATTCCTTGACGCTTCAAAGAGTCAGCTTTACAAACTGACACGTACCTTTGCCATTCCCCATTACAAGCCAAACGGCAAGACCATCTATTTCAGCAAGGAAGAACTGGTGGAATGGATCAAGAAGCACCCTGTGAAAACAAAAGAGGTGTATGAGCAGGATGCCATACGCTATGTGATGAACAAACCCTTGAAGAGCAGATGACGATGGAAGAAATGAACGACATGAGCCTCTTTGAAGGCGCAGCGGACAATGCTGATTTGTTGGAAAAGTTGCTGAAGGCATCGCTTATCCATGCGGACGAGACCTACCAGACACCGCCACAGATAATATGGGTGGACAACTCGACCATAGCCACGCTTGGCAACTTCAGTGCCTCCACAGGCAAGGCGAAGAGCCGAAAGACGTTCAACGTGTCCGCTTTGGTAGCTGCCTCGCTTGCTAACGGAAAGGTGCTGCAATATACGGCAAAACTACCCGATGACAAGCGTAAGATACTCTACGTTGATACGGAGCAGAGCCGTTTCCACTGTCACAGCGTGATGCAGCGCATCCTCCGGCTTGCAGGATTGCCCGACAACATGAACAGTGAGAACCTTGTGTTCTTCGGACTGCGAGAGTACAGTCCCAACCTCAGACTGCGGTTGATAGAATATGCTTTGCAGACACAAAAGGGGTTTGGCTTGGTCATCATTGACGGCATAAGGGACTTGATGCTCGACATCAACAATCCGAGCGAGTCTGTCCATATCATCAACAAACTGATGCAATGGTCAAGCCGCTATGACCTGCACATCCATTGCGTCTTGCACCTGAATAAGGGTGATGACAATGTAAGAGGTCACATAGGAACGGAACTCAGCAACAAGGCAGAGACGGTACTGGTGATAAGCAAGAGCAATTCGATGGCGAATGTGAGTGAAGTGAAACCGCTCAACATCCGAGACAAGGACTTTGCGCCCTTTGCGTTCCAAATAAACAAGGAGGGACTTCCAGAGATTGCCAAGGACTATGTGGTTGACTCCACCACAGCCAAACAGCCGAAGATGACAATAGCCGACATTACCGATGAGCAGCATGACAAGGCGCTTGGAATGGCTTTCGGCAAGAAAGTGGTGTCAGGTTATGAGAATGTGATAAACGCATTGACGAAAGGATATACAACTATTGGTTTTGCCAGAGGTAGAACAGTGATGTCAAAGTTGCTGACCTTCCTATTGAAGAGCAAACTGGTGGTGAAGTGTGGCAACAACGAGTATTGCAGAATGAAGGATTATCCTTCGTTTCCGCTGCTTGAAGAGCAGGAGGTGAAGAAGTGAGGATGAAGCGAAAATCGCTTCAAAAACCACTTCATTCACCTCGGTGTATATATAATAGTAGAACGGACGGATTTTGTGAAGTGGCATCATATTTAACTACATGGACATACGACAAAATGACTTCACAAAACCGTTCATTCACTCTGGTGTATATATAATAAGCGCACGAATGAACAAAAAATGAATGAAAGATGAACATACAACAAGCAAAGGAAATCAAACTCACGGACTATCTGAGCGCATTGGGACATCAGCCCAAACGATGCAGCAAGTCCACATCTTATTATCTGTCGCCATTGCATGCGGAGACAAAGCCATCGTTCAAGGTGAACTTCAGCCGAAACCAATGGTATGACTTTGCTCTTGGCAAGGGTGGCAACATCATTGCTCTTGCCCAACTTCTCTACAATACGGATGATGTGGGTGCTGCATTGCAGCATATAGCAGCGGACATGAACAACCCAAAGTCCACAAAGGCAAAACCTCCCATACCGACACAAGTAGAGACAGACAAGATGGACAAGGTACATATCCAAGAATTGTCCTACCCTGTGCTTATGTCGTATCTGCGTTCACGCCATGTGGATGCGGACATAGGTAAACGCTATTGCAAGGAGATCTGGTACACGTTTAAGGGCAAGCGGTATTTTGGTATAGCCTTTCCAAATAACAGGGATGGTTATGAGCTGCGTAACCCATATTATAAAGGTTGTTTGGGCGAGAAAGACATATCCTTGATACATTCACAGCAAGTTGGAGTGCAGGACAGATGCTGCATCTTCGAGGGGTTTATGGACTTTCTTTCGTACAAGACTTTGGAAAAGCGAGGCGACAATGTGATTTGCATACAAGAACCATGTGATTATATTGTACTGAACTCCATCAGTAGCCTTGGGAAATGCATGGAACGATTGGTGTGTTACACTGCTATCCATTGTTATCTTGATAATGACCAAGCAGGAACGGTGGCTGCCCATACAATCATGGACTGTTATCAAAACAGGGCAATCAACGAATCCATAAGATATGCAGAATACAAGGATGTCAATGATTATCTTATCGGCAGAAAATCCATTATTCCGCATAAAGAGGATGTATAAAACGATAATTTTCTACGGAGAAAGTCAATATTCTCCGTAGAAAACTATATTTTGCGTGATTTTTGCGTAGATTTCCGTACAAACATACTACACTTTTGAAAATATGTAGTAACTTTGTACAGAATTAAAGATGCAAATCATGGAAAAGCGTATGACAAATCCAAAATCTGAAGGCTACATCTCTGCAAAAGATATGGCAGGAAGAGCTGCATACTATAAAGTATTGCAAGCCGCCAAGAATGGCGAACTCACCAGAATAAAAAGAGGTGTGTATGCAACCGATGACCATTTGGCAAGTCAAATGCTTGATGTGGAAAAGGTTGTTCCTGGTGGCGTGTTGTGTCTGTATTCCGCTTGGTCACATTATCAGTTGACTACACAGGTACCACAAGAATATTGTCTTGCAATAAAAAGAGGCCGAAAAATCACCCTTCCAGATTATCCCCCAATTACACTATACCATTGGAGTGATACCGCCTTTAACCTTGGAATTACGAATACTGAGATTGAGGGTTTCAATGTGAGGATATATGATGTGGAGAAATGTGTCTGTGATGCAGTAAAGTATAGAAACAAAATCGGCATAGATGTCTGTACGGAGATTATAAAGGAATATCTGAAACGCAGAGATCGTAATGTCAGCAAACTGATGAAATATGCCTCACAACTGAGAGTTGCCAAAACATTGGGACCATATCTACAAATGGAACTATAAAATAATAAATATGACAACAAAGAATTATGCTCGCTCGGTAAGAGCGAAACTGCTTAATATATCGAAAGAAGAGAATGTCTTCTACCAATCGATATTGACACGATACTTTCAGGAGCGTCTGTTGTACCGTCTGTCGGTAAGTCCATACAAAGAACGCTTTATATTGAAAGGTGGTGCATTACTGTATGCCCATGAGCATTTGAAAGCAAGACCAACATTGGACATAGATTTCCTTGGTCAACAGATTAGCCGTGAGTTGGACAATATCAAGGAGACATTCAGAAATTTATGCGACATAGAATGTCTGGAAGACGGAGTTGTCTTTGAAAAGGACAGCATTAGCGTAGAAGAAATCACTCTCAAAAAAGAATATAATGGTGTGCGAGTGCATGTCAAGGTAGGACTTGACACGGCAAGCCAAGTTATTTCCATGGATGTAGGCTTTGGCGACATCATAACTCCTGCACCCGTTGACCTTTCTTATCCGGTGTTGCTGGACACATTACCAGAAGTTGACATCTTGGCTTACTCTTTAGAGACCGTGGTGGCTGAAAAGTATCAGGCAATGATAGACCATGCGACAGAGAACAGCCGCATGAAAGACTTCTTTGATGTGTACAGAATACTAAAAGCAGGAAATATTGACTTGAACACATTGCAAGAAGCCATCACAGCCACGTTTGAGAATAGAGGCACCGCCATCTCAACGGAATATAGCCTTTTCGAGGATTCTTTTGCGACAGATGCCAAACGAAATATTATGTGGAATAGTTATTTGAAGAAAATCAAATTCAAGGAGCCACTAACCTTCCAAGAAGTTTGGACATATATCACACAGGAACTGAAACAATACATGGAAAAATAAAGGTATTACGATATACCTTATCAAGCTCTCCCATTCGGAGGGCTTTTTTTATGCCCTTTTCCCAAAAATGCGAAAACGAACAGAAGAAGCTGATTAAAGTATGATTGAGAGTATGATATATGATTATAATTTGAATATATCTTAAACTTTGATGGCCATACTTTACAAAATTCTTGTATGTCGGATTTTACTCTTTACTTTGCACTCGCAATTGGCACGTTTGCCACTGCATAGAGTATAAATCATCAATAAAACAAAGTATTATATGAGTCCATTTTTGATATTCGCTATCAGTCTTACCATTGCATACGCCATCTACTATGCGGTGATGATAACCAGAGACCTGTATGGTAAGAAGGAAGAAGCCAAGAGCAACGAGGAAGTGTTTGACATCAGCAACATAACGGAAGAGGAAGCCGCAGTAGCCGTCAATGAAAGCGATGGTGGCTTTAGCGTTGCCGACAAGCAATACGACACAAGTTTCCAAGACGGCACATCATACGATGAGGGCTATGGTATGGGAACAGAGAACAACGGAATGAGAGGTTATTCTCCAGAAACGGATTCTTCCGGCAGAGAAGATGATGTTGATGAAGACGAAGGAAATGATGTCAACCAACAGAAGCCGAAGAACGCAGCCGAGTCGTTGCAGGAAAAGATGGATGGGCAGATGGAGTCCACTTCTCCCATATGGATAGACGGACTATGGCAGGACGACTTCACGGAGAGCCTATTGAAACAAGGCGAGACAAAGCCAGGACAACCAAACATCAAAACAATACCAGTCAAGGATGAAATTTAGCCATATCATAAAGAATGTAGTAAGTTCCTTTGTCTTTGCGCTGCTCCCCCTGTCAGCATCAGCCAAATGCGGTAATGTGGACTATAGCTGGGGAGCAGACGCACTAGCAGGGATGCACGACTATGTGGTGACGATGATGCTGTATGTGCTGTATCTGACATACGCTGTCGCTGCTGTGATGGTGATTATATCCGCTTTGCAGATATACATCAAGATGAACACAGGGGAAGATGGTGTTACCAAGTCCATACTGACGCTGATAGGAGCCTGTCTGTTTATGGTAGGCGCATCCATCCTGTTCCCAGCATTCTTTGGCTACCAGATTTAAGACTCAACTGCAGAAGAGTATATCATGTGAAAGCGACAACACCTTTCTATATAATTATAATAAGGTGTTTCCAAACGAATCATTAACAAGTAAAACAAGAAAGAATGTTTAAGAAAACAACGAACTATTTGAAGAAGACCGCCAAGAGCGTTCTCTCTTCAGGACGCTTGAAGACATTGGCATTTATGCTCCTTGTGGGCGGTGGCATTGCCATGGCGCAGAACTCGGCAGGTGACTATACGGCAGGTACCACTGCGCTTACAACAGTGACGGAGGAAATTGCCAAGTATGTGCCTATTGTGGTCAAACTCTGCTATGCCATTGCAGGTGTTGTAGCCGTAGTGGGTGCTATCAGCGTTTACATCGCCATGAACAATGAGGAGCAGGATGTCAAGAATATCTTAGTCCTCCGAAATGCGTTTGAAAAGGCAAGAAAGCAAATGAAAGTAAATGCGCTAAGTATCAATGGTTTAAGCAATAATTTGAATTTTCCGATGTTTGCTAAACTCACTCTTAAAAAGACTTAAAAGACTGTTTCTTGTTTCCGTTTTGTTTCTCGTTTCTCGGTTTGTTTTCTTATCTTTACATCAGTTTTCCGAAGTAAGGGAAGAGAAAGAAAAGCAAATGTCAGCATAGGAAACCATATCTGACATGAACTTTCAACAAGAGGGAGAAAGACTCTCCAATGTAGCAGAATACAAAAACAAAATAACACTTCATACATCATGGCAAGACCAAAGAAACAAGTAAAGCTGAAAGAACCGATTAAAATTCGGTTGAAGTCGCTCGCAGATGGCAACAAGAGTATCTATCTTGACATCTACTATAAGGGAGTGAGGAAGTATGAATACCTCAAACTCTACCTCGTCCCCGAAATCAACCCTGTCTGCAAGGAACAGAACAAGCAGACTATGGCGGTTGCGGAACGCATCAAGGCAGAGCGCATCAAAGCCCTTCATGGTCACGGCATACAGGACTGGGAGACAGTAAAACAAGGCTCGATGCTTCTTACCACATGGATAAAGAAGTATTGTGAAGGTGGTGTCGGCATTAAGAAGTCAACGCTCCATTGCCGTGTGGAAATGCTGCACACCGTGGAGAAGTTTCTTGACGAGACTAACAAAGGCTTCATTTCGCTTGAAGAGGTCAATGCGGAGTTCTGCCGTGGTTATGTGAAGTTCTTGCGTAACTTCCCAAACTCCCATATCAAGTATGGCGAGCCAAGACCTATCAGCGAGAATACGGCAAGCCGATACCTCGGAATGTTCTCCACTGCTCTCAATAACGCTGTGCGACAAGGCATTATTCGCAACAACCCTATGAAAGAACTGGATGCACGTGAACGCATTCAACCCAAGGATGGCAAGAAAGAGTATCTGACCATTGAGGAACTTCGCACCCTCATGGCTACGGACAGTTACCGCCCAGAGGTCAAGGAGGCTTTCATCTTCGCCTGTTTTACTGGATTGCGATTAAGCGACATGTACCGTCTTGCTCCGATGCACATCTTCAAGACCGCTGACGGAAAGGGCGAATACATAGACATGGAAATGCAAAAGACGGAGAAGCCAGTTATAATACCTCTCTCGGAAGAGGCTAAGCGGTGGTTGCCAAAGCCAAGAGGAAATGATATTCCTTTCTTTGATATACCAACCACACAGACCGTTATAGGCAGGGCTCTTCGCAAATGGGCGGAAGCGGCAGGGATAGAGAAGCATATCTCATTCCATTGCTCACGGCACACGTTCGGAACGATGATGCTCACGCTCGGTGCAGACCTTTTTACCACAAGCAAGCTGATGGGACATTCCAACATTCAGACCACGAAAATCTATGCTAAAATCGTGGATAAGAAGAAGGAGGAAGCCATTAACCTCATTGACGGTATGTTCACATAAATCATTGACAACGAAAATATATAGAGACATGACAATAACTATCAGACAAAAGGCACTTGCCAACGACAACATAAGCTTGTATCTTGACATCTACGATGGTGGCAAGCGCAAGTTTGAATTTCTTTCCCTCTATTTGTTGCCGGAGGTTGATGCAGAGACCAAAGCAAGGAACGAAGAAACATTGCAACGTGCTCACCAGATAAGGGCAGAGCGCATTCTTCATCCAGAAACCATCCCAGAGGTAGGTCACTTGATGATTGTGAAGGAAATCCCCAATGACGAGTCTCCCGAAGTCTTGGACTGGATCCAGACTTACATCGACTGGATGAGCGACAATACAGACTACTCCAAGGCTATTGTTGACCAATCAAAGTATCTGAAATACCTAATGAGCGAGTTCCTTGCCAACAAGCGCAGACCTCACATCACTCTGAGGAAGTTCGACAAGGAATGGTTCAAGGCATTATTTCTTTGGTTGAAGAACGACTATGTACCACAGAAGTATGTACGAGTTGAAGCCAAGCCTTTGTGTGAAGGCTCGCTTCACAATGTTCAACAGCGCATAGTGGCGGTATTCAACAAGGCTGTCAAGTTCGGTAAGTTGAAGGCTAACCCTTTCTACCAGTTGGAGAAGTCAGACATCTTCCCCAAGCCAAAGACATCACATAAGCAGTATCTCACTCCCGATGAACTGAAAAGGTTCATGGCTTCAGACGAGAGAAGTCCAGGAGTTGCAGAAGCACAGAGAGCTTTCGGTTTTGCCTGTCTGACAGGACTTCGTATCAGCGACATCAAGGCTCTGCGGTGGAGTGACATCAAGAGAAACAAGGAAACGAACACGCTTGTAATCGTCCAAAAGAAAACCAAGGCTCTCAATGCCGTACCAATCGGCAATACCGCCTTGTCATGGATGCCACCCAAAGGCGATGATGATTTTGTGTTTCACCTTCCTGCCAAGGCTAATGTGGATGCAGCCCTTAAAAGGATAGCCAAAAAGGTGGGCATTGAGAAGAATATCTCTTTTCACTGCTCCCGACATACATTCGGAATTTTGGTACAGGCGGTTACTGGCAACATTGAGACTACCAAGAAGCTGATGGGACACAAGTCGCTCAAATCCACCGCCATCTATGCAGATGTGCTGACGAATGAAAAGGTCAAGGCTGTTGACAACACGAAGAAAGCCTTTCGAGGTCACAAACAACGTGAGGAGAACAAGCAAATACCGAAGACAAAGCGGACAGCAGCCACCAATACCCATCCACGCAAAACTACATTTACACAGGATAACAAGTAAACAGAACTTTTCAGGATAACGACCAGTTAATTTTCACTTTTGTAGTCCTCATTTATCGGGCAGGGATTTCTCTCTGCCTTGGGGGACTACACTTTCAAAACAAGCAATACAACAAATCATAAACAATTAAATTACAGGATAATGAACAAAACTATCGACACCGAGACTCTTCTTTTGAAGGTAGAGTCACATGAGCACCGCATTGGGATAATGGAGAACCTTCTCCGTGATGCCAAGCAAGTATTGACACTGGAGGAAGCTGCCTTATTCATGGGTATATCAAAGAGCAGTCTCTACAAGATGACACACAAGCATGAACTTCCGTTCTTCCGTCCCAACGGCAAGATTATCTACTTTGAGAAGTCCGAACTCTTGAACTGGATGCGCCAGAACCGCAGTATGTCCGAGGCTGAGACCAAGGCTGCAGCGACCAAGCACATGAGTGAACTTTGTAAATAGACATGGCGATGATGAAGGACGATATTTCCCATGAGGAGTACAGAAGCAAGTTGGCGAATGTCGCTGACATTGCCGTGAGTTACATCAATACTGGCAACGGCTACTTTCGGATGCGTGATGCTTTCAATCAGCTTGCCGAGCAATGCGGAGCCAACAAGGGCATCAATGATGAAGCAACTGTCGGCAGAAGAAAACTTCTTGCCCAGTCTGTTTGCATTGAGTGCATTTCACGATTAAGCAGCCATTCTAATGACAGGTTGCAAGGCGAGCTCTATGTTATAGCAGAGGACATTTCCCCAAGGCGAGGACGGCACAGATGATTTTCTCTTTACTGAGAAAAACAGTCTTGCCATTTATGGTTATAATATTCAAAATCCACGGAACATGGATAAACAAAAGATACATTACTGCTTCACGCTGTCAGATGTACAGATGGAGTATCTTCGCTGCAAGAAGTACAAGATTGACCGCATGGAATGCTTCATGTCTCTTGCCTCTCTTGCTGAACGTGAAACAACACTTGTTTCTATCAGCAAGACCCAACAAGTGGAAATCTTGTGTGGGCAATGTATGGTTGACAATACCCAACTTGCCAAACTCTGGGATAAAGACCGCAAGACCGTACCCAAAATTTTACAGGCTATGGAGGCTGTGGGCATTTCCTCTTCACAAAAAGTTGGAGACAACCGCATCATTACCCTGCATTCCCTCTCTGGTTGGTATGTGGACGGAAGATTTGTCAAGAACGGATTTTCATTGAAACGCAATGCGGATGGCTCTGCAATCATCCACACGGAAGTTCCACAAGCAAGAGTAATTGTTACGACAACAGAGGATGATACAAAGTCGGACAAGGAAGATGAGCATTCTGCCAATGGAATATCCGATACTGACAACAAGGACAATTCTTCTACAGCAGATATTTCTTCTTCCCTAAATTCGGCTTCATATAATGACAACAGAAGCGTGGGTAAGGTCGGAACGAATGGCAATCTTTCCGATGCTGTTACTGGTGGAATTTCCCAACAACAAAACTACTCCAGACAGTCTGTTGGCAATCCTTCTTCCCTACAAGAAGCAGATGCCAAACAGAATGAGGGAGAACACAACACATATCCACAGCATCTGGCAGAAGGACAAACACAACAGTCTAACGGTTCTAATGCCAATGGCTACAAGCCTAACGAATACCATAACGGCAACCAATAGGCATACAGAGGCTAATAAGCCACCATACATAAAAAACATCCCAAAGGACGATTAACCGCCATAGGCTACCGCCCAACTGTTATACGTTTAAGCAGCCTTGGGGACGGAGGCTGTTAAAAGTGCCGTCATTTTATAGGTACTTTTCGAGAAATCCTTTTGTAATACAGAAGCCGTGTCCGTCTTTCTGTATTCCTAAAAGTTTCTCGGACTACTCGCAGGCTCGCAGTCGTGACCACCTTTGTAAGATGCTTGTAATCATCCCTTTTTAATCAGAGACAAGGACAAATGAGAAAGAAGAACATCATAAGAAAACCGCCTACGGAAGTCCATACCTACCGATGCACGAAAGAGGAGTTGATGCAGCTCCAGACGCTTGCCAAGGAGTGTGGGTTAAGCCTGAGTCGCTATGTCGTTGAGACTGGCTTAAAGCACCGTCCACGCATGAGGCTTACCAAGGATGAGGTGGACGCTCTCAACTCTCTCGCCATCGCAAGGACGGATTTGATAAAAATCAGCAACGTGCTATCCAAGAAAACGGCTGAGGAAAAGGCTCGGTTCTTCAAGAATGAGAAGTTCATGCGTTGGTGGATTGATGCCGTTGCAGGACTTATCCAACATTGGTATAGCATTGAAGAGAATATCGCAACAAACGTACAGACCCAATCAAAGGAACAATTATGATTATGCTCGCAAAGGTCGTATCATACGGAGGCAATTCCGTAAGGTACGCATTGGAAAAGGAGAATGCAAAAACGGTCAAGGTGAACAATATGCCCGATGGTCTTGACCCTACCGCCATCTGGTACATGATGAAGCATCATTGCCAGTATCATCAAGCGGAAAGGACGGTGGGCAGAAAGTTGGAAAGGTTCATGACCACTTTTGTACTTTCCCCATCAAAGGAAGAGTCTGCAAACTTCACGATGGAAGATTGGGCAAACCTCCAAGACGAAGCATTGGAAGTTTTAGATTCTGTTGGACTTACACCCAACGGTTTCTCCAATGAGATAAAGACCAACTTCACCAATTCTATGAATGTGGGCGGATTGCACTCTGACTCCAAGTCTGGAACGCTGCACCTTCACATTGATTGTTGTCGTGTGGATATGGAGGGTAAGACCAATGATGTACACGACATTCACCTTCGGGCAATGAAGGCTGCGGAAATCATCAATATGTGTCATGGGTGGGAACAACCGCAGGAGATTCGGAATATGCGGAAAGTGGAGCTTGCGGAGGATTGCGAACATATCCTCAAAGATATGCAGCAGTTCAACATTGACAGATATTTCAATCTGTTGCGTATGAAAGGTTATGAGGTTAAACCTCGTTACGACAGGCAGCGGAAACTTGTCGGCTACACAGTCGGCAAGAATGCTTCCGTGTTCAAGGCTTCTGAGATTGGCAGAAAGTACATGGTGTCAAAGATAGAAGACACATGGAAGAAACTGCACCCAACACCAACGCAAGTCAAGACAAAGCCAGCTTCTCCATCCGTTGCTTCAACGCCTCGCCCAGTTCGTCCTATCGTTCAAACTCCAACTGCATCACAACCAAAGGCACAAGTTCAACTTGCACAAACGGCATTCACAATCAACATTGGCGATGGAGTCAAGAAGGTGTGGATTCCGAACTCTGTCAAAGATGTCTTTACTAATGAGGTTCAGATTCCAGAGGATAATGATATAGCGACAACAGAGAATGTAGCCCATGTAGCGATGCTGTTGTTTGCAGGGTATATTGACGCAGCCACTTCCATGTCTGAGTCATGTGGCGGTGGCGGTTCAGCTCCTTCTTCTGGTTGGGGTAAGAAAGACGATGAAGATGAATGGAAGTTTGCCCACCGTTGCGCACAGATGGCTCATTCCATGTGCAAGCCTAAACCACGCAGTAGAAGTTTCCACCGATAAATCAATGACAATATGGCTATCAGAAAAAGCAAGATAAACATAGACACAGAAGAAAGATCCGACTTTGACAACATGATGAATGATGTCGAAAACGAGGTCGAAGAACAGCAAGCCGAAGACGGACTTGTAAACCGTGTTCCAGAGTTGAAGCAGTTGAGTGAAGACATTGATAAGGCTACCAATACCTTTATCAATGCCACACTTGAACTGGAGTCTGCCATTCAGCAATATCAGCGTGCGGAAGCCCAATTAGGCGGCGCTGTGACTACTATCGGCAAAAAGGTTGATACCATCAATCAGCACATAGACAAAGTCTTGGAAAATGCTCCCACAAAATTAAAGGTGTCTGTAAATGTCAATGATGCTGACTGGCAGAAAATCCAAGAACTGTTTGCCAAAGAACGCCAATGGATGACCGCACAGATGCAGAAGCATATCCGTGATGTCAATTCCATGTTTGCTGATGAACGGAAAAAAGTCCGTGAACGATACAAAGAATATGATGGCTGCTATCTCGGTCACTATGCACAGTGGTTCTTCTGGTTCTTCTTTACGATTGGTATTTTTGTGGTTGCAGGAGGTGTTGGAATGATAATTGCACAGAACTATATATGAGATAGACGAGTTACTGCCTAACATTAATTTTGCACTTAAAATTAGGCAATTTTGGTTCAATAATCTCTTTATTCTGATAGTCCTGTATCCGCATATAAACCTCTATGGGATACGTGTCACTTCCCAGATCCACCAAGACCGCATTCAAAGCGAACCCTCCACAGAAATTATTGGGGGTTGGAAATGGAGTTATACAATGTTTAGGTCTATTCTGGTTTAATTTATTCCCATAACACATTATATTTCATTTTTAATGGTTAATACTAATTCTGTTGTTCAGTATTATTCTTGTTCATAGCCTGGAGGAGTTTCTTGTAGTCTTCCACAAACTTAGATATGGTTACAAATCCTGCTGCCATTTCATCATCGGATATCTCGTCCATGATGGAACTCTTGTCTGCCGGTGTCGCTTGCAGATAGTAACCGATAATCTGAGGAGTGGTAATCTTGATGTTGAAACTCTTGTCCGTGGAGATGGTCGGGATGATAGAAGAACTGGAGATTCTCGTAGTTGTCGGGGTCTTTGAAAGACTTGGCAACCGCGCGACTCTGAGCCTTCCTCATTGCTTTGGTCTGAGCAGCCTCCAATGTGCCGTCGTTGCAGCAGAATTCCTCGCCATCGGCATAGTTGTTGTTGTCCGTACAGTTGTAGAATACATCAAAGAATCGGTAGTGGTTTTTGATTACCTGTTGCTATGCAGTGTACCTGGATTTGTAGTCAACTGACAGTCCATCAGTCTCGTTTCCGCCATATTCTATACGGCGTGGGTCAAGAACCTTAGGAGGCGAAATCTCCGACTTTCGATACGATTCGCTGCGAACCAGCGTATATATGCTTGGTGTAGCGACCACCCTGATTTGCGACAAGGTAAGGACTTACGTAGAGCGAGAACTTCGCGGTGTTGGTCGAGCCTCCGGAGAATACTCCGTTGACATAGACCTGATCGCTTTCGCCGGAAGTCTTCACGGTACGCTCACCATCAGCGTCATACCAATAGTTGGACACGAAACCGTTATCGTCCACTGAAAGCAGACGGTTCTCCTCGTCCAAGATAAGCTTACGCTCACCGACACTGTTGTCCCTATGTCCGTCGGTCATCATAAAACCCAATTCTCATCAAATAGGAGTAGTGACTTGCGTGTCATCTATTTGAATGCCATGCGAATCGAAAATATTATAAAGGCGCTTCAGTTCACTGATTAACATTGAGGAAAGCGAATCCCATACAAACAAACTTGTTGAGTCATCAGTATGACAAAAGTGTATTTTCTCATCGGTAGTCATATATAATAGAGAACCATCCCAATCATAACTGCCGATAAACAACATATCTTCTGTTGAATTTCTTGGCTTATCATACTTATTTAAACTTACTAAACTATAAGGTTGCCATGAAAAATCAACAGTTCTCATATAATTAGAGCGATATCCAAACAGACACAGGGTATCTCCAAGGATATTTAGACCATTTGAAAAGTCGGTCAAGAAATCAACATATGATGCTGGAATCTTTTTATTAATACCATCCTCCAATTTAAATATTTCTATTTTGTCTATTGGTGAATATAGCCGATTTAGCCACGCATTTTCCGCAATGTGCGGAGCCCTACCAATCAACATTGCACCAGTTGATTTACTATTTTCTATTCCTAGAAATGAAAATTTCAGGAGTAATTCTTTTATTTCTGAATAATCTTTCATATCAAAGTAACGTTTGATTTTGTGCCCTGTTCAGTTATAACTGAGCAGGACACAAATTTTTTAATCTTTATTTGGATTTCTGTTTAGTAACTCTCCATGTGTTTCATTCTATTATTCGGTTATGAAAACATGATAATTTTGATCAACCATCATCTTTCTAGGTTTGTTGGGATTTGGCTTCAGTGTTTCAAAATTCACATGAGGTCCACCTCCATGTTTACCTAAAATATCATTGTCACCCATATCTCTTATCCAAGACGGAGTGATTCTATTTTGGAATCTTGACAAACGATTTTCCGTAAGCCATTGCGTATATTATTTTTGTTTTCGGTTGCAAAAATACTCATTCTTCTCCAGATATCGTTTGTTAAATCCGAAAATCATTATAAAAAGCGAAAATTATTTGTCTAATTGGAAATCCCATTGATTTTTGTATGATTTACAGTGACTCTTTCCCTATTTATCTTGCATATCACTATATTCTGTTAAAATGAAAACAGATGTGGCTACTTATAAGATTCTTCTTTTGTAGTTGATTTATGAATGCCAAAATCGGAAAAATTCCGTTGTTTTCTATGTTAATTTTTGTTTTCCCATACTTTCATTTTGGGGTTTCTCAATTATGTTGTTCCTAATTTGTTTCTTTCGTCATTTTATCATTCCAATCAGTGTTGATTATCAGTACGTTACGAACAATCAGCAAGATTTCAAGAAGAAGATCATGATGATTGTAGGAGCATGTATCTTCCTCGTGGCAGCAGCACAGGCATTGCCATTGTTCTTCGGTGTGACCAACTAACGAGTGAGAGTTATTCAGTGCATATTCAGTAATAGAGAAACGACGTGAAGAATGGCAAGAGAAGAACAGGAAATCCGCTACCCCGACTACCCACTGTTCAAGGGACTCCAGAAGCCCCTTGAATTCATGGGAATACAGGGGCGGTACATCTATTGGGCAGCAGCCACGGCAGGAGGAGCCATCATCGGCTTCATTGCCGCCTACTGTCTGATGGGTATCATTGCAGGACTGATAGTGTTGGTCGTGGCAATCACTACGGGTGCAGGTCTCATCATGTTCAAACAACGGAAGGGACTGCATACCAAGAAGAACGACCAAGGAGTGTTTATCTATGCCTACAGCAAGCGCATATAAAAATGTGAAACAAAAAAAGTATCGACATGACCAAGATGTGGATGACAAGTAGAAAGTGAACGACTGGTAGGCTCATTCTCCCCCAAGGGCGTGAGCCTACCATTATTTGTTTCCAGCCGAAAGTATCGCATCTTTGACATAAAAGAATGGTTATGAGCATGAAAGCAAAAAACACCATCATGATGGCATTGACTGGCATATTGCTAATTTCTTGCAAGGATAAGACCTACACGCCACCCACATTGGATGCCATGAGGAGTGCTGACAAGGCAAGGGCAGCTTGGGCGAGAGAGACCGAAGAACATCCTGCAACCGTGGAAACACCAATAAACAGGATGGATTCCACAGCAAAAGATAGTGTATCAACCCTTTATAGCGAAGAAAGTTCCAATACCTCTTATCAAGAGAATGACAACAAATCATCCAGTATGGGAGAAAATCATCAATCATCCGAAGAAACAGAAGAATAAACGAATATGGTACTATATGTAATCTTATTTTTCGTGGCAACCTGCATTGGCATGGCCATATCGGTCTATGCCTTTGGCACTGGTGGCAAGCGGAAGAAAATCTTTCAGGACATCTACTTCTCCGTGGAAGACACGGACGGTATCGGTGTGCTCTATACCAAGACTGGAGAATATTCTGCCATTCTGAAAATGGAGAACCCTGTGCAGAAGTATTCTGCCAATATAGACAGCTATTATGAGTTCACCAACCTGTTTGCTGCCATCGCACAGACTCTGGGTGAAGGCTATGCCCTGCACAAACAGGACATCTTTACCCGAAGGCAGTTCAAGGATGAGAGTGGCAAGGGACATGAGTTCCTGTCAGAATCCTATTTCCACTATTTCAACGGAAGAGAATATACGGACAGCATGACCTATCTGACCATTACGCAGGAGAACAAGAAGAGCCGTCTGATGTCTTTCGACAGCAAGAAGTGGCGAGATTTCCTGGTGAAAATCAGAAAGGTGCAAGACCAACTGAAAGATGCCGGTATCAAGTCGGAGTTTCTGAACAAGCAGGAGGCAAGTCTGTATGTTGACCGCTTCTTTGCCATGAACTTCCGTGACAAGATGGTGAGCATGACAGGATTCAAGGTGGATGACGAGATGATAGGTATGGGTGACAGACGCTGCAAGGTATATAGTCTTGTGGATGTGGATTGCGCCAACTTGCCGACACAAATCCGTCCGTTTACCAACATCGAGGTGAACAACACAAGTATGCCTGTGGACTTGGTGGCATTAGTGGACAGCATTCCAGGTGTGGAGAGTGTGGTGTATAACCAAATCATCTTTGTGCCGAATCAGAAGCGTGAGCTTGCCCTGCTAGACAAAAAGAAGAACCGCCATGCCAGTATGCCAAACCCAAGCAACTTGATAGCCGTGGAGGACATCAAGCGAGTGCAGGAGGTGATAGCGAGAGAAAACAAGCAGCTGGTATATACCCACTATAATCTGATAGTGACGGTGAAGCCCGACACGGATATACAGAAGTGCACCAACCATCTGGAGAATGCCTTTGGCAGGATGGGCTTCCATATCTCGAAGCGAGCCTATAACCAGTTGGAATTGTTTGTCAACTCATTCCCCGGCAACTGTTATGGGATGAATGCCGACTACGACAGATTTATGACCTTGGGCGACGCTGCCACTTGCTTGATGTACAAGGAAAAGATTGTGCATAGCGAAGACACACCCTTCAAGGTTTATTATACCGACCGCCAAGGAGTGCCAGTAGCCATCGATATATCGGGGAAGGAAGGAAAGAATAAGTTGACCGACAACAGCAACTTCTTCGTACTCGGTCCTTCGGGAAGCGGCAAGAGTTTTTATGTAAACTCCATGGTGCGCCAAGCCCATGAGCAGGACACCGACATCGTGTTGGTAGATACAGGAAACTCGTATGAGGGACTATGTGAATACTTTGGAGGCAAATACATATCCTACACAGAAGAACATCCTATCACGATGAACCCTTTCAAAATCAAGCGAGAGGAATGGAACATCGAGAAGTTGGGATTCCTGAAGAACCTGGTGATGCTGATATGGAAAGGAAGTCAAGGCACAGTGAGCAAGACCGAAGACAGACTGATAGAACAAGTCATCAACGAGTATTATGATGCCTACTTCACCACCAAGCGAGTGAGCAACCTCTGTTTCAACAGCTTCTATGAGTTCAGTACTGAGCGACTGCCGAAGATATGCGAGGAGAATGGTCTGCATGGCATAGACCTGTCATCCTACAACTATCTGTTGAAGGACTTCTATAAAGGAGGCAGCCATGATGTGACGCTGAATGAGAATATGGACAGCAGTCTGTTTGATGAGACCTTCATCGTCTTCGAAATCGACAGTATCAAGGATGATCCATTGCTCTTTCCACTGGTGACACTCATCATCATGGACGTGTTCCTGCAGAAGATGCGCATCAAAAAGAACCGAAAGATGCTCATCATCGAGGAGGCATGGAAAGCCATCGCCTCGCCCATGATGGCGGAATACATAAAATATCTGTATAAGACCGCCAGAAAGTTCTGGGCAAGCGTGGGTGTGGTGACACAGGAGATACAGGACATCATCGGCAGCGAGATAGTGAAGGAAGCCATCATCAACAATTCGGATGTGGTGATGTTGCTCGACCAGAGCAAGTTCAAGGAACGCTTTGACACCATCAAGGCGATACTCGGTTTGACCAATGTGGACTGCAAGAAGATATTCACCATCAACCGTTTGGAGAATAAGGAAGGACGCAGTTTCTTCCGTGAGGTCTTTATCAGGCGAGGACAGACAAGTAATGTGTATGGTGTGGAAGAACCGCATGAGTGCTATATGACCTACACCACGGAACGAGCGGAGAAGGAAGCATTAAAACTCTACAAGCGAGAGTTGAAATGCAATCATCAGCAAGCCATCGAAGCCTATTGCAGGGATTGGGATGTAAGTGGTATCAGCAAGAGCCTCGCCTTTGCTCAAAAGGTAAATCAGGCAGGAAAAGTACTGAATTTAGGGAGCAAAAATAAAAAGTAATCAAAGATGAAACGACTTCTATCCATCATAATGCTGATAGTCTGTGTGTTGGCAAAGGCTGACGCACAGTACTACAGTGTGAACTATGACAAGCAGACGGTGGCTGCTATGGCTGCTGCATACGGAACGGAAGCCGTGGCAGAGGCATACTATAACGAGCAGGTGCAGAACATATTGAAACACTATAATGCTGCAGAAGTGGCGAGTGCCGGCATCTTCGCCTCCAAGTTCTTGGAGCGTAAAGCAATGACAGAGTTGGGCATCTGGAACAGTAGCACAGAGAACTACTATTACCGCCGTATCTACAACATGGTGTCGGGCAAAATCATGCCGAAGATATGGACGGTGGCAGGAATGATGCTAAAAAGTCCGCAGACTGCCTTTTATTGGGGAAGTTATCTGGTGAAGATATGTGACGACACCAAGAACCTGTGTATGCAGTTTGAGAGCGTGGTGACAAACAGCACCCTCACCTTCTCGGACATCGCCTTTCTGCAAATCTTCCTCATCGATGGTGAGGTCGTTCATTTCCCAATCGTATGCGAGTTCAGGCATTGGGTCACGAGAGTAAGGGAAATGGATGGTATAGCCAATTTGTCCATAGGAGACATGGAGCGGAGTGACGCAAAGGTCTCTACCGAAATAGCTTTGGGTGGTAAGGTATTTGCGCCAGTCGAAACGCTCATTGAGAATGTTTCGACATAGGCGGTAAAGATATTGTTCTATTGTCATACGGCTTGAAGTTCCAACTGTGAATAATATTGTCTGAATGCCTCATAAAGGTCAGCCATCATGACTTCGGCTTCCTCCATGTCTTTGACTATATCGGCAATGTGGTAAGGTGCGCCATTTTTGCCGTGACCGTCTGAGCCAATCCAAATGTACGCTTCCTCGTCAACATCAAAGTTCTCATAATACTCATGGATATTGTCGATGAAGGCTTCCATATCATCGTCTTCAAGTTCCACGCTGAAATTGAAATCTTGACCATAGGAAGTATATTTGGCGAAGTTTACATCTGTCTTGCCATTTTGTGGCTCGGAGAAATCAACGCTCCATCCTAATATTTCGGCTATCTCCGTTATCTTTTGCTGTATCATATCGTTTGATTTTTAGCAGCCATAGGCAAGAAGCCTACGGCTGATGTGTAGTTTAAGCTTCTTCCCTGTCATACATATCAGACAGGAACGACTGCAATCTTTCGTCGGGAATGTTTCCGATTGGGCAAGGCTTGAAGCTCTTGTCCTGCAATATCGGTATCTTAGGAAGGTTATATCCGACATCCACGCTGATACTTTCCATTTCCTTGATGGAAGCATAGCCATATTCTGTATCGGCAAGACCGACAACGATAGAGAACAGCGTGAAGTCATTGCCTTCCGGCTGACCTTCCAATACATACCAACGGACTTTGCCGATGAAGAAGACGCATTGGCAAATGGCATTCTTCTTCTTGCCGTCCTGTGAATAAAGCGGATATTGCTTGAACAGCTCCGCCAACTGTGGTGTAATCAATCTGCTTGTCATAACTGCATTATTTATTGGGTGAATACTCTGATGAAGATGGATAGTAGAGCTGCTGCTCACGCAAGGCTTCAATGGCTGCATGTGCCAAAGTGCAAGCCCATTCATTGCGAAGGTCATAATAGCCCTTCTGATAGTTTATTGCCAACTGCTCCATGAAAGCCATCGTCACCTTGAACTTCTCGTTTACAAGAAAGCGGTGGTCATTGGCAAACTCTGCACCCACCTTGGATGCGGAACACATCTTGCCGTTCACGAAGCGTGAAAACTCACTGGCAAACTCCTTGTCTCTTTCGTTAATCATATCGTTCATATCTGTTCGGATTAAATTGTGAAACTTCTTTTTCTTCCCTATTCTCAAAGCCTTTACGACTTCATCGAGGGAATTGATTTTACGTGCAATCAAGAGTTCGGACATGGAGGCAGACAAGACAAGGAATTGGGAGATTATTTCATTGGAATACCCCAATCTTTGATTGGTGGAAGGCTGCTGATGAAATAACCTGCTAATAGCAAGGCGGTACTTGACAGTCTGGTGGGCTGAACTAAATTTGCTAAGGAAAAACAAGGGAGGATGAAGAGGTATGGGAGATGTGTTCAACAAAAAGGGTATGTTCAATACCATTGAACAATGTATAAAAGTTGAACAAACGGCGAAAGGAAACTGACAGCTAATGGCTTTTACAAATGGAATTGGAGGAAAATATCGGGCATGAAAGGTTAAATAAATATATAAAAGTCAAGTTTATGACGTAAAAAACAAGACTTTTATTAACTTTGCAGTCGAAAAAGGAGATAAAATATGGTTATAGCAAGACAGATAAAGGAAAAATTGTCCTCAACTCCTGCTGGAGTTGTGTTGACAACAAGAGACTTTGGCGTGGAGATGCGGTATCAACCTGCACTCGCCAAGGCTCTCAGCCGTCTTGTACTCCAAGGCGAACTGCAAAAAATAGCAAAAGGAAAGTATTATATTCCGAAGAAAACCATTTTCGGACAGTTGAAGCCTGCCGACTCTGAACTTGTAAAAGACTTTTTGGAGCAAAATGGCAAGATTGTGGGTTACATTACAGGAACTGCCGCATTTGCAGCTATGGGGCTGACAACACAGATAAGCTCATCCATCCTTGTCGGCACAAATAAATATCGGAGACCCATCACAAGGAATGGCGTGAAAATATCTTTTTTGTTACAAGAGAACGCCATAACATCAAGCAATATTCCACTACTTAGAATATTGGATGCTCTGCGCCTTATCAAGGATATTCCTGCCACTTCACCAGATGACTGTGTGATGAACATTTGCAAAGCAATCAATTCTCTTTCAAAGGAACAGAAGCAAGAATTGGCAGAGTTATCTTTGGCATATACGCCTTATGTAAAAGCTTTGCTTGGAGCCATCTACGAGAGCTTGGGACTTGAAACGGAAGTCATCAGCAGGACATTGAATGGGGTGACAAGCTACAAGTTGCCAATCTCCAACAAAGTATTATCAAACAAAAGAAACTGGAACATCATATGAGATTACATGAAAACTGGGAGTTGTTCTCAGATGCCTTGCAAGCAGCATCCCAACCAATAGAGGATGGAGGTCTTGGTATCAAGAGCATTTTTATAGAGAAAGACTATTGGATTTGTCGCTCGTTGTCATTGATGGCTGCGAATGACAAGGATAACCGTGCCATATTCAAAGGAGGTACGAGTCTTACAAAAGCATACGGCATAGGTAGCCGTTTCTCTGAGGATATAGACATTGCCATATCCGAGGCATGGACACTTAGCGGCAACCAATTGAAAATGCTGATTAAGAGAACAGCCAAAAGCATGACTGAAGGATTGCAGGAAATGGATATGCCTGGTTTTACAAGCAAAGGTTCTCACTATCACAAGGCATACTACTCTTATCCACGAGCCATTGATACCTTACAAGTAGGTGCTATCAAGGCAGGACAGTTGCTTGTCGAAATCAACTCCTTTGCCAATCCATATCCATTTCAGAAATGTAAACTGCAAAGCTTCTTGACCGAGTTCCTGCAAAAAACAGGCAACGAGAACTTGATAGAGGAATATGATATGCAACCTTTCGAGGTGAATGTTCTCGACAGGCGTAGGACATTGACGGAGAAGCTGGTGTCATTGCTACGTTGCTCCTTGGCAGACAATTATATGCCTGAGTTGACAGCCAAGATACGCCATTTCTATGATTTGCATTTCCTCTTGAATGATGCCGAGACACAGGACTATCTGAAAAGTGACGCTTTCAAGTCAGACTTCTGTAACTTGTTTGCGCAAGACCAACAGAGATTTGACAAGCCCGAAGGATGGCAAGACAAGAATATCATGGATTCTCCAATCATCAATGACTTACATAACGTATGGTCAGCATTGAGCAGTGTATATTCACGAGAATTGCCTGACCTTGCCTACAAAGAGATACCGACAGTTGAGAGCATCGAGAATAGCATGGAGCAGCTGATTTCGTATTTGACAGAATAAACGATTATGGCAAAAAAGAAACATAGAGGACATTACTGTAAGATTTGTGGTGAATACAAGTCGAACGAGTCATTTTCGGGGAAAGGTCATGCTCAACACATCTGTAAGGAGTGCATGGGTGAGATGAAGAAAGAAAACAAGAAGATTTTGGACTTGCCTTTCGGGGACAATGAGTTTGAGATCGTAGATGCCGATGAATATATCGATACTATTTTATATGGCAACAACGAAGAACGAGAAAACAAGACTTTCAAGAAACTCAGCCGTGAACAGAAAATGGTGTTGAAAGCGATAGTGCAAGATGAAATTACGTTCTATTGGCAAGCCCATCGACAGATACCAGTAAACGACAAACTAAAACAACTCAGAAGTTCTGTCAATACTGTAGTATATGAACAGTTGGACTTTGCCATAAAGGATGACACGATGTTCAAAGCTTATATACAAGAGCAAGTCATCACTGTCATAAACAAGATATTGCGACAGGAGAAAGAACAAAACAACCAATAGCAGAAAGAGTCCATTCATCACGAACGGACTCTTTCTTTTGATAATCATTGTTTTGCAGATTACCGCTTATCGTATGAATGATAGTAAAACACATTTACTGTGCAAATAGTCTGACCGCCGTATGACGGTTGGCAGCAATTGGTGAATACTTATCAATACCGCCCTCGCTTTTTGATATTATCATGGACTTGTCAATGCCTCTTGCCACAAGCTGTTGCGTGATATAATCCGCTCTTGACTTGCTGAGAGGATTGTTGATGCCATCGTTTCCTGTGGCACTGTCGGCAGCACCAACAACGGAAATTTTGAGATGATAAGCCTTAGCAACACGAGTAAGCTCATCCAAGTTTGCCATCTGTGAAACGTCAACTAACTGCGTGGTTCCAATCTTGAAAAAGAAGAACACTGGCGAACCGATGCACTTGGTTCCACCTGCCATTTCTGCAATGTATTTGTTCCAAGAAACAGAATCGGAAACAGAGAAACTATACTCCAGAGAGCGGCTTGTTTTAGGTTTTCCCATGCCATTCCAATCCTTGTGAGCCAATCTTGCACGGAGCGAGTTCAAACCGCTGTAGTCATTTTTGGGGTAGATGCAATACTCCGTACTATCCGCATAATATGTCAGGCGGTCGGCATAGGCTTTCAGCAATCCTTCAATCTCCAAGATCTTTCTCATTTCAGCGATGGCATTGGCATCCTCCGCATGAGCTTTGCTTAACTTTTGGTTGCGAGCCAACAAATCATTGGTGTAATCTGTCAGCCATTTGTTCTGGTTGATATAAGGAGTGGCATCTACAACCTTCTTCCAACCGACCTTCCCGATATTGAAAGTCAGTCCGGCAGACAAGGTGAACAAATTGTCACCAAACTTATTGGATGCGCCCACACCATCAAAGTCACGGAATGCGGTTGCGCCACCCAATTCCATGTTGACCGCCAAACGCTTTGTTAAACGATATTGTCCAAGCACACCATAGTTGATGACAAACGGACTCTTGCCGTTATCCTCGTTATAGATAATACCGCAACCAGCATACGGAATTAATCCCCATCTTTGTGTGGTGGCATGGTCTTTGACAAAACTGTTGGTCACATTCCAAAGAAAATCCGCATGAACCATCTTGTAATCACGGACATTCTTGCTGGCATCCTTGAACTGAAAACCTTGGAAGCTCAATCGACCACCAATCTCTGGTGTGAACCACTTTCCTGCCTTTATTGCCAGGGAAGGTTTCATCCTGTCGAACAAGTTCCCTTTACCATGCGGTTTTCCTACAAAAGCGGAAGTGCCACCCGATACACCAACGAACCAGTTGGAAGACCATGCAGAAGGAACTGCCACTTCTTTGAGGTATGTAGGTTCAATCTGTCGAAGCATATCCTCGTTTATGCCAGATGACACCATTTCATTCGTGCCATCATCCGTTGTTGCTGCATTGACCTGCATTTGTCCGCATAGGCACAATGCCATCATAAATATTGCTTTTCTAATCATAAATTTCAATTTGTCGATTATTTTTTCTATTAACGCTTTCTACTCTTGCTGCCTTTCGGTCGCATCATCCTGTTTGTCATCGCAAGACAACGGTGCGCCCAACGCCTGTCATCTTCGTCATCGTTGCGTCCCCATTTCATGTCATTGCTGCCACCGCCTCCGCCACCTTGCCCTTCGGCAAATGTCGTAGCTTGGTCGATGTAGCCAAGATACAACAATGTGGCACAATGCAGAACTTCGGCAGTGTGCTCGGCTATGGTTTCCAATGGTGAGCCGTCAAATGCGACTTTGATTTCAGGTGGCAACGATGCTATCTTGGAACGGTAGTCAGTGACCATACTTTCCAACATAGCTGTCTTGATAAGTGTGCCAGCACCAGTCTGAGCTTCACGAGAGAACTGCATGGCATCCTGTCGAAGCGTCTCTGTCCGCTCCTTGACAAACTCCATGTCCTTATTCAACTCATCCAACTGTCGGTCAGCCACAGCGAGCTTGTCTTTCTTGTCTGCCAGTTTCTCATCAACGGAAGCCAACTCATTTTGCAATTTTTCCATCTTCTGCGACAAGATGGAACTATCTCCTTCCTTGTTAGCAATCTGCACCTTCAACTTGTCAATCTCCAACATCTTCTGATGTTTCTCTTCTTCCAGATGTTCCACCATAGAAGAGAGACCTTTCACACGACGTTCTGCCAGTGCTATTTCCACCCGAAGATCGCTTACAGCCTTGTTAAGGTTGTCCAGTTCCTCTTCCTTTGAAGAACATTCCTCGGACAGGTGCTTGCGGTATTCCTCCGTAGGTCTGTGTCGTTGCCGAGTCTCCGTTTGGCTCATTCCACGCACCAGTCCCCAAGGCTCATTGACCACCGCCAACTCGTCATGAAGTTTCGATGTACGTTGACTATATTCCCGATTGTTGGCACCTGCGAAGATTTCTTTGAAGGCAAACTTGCCGTCCTTGATTGGCAGAAGAACGCAATGGATGTGTGGTGAAGTCTCGTCCAAGTGTACATAGAAGGCAACGATATTCTCCTCACCATACTTTCCTGCGACAAAATTATAAATGTCCGTCGCCCATTGCTCAATCTCAGGCATACGCTTGACGGCATAATTCTCCTTGTTGTCGCCGGGCTTGAAGACAACCTTTTGGTCACCGAAGGCAAGCTCACGCATCTTCCATTGCGAACCGCTGAAAATGAAGTCCGCCACCGTTCTGAAACGTGGCTCAGTCAATCCCTCATTTTTGTCCTTGATGCCACGAGCAGCCAAGTTCTCAGCCATCATCTGTGGGATGGACTTGCTCTTGTCGATAGGTGCTATCTTGCCTCCCTTGGAAATCTGGAAGTTCAGATGCTGTCTGCCGAGGTCATAGTTACCCTTGGCAATGGCTACCTGCCAAGCCCGGTCGCTCCAGTTTCGTTGGTATTCACGGCTGAGAGCGGCGGCGCATCCCTTACGTCCCCTGACGTTCAATACCTGCTTTGCTATTCTTTCCATATCTCTGATATGCTTATATGTGTCAGTAAAAACAGTGTCCCAGCTTGCTGCCTTGGCGGACACTCTCCCGAAGACTTTTAGGTCGTAGGGGTAATGAGTTACCACACTCCCTAAATTCGTGAACAGCGGGCAAGCCCGATGCACTAAAAAAGGCAAGCCACGACGAGTGCGATATGCCAGTACCGAACCGTGAGGTCTTAAAAGGAGAATGTCCGTAAGGCAGCTAAAAAAGAACAGAATGAACTCTACTTATGGTTGTCCGCCTTGGCGGTTACAACTGACTTGGAAGCAGTCTCAACTGTTGAGGTAGGACAGCAAGCCTTATAAGCGGAACACAGGGATTGGAAAAGGCTCATGTCTTCAGCTGTGTTCAATTTGACGGAAGCAGCCTTTCCATGACTGGCGATGTCGGGCAGTTCCTTTATCAGAAGGAGCAACTGGAGCCAGTCGCGATTGAGAACACGAGTGAAGAACTTGAAGATTGCGTTACGCAACTGAAGTTTGTTATGTTCTTCCTCATCTACAAGAGGCATACAATCCACAAGTCTGCCAATCATGCAAGTGGCAATATCATCAGATGAAAGTTGGTTGTCAGATGATGTAGAAGCAGAGTTGTTTTCTTGCGATAATGCTACCGCACCCTTTACAATCTGGCCACAGACAACGGCAGTCTCTTCTGTGGTGGAAGTGCCATTGAACCAACTGTCCATTGTGAAACGGATGATTGGTTCCAATATGCTATTTCGCATTGTCGGAACGTTACCGTCCTTCATGCCAATCATCGTGATGATGGTGTATTTCGTTTCAAACTCCTTGCAGTGTATCAGCCCATGTTCCGTTAATTTTTCGAGAAACTGACGCACGGTGGCACGATGCCAATGCCAGTCCTCCGCAAGTTGGGTTTTGGTTGTGATAAACTGAAAATCTTTCAATTCGTCTGCCACTTCCTTGCTTACGGCTTTCGGCATGTAGTGTTCACAAGCCTTGTCCAGCAGATAACAGAATGCCTCATGTTTGGAATATCGCTCGTTATGTCGCTCCTGGAGAGATGCCAGAAAGCCGACAGAAAGGCTTACCTTTATATTTTCCTTTGGTATATGTTTCATTGAAAATGTCTTGTTGATGTTGTGAAATAATGATTCTCATTTTAGACTGAGTGTTGTGGAATGCGCCAGTACCAAGTGGCATTTTCCAAGAATGGACTAAAAGTAGAAGTTTACGATGTCCTCAGGACATTGCGCCAAGTGTCTGCCACTGTCAGGACATTGTGCCTTGAAGATGACCTTTGAGGACGGATAGTAGATGGATGCCACCAAGAGCATACCTACCATCACTCCCAATGTGTACAAATGGGGAGTGAACATGAACACCAATGAGGCTGTAAAGGCGATGGCATGTGATTTCCTGTTGTCGTGCAACCTATGTAGCAGATTGTCTGCATAGGAGAACTTGAACAGCAACAATGCCAATAGTGCCGTTACATGAGCACCAATCTCGTTGGGCTGTACTTGATATGCCACGAAACTGAACACCAATATTGCCATCAGCAACAGCAATGTGTACAGTTTTCGAAAATTATGCGAAAACACCATGCGGAGATAAAATCTCTGCATCATCCGATTGTTCTTCCTGTAGCACATCGTTGATGCCAAGAGAAGAAGCATAGGGAAGAAAAGAAAGATAATCTTGAATATCATAGATCAAATTGTAATGTAAAACGGTCAATAACCTTCGAATAGCTCCAACTCAATAATTCCATAGGTGACTTCCATGAAAAGTCGCTCGACATCCGCCATTGTCAAAGCATTTGATGCAAGGCGTTTCTTGAAACCAGCATCCTTTCTCATAAGAATCTTGGCACTTCGGTCAATGTCAAGCAGTGGAATATGCCACTCCTGCCCACGGACATAATCATTATTGGAATGACAGGCTCGAAGAGTCAGACACCGACAGCAGACGGTCTGCACCATGCCATGCCGTGAAACGGCGGTGTCTTTCCAATGGAACGAACTGCCAACGTCTATCCATGTGTGGCATTTGTGGATGATGTCCACGATGTTCTGAAGCTGCACGTCGCTCATAAATGGAACGTAATGTCACATAAAACACATCAGCATGTCCGCCTTGTCACGCTTGTACTTGAAGAAGCCTGTCCTCGCTTGCAGTTCCATGTCGTGACACAAGTCACCGTACATGAACTCCAAGGACTCATAGATTGTCACCATGACGGAGTGGACATTTCCATTGGCATCCGTACTGGCATTCATCTTGTACATCCGCCCGAAATTAGGGTTGGAGAAGGCACAGCAGAACTGTCCGAACTCAGTATGTACGGAAGTCACCTTGTGGTAAAGGATGACCAGTTCCATCTGGTCTTCGAACAGGTTCATCACCTCTTCGAGAGGACAAGGCTTTTCCAACTTGAAGTCAAGCAGGACATAGCCGTCTTCATAGACTGGCTGTTCCATGCGCTCCTGGTTGATAAGCTCCGGCAACTGCAATGGTGCAAGTGCCAGGAAGTCGTTGAGAAATTTATGCAGCATAACTATTGTGTTTATAATGAAGAAATGTATAGCTTGATGAACATATCTGGTAACCCGTCTGTCATATTCTTGTCCATCTGCGAGGAACGGCTAAGACAGGCGATTGTGCCTAAAGCATCTATTGACAGTTGCACCAAATCCTTTCGCTGATTCTCTGAAAGCATCGCCATTCCGAAGTCATCAATGGACAGGAATGGTTGCAGTATCATCCAAAAATAGGCAGTCCGTTGTTCAGCGGAAGTAACCTTTCCACTCTTAATATCAGCAACGCAAGTCTGCGCATTGGCGATGATTCTTCGATTGGTACGAACCGCCATATATGCCACGGCATCCCTTGCCGGTAAGTTTCCTTTCCTTGAAGATTGAGCAATCATCTTGCACACATCTTCTGTTCCACTTGTTATATGCGAAACCGACACGTCGCTCATCTCGTATAGATGAGATAGAAATGTTCTGAACAGCCTATCCTCCGTTTTCAGAAAGGCGAGAAACTGTGATTGGTTGGCAATGCCTTCCTTCTTCACCTTCTCCAAGAAGAAATGATAGGTGGTCAAGATCCTTGTCTTGTCACCTTTATATAATGGTATGGTGTCCATACTCTCAAAAAACTTTGAAGCCACCAGGGAAAGGCTGTCCGTTTCCTTCTTACCTTTATAAGGGGAGGCTTTCATCTTCAACAGGAGCACATCCTTGAATGTCCTTCGCTTGGCGGTAGCTATGCGCATAAACTCGTCACGGATGGAGTCATGGACATTGGAAAATTCTTCCATCGGAAACGAATGTGCCTTTTTGATGGTGTCTCGCATCAGACAAGCAGAAACCGAGTCTTCTAAAGTACGCCATTTGGATATTTTGTCGGCAAGGTGTTCCATAGACAAATCCTTGTCTGATTTCATCCTTGAAAGGAACACCTTTTGCGCATCCAATGCCTCCCTTGCATCATGGAAAGACAGTTCACTGGCATTTTTTGAACAGGATGCCAGCAAAAGAATGGCAAGTATGATGGCAGACAACATGGACATATGTTTTCTACCATCAAAGTATGATATGCGAAAACTTGAAGTGCAAGGTTGTTTGCACTTCACCCTCAATCGGCTTTTTGCCGCAGATATGATAATGTTTATACTTTCCATTTCGGACTTTGTTTGAAATTTGCGGTGCGAATTTACGACTATTTATCGGGTATTCATTCAAACTAAATCAAACTTTATGTTTTATTCTCATTCATACTTTATAGCATGATATGAAATGATAATATATCCAAGAAAGTGCAGTACATCAATCTTTAATTAACTATAATAATTATCAGAGTATGATTATACTTTGATGGAATATAAGTATCTTTGTCGGCAAATTACAAATCAGTGTATAATAGCTATGGCAAAAGTAGGTTACATATTTAACTCGGAGCAGTATGACACATTCACCTTTGACCGGGCATGGATGGAGAAGTACGGTTGCTGCCGTATCATAGAAGATAGTGCAAGCCAAGAGAAGACACGCCCGGAATGGAAGCAGCTCATGGATTGTCTGGAACGAGGTGACGAACTGGTCATCTCGAAGTTCAGCAATGCGCTGCGTGGTGTTCGGGAATTGGCGATGTTCTTGGAGTTTTGTAGGGTGAAGGTGATAAGGATAATATCCATTCAGGATAAGATTGACTCAAAGTGTGAGTTGTTCCCAGGTACATCAATAGCCGATGTGCTATTCATGTTCGGCTCGCTATCGGAAGAGGTTGTCGCCTTGCGCAAGGCTACTGCCCATGTGGAATATATCAAGTCGGGTATCAAACCTGCCAAGAGTTCAACTCCGAAGAAAGGCATCGACCGTGAGAGGAATATCGTCAATATGTATAACAACAACTACACTATCGATGACATCTGGAAGGTCAGCGGCTTCAGGAGCCGCAGCTCGGTGTTCCGCATACTCAACAAGTATGGGGTGAAGCTGAACCGTGGCAAGTTCAGCGGACCGCTTGGCAAGAGAAAACCAAAGAATGAAAGCGAAATATAAAAGGTGATTTTATGAAGAATATACTTTGTTTTGAGGGAGAATGGAAATTCAATACCCACAAAAAGCCTGAACGCTTTGATTTGAATAGCGAGCCCATTCTTAGAATGTTGAAAGAATATCATAAATGCGATGCTATTTATAGGCACATTTTGACAAAAGAGGATTTGAAACTCTACATAGAGTATTTCAACAGGAACAAACGTGAATGGAATAAAATAGACATTGTTTATATAGCTTGTCATGGTTGGTTTCATTCTATAAGTTTAGAGGGAGAGAATGGAAATGTTGATTTACAAGAATTGGCAGATATAGCCGGGGAGTTCTTCCGTGATAAAATAGTTCACTTTAGTTGCTGTAAAACACTCGCTAACACCTCTGAAGTTGAACACTTCAAGTCTATTACAGGCGCAAAATTGGTATGTGGATATAAGAAGAGCGTAGATGCAATGAAATCAGCCATAGCTGACACGGCTTTACTGAATGAATTGATAACAAGCAACAAGCCAGGCAATATCAAAAATATTGCCATTAGTAAGTTTCGCAAAACATACAAATCCTTATTGAACGAATTAGATTTTTGTGCAATATAGATAAATGGTGAGCCATACTGCAACTGATGCTTGCAGTATGGCTTGCTCATAATACTTGGCAGATAAGGCAATTCCTTATCTGTCTCTTCTGAAATCATTTCGCTTGTCTCCGTGGAAAAGGCTTTTGAGCGTTCCGCCTAAAGCCTTGAACACGAAGAACACCACGAACAAAGATACGATGTCGTCCATACGCTATAGTTTTCGTTTGTTATACTTGTGTCTTGTACAGATTGATGATGTCCATCCCCATCGACTTGGCTTTTCGGCAAGTGTAGAACGTGCCGCCCTTGGGCTTGCCGTCGAAGAAAGCAATCAGTCCGCACGAATGAAAAAGCATATAATCATTTCGTCTGAGCAAGCATCCATTGAAATAGTGCTTGCTCAACAGAATAGCATCGTCCGCCTTGTCAAGAATATCCCAATAGCGGTCTTGCTCCCTTGCGCTCCACCTCTCGTTCTGACCGTCATAGGGAATGACGGCAATAAGTTTCAGATTGGGAAGTTCCACTTTCAATGAAATCACCTCCTCGGCTGCCAACATATCGAAACCGAGTGCCATGCCACAATAGAAATTGGTGATGCCCATAGCATAGAGCAGCCTTATCTTGCCACTCAGTTTCTTCCTTATCTCGTCCTTGCGGTCTTCCGCTATCGTGCGATGTCCCGAAAAAGCCACGGAATTGGCTTTGATGTACTTTGTCTTATCCATATCACTTTGCATATTTATAGTGTGTGCGTCCCAAGAAAAGACCTCCCAACACGTTTCCGCCAAACATTTCCAACTGATTGGCAAAAATGGCATAGCTTGCGCCGGTCGTTACCACATCATCAAAAACATAGATGTCCTTGCCTTTGAAGTAGGCTTCATCAAACTCTATCACTTGTGTCTTAGTGATGCTCTTTTCCTTGTCATGGCGGTGCTCGTGTACTGCCAAGCGGTCGCCTGAAACGGATATGTGCGAATAGCCGTTGATGATGCCGCAAAGCTCGCTCACACGATTACAGAAAGCCATGTATCGACTCTCGTTCTTGGCTTGGGTGCTGGCTGGCACACATACAAACACGATGTCCTTTATCTTCTCACCACAAACTTTTATAAGATGTGCTGCGGTCATTTGCGCCACCTTCTCAAAAGCGTTGTCCCTTGCATCCTTGAACGCCCAAATCAGTTGGCGTGCAGCCACTGCGTCCTCGCCCACATTGCGAACCCTAACAGGGAAATACTTCAAGAAGAAATCCATCCTCTTGCTCAGCTGTCTCTTGATGTTGTCGTCTATCATTCTTGCCATAGTCGGAAAATTATTTGCGTTAAACTCGATTATTTATTTTCCCTATTTTCGGAAGCCTTTCGGCTTGCCCAAGGGATATTTTTCCGCCACGCAAAGGAGTTGGAAGGCAAAAAGACAAATCGGAAGCGAAAAATACGCTCTATATGCAAGGCACATAGAGGAAGATTTTTTGAAAAGCATCCATGATGCCCAATTTGGCATTTGCCACGCAACTGGTACCTTTGCGGAAAATATCCGAAGCGGCAAAGACGATGGACGAAATGAAATGGCTATAAGTGCTACTACATAAGATTACAACAAGAAAAGGGTGGGTGTGGAACTGCGCCATTGGTGCAATTCCGCAAGGGAGGGACGAAGTGCTATAAAGAGAGAATGGCTTGCCGATTATAATAGAAGGACGGAACAAAGATGCGGCAGGAGTAATTGGGAAACTCTCTTGGCATCCATGCCGAGTGTGTTTCCGCTCCAGCCTTCATACCATGTGGCTTATTGCAGTAGCGACAGTTGGTCGCCACAGTCAAGGAGCCTTTTGGCATGAAATCTTTGTGACGGCTATAAAAAGGGTAAACCATGGATTATAAAAGGAAGACGAGAAGTGAATATAAAAGATATGGGTGGGAGTGAAACTGCGCAACAGCCAGACAAGCAACTTAACGAAAGGGGTGGCATTGGTAGACAGCATGTAAGTGACGGTTGCGTCACGGATGCCGTTAGCCAATGCCATTCTGTTCGTGCTTGTCCTTCGGCAAATGGTCATTCTTCATCTTTCGGGATCTTACTCCCGATAAATAAAGAATGTCGCTTTGACGAACTGTTGGTGCGGTTTCGCAGATGGGTGGGACAAAGTAATAAAAAGGGAAGACGGCTTGACGCTTATAATAGCAGTACGCATGCGGTTATAAGAGTAAACTTGCTAATAGTGGGTATAAAAGTAAACATGGTTGTATGAGCAAAACAAAAGCGACCGAAGCCGCTTTGTTTATTGGAGAGAATGAAGAAATCCTATTTCTTGCCTTTCTTGGTAGGCTTTTCAGGCTCTGCTGCTGGAGTTTCCTCCTTGTCTGGTGTAGGATAGAACTTGTTTGCGATGAAGACGATGCGGTTGTGCTTGGTGCCTTGCTGATCAACCCACTCGTCTGGTTTGAAGTAGCCCTCGACGGTGAGCATGGTTCCCTTCTGCAGCTTGTCGAAAGAGTCTACATGCTCGTTCTTGCGCCATGCCTCCATGTTCATGAAAGCTGATACCCTGTTGGTTTCCTCACCATTCTTCTCCTGACGGCTGACTGCCAATGAGAAACGTGCTACTGAAGCGTTGGTGAACTGACGGATTTCTGCGTTGTTGCCTACGAATCCTGTTACTACGAAAGTGTTCTCGATTTTTTTCATATTGAATTACTTTTTGAAGTGAAACTTAATTTTTACATGCAATTCAAAAGCAGGGATGTGGCACATGAGGGCAGCACCATGAAAATCGACTATAATACTCGTTTTCTGTTGGCGGTGAGGAGAAAAAGGAAGATTATCGGCTATTTTATTGGTCACAGCGAAGCGACCGCACAAGACGGATTCCATCTGTCGAAGCATCACGCTACCTTTGCATAGGAAAAATAGTGGCTTCAAAAAAATCGGTAATTCAGAAAAGGACGCAAGAACACCGTAACAGCATCGTATGGCTCAATCATTTGCAGTAACCGTCACCAATGCAAAGCACGTTTCCATGGCGTGTGCCGTCATAAACAATGGTAAACCAACAGGCAATACACTTTTCCGCATGGAGGGTGGTCGCATGAGCATATTGACAAAGACAAGCAGAAGGAGAACCAGCTTCGAAGGCTACTCCTATTTGTAGAGGAAGGAAAGCATGAGCAACCAACTACAATCGCAATGTTGCAAACAAGATCCATCCTCAGACAAAAGGCTTCATTGTACGAAAAGCTCCAAGAAAGGCGTAGTCGCAGATTTTATCTCATACAAAGAGGCAGGTCGCCATTTGGCGAATACAACCATCAAAGCATAGCCATATAAAAGTTTATCGGCAAACGATGAAGGGAGTTTGCCGTTACATACAAAAGGGCTTTTACTGGCGGAAAGAAAAAAGATGCCTGGCGAGTATAACCTTCACCAAGCATCCTTTTCGTCAGTCATAGACAAGAACGTCATCACGTCTTTCTACTATTTCCTTGCCATTGCGCAATTTCACCACGATGTCCTCACCATAGTCTGCAACCACGAAACCTTCTGTGCGTCCTCTGTAGGGTATCAGCAGTGTGCAACTGCAACCGATAATGTCGGTCAATTCTTCGTATTCAAACATAGCTCTATAAAGTTTGTGAGTTCTCTGAATGATAAATCACCTTGCACTCCTCAACCTCGGCAGGTAGTCCAAAGGCAGGATAGTGCGAGAATGATACGTTTCCGTCTTGGCTGATTGGAGAAACAATCTCCACTTGCCATTTCTGCATGAAGCCATCAATCATCTTGATGTCCTCATCACTCAATCCCGTAGGGTCGCCATTGATGATATAGCATAATGCCCAAGTGGGGATTTTCTCTATCGTCTCAAATCTTTTCATCAGCTAAACGTGAACTTGTTTATATAATAATAGGTGTCCTCGTTCTCATACTCATAGCCGTTGATGAAGTCCATCATTTCATCATCGGTTCTGTCACCTTGCGCGATACCCATCTTCTCACACCACTTGGCAATAGCATCTTGGCAAGTGTCAAAGATGTCCTCACAAGCATCCTCGAAAGGCTCACCCGAAGAACTCACACAGCATTCCTCTGGGAAGAAGCCTTGCTCGTCATGGACATAGAAAATGTCGCATCCACATTCTATCTCACGATAACTGACGGAAAGTTCTCCACCAAGAACTTTGTTCAGTTCATCAAAGAACTCCTCACAGGCAGACCATGCACTTTCGGTGTCAAAGGACAACAAGCAGATGTCCTCGTCTGCCTCAAACTCTGCCCAATAGATATGTCCTCTTACCGATATACCCATCTTCTCATAGTCGATGCCATAGTGTTCCGCCAACTTGTAGAGATATACGTTCTTGGTGTTCACCTCCATTGCTTGGAGTGTGTTCCAAAGGTCGGCTACCGCCTTGCGTTCGCCCATCACCTTGTACTGAGTGTCACAAATGTTTGCCATAAGTCTTCATTTTTTATTCCCTAATTTTGCATCTGCAATTTCGGGATTGATTAAAATTTTGTTGCCTCAAAAGGTGTCTGTGCTTTTCCTGCAAGGTTCTCTGCTCAAATACGACCTGCAAGGTGGAGATTTTAGCAAGAGACCATAGGCACTGACCTTGCAAGGAATATGGGTACAGACATTACCTTTGCAACCAAATTTATCAAAGCCCAGAAATGGTGATGAAGATTCAGGTAACGGAGTAACAATTAGAATAGTTGAGAAATGAGAATAAAAGAGCTAAGAATGACTTGAAACAAGCGGTTACAAGTGGAAAGTAACAGAAATCATACAAGAGTTCTTACTGGCGGAAAGAAAGAGAGCGACAACCCAATACTGCACATGGCACGGTTGGGCTATCGCTCCGCAATTCGTTCAGTTCATCCAATCCATTAGTATATATATCCTAAGATGAATGAATTTATATTTGTGTATTGGCTTTGGTTGGCTGCCATAGACAAGTAACACATCTTTTTTCTTTCCGCCAGTAAAAATGGTTCTTGAAGTAAAAGTAACAGGGAAAATGGTTGTTGGGTAGCAAAATTTGTTGCACAAGATTTGTTTTTCATTTTGTTGGTTCTTTCTTGTCACCCAATAAAATGATGCTTATGTTTGAGTTTTCCTGTACCTGCTGATAATCAAGTAGGTAACAAATAAGAAATATCGTCTTTCAATGTACAACGCTGATACAACGCCGAAAGCCCCACGCTGATGCATATATAGAACTCCCACACTATCACAAACATTATGATAATGCAAGCGTAATATTATACTACACCCTTGGGGCGTTCCCGTTGCTTTGTTTTTGACAATCAGATGAGTTTGCGAAGTTCTTCTACAGTCAAAACCAAAGCGTCCAGTAACGCCTTATGTATATATGCCCTCAGCCTCCACGTCACATACGACATGCGACTTCAGCGTGAGGACAGTGCAAAAATATAAAATACTTCTGTAACTTCCAAATATTTTCGCATATTTCTTTATTTTTGTGGATAAATTATTTCATTTTTACGATTTTAGACTAAAGATATTGACTTTTCACACTTACAAACCAATTTCCACGAAAAACATATTATCTATACCTCGCAAAGCACAACAACATCTTAACAATATTGTAACACCTGTTTAAATCGCCTGTAACATCGTACTCGTACCTTTGCACCCGGAAAAGCAAGGGGAGAAATGTATCTAGCTATGTTGAGACAAGCCCCTATATAATAAGGTATATAAACATTAATAAATATGAGTACGATTTATCTTTGTATTGTGATCTTCCTGCTCTGTCTGGCAGTGTTTGATCTCTTCGTGGGAGTCAGCAACGATGCTGTCAACTTCCTGCAATCTGCCATCGGAGCTAAGGTGGCTAAGTTTCGCACGGTGCTCATCATCGCATCCTGCGGTGTAGTACTAGGTGCCATCATGTCATCGGGAATGATGGATATTGCCCGACACGGCATCATGAGTCCAGACCACTTCACCTTCGAGGAAGTGATGACGCTCTTCCTGGCAGTCATGGTGACTGACGTTATCGTGTTGGATGTGTTCAACACGCTGGGTATGCCGACATCAACCACCGTTTCGCTGGTGTTCGAGCTCCTGGGAGGTGCCTTTATCCTCGCAACCCTGAAGATGTATGGCGATGACAGCCTCAACTACGGTGTCTTGCTGAACAGTAACAAGGCACTGGAGGTTATCATGGGTATCTTCTCATCCGTTATCATCGCCTTCGTGTTCGGTGCTTTCGTGATGTGGCTTTCCCGTATCATCTTCACCTTCAACTATCGCAAGCATTCACGCTACAGCATCGCCATCTTCGGCGGTATCGCCTTCACAGCCCTCTCTTACTTCATCTTCATGAAGGGATTGGGTAAGAGTCCTTACCTGCCAGCTGAATGGCGCGATTATATCGACCAGAACCTGGGCTTGCTGCTCTGCATCACCTTCGTAGGTTCTGCCATCGTGATGGAGTTCCTGCATCTCTGCCGCATCAACATCTTCAAGTTTACCGTATTGATGGGTACTTTCGCCCTGGCTATGGCTTTCGCCGGCAACGACCTGGTTAACTTCATCGGTGTGCCTCTCGCAGGTCTTTCTTCTTATCAGGACTATATGGCAAATGCCAACGGGGCTGCTCCAGACCAGTTTATGATGACTTCTCTGATGGATAGTGCCAAGACTACCCCACTCTATCTTCTCGCTGCCGGTGCGGTGATGATCATCGCCATGGCTACTTCCAAGAAGGCTCAGAACGTAATCAAGACTTCTGTGGATTTGAGCCGTCAGGACGAGGGTGACGAGATGTTCGGAAGTTCTTCTGCAGCCCGCGTGATTGTACGCAACTGCCAGGCTACAGATTCATGGTTGAAGCAGTTCCTGCCAAAACCTTTGATGAACTGGATCAACAGCCGTTTCGACAAGAACGATGTAGAGTTGGAAGAGAGCGCAGCCTTCGACGTGGTTCGTGCAGCCGTAAACCTGGTATTGGCAAGTATGCTCATCACCATCGGTACCAACCTGAAGTTGCCACTCTCTACCACCTACGTAACCTTTATGGTGGCAATGGGTTCTTCACTCGCAGATAGAGCCTGGAGCCGTGAGAGTGCCGTATTCCGTGTAACAGGTGTTTTGAGTGTGATTGGTGGATGGTTTATCACAGCCGGTGTAGCTTTCGCAGCCTGCGCCATTGTCTGCCTCATCATGCACTTCGGCGGTGTAGGAATCCAGAGCTGCTTCATGGCATTGGTTATCTTCCTGCTCATCCGCAGCAACATCCAGTATAACAAGAAGGTTAAGGAAGAGAGCAAGGGCAGTACCTTCCAGTTGATGATGCGTTCACACGATTCAGAAATAGTATGGGATCTGCTTCGTCGACAGGTATCCCGCACCCAGAGCTTCGTCTGCCACTTTGCCCTCAATGAGTTCAACCAGATTATGGATGGTCTTGCCAACGAGAATCCTAAGTATCTCCGTCATGCCAACAAGGACTTGAAGAAGGAGCAGGATATGCTGAAGAAGTTCCGTCGCCAGGAGATGCTCGGTTTGAAGAAATCACCTATGGAGATTGCCATCGAGCGCAACACCTGGTTCCACCTGGGTGCCAACAGCAACCAGCAGTTCATCTACTCTCTGCGCCGTATGCTCGACCCAATCAAGGAGCACGTGGACAACAACTTCAATCCACTCCCAGCAGAATACACCAAGGAGTTTGCTCCTGTACGCCAGAAGATCAACGACCTGATGCGTATGAGCTGCGAACAGATTGAAACCAACCGCTACGAGAACTACCGCGAAATTCTCGCCGAAGCAGATGCCTGCAAGGATGAGCTCAGCGTACTTCGCAAGAAGCATATTGACCGCATCCAGCATCTTTCAGATAATTCTCTGATGCAAATTTCACTGGTTTATCTGAATGTACTTCAGGAGAGCCAGGAATTCCTGAGCGTGATGAGACACCAGCTCAGAGCTGCCAAGAAGTTCATGGAGAAATAAAGAACCGGGGGGACTCTCGGTGAAACCGAGAAGAACAGCGGCTCTCTTGTTAAAAATTACGAGCCCGGCATTCGTGACAGAATGTCGGGCTTTTTATTTTGTTTGGAGGGTTTTTATTTGCTTTTCTTCAGCTTTTCTGCCGAAATGACAGAAATTTCCACTTTGGTATAAGGATTGCAAAAAGAGAGAATGTAAGCGGATAAATAATTCGCTACACAACATTAAATAATAACGAATAATAATAATTAAAATATAATCGGAGGTTAAGATTATGATGTACAGAAATTCTTGGATACCAGAGGTATTTAACGGACTCTTCAACGAGGGTAATATGCAGAAGGCTAATACTACAGCCCCAGCCATCAACGTAAAGGAGTCTTTGACAAAATATACAGTAGAACTTGCAGCTCCAGGAATGCGCAAGGACGACTTTGAGGTAAATCTCAATGAGAACGGTGATCTCCATATCAAGATGGAGAACAAGCGCCAGCCAGAGCAGGAGGAGCACGTATATTTGCGTCGCGAGTTCTCTTACGCTAAGTTTGAGCAGACTCTGATTCTCCCAGACGATGTCAACAAGGAGAAGATTTCTGCCAGCGTAGCTGACGGTGTGCTCACCATCCAGTTGCCTAAGATGCAGCAGGAAGAGCAGAAGGTTGCTCGACAGATTACTGTGGGCTAACATTCTCAGCTAGGTTTCAGTTTAGGCTTAGATTTCCATCTAAGCCAAACTCCATTAGTTTGTTTTAGGTTTAGATTAAGTTTATATAAGTTGTTAGTTAATTCGGATAACTCGCTCTAAATTGGACTTTGATTGAAAATCAAGAATTTGGGCGTTTACCTATATTATACAGGTAACAATATGGAAACGAGCGGACTTCTGCCCGTTTCTGTATTTTGCAATATACAAAGAACGCCTTAATTCGGGGACAAAGATACGATAATTTTCTAAATATCCAATGAATTACGATGAGAATTTTATGGCAATTAGAACTTTTTGTGTTAAATTCCATGCATGAAATGCAGTTTTCTAAGAAAATATTTGGAGATTCCGACAAAAAAGCGTATTTTTGCAGCAACAAATCCCACCACGCCTCTCAACGATGCGTACCACGGTGGGACTTCGCTTTTTATATGGGTATATGAACTACGACAAACAACCGATAAATATAGATGAACAATTAGCCTTGCTCCAAAACAGAGGACTAATGATAGAGGATGTTGCTACAGCCAAATTACAGCTTCGCAATATCAGCTATTTCCGTATCGCTAGTTATCTTCGATACATGGAGCAAGACCAACAACATCATCTTTACAAATCCGGCAGTACATTCGAGCAAGCCATCAACCTTTATCTCTTTGATAAAGAACTACGCCAACTTATATTCAAGGCTATCCAAGATATTGAGATTTCTCTCCGAACCAAGATGATTCAAGTGTTCTCAATGGAATATGGGGCATTTTGGTTTATGGATTCGTCATTGTTCAAGAATGCAGAGTTTTATGAAGGTTGTCTTGACAATATCAAGAAAGAGGTGTCTCGCTCAAATGAAGATTTCATCAAGGAACATTCCGAGAAATATAATTATCCAGCTCTTCCACCCGTGTGGAAGACCTTGGAGGTTGTTTCTTTTGGTACTCTTTCCAAGTTGTTTTGCCTGTTTAAGGACAATCGATTAAAGAAGCAAGTGGCAAGAGAGTTTGGACTTCCTCAATACACTTATTTAGAAAGTTGGATAAGGTGCATTACCGTACTTCGCAATTGCTGTGCCCATCATGCACGTATATGGAACAGACGTTTTGCCTTGAAGCCTCAATTGCCGAACCGACTTCCTCTCAATTGGATTACTCCAAGTCAGAAGCCTATCAAGTTGTACCATCAGCTATGCACCTTATTATATTTGGAACAAACTATCAAACCTTGCATGGACTTGAAAAGTTCTCTACTCAAACTCTTTGCAAAATACTCTAATGTAGATTTGCATGCCATGGGATTTCCGCAAGGATGGGAAAATGAACCTTTATGGAGATAGTAGGCGGTGTTCGGATATAGCTTATCCGAATACCTGTTGCCATAACGTTCTGTTGCTGACGATGATTCTCACATCGGCTTTCATCATTTTACGTTATTTTTAGTTAATCTTTTCCACATCTTACCTTTATCTCTTGAAAATTTATTATTTTTTGCAAAGCAATGAATAGTAAACAGACTATAATTGCAGGAACTAGATTGTCGAACTTTTAAAATTTACATAAGAAAAAGAAACAGAAATAAACATAAGAATAAAACGCTAAAGGTTTTGTAATTCCAGGAATTGCAACCTCTCAAAGAGATTAAAAACGGGATTATATAATCCCACTATTATTAACGAAGCGTTTCTGTTGTTTATGCCTTGACAAAAGCGACAAATACGAGATATACTGTTGGGATTAATTT
>NZ_VZCB01000039.1 GCF_009494395.1 Segatella copri | reverse complement strand
AAGGTTAGATTATGAGCAAGACAAACGACAACAATCAGCCTGTAGGCGTGGGAAAAGCAAAAGCCACAGGCAGCACCTACGACAAACGAGGTGTTCATCCGTGTTGGCACTACCTTGTACAAGGTGGTTGACCAACCTACCATCACAGGAGGAAAGGTAAGAAAGCGCATCCCATGGAATATGGAGACCTTGCGTCAGGATTACGGCAAGGAGTTCATCAAGTACGTTCACAAGTATGACGGCTTCTGTACCGTTCCCGAACATGTGAACCACCGCACGGTGATAGATGGTTTTCTCAACCTTTACGAACCGATAGGACACAAGCCGATTCAAGGTGACTTCCCGAACATCAAGAAATTGGTAAGTCACATCTTCGGTGAACAATACGAGCTTGGCATGGACTACCTGCAACTGCTCTATCTCAGACCTGTGCAGAAGTTGCCCATTCTGCTACTTGTATCAGAGGAGAGGAACACAGGCAAGACCACGTTCTTGAACTTTCTGAAGGCATTGTTCCAAGACAACGTGACATTCAACACCAACGAGGACTTCCGTAGTCAGTTCAACTCCGATTGGGCTGGCAAACTGCTCATTGTCGTGGACGAGGTGCTGCTCAGCCGCAGGGAGGATTCCGAGCGGTTAAAGAACCTTAGCACCACACTCTCGTATAAGGTGGAAGCCAAGGGTAAGGACAGAAATGAGATTTCTTTCTTTGCCAAGTTCGTGCTATGTTCTAACAATGAATCCTTGCCTGTCATCATTGACGAGGGAGAAACCCGATATTGGGTGAGGAAGATTTCATCGTTGCAAGCGGATGATACCAACTTCTTGGAGAAACTAAAGGCGGAGATACCCGCTCTTCTGTTTCATCTGCAAGGCAGAACGCTATCCACCGAGCACAAGAGCCGAATGTGGTTCGCTCCCGAACAGATAGCTACTGATGCACTGAGAAGAATCATACGTTGCAACCGCAACAGGCTTGAGGTGGAAATGTCGGAGCTGTACCTTGAGGTCATGGAGAACACCCAGACCGACAGCTTGCAGTTCTGCCTTAATGACGCAATCGCCTTGTTGCAGTGCAACCACGTGAAAGCGGAGAAGCACCTTGTGCGAAAGATAGTGCAGGACTGCTGGAAGCTGCAACCTTCCGAGAACGCCCTCACCTACACCTCATACGAGTACAACTATAACAGCAGCGGTCGCTACTCGCCAACAAAACGTGTGGGCAGGTTCTACACAGTAACAAGAGACAAGCTAAATAGCATATAATTTTGTTGAATTGTTGAATATGATGAAAGAAGCGTTGAATACCAGGCAATTACGGTTCAACATTTTCTCAACAAATCTCTCAACAAAAGAAAGAGACTGTTGAAAAGATAAAACATGACGGCTCATGCCTTTCTTTCTCTTTTGCCCAGTGATTTTGTTGAAAAGAACCATTTGTTGAGAGATTGTTGAGAAGATAAGTCTTTGATTATCATACCAATTACATACTATCCTCAACAATTCATCAGAAATACATACACCACTTAATCCACAGTAAGACATGAACATTCAAGAAGCAAAGCAAATCAAGATTGCAGACTATCTGCAAAGTTTGGGACACAGTCCTGTCAAGCAGCAGGGCGCAAACCTTTGGTACAAGTCACCATTGAGAAACGAGAGCGAGGTATCTTTCAAGGTGAACACTACGATGAACAGTTGGTTCGATTTCGGAGTGGGCAAGGGCGGCAACATCATCACCCTTGCGTCATACCTCTACGCATCAGATAGCTTGCCATATCTCTTGGACAAGCTGGAGAAGCAAGCACTCCATGTCCGCCCGACTGACTTTTCTTTCCCTCAGCAAGCTTCCGAGCCGAGTTTTGAGAGATTGGAGGTTAGGGAACTCAACCACCCTGCACTCCTACGCTATCTGAGCGAGCGGAATATTGACCTGTGCATCGCCCGAAAGGAATGTGTGGAACTCCACTTCTCGCATAATGGCAAGAACTACTTCGCCATCGGCTTCAAGAACAAGTCGGGCGGTTACGAGGTTCGTAACCGATTCTTCAAGGGTTGCATGTCCCCCAAGGACATCACACATATCCGACAGCAAGGCGAGCCAAGATACGCTTGCTATGTGTTCGAGGGTATGATGGACTATCTTTCCTTTCTCTCGTTACGCATGGAGAAGTTTCCGTCTTGTCCGTCATTGGAAGCGCAGGACTACGTGATACTCAACTCAACAAGCAACGTTGACAAGGCTATTGGCGCACTACACGGCTACGAGCGCATCAGTTGTCTGCTCGACAACGACGAGGCTGGGCAGAAGGCAACGCTTGCCATCGAGACTGCCCTCGGCTACCATGTGAGGGACGCATCCCACTTGTACAGTGAGTACAAAGACTTGAACGACTATCTGTGCGGAGTTAAATCCAAACAGTCTGTACACCAAGTACAGCCTGTTAAGCAAACCGTTCCACCTCGAAAGAGAGGCGCAGCCTTGGGCATATAGGCGGTTCCTGCTCCAATGGCTATTCTGAACGGAAAAGCCATAGCTCAATAGGGCGTTTTCTTGACGCAGTGGCACGCCACCACTAAAAACGCCCATTGAGCAAAGGGGCATCCCCTTTTGAAACCCCGTGAGCCATGCGCAGGGCGCAATGCGGCAAGCGGATTTGTACAACTCAAGAACAAGTTTATTATGGGACATTTCAGTTTGGATTTCAAGAAGGCAAAGGGCAGCTCTGACGCAAGGGAGTCAGACCACATAGAGCGCAAGGTGATACCCGACAACGCTGACCCTACGAGAACTCACCTCAACCGTGAGCTTGTCAAGATGCCGAGCGGTGTGTATGGTCGTGACGAAGCCATCGCCCACCGCATCAAGACGGCAGGCATCAAGCGCAAGATAACCAATGACCAGGTGAGGGTGATTAGAACCGTGCTGTCTGGAACGCACGAGGACATGATGAACATCGCAGCCAATGGTCAGCTTGACGATTGGTGCAACGACAGCTTGAAGTGGTTGCAGGACACATTCGGCAAGGAGAATGTCGTTTCGGTGGTTCTCCACATGGACGAGCACACGCCACACCTCCATGCCTCCATCGTTCCAATAGTGATAGGCGAGCGGAGAAAGGCAAGAAGCAAACCTACGGAAGAGGGCAAGCGGACATACCGCAAGAAAGCCAATGCCGTGAGACTGTGTGCCGATGATGTGCTCAACCGAGACAAAATGATTGGCTATCACGACAGCTATGCTGAAGCCATGAGCAAGTATGGCTTGAAGAGAGGTGTCCGTGGATCAGATGCGAGGCATACCACCACGGCACAGTATTATCGCAACATCAAGCGAGAGACCGAGAGACTTCAAAACTGTATGAAGCTGCTGCAATCTGATATTGAGGAAGCACAGCGACTTCTACAACAAACCAAGAGTGAAATCAGCACGGAGAAACTACAGGCTGCTAAGATGGAAGCCAAGACAGCCTTTGTGTCGAAGATTGGTTTTCTTTTAGGTAGTGGAAAATTGAAGGAGGTGGAGCAACACAACCGAAAGTTGTGCGAGCTTGTGACAGACCGAGAGCAATACATTGACGAACTCCATGAGAAGGTGCAGCGAATGGAGGACAGCCACAGTAAACAGCTTGGCGAGATGCGGCAGAAGCACCAATCGGAGGTTGCGAATTTAGAGAGCAAGCACACAGTAGAGGTTTCTTTACTCAACGACATCATCCGCAAAGCCAAGCGTTGGTTCCCTATGTTGGATGCACGCTTGCAAATGGAAGACCTGTGCAGGAAGATTGGTTTCTCCATCGAGCAAATCGGAGTGCTTCTGACCGGAAAGGCACTCAACTTTAGCGGTTCACTCTATTCCGAGGAACACAGAAGAAAGTTCAAAGTGGAGAATGCAGAAATCAAGGTGTTCGCTGATTCTACCAAGCCTAACCAATTGTTTTTATATGTCAATAGACAGCCTATTGTTGAATGGTTCAAAGAGCAATGGAATAACCTAAAGTTACATTTGTTTTCACAACGTAAAAGTCTAAGATTATAAAAATCTATGAGGGTACGCTTAGCGCCCTCATGGATTATCAAGTTTTACGATATAACTTTCCTTTAAAATTTCTCTTTATTACCGATGCTTAATACATACCAGCATGAAGTGGTGAAGAAATTTCTGATATACTTCACTCTCCAGACCCAATGAGGCAAGAGCCGTGGGGTAAGATGGAACTTCTGCTTGTAATGAGGATTGATGAACCAAAGTTTTTGGTCAGTTACCGAAAAGCCACATTGGTGTATGAGTCTTTCAAACAACTCTATACTTGTTCGGCAATCTTTTATGCTCATAAGTTCATTTATTGTTCCTTTCTCTTCATTGCATGTTTTTAGCAACAACTTGTATAAAGGGTTTGACAACAAGTGAATGAATGGAAGATGGGAGCAAAGTTTGCTTCTGCAAATCTGTTGATGTCCCCCAAAAGGCATCTGCCATGCTGGAAATCCGACAAACAGCACACCTTTTGTTTTCAGAAATTTTCTTAGGTGTACAAGAAAAAGTTCTTTTGTCGGAACGTGTTCTATCACATCATGCAATAGTATTACATCATATTTATCCTCTTCATTACATGGAACAGGATATTGCATGAAATCACAGCATACAAATGTTGCATGATTACAGATTTCAGAAAAGTATGCCTTAGCATCTTTGATTCTGCATTCCGCAACATCTATGCCTGTCACCTTGCAGCCCAACTGTGCAAAGGGAACTAAGTTTCCTCCTTCGCCACAGCCAACCTCCAAGATTCTACTCTTTGATGTCAGTTCCGTGAAATCTGACAAGTAACTGATGTAAAACTCCTTAGATGTTATCTCCAAGTCACGGAAATACATCTTCCTGTCTGTATGTCTTTTTTGCATGTATCTTATTTTTTGAACTTTCTGTAAATATAGATACAGAAAGTTCATAAAGACTGCACGCAAAATGAGACTTTTTTACCAAGAGAACCTAATGCCGAAAGGCACAGTCAAGGTAAATGGACGTTCTGTCCAAGCATTCTTGACAGCACTTCCATTCGGAATATACCAATTCAGCGTAGGTTCAACAAATAAAGTCAGCTTTGGTGCAAATTGATATTGTATTCCAATGTTTGTGTTAACAGTCCACTGCATTGAAGATGTTGTCTTCCAATCCGTTGTATAGCCAGACTTTCCTCCTACTATATAATCTGCATAAGTCTTTCCATATAATGGTATCTGAATGCTTGCTCCTGCTGAACCATAAGCTGACAGCCTCTTGTACCTCATGAATTGGTATGAGAGCTTGACAGGAATACCGATGTAATGTAACTTTTGTTCCTTGTCAACACGGTAATCGCCTGTACCTAAGGTGAAGTATGATTTCAAGTAAGAGTATTGGAGTCCTGTTTCCAAACTCCAATGCTTTCCAATATTCTTGTTCACAGCCAATCCTAATGTTATAGGTTTGTCATGATGTTCTGCCTCTTCAATTTTACCCTTGTTGTTATCGGCAATATCCATCATGGCAACATTTTCAGCCGTATGGTCTGTTGGAGTTAAGCGATGTAGATATTCCGCATACTCTTCCCATGTCGTAAAGCTCTTTTCTGATGGTTGTTCACTCGTTATATCATCACCGCTGCCTGCTATAATCTTATAGACGTTTTGTGCAAGAGTAGTACCCAAAGAACCTGCTGCAAGCAATTGCCATTTACTTTTCTTGTGCGTCCTTGTATCACCTGCAATCCATTTTTCCTCATTTGGAATAGGTGTATAGACAGAATCTTTTATGATGATACTATCTCGCTTGTTATCTGCCAAAAAATGTTGGCTCTCCTGCAAAGAATCGGATATTTCGACAATAACATTTTGACCAGCCTTAATAGAATCACTAACAGTTATTACAGTGTTCTTTCCATGTTGAACACTTAGATAATTAGAGCATAAAACAGCATTTTGCGCACTACTAATAGAAACATTAGGTTTCTTTTGCATAGACGTAATGCCTTTACTTGGCTTTCGGGTTCTAACTATATTCACATCATTTTTAGAAACGAGTTTCTTCTTTGCTGTAAAATATCTATATACAGGAATGACTATCAACGCCAATGCGATGAGAAGCATAGCCCTTGGAAACAATGTATTTCGCAACATTGCCTTTGCCCTTGCCAATTGTGAGGAAGAACTATGTGGGGCAATATCAAGCAATTCTCCGATTTCTCGATGTGATAAGCCATCCAATACGGACATATTGAATATTTTCTTATACCCTTCTGGCAAATTGTCTATTGCCGACATGATTTCCTCATACTGAATTGATTGCTGGGAAGCACTGTCATTTTCCAACACGATACTAAAATCTTCCTCTATTTCAGACAAGGAAATGAAATTGTACTTCTTACCTTTCTCCTGATATTTCAAGACAAGGTTAGTGGTGATACTTGTAAGCCATTGACTAAACCTATGAGTATTTTTCAAGTCTTTCAACGAAACAAACGCAAGTACAAAAGCATCTTGGACAAGGTCATCAACGACTGCCTTGTCCTCTCTAAGAATATTGATGCATATCCCTTTCATCTTAGGATAATACATCTGGTATAATGTGCTGAAAGCGTCAGCGTCACCTAGTTTTGCTTTTTCTACTAATGTTGTTATATTCGAAGCCATGAGCGAATTGTTTCGTACTATCTATTTTGATATAGATACACCAATGGCTTGATGACTGCACGAAATTTGGTTAAAGAATGTAAATATGAATTATTTTAAGGCATTGATTTTGGAACAGACACTCTGCACATGGTCGAGCCCATACAACATTGAGCGAGAATCTATTCCCATCCAAGAGAATAAAGTCTGAATTTTCTGGTATTCATTGACGATGTAACTTGTGTCAATTTCCGATGCATGAAGTCTGAAACAGATAGGTTCATGGTGTGCAATTCTGTTTCTCAAACTGTTCACCTTGTCTAGTTCATTGAATATGTATGTGTTGTTGTATTGAATCGCAGCTGACGAACGAGGTTTGTTAGGGAATGCCCTTAGCAGACATTGTCCTGTCACACGATATTGTAGTGAGGAATACATATATTTCCAAACACCAAATTCCATTTCTGCAATCAGTTTGGAATGAGAGTATATGCCTTGTCTATTCAATCGGTTGTATGCCTTTTCTATGATTTTCCTTGTCTCGTTCATGCGTCCATTGGAGAATATTCCATTGTCTTGAACAGAATCTTTCAGCCAATTCTCTCCCAAGGTCGGCACCAAAAGACTATCAATCGCATTACGCAATGCCACTTCAAAGCAGCTAACTATCGTAAACATCTCCTGCGACAAACGTAAGTTGTAGCGATACAAAGCCATAGCCTTGCGAGTGTCACCATTCGCAGCATCCTTATATCTCTGCATTCGTTTGGCAGACAAGATTCGCTCAAATTCTAAATATTCCATAAAAAATCGTCCATTTACTTGGTTGTAACAAGAAAAAACACTATCTTTGTAGCGTTGATTCCCGGTAGCCTCTGATTCGTCAAGCTATCGGGTCTTGTTTTTATATGATTCTTGCCTACAAAAATACATCTTTTTCTGTGATTACGATTATGCCACATTATATAATTACAGAAATTTAACTGTAAAAAGTTGCAAAAATCCCTTGCGATTTCGTGTTATTGTTGTAATTTTGCAGTTAATAAGAGTTGTTAGGTAAGCAAACGTATGCAGATTGCAGAAATTAGAACCGTTGCTAAATCATTACCTCCATTGAGGTGAAACACTCATAAATCGCTCATTTTAAGCTATTCAGCAGATTTTAGCGTAATTTTATTAAAAAAGTTCACATAAATCCCATTATTGGGCGATAATCGAAAATAAAATAGTACCTTTGCATGGTCAAAAAAAGAAGAAAACAGATATTTCACAATGAAGAAAACAAGAGATAATTATACATTCCTGACCGAAGCTCCTGTGCACAAGGTTGTTTTCACGATGGCGATTCCTACCATCATCAGCATGCTGTCTACGAGTATGTACAATCTCGCCGACACCTATTTCGTGGGAAGCATCAACACCCAGAGCGTAGCGGCTGTGGGAATATCGTTTGCCATGATGGCGGTAATACAGGCTGTTGGCTTCTTCTATGGTCATGGAGCTGGTAATTATATCTCTCGTAAGTTGGGCGCCAAAGAGGAGGAGAACGCCAGAAAGATGGCGACAACAGGCTTTGTATTGAGCTTTCTCACAGGTTTGGTCATCGCAATTCTGGGTCAGCTGTTTCTTACCCCGCTCTGCCTTACCTTGGGCTCTACTCCCACCATCCTTCCCTATACAGAGCGTTATCTGGGCATTATCCTGTTAGGGGCTCCTTTCATGACCACTTCGCTCACTCTCAACAACATGATGCGTTTCCAGGGCAACACGATGTATGCGATGAAAGGCATCATGTCGGGCGTATTGCTGAATCTGATTCTCGCCCCTTTGCTCATTCTCTACTTCGAGCTGGGCATTACGGGTGCAGCCATCGCCACTCTCATCAGCCAATGTTTCGGTTGCGCCATCCTCTTCTGGATGACGCACAAGGGGCAGAACATCCGAATCCACCTTCGCTACTTCACACCTAGCAAGGCTTATGCCAAGGAAATCATCTTTGGCGGAACCCCTTCCCTGTCAAGACAAGGCTTGGGAAGTATCGCCACCTTGGTATTGAATGTGGCAGCGGGAGCTTACGGAGATGCTGCCATTGCCGGCATGAGTATCGTCACCCGCATCTCTTTCTTTACCTATGCTGTGGTAATCGGATTGGGTCAAGGATTCCAGCCTCTCTGTGGCTTCTGCTATGGAGCCAGACTATATGCCCGCGTCAAGGAAGCTTTTTATTACTGCATCAAGTGTGGCACCATATTCCTGGCTATCTGTGCTGTGATTGGCTTCATTTTCTCAGAGCCTATCATCGAACTCTTCCGTGATGACGCCAAGGTAATAGAGGTTGGTTCCATGGCTTTGAAATGGCAGGTTATCAGTTTTCCTCTGGTTGCCACCATCGTACTTACCAATATGCTGATGCAGACCATCCGCAAGCCTATCCGTGCCAATATCGTAGCTGCAGCAAGAAGCGGTTTGTTCTTCATTCCGCTCATCTTTATCCTACCCCATTTCTTCGGTTTGCTGGGGGTAGAAATGTGTCAGGCATGGGCAGACTTCTGCTCCTTTGCAGTAGCTATTCCGATAGCATGGAGTGCATTCAGAGATATGAGAAAGGTGTGAATGCCCATTCTTTGTTCTTTGAAAAAGTCATGGGATTATTAGCAAAAATCATAGCTGTCTTTTGGTTTTTTTGAAAGATTTTTGTAATTTTGCAGGCTGAAAGAAAGAAGAGAAATGAAGAAAGCAAAATATAGTATCGGACTAGATGTTGGCTCTACAACAGCCAAAGTTGCCGTTATCGATGGCAAAAAAAACTTGATTTACTCAAAATACGAACGCCACAACGCTCGTGTCAAAGAACTTGTGTCTCATTATTTCGATGAGATTAACCAGTTGATAGGCGATACAAAGGTAAATATCTGCGTTACGGGAAGCGTGGGCATGGCAACGGCAGAACAGCTGCAGGCTGAGTTTGTTCAGGAAGTAGTGGCAGCATCGGTTTATGCCCGTAAGGCTCATCCTGAGGCAAAGGCTCTCATCGATATCGGTGGAGAGGATGCCAAGGTTGTTTTCTTCAAGCCTAATGGCGGAATGGAGCTTCGCATGAACGGAAACTGTGCCGGAGGTACTGGTGCATTTATTGACCAGATGAGCGTATTAATGGGAGTAGACAACCAGAAAATGAGCCAGTTGGCTATGAATGCCCAACATGTTTATCCGATGGCAGCCCGCTGTGGTGTCTTCGCCAAGACCGATATCCAGAATCTCATGGCACGCAATCTTCCGGAAGAGGATATTGCAGCTAGTATCTTTCATAGCATCGCAGTACAAACTGTGGTGACGCTTTCTCACGGCATCGACTTCGAGGCTCCTATCCTGCTTTGCGGTGGTCCGCTGACCTTTCTCCCAGCACTCCGCAAAGCATTCTGCGACTATATGCAGCTGTCAGAAAATGATTTCATCGTATCTGAAAATAGCAATCTGATTCCTGCGCTGGGATGCGCCTACCGTAATTCTCCCACAGATTCCGCAGATTCTACAGATGCTTCTGATTCTGACGGAATCCAGCTTTCCATACTCAGAAAGCGCTTACATCAGGAAATAAAGGTTGAGTGGAACAGTAGCTTGGAACCTTTGTTTAAAAACGAAATGGAGCACGATAAATGGCTCCAGTCAAAAGCAAGATTCGCTACAGAAACCCATCCCCTGGCAAAAGGTAAGCAGCAGGTGGTTATCGGTATTGATTCCGGCTCCACTACGACCAAGATTGTGGCAGTTAGAATGGGAAGCAATACGGATACAGATGCGAAATCTGCCCAAAAGGACAAGGGCGATATTGTTTTTACAAACTATCGTCTGAACCTAGGCAACCCTATTAAGGCGGTAGCCGATGGTCTGAACGCCCTGAAGCAGGAAGCAGAACATAGAGGGGCTGAACTGGAAATCGTAGGCTCTTGTTCTACCGGCTATGGCGAGGAACTGATTAAGGCTGCATTCGGACTTGACAGCGGCATTATCGAAACCATGGCACACGAACGAGCAGCTGCATCACTCATGCCCGACGTCAGTTTCATCCTTGATATTGGCGGACAGGACATGAAGGCTATCTTCGTAGAAAAAGGTGCTGTAGTTAGAATGGAACTCAACGAGGCATGCTCTTCCGGTTGCGGAACCTTCATACAGACTTTTGCCAATAACATGGGATATTCTGTAGGTGATTTCGCCAAACTTGCCTGCCAGTCTAAAGCTCCTTGCGACCTGGGTACCCGCTGTACGGTTTTCATGAACTCCAAGGTAAAGCAGGTTCTCAGAGAGGGGGCTTCGGTGGCTGATATTTCTGCCGGAATCTCTTATTCGGTTATCAAGAACTGTCTTTATAAAGTACTGAAACTCCATGGTAACGAGAACCTTGGAGGAAAAATCGTCGTACAGGGTGGTACCATGAGAAACGATGCTGTGGTAAGAGCTTTCGAATTGCTGACTCATACCGAAGTGGCCCGTAGCAACATGCCGGAATTGATGGGTGCCTACGGCTGTGCACTCCATGCGGCAGCTGATTATCCAACAGAGACGAATGCCCGGAGCATTGACGACCTTCTGAATCTGGCTCATTACGAAACCAGGCAGTTGCAATGTAAAGGCTGTGAGAACCATTGCTATGTTTCTCGCTACACCTTCGCTGGTGGCAATAAGTTTTACTCGGGAAACAAGTGTGAACGGGTTTTCAACAACAAGGGTGCAAATGAGATAAAAGGTAAGAATATTTACGAATATAAATATCACTTACTCTTTGACGGTAAGGAAATTAAGCACTTTGATATCACAAAACGCCACATCAAGGTTGGTATCCCCCGCATTCTCAACATGTATGAGGATTTTCCGTTCTGGAATGCCCTGCTTCATGCAGCAGGTTTCGAGGTCATTCTCTCTTCTGATTCAACCTTCAGCCAGTATGAAGGAGCCTTGAATACAGTTATGAGCGACAACATCTGCTTCCCTGCCAAGTTGGCTCACAGTCATCTCAAAGAACTTAATGAGAACCCGGAGGTAGACCGCATCCTGATGCCATACGTAGTATATGAACACAATGACGACCCGAAGAATACGCTGAACAGCTTCAACTGTCCTGTGGTTTCGGGCTATAGCGATGTCATCAAATCGGTAATAGATCTGAAGAAACCGATAGATTCTCCAGTCATCAACTTTGCACAATCCAAGGCTTTGGAAAAGCAAATCGTGGATTATCTCAAGAAGTTGGGAGTAGACAGAAAGACTGCCCGAAAGGCCTTGGGAGAAGCACTCTATGCGCAAGCTGCCTATTCAGCAGAAATCAAGACGAAAGCTTGGGAGATTCTCAATCAGAACGAGGAAAAGCCTCGTCTTACCATCCTCCTGGCTGGTCGTCCTTATCATACAGACCCGTTGGTTCAGCACAAGTTGAGCGAGATGATTGCAAACCTGGGAGTCAACGTAATCAGCGAAGACATCGCCAGAGGCTCATCAGACAACAACGATGCATACAACAGCCAGCCAGAGACTTATCTTGTCAAGCAATGGGCTTACATGAACCGCATCATGAAGGCTGCGCAATGGGCAGCCGAACAAGGTGACAATGTACATTTCGTACAGATGACCAGCTTCGGTTGCGGACCGGATAGCTTTATCCAGGACGAGATTCGTGACATCATGAAGCGCCACAACAAGCCTTTCACGCTCTTGAAGATAGATGATGTCAGCAATATTGGTTCGCTGAAGCTTCGTGTCCGCTCGCTGATAGAAAGCCTAAAGGGAGTGAAGAGTGAAGAACGAAGAGTGAAAAATTCAACAGCAGAAGAAATTCAACATTCAACACTCAACACTCAACATTTACAGCAGACCAAGGTTTTCACCAAGCAGGATGTGCATCGCAAGATTCTCGCTCCGTTTATGACTGAGTATCTCACTCCTATCATTCCTCCTATCCTGAAGCTGATAGGTTATGATGTAGAAGTTTTGCCTATGAGCGATGAAGCTAGTGCAGAAATTGGCTTGAGATTCGCCAACAATGAGGTTTGCTATCCTGCAACACTCATCGTCGGAGACATCATCAAAGCCTTGAAATCAGGCAAATACGACCTCAAGAACACGGCTGTAGTAATGAGCCAGACGGGTGGACAATGTCGTGCAACCAACTATGCAGGTCTCATCAAACGGGCGATGATTTCCAACGGTTTCCAGGATGTACCATTACTCACACTAGGCGTGACAGCCTCGACAGGTGAAGCTTCCGGTTCTACGGATGATAAGCAAGACTATAATGAGCAGGATGGCTTCAACGTACCTTGGCTAAAATACAGCCAGATTATCGTTACCGCTATTTTCTATGGCGATGCGATTAACGAGATGTACAACGCCTGCATCGCAAGAGAACGGAAACAGGGAATAGCCAAGGAATTAAGGGATAAGTACATACGCCTCATCGACGAGCCTATCGCCCGAAACTCAGCAAAAGGTCTCATCAAGCTCCTGGAACAGGCTGCAGAGGAATTCAACCAGATGACCCTAGACAAGGATGTACCCAAAGTGGGCATCGTAGGAGAAATCTTCCTGAAGTTCAATCCTTTTGCCCATCAGTACCTGGAGCGATACATCATCTCTAAAGGCATTGAGGTAGTGCCTCCGCTACTCGCTCCATTCTTCCTACAGGAATTCGTGAATGTAGAGATACAGAAGCACATGCGACTGAATTGTACCAAGGTACCAGACTTCATCATCAAGGGTGCTTATCAGGCATTGATAGGCAGAAGATTGCGCCAGGTGAACAAGGCAGCCAGCAAGTTCCGCTACTTTCGTCCATTCACCAATATTTATGATGATGCGAAGGATGTGCAGGGATTGGTTTCGCTGGCAGCACAATTTGGAGAAGGCTGGCTCCTGCCTGCCGACATCGTGGGTTATATCCGAGACGGAGTGAATAATATCATCTCGCTCCAGCCATTCGGCTGCATCGCTAACCACGTGATTTCCAAGGGAATCGAGAAACGGTTACATGAGCGTTTTCCTCAACTGAACCTGGTATCCCTCGATTTCGATTCGGGAGTTTCAGAAGTAAATGTCACCAACCGATTGCTGCTCTTTTTAGACAGTATCACAGAATAGAAGCAAGAAAAGCAGATTCGCCCAAAAGCTGAATCTGCTTTTTCTGTTTCGATTATTCTACAAAAAAGCAAAAAAAACAGCCGTCATTTTTTTGCAATTCAAGAAATAAATCGTATCTTTGCACACGAATTTTATTGATACATGAAGAAAATGAGTAAAGATACATTAACTCATCAGCTGACAGAGACCATCGACGAGCTTTCTTGCGCCGATTCATTAAAAGGTCTATTCCATCAGCACAGAGACGGAAATCCACTTCCTTCGGGCAAGGCGCTCGAAGATATCATCAATCTGTCTCGCTCCATCCTCTTTCCGGGATATTTCGGCAATTCTTCCGTAAATATCTCCACTATCAAATATCATATTGGAGTAAGAGTAGAGAAACTCTACGAGATGCTTGCAGAACAGATTCTCGCCGGACTCTGCTTCACCAATGATTGCGAAACTGAGACACAGGCTGAACTACAGCATCAACGTGCCAAGGCTGGCGTTATCGCAGCAAAAGCCATCATGGAGTTTCCAAAACTTCGTAAAATTCTCGCCACCGACGTGGAGGCTGCCTATAATGGAGACCCTGCGGCAATGAGCCACGGAGAAATCATCTCCTGCTATCCTGTCATCAAGGCGATAACCAACTATCGTATCGCTCATGTACTTCACCTGCTCGGTGTGCCTCTCATCCCTCGTATGATGACCGAATTGGCACATTCAGAGACCGGTATCGATATCAATCCAGAGGCTACCATCGGTCACCACTTCACCATCGACCATGGAACGGGTGTGGTAATTGGAGCCACCTGCATCATCGGCAACAACGTGAAACTCTACCAGGGTGTAACCCTCGGAGCCAAGAGTTTTCCACTCGATAAGGACGGCAACCCTATCAAGGGAATCCCTCGTCACCCTATCCTGGAAGACGATGTCATCGTCTATGCCAATGCTACAATCCTCGGTCGCATCACCATCGGAGAAGGCTGCGTAGTGGGAGCTAACGTATGGGTAACCAAGGATATGAAGCCAAAAACAAAGAAATATAAAAAAGAAAAACAAAGTTTATTAGATATAGAATTCAATAATGGAACAGGAATTTGAACTCATTGCCAAGACCTTCATGGGTCTGGAGCCCGTCTTGGCTGAGGAGCTCACCCAGTTGGGTGCCAACAATGTACAGATAGGTCGCCGTATGGTATCTTTCACAGGCGACAAGGAAATGATGTATCGTGCCAACTTCCAGTTGCACACAGCCATCCGTATCTTAAAGCCTATCAAGCACTTCAAGGCTCGTTCTGCCGAAGAAGTGTATGATCAGATTCAGAAGATCAAGTGGGATGACATCTTGGACGTGAAGAAGACTTTCTCTGTAGACTCAGTAGTTTACTCAGAGGAATTCCGCAACTCACGCTTTGTTACTTACAAGGTAAAAGATGCTATCGTAGACTGGTTCCGCGAGAAGCAGGGCACACGTCCTAACATCAGCGTATCCAACCCAGACATCCGTCTTAATATCCATATCGCAGAAGATAACGCTACCTTGAGTCTTGACTCTAGTGGCGAGAGCTTGCACCGCCGTGGCTACCGCCAGGAGCAGGTTGAGGCTCCATTGAACGAGGTTCTGGCTGCAGGTATGATCCTGATGACCGGTTGGAAGGGCGAATGCGACTTCATCGATCCTATGTGTGGTTCAGGTACCATCGCTATCGAGGCTGCCCTCATTGCCCGTAACATCTCTCCAGGTGTTTTCCGCAAGGAGTTTGCTTTCGAGAAGTGGAACGATTTCGATCAGGATCTCTTCGACATGATTTACAATGATGACTCTCAGGAGCGCGAGTTTGAGCACCACATCTACGGTTATGATGTAGATATGAAGGCTGTAAATACAGCTAATCTCAACGTACGTGCTGCAGGTTTGACCAAGGATATAACGATTTCACAGCAAGATTTCAAGGACTTCACTCAGCCAGCAGAAAAGAGTATCATCGTGATGAACCCTCCATACGGTGAGCGTATCTCTACCCCTAACCTCTTGAATACCTACAAGATGATTGGCGAGCGCTTCAAGAAGGCTTTCGCAGGCAACGAGGCTTGGGTATTGAGTTACCGCGAGGAATGCTTTGAGCAGATTGGTCTGAAGCCATCTATCAAGATTCCTGTATACAACGGAAGTTTGGAATGCGAATTCCGCAAGTACGTGATGTTCGACGGTAAGATGAAGGAATTCCGCTCTGAAGGCGGTATTGTCAAGACCGAAGCCGAGAAGCGCGAAATGGCTCAGAAGCATCGTTTCAAGAAAGAACGCGAGTTTAAGAAACGCGTAAGCGAGGAGACAGAAAACGAGGATGCAGACATCCGCAGCTTCCAGTTCCATAGCCATCGCCTGGAAGACTTTGAAAAGCGCCGCAATGAGATTCGCCGTGGCGGACGAAGCCACGATGATGATGACCGCAAGGGCGGACGCAGCTTCGGCGGAAAGCGTGGCAACGACCGTGACGACAAGCGTGGCGGATTCAAGGGAGACCGCAAGGGTGGCAGAGATTTCGGAGGCAAACGCTTTGAAAAGGGAGATAAGCGTGGCGGATTCAAGGGAGACCGTCGCGGTGGTCGTGATTTCGGAGGAAAGCGTGGTGGCAAGCCTAGCTTCAACACCGACTTCGATGATGAGGATTAAAAACTACGCATCAAACTATACAAGACCTTGACGTGGCATTCTGCCACATCAAGGTTTTTATTCATTCAATCAACAAACAAAATAACAATGAATCTAAAGAATTCAATTTATAAATTATCTTTTGCAGCAATGATTTCCATGATGGCAATGAATGCAACCGAGATACAGGCTCAGGGCGTGGTTCCTGCACAGAAGGGTGAAAAGACCTTCACCCTGGAGGATTTGAACTTCGGCGGCAACAACTATCGCAACATGGTGGCAAAGAACCGCTGGTGCACCTGGTGGGGAAATGAACTCATCCATCAGGACATCGAGGCATGCTATCTCGTAAACAAGACTACCGGAAAGGAAACAAAGCTCTTCGGTATCAACGATATCAACCAGTGGATTGCTCCTACCAAGGACATCAAGGTAAGAGCCCTCTACAACGCTCAGTTCCCTTTTGCAGGAAAGAGCATCGTAATGGTGAGCAATGGCAGCAAGACCTATACCATCGACTTCAAGAAGCATAAGCTGCTGAGCGAGATGGAGTTTGCTGACGGCGAAAACCTCCTCGAGGCGAACGCCCAGCAGAATGCATTCGCCTATCTGAAGGGAAGCAACCTCTATGTGCGCACCTTCAACGTAGCCAACAATGCCATGACAAGAGAGAAGAAGTCTCACGATTTCCAGATTTCTACAGACGGTAGCCGCTCTATCGTATATGGTCAGAGTGTTCACCGCGATGAGTTCGGCATCAGCAAGGGTACCTTCTGGAGCCCTGACGGCGAACAGCTCGCCTTCTACCGCATGGACCAGAGCATGGTGACAGATTATCCGCAGGTGGATATCCCGGAGATTGATTACTTCAATCATCCTGAGACAGAGACCTGCTGCGCCAAGCCTGCACCAGACAAGTATCCGATGACAGGCGAGACATCTCATAAGGTGACCGTAGGCGTGTTCGACTGCATGACCGGCAAGACCATCTATCTGAAGGCTGGCGATCCTACAGACCGCTACTTCACCAACATCGCATGGAGCCCGGACAGCAAGACCATCTATATGTTCGAGCTGAACCGCGACCAGAACGACTGTCGCCTGACAGCCTACAGCGCAGAGACTGGTGAGAAGACCGGCGAACTCTATCGCGAGACCGATGAGAAGTATGTAGAGCCTTGCCACCCAATCCAGTTCTTGCCATGGGACAACAGCAGCTTCATCATGCAGAGCCGCAAGGATGGCTACAACCACCTCTATCTCTGCACCCTGGGCAAACACGGCAGCCGCATGGCAAGCAACACGGAATCACTCGAAATCAAACAGTTGACTTCCGGTAAATGGGAGGTGATGGAAGTGCTCGGCTTCAACGCCAAGCGCAAGAGCATCATCATCGCATCCAACGAGTGCTCTCCTATCCAGCGTAACATCTTCGTGGTGGATACCAAGACCGGCAAGCGCACCATGATGGACGACTGCGGCAAGGGATGGCACAACGCTACCCTGAGCGAGAACGGTCAGTTTATCTATGACAACTACTCTACCCCAACCGTGCCTCGCAAGATTGCCATCGTAAACACCGAGAACGGCAAGCGCACCGCCTACTTCACAGCCGAGAACCCTTGGAAGGGATACAACGTGCCTGAGTACAGCTGCGGTTCCATCAAGGCTGATGACGGCGAGACCGACCTCTACTGGAGAATGGTGAAGCCGGTGAACTTCGACCCTAACAAGAAGTATCCTACTATTATATATGTATATGGCGGTCCTCACGCCCACAACGTGGATGCCCGCTGGAACTACTCTAGCCGTGGCTGGGAAACCTACATGGCAGAAAAGGGCTATCTTCTCTTCATCCTTGACAACCGTGGCAGCGAGAACCGTGGCAAGGCTTTCGAGCAGGCAACCTTCCGCCAGCTGGGTCAGGTAGAGATGAAGGACCAGATGAAGGGTGTAGAGTATCTGAAGACCCTGCCATACGTAGATGCCGACAAGATTGGTGTTCACGGTTGGAGCTTCGGAGGATTCATGACCATCTCATTGATGACCAACTATCCTGACGTATTCAAGGTAGGCGTAGCAGGCGGTCCGGTAATCGACTGGCACTGGTACGAGGTGATGTATGGCGAGCGCTATATGGATACCCCCCAGACCAACCCAGAGGGTTACAAGAAGACATCCCTGCTCTATCAGGCTAAGAACCTGAAGGGTAAGCTGCAGATTATCCAGGGCTTGAACGATGTAACTGTAGTACCACAGCATTGCCTCACCTTCCTGAAGGCATGTATCGCAGCAGGTACACAGCCAGATTTCTTCGTATACCCAGGCGAACCTCATAACATGAGAGGTCACCAAAGCACTCACTTGCATGAGCGCATCAGCAATTACTTCTTCGACTATTTGAAGTAAAACTTGCAAAAAAATATATTTTATGTAAATATTTTGCCTAATTCATAGGATTTTAGTAACTTTGCAGCAAAATGGAGAAATTAAGTATCCTAAGGTAAAATATCAGAGGAACTATTAAACGTACAACGATGAAAATATTATTGTTAGGAGGCGGTGGACGCGAGCACGCCTTAGCTTGGAAAATCGCTCAGAGCGAAAAGTGTGAGAAACTTTTTATCGCTCCAGGTAATGCCGGTACTCAGAATGTCGGCGAGAACGTGAATATCAAGGCTGACGACTTCGAGGCTCTGAAGAACTTCGCTGTCGAGAAAGGTGTTGATATGGTTGTTGTTGGTCCTGAAGACCCATTGGTAAAGGGTGTTTATGACGACTTCAAAACCGATCCTCGCACCAAGAACATTCCTGTAATCGGTCCTTCAAAGGCTGGTGCTGTATTGGAAGGCAGCAAGGACTTCGCCAAGAAGTTTATGAAGCGCCACAACATTCCTACAGCTCAATACGAGACTTTCGATGGCGAGCATGTAGAGGAAGGTCTTAAATTCCTGGAGACCTTGAAGGCTCCATACGTATTGAAGGCTGACGGTTTGTGCGCAGGTAAGGGTGTTCTCATCCTCCCTACTTTGGAAGAGGCAAAGAAGGAGTTCAAGGAGATGCTGGGCGGTATGTTCGGCAATGCTTCTGCACGTGTGGTTATCGAGGAATTCCTGAGCGGCATCGAATGCTCTGTCTTTGTTCTCACAGATGGCAAGAACTATAAGATTTTGCCTGAGGCTAAGGACTACAAGCGTATCGGTGAGCACGATACCGGTTTGAATACAGGCGGTATGGGTAGTGTTACCCCTGTGCCATTCGCTACCAAAGAATGGATGCAGAAGGTAGACGAGCGCATCATCCGTCCTACAGTAGAGGGACTTGCAGAAGAGAACATCGACTACAAGGGCTTCATCTTCTTCGGACTGATCAACGTTGAGGGCGAGCCAATGGTCATCGAGTACAACTGCCGTATGGGCGACCCAGAAACAGAAAGTGTCATGCTCCGATTGAAGAGCGACATCGTAGACCTCTTCGAAGGTGTTGCTGCTGGCGACCTTGACAAGCGCAACATCGAGTTTGATGAGCGTGCAGCAGTCTGCGTCATGCTCGTGAGCGGCGGTTATCCAGAGGCTTACAAGAAGGGCTATCCTATCGAAGGTATCGACAAGGTTGAAGGTTCTGTGGTATTCCACTCTGGTACAGCGATGAAGGATGGACAGGTAGTAACCAACGGTGGTCGTGTTATCTGCGTAAGCAGCTACGGCAAAGACAAGGAAGAAGCCTTGAAGAAGAGCTTTGCCGAGGCCCAGAAGATTCAGTTCACCGACAAGTACTTCCGTTCAGACATCGGACAGGACCTTTAAGTAATGTTTAATTAGTAGTGATTAATGATTAATTAGGCAGATGCCTTATCGTTTACTTCAGAAGTAAAAATTAAACATTAATCACTAAACACTAATATTGATGTTAAGAAAAAAAACTTTTCAAAATAAAGTAGCACCTAGTCGCTACGCATTACCATTCACTGCAACCCTTGCCACCTTGGTTTGGGTTGCAGTAGGTTTTATAGAGGGTAACATTTGGCTTAATTTTGCTTTTACCATCATATCTACATTACTGATGGTAGAACTCAACAACCACAACTCTCTGATGCGTACCTACAGCCGAATGGTTTCGTGCAGTTTTCTGGTACTAGTCACCATGACTTGTCTACCAACCCCATCTTATAAAGCCAATATCGTGTCGATGTGTTTCATCGCCTTCTATCTCATTATATGGAATAGCTATCAGGATAAACGGTCGGCAGGATGGACTTTCTATGCCTTTACCTGTATCGGACTCGCTTCGATGGTATTCATACAGATAGGTTATTTCTTACCGATATTATGGCTGATGATGATGGTATTCACCAATTCCTTCAGTATCAGAAACTTATTTGCCTCTCTCATCGGAATCATCATACCTTACTGGTTCTCGGCAGGATACTATGCCTATACCAACAACATCGATGGACTTGTCAGCCATTTTACAGAATTCATCAACTATCATGAATTGTTTGATTATTCAAGGGTAACCGACCATGAAGTCGTCAACCTGATATTCATCACCATCCTGGGCATTATCGGTTCCATCCACTTCCTGCACACAGCATACGCAGACAAGATTCGTACAAGAATGATATACGAGTCGTTCACCATGGTGAACTTCGTGAGCCTCGCCTTCATCATCCTGCAGCCTCAGCACATCAAGGAGTTAGGCAGCATCATGATAGTAAACACGGCACCACTCATCGCTCACTTCATCACCTATACCAAGGGAAAAAAAACCAATATCATGTTTATCACGATGCTCGTGATAACTGTCTTGATATTATTATACAATATATTCATTCCTGAAACTGTATTATTACAGGCAGTTCAAGGATTAAGTATCCACGGATAAAGTTTGATGTGTTGAAACGCTGCATCAGACCTATTAAATGACGAATTGACAATGAGTTGGATTATCAGTTTCTTAATCGACTGGGGCTATTGGGGCATGCTTGCCGCAGCTTTTCTGGCAGGTTCTTTCTTCCCATTCAGCAGCGAGGCAGTAATGGCAGGCTTGCAGGCAGCTGGACTAGAGCCTCTCCCCCTCGTTATCTACGGTAGCATCGGTAATGTGCTTGGTTCCATGTTCAACTACGGTGTGGGCAGAATGGGTAAGATGGAATGGATAGAGAAATACCTGCATGTGAAGAAAAAAAGTCTGGATAAGGCTGAACGTTTCATGGCAGGCAGAGGCGCCTGGATGGGATTCTTCGCCTTTCTCCCACTATTGGGAAGTGCCATCACCATCGTTTTAGGCTTGACAAGAGCCAATATTCCGATTTCGATACTCAGTATCACCATCGGAAAAGTACTAAGATATGTTTTATTGGTCTATGGACTGAGTTTTATCGTTTAATTATGAAGAGATTTTTATACCTTATTATAATATGCACCCTAATGGTTGGCTGCAAAAGCAACCAGCAAAAGGCTGGCATGGCTGAAAGTAATGCCAAGCCTACAGTAACCGTTACCATCCCTCCCTACCAATATTTCGTAGATAAGATTGCCGGAGACAAGGTAGATGTCAACGTAATGGTATCGAATGGTAACAACCCAGAAACATACGAGCCAAACGCCCAGCAGATGATGGAACTCTCCAATAGTGCACTCTATCTGAAAGTGGGCAGCATCGGCTTCGAGCAGACTTGGATGAAGAAACTGCAGGACAACGCTCCCGACATGAAGGTGATTGATACCTCTGTAGGCATCAAGCCAGCCCAAACACCTGGCGGCAATATCGACCCACATGTATGGATGAGTTGCAAAAATGCCCGCATCATCGCCAGCAACATGCTCAAGGCACTCTGCGAACTGGAGCCAAAACACAAGACTTTCTTCGAGAAGAACTACAAATCGCTACTCAGCATCATCGACAAGAGAGACAGCACCATCAAGGAAAGCTTCAAAGAGAACCCAGATTTGGTACGCAAGTTTGTGATTTATCACCCTATCCTTACCTACTTTGCCCGTGACTACCAGCTTGAGCAGCTAGCCATAGAGGAAGAAGGAAGGGAGCCAAGTGCCGCCCAGCTGAAGAGCCTCATCAAGAGAGCAAGAAAAGAGAAGATCAAATATTGCCTCATACAAGCAGAGTTTGCCAACCGCAACACCAATACATTCATCAACGAGAGCCACACCAAGCCAATGAATATCAACCCATTGCAAGGCGAATGGAACTGGGCGATGCATGAAGCAGCCGCCGCAGTACAAGGCAAAGAAATAGTGGTTGGAAAGTAGGCTCGCCAATATTTTATAAAAAGTATAAAGAACAATAACTAATCATAAAGTTCAATGTTCAAAGTTCAATGTTCAAAGTTGGACGTACAAAGTTCAAAGTTAATAGAGATTGAGCATCTGTCCGCCGGATACGATGGCAAACAGGTGCTCCACGACATCAATCTCACCGTCTATCAAGACGATTATCTTGGCATCATCGGACCAAACGGTGGTGGCAAGACCACCCTCATGCGCCTCATTCTGGGACTGATGAAGCCAACAGAAGGAAGAATCAGATATTATAAAGATGGGCAGGAAGTCAAGGAAATCCGAATGGGCTATCTCCCACAATACAACTCCCTCGACAAACAGTTCCCTATCTCCGTCTACGAAGTGGTGCTCTCTGGCCTCAGCAAGACCAAGAGTCTCTTTTCGAGATATACGAAAACGCAGCATCAGCAGGTGCTCAATTGTCTAGAACGTATGCAATTGATGGAATTCAAGGACCGCCACATCGCAGCCCTCAGCGGTGGACAGCTTCAACGAGTCCTCCTCGCCCGGGCTATTGTCTCAAAGCCGGATGTAGTAATCCTCGATGAGCCAAACACCTACATCGACCGCAGATTTCAAAAGCAGATGTACGAGATGCTGGAGCAAATTAACAAGGAATGCGCCATCATCATCGTGAGCCACGACATTGCCGAAGTGCTTAATAACGTGAAGCACATCGCCTGTGTGAACCATCATCTGCATTATCACGATACAGCAGATATGCCAAGAGAAAAACTGGAAGAACATTTTCTAAATGTTTAGGTAGATAATATAATAATGCCTAAAAAACAAGAACAAACTTCAAGATTATCTCATCTTTTTAGTATCTTTGCAACGTTTTATACACATTATATAATAGGAAACATAGAAATATAATACATTAAAGTTTAAACAATAATGAAACAGTACAAATTGGTGGACAATATCTTTGGATGGGTCGCATTCATCATTGCGGCTTTCGTTTATTGTTCCACGATTGAGCCGACAGCCAGTTTCTGGGACTGTCCTGAGTTTATTACAACTGCCTACAAGCAGGAAATCGGTCACCCACCAGGGGCACCGTTCTTCATGCTCTTGGGCAATTTCTTCACACATTTCGCCAGCGATACCACTCAGGTGGCTAAGATGGTAAACACGATGAGCGCACTCCTCAGTGCCTTCTGCATCATGTTCCTCTTCTGGACCATCACCCATTTGGCTCGCAAGCTTATCATCGGTGACTGGAAGGAGATGACCACCGGCAAACTGATTGCCATTGAAGCATCCGGTATGGTGGGCGCCCTCATCTATACCTTCAGCGATACCTTCTGGTTCTCAGCTGTTGAGGGTGAGGTATATGCCTTCTCTTCTGCCTTTACCGCTGTGGTATTCTGGTTGATTCTGAAGTGGGAAGACCATGCCGATGAACCTCATAGCGACCGCTGGCTCGTACTCATCGCTTATATGACAGGTCTGAGTATCGGTGTGCACTTGCTTAACCTGCTCTGTATCCCAGCCATCGTATTGGTTTATTACTACAAGAAGGTGCCTCATGCCAACCTGAAGGGCTCGCTCCTGGCGCTGGTTCTCTCCTTCCTGGTAGTGGTAGCCGTATTGTATGGTGTGGTTCCAGGTATCATCACCGTAGGTGGATGGTTTGAGCTGTTCTTCGTCAACGTGCTCGGTTGTCCATTCAATACCGGTGAAATCGTATATATCATCTGCCTCGTAGCCTCTGTTATCTGGGGTATCTACGAGACATACAATGCCTCAGAAAAGAACGAGAAGAAGCAGAACATCGCCTTCGTTCTCGGTTTCGGCATGCTCGGTATTCCTTTCTATGGATATGGCTGGACCGCCGTTATCTGTGGCATCATCGTATTGGCAGCCCTCTGGTTTGCCTTGAACTACAAGCGCAAGAAGGAAATCACAACAGGTGTTGACGAGGTAACAGGCATCGCAAAGAAGAAGATGCAGGTATTGCCTCTCATCTCTGCCCGCATCAAGAATACAGCATTGCTCTGCATGCTGATGCTGATGATTGGTTACTCAAGCTATGCGCTCATCGTAATCCGTTCATCTGCCAACCCTCCTATGGACCAGAACTCTCCTGAGGACATCTTTACCTTGGGTAGTTACTTGAGCCGTGACCAGTATGGCGACCGTCCTTTGTTCTATGGTCAGGCTTATACCTCTCAGGTAGCTCTTGAGGTAGATGGCAACATGTGCAAGCCTGTCATGAAGGAAGGTGCACCAGTTTACCAGCGCAAGGAGAAGGCTTCTGCAGATGAGAAGGACTCCTACTTTGTAGTAAGTCATAAGAACAAGTACGTCTATGCACAGAATATGCTCTTCCCTCGTATGTACAGTTCGGCTCATGCCTCAGCATACGAAGACTGGATGGGTGGCGTAGAAGGTTCCCAGGTACCTTACGACCGTTGCGGTGAAAGCATCATGGTGAAGGTTCCTTCACAGATTGACAACATCCGCTTCTTCCTCTCCTATCAGTGCAACTTCATGTACTGGCGCTACTTCATGTGGAACTTTGCCGGACGTCAGAACGACATTCAGGGCAATGGCGAACCAGAACATGGTAACTGGATTTCCGGTTTCTCATTCATTGATGATGCACTCTATGGCGACCAGAGCAAATTGCCAGACGACCTGAAGGCGAACAAGGGACACAACGTGTTCTACTGCATGCCACTGATTCTCGGTCTCATCGGTCTCTTCTGGCAGGCTTGGTATACCCGCAAACGCAAGGTAATGAAGAACGGTGTAGAGACAGAGGAGACTCTTCCTATCGGTATCCAGCAGTTCTGGGTGGTATTCTTCCTGTTCTTCATGACAGGTCTTGCCATCGTCATCTACTTGAACCAGACTCCTATGCAGCCACGTGAGCGTGACTATGCTTATGCCGGTTCATTCTATGCATACGCTATCTGGTGTGGTCTTGGCGTCCTCGCCATCATCAACCTTCTGAAACAGAAGATGAAGATCAGCGGTACTGCCGTTTCTGCTATCGTAGCAGTCATCACACTTCTCGTCCCAATCCAGATGGCATCACAGACTTGGGATGATCATGACCGCTCTAACCGCTATACCTGCCGTGATTTTGGTCAGAACTATCTGATGTCACTCCAGGAGAAGAGCAACCCTATCATCTTCACCAATGGTGATAATGATACCTTCCCACTCTGGTACAATCAGGAAGTAGAAGGCGTAGGAACAGATGCCCGCGTTTGTAATCTGAGTTACCTGCAGACTGACTGGTATATCGACCAGATGATGCGTCCTGCATACAACTCACCTTCTGTGCCAATCACCTGGCCACGTCTCGACTTCTGTTCAGGTACCAACGAATATGTATCGGTAGAGCCGGAAGCAAAGAAGCAGATTCTCGACTTCTACAAGCAAGATCCGGAGAACGCCAAGAAGCAGTTTGGTGACGAACCGTTCGAACTCAAGAACATCCTGAAGAACTGGGTACGCAGCAAGAACCCTGACATGCACTTCATCCCTACGGATACCCTCTATGTCACCATCGACAAGGAGGCTGTAAAGAAGAGCGGCATGATGATGGCATCAGATTCTATTCCAGACAAGATGGTCATCTCGCTTGCCGGCAAGAGCGCACTCTACAAGAACGACCTCATGATGCTCGAAATGTTGGCACAGTGTAACTGGACCCGTCCGCTCTACGTAGCACTCACCGTAGGCGAAGAGAACTATATGAACCTGGGTGACAACTTCGTACAGGAGGGACTTGTGAACCGTATCACTCCGTTCACCACCAACAAGCCAGGTGCCAAGAACTTCGATACAGAGAAGACCTATCATAACATCATGACCCGATTCAAGTTCGGTAACCTCAAGCAGAAGGGTCTCTATATCGACGAGACAACCATGCGCATGTGTTATACTCACCGTCGCCTGCTTGCTCAGACTGCTCTCCAGCTCATAGCTGAAGGCAAGAAGCAGAAGGCTATCAACATTTTGAAGAAGGCTGATGTAGAGATTCCGGCATACAACGTAACCCTCGATTACATGAGTGGTGGTCTGGACATGGCTCGCGGCTGGTTGATGACCGGTCAGAAAGCCAAGGGTAAGGAATATGTAGAAGCAGTTTGGAAGAACGCTTCACAGTATCTCAACTATTACCTCTCATTGTCTAACGACCGATTCCTCATGAGTCAGAACGACTGCATCCGTCAGCTTATGATTATGCAGAGCATCTGCGATGTAGCAGGAATGGTAAGTCCTCAGTTGGAACAGAAGTATCAGAAGCAACTCAACAACCTCTATACCCTGTACCACGGCAGAGGCGGCAAAATGCCAGAAGGCAATCAGTAAATATCAGAAAGTTTGATGTAGCGATGGCTACATCAAACTTTTCATTATTCATAATAATCATTTTTTCCCATGTTCATAGAGCAACCAGCCAAATGGCTTAGATGGTTATATCCAAAGGCTATCTGGAGAATGGACAAGAATGACCACTCGGTGTATCTCACATTCGATGACGGTCCCATTCCAGAATCCACTCCATTCATCCTGGAAACCCTGAGAAAATACAACATCAAGGCAACCTTCTTTATGGTGGGCGAGAATGTATTGCGCAACCACGACCTCTACAACCAGATTGTGGCAGAGGGACATCAGGTGGGCAACCATACATTCAACCACATCGGTGCTTTCAAGCATCGTGTCATCTCATACGTTCTCAATACCAACAAAGCGAATGAGTTGATACATGCCCATCTCTTCCGTCCACCCCATGGATGGATGAGAGCCAGTGAATACTGGTGGCTGCATCGTACCTATAAAGTAATTATGTGGGACCTGGTTACCCGCGACTATTCTAAATGGATGACGGCAGAAGACGTGGTAAACAACGTGAAGAAGTATGCCCGCAACGGCAGCATCATCACCTTCCACGACTCATTGAAGAGCATCGACAAACTGAAGACTGCTCTTCCACAATCCATCGAATGGCTCATGGAACAGGGTTATGAATTTAAGATTTTTGAATAAACAGACATGAAAAGAATCAATAGTTATCAAGCTGTAGCTTCATTTGTAAGAGGTTTCTTCGAGGCTTATGCCCGAGGCATCATGGATGCAGCCATCGGAGGAGATGACTTCCAGAAGAAGAACGATCCGAAAGAGGTGAAGCAGATGATGCTGGAACACTATGGAGAAGTGAACCAGTATTTCTTCGACATCATGTTCTCTACCCTCGTACGACTCAACTACAAGAGCGCAGAAGAGGCTAATGAGCGCATGAAGAAGAACTTTGAGAGCATGAAGCAAGCAGATCCTACCTTCGAGCCAACCATGCTCGACTATCTGCGCATCGCCTGCAAATCCAACCAGCTTTACAAGGCGATGGAAGCTGAATACAAGCGCAACTTCACCTGGCTCCTGCAGGGTAAGTTTACAAGCATAGAGGAGCACGTACGCGATTATACGCATGGCATTCTCATCAGTCTTGCCGACGAACCGATGGCTATCCATCTGCTGGTGCGTATCATCGTGAAGGCATACGCAGCCGGACTGAAGTGTGGCAGCAAGGAAGGCACTCAGCATCAGCTCCACATGCCTACCCTGCATGGCATGCTGCTGAACAACGTGAATATCCTCTTGAACGAGGCTCCGCTGAAGGGCGATCCTGAAGATCCTGTCGCACTCTTCAAGGAAGCGTGCAAGAACGAAGAAGAAAACATCAACGTTCTTTTCAACACATTAAACGATGCGATGAAAGAACTGGCAGAAGAATAAGAGAAAAGAACAATTTCCTTCGCCTCATTGTCACCGATTACAACCTCGGCAAACTTTGGTTTGCTGTTTAATTGTTTCTTGCCTTGTACCATAATTTGAATAATTTAAAATTATGGTGCAAAGGTACGAAACTTTATCTAGGCGCACAATACGGCATAAAACAAGCCATCTTCATAATCCTGCAAATACTCATTTGAAAGAACCAATGCAGGGTGTGGCAAGATGCTTCCATCAGGCAATTCAAATGGAACCTCTACAATTTCTCCTTGATTTACTCTAGTTACAGCCATTTTGATATTGCTTTAACTGTTCTTGGAGATTTCTTATGTTTATACTGCCGATAATCAATATTCGACAAATCAGGATGTTCTGTTTCATCCCAAGATGGGAATTGTGACAACTCTGCAGAAAGTTCTGCATCCGTCTTAGCACGATACTTGCTACGATATTCTGTTGCTGGCTTACCTTTAAGAATAACCAAGCAGGAATATAATTTATCAACATCCTTGGAGGAATATATTGCATCCATAAGACAATGTCTCATTTCCTGAACAGACAAAGAAGGCCTAACGACCGGAGTTGGCTCAGCAACCATACCAGCCGCAGCATTATCTTCTGTTAATTTATATCTATTTTCTTCCATACCTTTGTATTTTATGTTAGATGCAGCCAAAATTACGCTTTTTTCTTGAAACCACCAAGAAAAAAGCAAGAAATCTGCAAGTTATCAGCAAATTACTACAAGAACAACTATAAACTATTAACTAAATACTAACTTAAAATTTTGCTTTTGCTAAAATAGCCTTCATCTCAGCACGTTGCTTTGAGAAATCTATGCTACCACGCTTCTTCAATGTTTCTTCAGTTTTTCTCTGAAAGCTAAAGCCTCATCACCTGTCAGCATTGGGATACCACTAATTGCTAATGCCATAATCTTATCTCCTATTATTTAGTTAATATTTCTGCCGCAACAGATGATCAATAAGATTTGGGCACAGGCTGGCATGAAGGCGTTGGCAGAGATAGCAGACATCTATCCACGTATGATGAGCATTCACGACAACAGCCTATTTGACGGTAGCTTTGCAATGGATTTTATCAATCATGGCGATAAAATTATCTATTGTGCAATGTACCTGTACATCGGCTACGTCAACGAAGCTACCAACTTCGCTGAAAGCCAAGGTGGTGGCGGCAGCGATACCAAGGATTGGGGACGTGAGAAGAACGAAGATGAAATAGAATGGATAAGACGATGCTTGCGACAAGCTACGAAGATGGTAAAGCCCAAGTGCGGACGAAAAATAAAGCGATAGATATGCAGCCTCAATGGAAGGTGTAGACTTCCATTGAGGTCATAATTAGTTAGAATGTTGCCATCACAAAATCAACAATAAGCTCTTTTCTTTTGTCAATTTTAGCCTTGTCCCAAAGATGATCCTGTTCCGTCATGTTACGGATTTCCTGTTGCTGGAGTAACTGGGTATAGGTGTTTCGTTTAGCTTCAAAAGTAGTGTTTCCGATAGATTCGTTATGATGACCAGAAAGCAGCAAGTAGTTTCCAAGACAATTTAGATACGACTCTCTAAATTCATCATCGTATGGACAATAGCCACTATTGGCATCTTGATTTTCTGTGTTTGGAGCAATATGCTCACACTGAGATTTCTCAACAGCATCATAACGTTTCAACCCATAGCCAGACTTGCCCTTTTCTATGAGGTGATTCTCATAAAGCCAAAGGATGATTTTGGCAATGCCATGCCCTCCATCGAAATTGCCTTCAAGCATACGCTTGAACTCCACGTTGTTCCAATAATCCCACCATCCGTCTGTTGTAGTCTTCATCCATTCTATATGATTGACAACAGCATGAACGTCACCTTCAAATTCCTTGAAGACATCATTCAATCTCCATGTGAGTACAGCACGTGTACCAATAACTCTGTGACGTAAGAATACAGAGGTTAGAGCCTTGGCTAATAATCTGAAATCGTCATCAGAAACGCCATTGCTATAAGCCTTGATTACAAATGGAAAAATAATAGCAGGCTGGCCGATAATCCACAGTGTGTGTGCCATAATATCCGTTTGCTCGTTGTGGAAGAAAACGGTCATTTGTTCAAAACTATCAGCAAGTGAATGGGTGAAACTGCGAATGAAATTGATGCGTGAATCATCTTTCCCTAATTCTTCATCCACTTTTTGCAAGGCATTGCTTGCATCCAGGCTATTGAAGTACACACGCAAAGTGTATGTGAGAATATCATCCTCATCTATATTGCCTTCTATCTTTGATATAGATTTGTAGATGTGTTCAAAGCGATTCTTTACCTCGCTTATCAACTCTGCTTTCTCATCTTCAGATGTACAATAAAGATGAATATTGTATAGGAACTGCGCTTTGATTATTTCAAGATTGGACGGCTTTTTGCCACGGTTGTTCTGGAAGATAAACATTTGGATGGCTTCAGCCTCGTCCTTTACTGTATGCGTAGTGCAAGTGGCATTTACGACTGCTTCTAATATATCGTGCAATGACTCCTCGTCATAGGCATTCAATTGACTAATAAAGTAGTCGTAAGCCGCGACAATACGCTTTTGTGATTCTGTCTCCAACCCATTACGGTCAGTTTTTACTTTATTGATGACATAGTCACGGAACAATTGGTTATCGTAATCAACAGTAGAGAATCTGTAGGTTTGTCCGACTTTCACAAGAGTGCCATAAAGAAAAACGTCATCCTCTGACAAAGCCCCTGCCAACTCTTCCAATCTTTTGTAGATGGCGGAGATGAATATAGTAATAGTGGTCAGACGCTGTTGACCGTCAATGATGGCAAAATTGCGACTGCCTTTATCCTCGAACAGGAAATGTCCGAAATAATAACTTGATGCCGTATGGCTTTCTACATAATCCTGCAAGTCCACAAGAAACTGCTTTGTCTGCTTGTCTTCCCAGGAATATGCTCTTTGATAAGTCGGGACAAAGATTTTGTTGCCCGACAGCATTTGATTTATAGTTGTTGAAGCGTCCATAATGAAAACATTTAAAAGTCTATGAGTTTAATTGCAATGGCAGCGCAAGCTTCCGCATCAGCCATTGCATGGTGATGTTTGGTGAGGTCATATCCACAATATGCGGCAACAGTTTGAAGTTGATGATTGGGAAGTTTGTCCCCCAACAATTTTCTTGAAGCACGGCATGTGCAGTAGAATCTATACCCAGGATACTCCATGTCGTATGCCTCAAATGCAGCCTTCAGGCAACTCTCGTCAAACGGACTGTTGTGGGCAACCAATGGTAAGCCCTGGATATGTGGTGCTATTTCTGACCATACTTCTGGAAAATCCATAGCATCATCAGTGTCCGCATTGGTCATTCCATGCACTTCTGTACACCAGTAAGTGTAGAAATTGGGAGTCGGCTTTATCAGCCGATACAGCTTGTCCGTTACCTTGCCATTGCGCACAACTACCACTCCAACACTGCACACGCTGGAGCGGTGCTGGTTGGCTGTCTCAAAGTCAATTGCTGCAAAACTTTTCATATTCGAAAAATCTTTTTCTGTTAGTCAATTGGCGGATGATGGTACAGATTCGGATATCAGTTTTATCCAATGCTGCAGTTTGTTTCCTACGACCTTTGGATCTAACGAGCCTGTTTCTTCCAAGTTGATGAAGCAGTCTTCTTGAATTTCGCTGATTCTGTCTGCCAATCCGATTTTATTCAAAGTTTGTTTGAGCAGTTCTCTGTCGTTAGCCCTATTGCCCAACTGAATGATTGCTGATTCCTTACCCTCAATAGGCATAGTATCCATATAGATTTTCCCTTCCGCATCATTCTGGTATTCACAGGCAAGAGTAGACCAATACCAAGTGAACAAATACCAGTCTTTCTGCTTGCCTACAGCCTTCATCCAACGGGTTGTAAGATCATTCTTCATGATGACAGATTGCAGGTATTCCACCTTGTCTATAATATACTTCCGTAGTTCTAAGGAAGATTCAAATTTCTGCAAGAATTCTCCTTGTGGAGTGTCAAAACATAATGGCGGATATTCCCACCACTCTCCATATCTTCTTCGACCTCCATTCTTCCATTTCAGGCATTGCGAGAAATTGGAATCGTTCTCATAACTTGCCTCCAAATAGTAATGACCATCATGAAATCCCATGTATATTTCGCCCAGAACACCATCTTCCCTTTTTAGCCACAAAGGACGTTCCTCGGTTATTGGCTCGGGGTTTACTGTCCATCCTGCGTTTTTCCATCTTTCAATAGCTTTTTCCCATAAACTCCCAAGATTGCCTGTACTTTCTTTCTCTATGCTATTTGCCTTTGGGTTATTGTCGTCAGCAAGTTCTGGGCTATTTTGAGTTGTCGCTTGCGTTATTAGCGTTGATATATTAGAAAGCAAATTTACATCAACAACGAGATGCTCCTTTGGGGAATCTTCACCCTCATTTGCATTCTGATATGCATCGTCAAATTTCTTGATAGCATAGTCTCTGTCTTCTTTGTCGAATTTTTCAAATTCATCTGGATACAAATCCTGTCTGAATGCTTCTACCACATCAAACAGACTGGCTATTAGTGCTGTCTGCGGAGTATGTTCATCACCTTTGTTTGGACAAGTGCTTTTTATCACGCCATTTACTGCGTCACTTATAGTCTTGATGAATTTAGGGTCACAATGCATGGCTACAAGAGATGTCTGGAATTGAAGCTCCATCTTCTCACTGTCGGTTAATTTTCCGTCTTTTACGGCTTTGTAGAGACTGTTGAGAAAATTCTGATATATTTTCATTTTTTCCTCGAATATTTTAGAATCCCGTTTCAACGTTCCCTCTTTTTGGGTTTGTCCCTGAAGAAGCACCTGTGTTATGGTTGCCGTAATGACAACACCTAATATCGCAGCCATGATTCTGCCTGGCAATTCAAAATCCGTAAAAACATTGAAAGCTACCGCAATAGCACATATCATACAAGCAGCAATTGCTGTGTATGTGAAGAATCTTTTGTTTTCCATAAAAGAGCTATTTTTCTGGTGTCATAAAAACAAACTCCCCATTATGACAGTGGAGAGTTTGTTGGTTACTAAATTTTATCTTGCAACACGAGAGCTTATTTTCTTTCCCCAAGCATCGTATGTATGAAGCCACGAATCTTTTCTGACAATGAATTGATCAGCGCAGATAGAAACATAGTTGCCAATGCTTGTTGAAATTGATTTGATTTTTTTACCTTGCTCATCATAGGTGTCATACCAATAGCCTTTCATAACAATGAAAAACCTGTCACTCCACCCCAGCAGTTCTCCGATGTTATCAGAAATGCTTTTTGCTTTTTTGCCTCGTGCATCGAATATCTCATAAAAATAGCCTCGATGCTCAATACTTGATATTGCCATATTGCAAATGTCTTTTGCCAATGGCTACCATGTTGGCTTGTTTTACAAAAGGTTAGTATATATACAAATGAAAACGTGGAGCCAGTCCTGTCACCCGTTCCACTTGTTAAGGCCTTCGCATTGCCCTGTTCGTCGAAACGAGCAACGCCGAAAGCCCCACGCCAGTGTAAGAATATAGAAAGCACTCTTGACAACGAACGATAGAAACGTCCGAAGCCAATGAGGGCTGTATATAATACACCCCATGAGGCGTTCCCGTTGCTTTGTCTTTGACGAACAGTTGAGAGTTTGCGAAGTTCTAACAAGTCAAAAACCAAGCGTACAGTTACGCCTTATATGTATATATGTCTGCCCAACCTCTGCCCATCGGGGCTTCCGGTAATGGGTATAGGCGTTACAAAGATAACACTTTTATCTTGGGAACCACTTTATTTGGCTGGAAAAGTATGATTTTAAGGTCTGATTTAACACTATTAAATATGAATATGCCAAAGAATTCCACTTTTGCGTGATTTTTCTTGCTGAAAAGTTTGTATTATCAATGATTACTTGTATCTTTGCATAGTCAGTTCCCACCAAGCCTCTCAACGATGCTCAAATGCGTGGGGCTTTTTTGTTTTTATGGGTATATGGCAACAAGAATTCCGTTTATAAAAACATATTCCACGCCCCATGAGTTAGTGCAGCTACTCAAAACAAGAGGTATGGAGTTTTGAATCTTGGATTAAAATCTTTACCTTTTCGTATCTAATTAGGCTCACACGGATCTCACGGATTCAAACTACTTCCAGACTCTACAGTTTTTGGTTTTACAGCACCCCCTTCCAGCCAGCTTTCGCCAGCAGGAAGGCGGCGCCTTAATGGTTCTAAATCAAACTAAAAAAATGAAATCATTTTTTTCCAATCTCGTCCTGGGCCTTCTTCAGGGCGCGGATTCTTAACTCCTTCTCTACTCGCTTCTTCACTTCCTTCTCTATCATGTCATCTAAGATCTGGTCGAGAGGACGGGAGAATGGATGCCAACCGTAATCGGCATTCTCCTTCGTGTGACAGAACAACACCGTGCCAATACCCATCCATACCTTCAGGCAAACCTCCTCGCTAGTATAATGGGGGAAAATCCAATTGGTAAAACGAACAAACTCGGAGAGCAACATATGCTCGCCCTTGTTCAAATGGGTGAAGAAACTGCGGGTCAGGTGAAACGCTTTCTTGATGTCACTCTTCTTCAACACCCAGGCACGCATGCCTTCGGTCAACTCATGATAAGTCGCCTTCTCTGAACAAATGTGCTTGGCAGACTTCACTAACCGGTTTGACAACTTGTCGAAACGCTGCTCAGCAGTCTTCGACGAAATCTCAGCCGCGAGCTTCAACTTCTCAGCGGCAGAAAGAAGCACTTTCTTTTTTCCATTCCTAAAACTTTTAAATAAAATTAGTACTTAAATTATTTATTTTTACCACAATGTGGTAATTTTCGATTTCCGATATCGCCCTTTTGTCGTAACTTTGCTGACAGTTACCGAATGGTGAACAGCGGGGTGAACACTTGCCCCAAGCATTCACCTTTTCGGCTCCGGGGTGAACCCTAATAAAAAGAACTTTGTATATACAGCGCATGCTAGAAATATAAGAGTCTCTATTATAATGGGTTATATAGTGTTTTTAACACATTATTAACGCTAAAGGTTGGCATCAGGGTTCACCCTTCACCGACTTCATCGCCAAGTGTTCACCCACACTCTTTCTTAGAGAACGTTGCAAACAACAAAGTAGAATATTAACAACTAATAATTTTTAAACAAAATGAAAAAAGACCAAAACATCAACAGCATGAATGGGACAGCTACGATGCCATCGTACTTCCCTTGTATCAAATCTTCGGAGAGCCATCCACTTGCCGACTTCCTCAAACCGACCTACATGTTACAGCTCGACTTCGACCATGTGAAGAAGGAAGATATGGTCATAGAGAAGGAACCTATCGAGCTGAACAGCGATGCTGCCGTCGATCCTACGGATACTTTCGAGGACTAAGTATCTTACTTTCAACCCGTAAGTATAATACTTAAACATCAAAAGCTATATGGATATAAGAAGCTATACGAAGCAGGAACTGGCCCTGCTCTATTTCCCCGATTCGTCACCCGTGGTGGCAAGTGCTCATCTGATGCGTTGGATTTGTCGCAATCCCGACCTTCTGAAGAAGCTTCATAAAAGCGGATACGACAAGAACAGCAAGGAATTCACACCTATGCAAATTTCCTATATTATCTATTTTCTCGGTGAGCCATAGGCTTCCAAGTATGAGAAAGTATGAGAAAGTGTGAGCAAGTATGAGAAAGTATGAAGTGGCGTTTTCAGATTTCGTATCTTTGCATTGTCATTCAAAGAGGATGATGCTCCTGCCCCATCGGGGGTAGAAGGATACCATCACTAAATTAACCACTTTATGATTCAGTACGTGTTAAAAAAGAACATCAATGAGAAGATGCCGAATGCCTATGGCTATCCATCTGCTGGTGCGTATCATCGTGAAGGCATACGCAGCCGGACTGAAGTGTGGCAGCAAGGAAGGCACTCAGCATCAGCTCCACATGCCTACCCTTCACGGTATGCTGCTGAACAACGTGAACATCCTCTTGAACGAGGCTCCGCTGAAGGGCGATCCTGAAGATCCTGTTGCCCTCTTCAAGGAGGCATGCAAGAATGAAGAAGAAAACATCAATGTACTGTTCAATACATTGAACGATACCATGAAAGAGCTGGCAGAGGAATAAGTTTTCTATCAAATTATACCGGAACTAAAATAACTGCACTTCAGCTGGGCAACGAGCGCACAACACGTGTTATGCAAGCGCACAACAGCTGATATGCAAGCGCACAACAGCTGTTATGCGGCTTTAGAAGCTGACTGTTCCGAAAATAAATAAGTAATATCCGGACAACTTTTACTATAAACGAGAACGACTTCTCACACTTATAAGCATTGCTGCCTATAATTGTGAGAAGTCGTTCTCATATATAATACAGTATCTTACTGCATATCATAAACTACCTGCATGAGCTTCTTACCAAGTTCATCAGCCTGCTCCATGGTAGAAGCCTCACTATATACGCGGATGATAGGCTCGGTGTTACTCTTGCGGAGGTGAACCCACTTGTCAGGGAAGTCAAGCTTCACACCGTCGATATCAGTAACAGTTACATCCTTCTCCTTGCCATACAGCTCCTTCACCTTGATGAGGATAGCATCTACATCGGTAGAAGCGGTCAGGTCGATGCGGTTCTTGGCGATGAAGTAGTTAGGGAAACTGGCACGAAGCTCGCTTACCTTGCAACCCTTATGAGCCAGACTGCTCAGGAAGAGAGCGATACCAACGAGGGCATCACGACCATAGTGGCTCTCAGGATAGATAACTCCACCATTGCCTTCGCCGCCAATCACAGCATGAACATCCTTCATCTTGGTGGTTACATTCACCTCACCTACGGCAGAAGCACAATATGAACCGCCATGCTTCTCGGTTACATCACGGAGCGCACGGGTAGATGAAAGGTTGCTGACGGTGTTACCTGGAGTCTTGCTCAATACATAATCAGCTACACTTACCAGGGTATATTCCTCGCCAAACATCTTACCATCCTCGCAGATGAAAGCCAGACGGTCAACATCCGGGTCAACAACGATACCCATATCATAGCCACCCTTCTTCAACTCATTCATGATGCCACCGAGGTTCTTCTCCAATGGCTCTGGGTTGTGAGCGAAATCACCGGTAGGTTCAGCATTCAGGAATGTATATTCTACGCCGAGTGCATCGAGCAACTCAGGGAGAATAACGCCACCCACAGAGTTGATGGCATCTACACAAACCTTGAAGTGAGCATTCTTGATAGCCTCAACATCAACGAGCTTCAATGCAAGCACCGAGTCGATATGGCGCTTATTGAATGTATTATCTTCTGTATATTTTCCGAGAGAATCAACATCAGCATACTCGAAGTCCTCCTTCTCAGCGATACTCAACACCTCGCTACCATTGGCAGCAGTCAGGAACTCACCCTTCTCATTCAGGAGTTTGAGAGCATTCCACTGACGTGGATTGTGGGAAGCAGTAATGATGATACCACCAGCAGCACCACTCATGGTTACAGCAAGCTCAGTAGTAGGAGTAGTAGCCAGACCAATGTTCAAAACATCGTAGCCCATACCCATCAAGGTACCACAAACTACATTCTTAACCATCTCGCCCGAGATTCGAGCATCACGACCTACAACGATGGTATTACTCTTCGAAGCACCGCTACGACGAATGAAGGTAGCGTATGCAGAAGTGAACTTTACGATATCGAGCGGATTCAAAGTATCGCCCGCTGGACCGCCAATTGTACCGCGGATACCAGAAATAGACTTAATTAATGTCATAATTATATCTTTAAAATGAATTATTAAGGAAAATTCTTCAACAAACCGGATTATCTTCCTCGCTGGATAAGCAAATCATAGAAATATGCATTCACACTACCCGCAGCGGTTGTTGTACCGTATGAATGAGGAATCAACAAGCGAACATGGGCAACACGCTCTGCATCGGTCTGAGGACGACCAACCTTTATCCATGTAAAAGGAACGAGCCATCCACTAGGTACTACACCACTGACACCATAATTCTGACTGGCATGAGCTGTAGCCATCAAACTGGTCTTGGTATCAAAAGTGGCCTGGAAGGTTCCGGTGGTATTGGTTACCGTCATCTTATCTATATAATAAGAATAAGCAGCTACCTTATTAGAGAGTGTCCATGAATCTTTACAGATCTTGGCACGGGTATTGATGTTATATTCATCGAAACGCACCAATACATCTGCAGTTTCACCAGATTTGATAAAATCGCCACAGCCCTGCTCCAATACCTGCATATACACACCATTACTGTTGAACAAGACATACTCGTTCTTGCCATTGGTATGCTCGGTAAGAGTCTTACCCTCTTTAAATCGCTTGGTAAACTCATCCTCTGAAATAACGGTGATATTCTCATTCTTCAGGAAGGCAGCGATAGAATCAAGTTCACGGTTACGCAAGTCTGCGTAAGTCTCATTATCACTACATGCGGCAAACGAGAAAACGGCCGCAAAAGCTATTATTGCAAACAATAATTTCTTCATTACTATTACTTAATGTCTGAATTACTTTGTATTAAAATCTAAATTATTGCGCAAAGTTACAAAAAAGAAAAGACAACACCGAGAGGAATAGGAGGATTTTATTATAATTTATCACTTATTATCATCCAAATGCCTCTTTCGGGGTTGTTTCTTCTTATTTTTTCACTATTTGCCGGATTTATACCCGAAGTTTTACTTCAATAAATCGGCAAATGTCATAATGGCTTTCTGGGCTATCAGCTCAGCTTCTTCTATGCTGCAAAGCAATTTGCCACCCGATGCGTTGAGATGACCGCCACCATTGAAGAACTGCTCTGCCATCTTATTGCATGGGAAATCATCTACCGAACGGAGACTTACCAGAATACGGTTATCAATGTCGGTATCCTCACGGAGAGAGATAGAAAGCTTATGTCCCTTGATGGTAAGAGGCACATTCACCAATCCTTCCAAATCGCCCTTGATGAAATCATATTCCTTCAATTCCTTACGGGTAACGGTATAATAACTGGCATGAAGTGACTCGATGACCTGCAACTTCTCGTTCATCAGATGACCACGGAAGCGGACTGCAGACACACGGGCGTTATTGAATACGTTGCGATAGATCTTATCCTTATCGATTCCCTTGGTCAGCAACTGGCAGATGATGTAATAGATGTCCGGATTAGAGGAATTATAAGTAAATCCACCGGTATCGGTCATCATACCGCAGTAAACGCAGGTTGCCCAGGTCTTATCCAACTCAGGGAAACCACCCAACTGCCATACCAATCGGAACACCAGTTCGCTGGCACTGCTGGCATGAGGCTGGGAAATCATCAGCTTAGCCTCCAGATTAGGAGCCAGATGATGGTCTATCACAATGCGCTGCGCCTTGCAACCGGCAAGTACATGATCCATCTCGTCAAGACGTCCGGTGCTGCCAAAGTCAACACAGAAGACGAGATCAGCCTCATCAAATGCCTGCTGCACCTTCTCCGGACGCTTATCATATCTTACTATGTCAATACAACCAGGCAACCAGGAAATGGCATCAGGTATCATATCCGGTACACAAACCATTGGCTCCTTGCCTAGAGAGCGCAAATAATAAGCCCATCCCAAGGATGAGCCAATCGCATCGCCATCAGGTGACTTATGGGCACAAATAACAATACGACGAGAAGCCGCTATAGTCTCTCGGAGAATAGCGGCTTCCTGATCTGATAATATGTTTAAATTAATATCCATCTAACTGAATTAGAAGAGTTTGTTTGGATATACACCTTCATCGATAAGACTCTGAATCTTATCTACCACACTCTGACGGTCTGCTGCATAAGTTACACCAAACCACTTACTTGTAGTATCGAGAACCTTTACAGTAGAAGTACCCTCGTTGATGAGCTTGTTGACCATCAATGGGATAAAGAATTCAGCCTTCTTGTTCTCCATGTTCTTAGGATCGCTCAAGAACTCCTTGAAGTAAGCCTCACTGTGCTCGAAGTAATCAGGTGTGAAGCCCCAGACATTCATGGAAACAGGTGTGTTGTCCTCAACAGCAACCCACTTGCCTTCCTCGTCCTTGTAAGATACCTTACCATCGATGCGCATAATTTCAGTGCGCTCAACGCAAGTGGTCAGGTTTTCCTTATCATCCTTAGAGCAGATACCACGAGCTACAGTACCATTGTCGCTCAAGGTGTTGCCTACACGGAAACCAACCATAGCATAACGGTTCTGGCTACCCTCTGGAAGTTCAGAGAGGAACTTGCCCATAACCATGAAGCAATCGCGATTGTAGAAGTCATCGCAGTTGATTACGCAGAAAGGTTCCTTGATGATATCCTTAGCCATCAATACCGCATGGTTAGTACCCCATGGCTTCTCTCGACCCTCTGGTACGCTGAATCCCTCTGGGAGGTCGTCCAATGCCTGGAAGCAGAGCTCTGCAGGAATATGACCCTCATACTTAGAGAGGATTTTCTCACGGAACTGATCTTCGAAATCCTTACGGATAACGAAAACGATCTTTCCAAAACCAGCCTGAATAGCATCGTAGATACTGTAGTCCATAATAGTCTCACCATTAGGACCCAGACCATCGAGCTGTTTCAAACCACCGTAACGGCTACCCATACCAGCAGCCAAAAGCAATAATGTAGGTTTCATATTGTATATATTTTAAATAGTTGATACTAAAAGAATACCGATGCAAAAGTACAAAAAAATATGCACGTAGCGGAATTTTTCTATCACTTTTTTTGATTTACATCAACATTTCTCATTTTCTACCCTTAACTCCGGGCAATTTGTTCTCTCAATTCACTAAAAAGGATAACCCACTGCCAAATGCAGGCTCTGATTTTTCTTGAAGCTAGGGATATTGTAGAAGCCGCTCTTGCCGGTATCGTATGGCAGATGCAAGCCGATTCCCCAATCTACACGAACCACGAACATGCCCATATCGTAACGGATACCCACACCGGTACCTACAGCCATCTGCTTATAGAACTCTCCGAATTTGAAGGCTTCATTCTCTGAGAGATCAGCATCCTTCATCCATACATTTCCGGCATCCAGGAACAGAGCACCGTAAAGGTCGCCCCAAATGCGGGGACGATACTCCAGATTTGCCTGGAACTTGATATCACCCGTACGCAGGATATTGGCATATTTATTACTAAGGTCACTATAATCCTGCCTTCCCGGACCGATACCTCGCACATTGAAGGCTCTGATGCTGTTGGCTCCTCCCACATAGAACATCTCGGTATATGGAGCCTGACTTGAGTTGCCGTAACTCCAGATGACACCTGCATTGAGATGGGCAACAAGGGTAGAAGTAGGATTCAACGTCCAATACTTCACGAAATCCGTCTCCATCTTAAAAAACTGAGAGTACTCATTCTTGAACATCGTCTTGCCATCCTCGCTCCATTTCTTACCCGCCAAGAGATAGCCCAGCGACAGGACATTACCGGCTTCGCTCACGGTCGTAGACCAGACTATAGGACTGCGATACTTCTGGGCACTGCGATAGGTATAGGTATAACTCATCTTCGGAATGAAGCGGTCTGCCATCGAAGTTGCCACATATACATTATTATTCATGATACTGTCAAACTTCGGTGAAGTATAATTCATATACTCATACGAAAGAATCAGCGGACTGAACGAGTGGCGATGCTGATATGATGTTGCCCAATCGTAAGTCAGCTCTCCTCCAGCCACATGGCGACGGAAATAACCGGCACGGTTCAATATGTTCATAGACGCCTTCACCGTGGTGGTTGGCGTACCATAGTAACGATGGGGCATATGACCGTTTCTGAATCTGCGCTCGTTCTGCGCCATCGTACGGAAAGCATTCCAAGGGGTTATGATACTTGGGAAGGAAAGTGAGACATCCGAACCGAATTCATACGAATTGATCTTGCTGGAACTACCTCCCTGCCCGTTGATGGTTTGCCATTCATGCGAACCATGGACGTTGATATCGAGTTTCTCGCCTCCACGGAAAGCATTGCGCTTGGTTAAACCCACAACAAGTTCCGGACCTACTCTTCCCGTCGTCTTACCCTTGGCATTCGCCTCTATATAGAAGTCGTACGGTTTGTCAAACACCAGGTCGATGTTGGCATCCAGGGTGTCACGGTACTGAATATTTCCCAAACTGTCTATCACCTGGGTAGTACGGGGAACATACTGCACATTGGTATAACTGAAGAGTCCCATTGACTGCAATCCCGCCTTTGCCCTCGTCTCATCATCCACCATATAGAGTTTGCGAGGACGGAGTTTCAATTCTCTGAGTACCACGCCGGCACGAATCGGCATCTTCTTACCTGCATAGCGGAACTTCAGGTAGCGGCGCACGAAAGAATCGGTCATCTCCTCCATAAACTGCTTCTTGAAGTTGATGTTGATATTGCCGATATACCATTGGCGTGTTGCCTCAGGCTCTATACTGTCGACCATCGCCAGACGGAGATTCACCTTTCCTGGCGTATTTACCGTATCAGCAAGATAAGATGCATAACCGTTCTGATAGAAGTAATAGCCATGGTTACGGAAAAGTCGGGTGAGTCGCTGGCGCTCCTGTTCCAAGGACGAAACCTTGAAAGGTCGTCCCTTCTTGATGATAGCCTCCGACATGGTGGAGTCGATAAGTTGCCTGCCATGCTCAGGGAAATTGAGATAAGCGATGGAATCCAATCTCCACAGATGACCCATATCCACCTTATAAGCCACCTTGGCTTCTTTCGGATTACTCTGGGTAAGCACCTCATAATCTACCTTGCCATTAAAATAGCCCAACTTATCGAGCTGATGTTCTGCCACCTGTGCTCTCAACTGCGGATTCACATTAGCCATTAATTTAGGCTTCGAGCCAAATACCTTGGTAATCCATCGCGAGAGTGCATCATCCGATTGGGAAAAGGCATTCCATACCCATAAGCGGACAGGAAATGGTGTACGATAATAGCTGCTTCCCATGAAAGCACCCGTTGGCGCTGAAGCCAGGGCATACTCCATCTCCTCCTTCACCGAATCAGCATACGGATCAGCCTCATAGTTGGTGTATTCTATAGGCTTCAATCCTGCAAAAAGCTGCTCGCCTTCCTTCAGGGCACTCGTTGAGGAGCACCCTGTAAACAAAAAGCTGGACAGCATCACCGATACTGCTATATATATAATAAGGTGAAGTCGATTCTTCTTTCTCATATCACTAACTTATTTTACTTGGTCTTCAAAGGGTCGAACATCTGCGATGTCTTTGCCTTGTTTATCGTATCTTTCCCGGTTCCAGGAGATGCCAGAGAGTCTTTCCTGATTCCCGGAGCTGGCGAAGGACCTTGGGGCTGCTGCTTATCAGTCTTCAAGCGGAAGATATCCGTAAACTTGGAAAGCTTTCTGCGCCAGGTGAAACCACCGCCATATTCACCAATCTGACCGTCCAGCCAATCGTAGGTATTGGCATTGTAAAAGGCTCTTACATACATACTGGCTCCTTCGTTGAGTCGATACTGCACTTCCACGTTATTAAAGAAGGTCTCATTATTATTGGCATTCTCCAATTCGGCACCTGTTGATACCTGTCCGCCCACCGAGAAGCTCAAGCGATTGTTAAAGAATCGCTTGGCAAACTTAAAGTTATAATCTGTATGGGTTGCTCCGGCTGCATTGGTCTGGTTATCAACAGACATACCGACATCAAGTCCGATACTTCTCATGGCTGTACCGGCAATATTGTTGATTTCCGAATTGAGGAAGGACGTCAAGGCACTGTTCATAGAGAACGAGCTGGTAGAACCACCCGCCAGATACATTCCCGAAGCCAGCATCGTGATGGCTATCTTGCCTCGCTCCTCAACACTCATCGAACTCAACTCGTCCTGAACGGTCTGGTCGTTCGATGCAGAGATGATGAACTGGATGCCCGGTTTCTCCAAGGTCTGACTCAGTTTTACTCCGCATACGAAATCTACCGAACGTCCACTACCCTCACCTTCGTTGACGGTAGTCTTGATATCCTCCGTTGCCGTAATATTCAGGGTAGGATTAAACGGATCACCCGTGAACTGGATATAACTTCCGTCCTGAATATTGAAGGTCTTCAATGGAATGATAGGCAAGGAATACTTCATCTCACCATCATTCAGGGTATATCGACCCGTCAATCTGATACCGTCAGCCGTATTGTACCGCATCTGCAAATTGCCTCCTCCCATCAAATCCACATAGTTGGTCTTATCTGCATTCAAGGCACACAAGATACGTGCTGACTCGTCGATAGACATGCTCAGCAACATATCCAAACCATCCAGTGCCGGTTTCTGGACCACAACTTCCTTACCGCTCTTAAAGTTGGTAAACTTCACGAGCTCATCCAACTGATTATCGGTGGTCAACTCCGACTCACGCAGGATATAGGTCATATCGGTCTTACCCAATACATCCAGCTTACCCATCATCTTCAGATTGGACAAGGAGCCCTGCATACTTCCGAGGAAATTGACATACGCCTTACCGAAAGCTTCAGAACGTGCATTCTCCTGAGCATCTATCAGCAGGAAGTCCTGCGCCCTCATACGGATATTGAGCTTCATATTCTCAACATCAGTAAAGTCGAGGGCACCCTGGATATTGAGCGGACTCTCATTGTTGGCATACATCATGAAGTTCTCAAAGAGCAGCTTACTATCCGTAATGCGCACCGGATCATTGGCAAATCGCATGGAAATGCCGTATGGAACACTCACGAGATAAGCAGAATCGAGATATACCTCACCATCGATATCAAGATTACTCAAGGCGCCCTTCATCTTCAAGGCACCTTCTCCATATCCCTTCAAACCAAGAAGCTGATCGGGTACGAAACCATTGATGAAGTGAAGCGGGAGTTTCTCCAGTCCTACCTCTGCATCCAACTCACCGGCACCCTCCGATTTGTAGGTACCCGTAACGGTAGCCACCTCATTACCATCATAGGTAAGGGTGGCATCTACATAGTGAGAGCCGTCACTCTTTGGCATATAGGTGAACTCAGAACCCACATTACCCATCCTACAATGCTCGTAGGTCATATTATCAATCTTCAGATTAGAAGAAACAGAGAGTTCCTCCTTAGTCTGGATAAAGTGGAAGTCACCATCCATGATACCCGTGATATCCGGCATATACGGAATCACACTCAGCACCTTGTCCAGATTGAACCTGCTCATGCTGACAGTAATATCCTGCAAGGCATCCTCATTTTCATCATTGGAATAGAGACGCATACCCATACTGCCTGATGCAGCCTTCAGCACCAGATCGGCAGATACACGGCCATCATTACTCAACATCACATAGTTGGAATCATTAGCTACAAATTCCTTGTAACCCAATATCGGATGCGTATCAATCAAGGAAAGTTTCACACCATTAGGCTGCAACATGGCACCCAGTCCGACATCTACACCCAGTTTGTTGGCTGCATCATAGATACGTGCCTTGACATTGGAACCATGCTCCTGAACCTCGCCTTCTACCAAAGCACGGAACACATACTGCGGATTGTGCTTATTGTTCTGAACACGAGCCGAATAACGGATAGTATCTCCCTGCGTATGGACCAAGGCACGGATGGTATCCAGCTGTATGCCACTTGCTACCAGGGAATCGATATTCATATAACCTTCAAGTCCAGCCAAAGGCGAAGCATTCAAATCCATTTCTACAGACTTGAAGTCATATCCCATGTATTTGATGAAGCGCGAGATGAAATTATCCCTGCCGGTAGAGAGATAGATATGTCCGAGCGGGAAGCTGTTACGTATCTGCACCTGATCGATGCGACGGTTCTTAAACTGCTTCCACAATTCCTTCTGCAATCCCACCACTCTATCGAAGAGCATCTGATATCCACCATGCGCATCCATGTTCAGGCGGAAATCACCACAGGAAGCAATGGCATGGGTAGTATCCCTGGTGGTCAGCACATCCAGATTCACTCCTACCGGACGATAGACATTATCTCCTGCTCTTACGGTAATATCGTCCATAGAGGCCCATACCTTATGGTTATCCTTTAAATCAGAATGAATATCTATCTGTCCACAAAGTGAAACACCCACAGGCTTTTGGGTTATCTGTAACTGATACATGTCTGCATGGCGCACATCAGCCACCAAAGTAGCCTGCAACTTCTTGGTACTTGCCAAGGCACTCACGGCAATGACACCGTTCAGCAAATCGTTCTTACTATCCAGCGTGGCATGTATCTTACCATTAGCAACCTGCGCATCAGCCAAGACATCATGCAGATGATACTTGTCATAATGCACCTGATTCACTTTGGCTTTCGCCATCAGTCGGGTACGTGGTGACAGGAAATCCGTGCCCACACCCTTTGCCTCTACAGTTCCGGTAAAAGTGTAGAGATCCTGATGAGGCAAGAAATGTCTGGCTTGGATGTTTGAAGCCTGCAACTTAGCCTGATAAGCCAGACTGTTCATGTCCAGGCTACCGTCCTTGCGGGTCCTGGCATCAACAGTAGCATCCACCTTCATGCTTCCCTTACCCTCGGTTAGAGCCAGCCTGGTTGCATATTTCGTACCATCAACCTTTACATTACCATTGATGCTGATACCGCTAGGAATACGGATTTCCTGAGTCAAGGAAGGATCAAGCATCGCCGTCACCATACCGAGGTTATAGGTACGGGCCTGCAAATCGACATTCGCCTTCAGATGGTCCATATCCATCAGATTGGCAATGGTACCATCAGTACTCAACTGGAAAACCGTAGGCAGACTCAGCTTGACTCCCGAGAAGGAAGCACGCTGCATATTTCCCTTGAATGAGCCTTCTAACTTCATCGGATAGTAAGGCCATCTGTTCTTCATCTGCTTAGGCAAAGCATCACCTATAAAGAGGAAAAGATCAGAACGTCCCAAGGCTCCGTTGACACGAGCCATGATCTTGCCCGGATTTTTCTCGGCAAAAGCATTCATATCGAAATCTACAGAAGCCTGCAAATTAGAAACAGGGGTACGAAGATAGAGATCAGGCAACTGCATCTTCACAGAATCCATTACGAATCTGCCATAGAGCTGGTTGATTTTCAATCCGCTTTTCTCCTTCAACTTCGCTTCCTGAATCTTCACATCAATCCTAGAATCGCAGAAATAGAAAGAATCTGCCTTCAGTTCCATATCAGAGAAGGCAAGATGATTGAAATCCATACCCGGAACCGGGCGCTCAAAATTCTGGTCGTAGTTCACCCTTCCGTTCTTCCAATCCAGATGCTGTATCTGATACAGACCTTTATACAGGTCGAGATAGGTGGTGCGAGCCAACGCATCACCCAAATAAGCATTCACCTGAAGTGTATCTCCAGGCATGTGTAGGGTAAAATCGGTATTCTTTAGTTTTAGCTTCTGGATATTGATTTTCCAGAAATTAGTACTTGGAGTCGTATCAGGTGGAACAGTATCACTCAATTCCACGGACAACCTGGCATCCTTAATGAGCGCATCATTTACATTCACACGCTCTTTTCCCAAATCGATGCCATGTGCCACCAATTGCAACTTGCCCACATCTCCCTTGATGCGGGCTTCATGAATGAAATTGGTAGTATTCACCTTCATCCTGGTGAAATTGAGTTCATCCACCATCACCTGATTGCTGAAGAGTGGAAGCAACTGCACATCTACCACCATCTTCTGGATGTCGGCAACAGTATCCTTTTTATTTCTCAGAGTAAGATTTCTGCTGTTCTTCAGCGAATCGACAGGTTGCAGTACCTTCACGCCTTCCACTCCCAATTTGAGAGGGAAAACGAGTTGCACATGCTCAACAGAAATATCCATGCCCGTCGATTCTGAAGCATAAGAAGCTACTTGCTTTACCGCCCAATTCTGTACAGGTGGCAAGTAAAGCAAAACGGTTAGCAACAATATAAGCAAGAATGGAGTAAGGATTAAGACACTTACCCATTTCGCATACTTCTTCATAAGCATGGATATTTAATAGTTATGGAGCTATCGCTCTCCATAGATTATCATCAGGCAGAGGAGCTTCCACTATAATCGTTTCCTTAGATACCGGATGCACAAACTCTACCTTGTGCGAAAGAAGCGAGATACTGCCGTCGGCGTTGCTGCGGGGGGAACCATATTTCAAGTCGCCCTTGATTGGACATCCCATCTTAGCCAACTGACATCTGATTTGGTGATGACGTCCTGTCATCAGGTTCACTTCCAACAGAGTGTAATGATCAGTATGTCCTATCACCTTATACTTCAAAATCGCTTTCTTCGAATTCTTTACCTCATGATCGTAAGCATAGCTTTTATTCTGCTTTTCGTTTCTTACAATCCAATGAGTCAAGGTTGCCTCTGTCTCTTTTGGCATGTTCTTCACAATCGCCCAATAGGTTTTGTGAACATCGCCATCACGGAACATCGTGTTCAGACGGTTTAATGCTTTTGAGGTCTTGGCAAACACTACGAGTCCTGAGACAGGACGATCAAGTCGATGCACCACGCCTAGGAATACATTTCCCGGCTTCTGGTATTTCTCCTTGATATATTGTTTTACCGTCTCTGAGAGAGGTTCATCGCCGGTCTTGTCGCCCTGCACGATTTCACCACTTCTCTTAGAGACGATAATTATATGGTTGTCTTCGTAAACTACCTGCATGTTTTAGCTAAAAAACGGATGCCAATAGATTACATGTTCATACCACCATCGATCTGGATAACCTGACCACTTACGTAGCTAGACATATCAGAAGCGAGGAAGAGACAAACGTTAGCGATATCCTCAGTCTGACCACCACGGCGCAAAGGAATCTTCTTCATCCAGTCCTTACGGATTTCCTCTGGCAACTGTGCAGTCATAGCTGTCTCGATGAATCCAGGAGCAACAGCATTAGCACGTACACCCTTAGGACCCAACTCCTGAGCAATAGACTTAGCCAAAGCAATCATACCAGCCTTAGAAGCAGCATAGTTGCACTGACCTGCGTTACCATGAACACCAACAACAGAAGCCATATTGATGATAGAACCACTGCGCTGACGGAGCATGATTGGAGAGCAAGCGTGGATAAAGTTGAAAGCAGACTTCAAGTTTACGTTCAAAACAGCATCCCACTGAGCCTCTGTCATACGAAGCATCAAACCGTCCTTTGTGATACCTGCGTTGTTAACGAGAATGTCAATAGAACCGAAATCTGCATGAATCTGCTTAACAGTCTTCTCTGTCTCCTCGAAATCAGCAGCATTACCTGCGTAAGCACGACATGTCACGCCAAGAGCCTCAATCTCCTTACGAGTAGCTTCCAAACCAGCAGCCATATCATCGTTGAGTACGAGGTCAGTGAATGCAATATTAGCACCCTCAGATGCAAACTTCATTGCGACAGCCTTACCGATGCCGCGTGCAGCACCTGTAACAAGGGCTGTCTTACCTGTTAATAATCCCATTTCTTTTATATTTAATTAATTATCAATAAATTACAATTTCAATCCAGATTTACCCAAGGCACCATATACTACCTTGGCAACAAGAGGTCTGCTGGATTCTACATTCAGTCCATGTCCCAATCGTCCATAGATGAATGGTACTTCCAAGCCCTTGATACAATAATGAGTAATATCTGCAACGAGATCAACATTATCAATGTCAAACTCACCGTCTTCCTTTCCTTCAGAATAAATCTTTCTCAGAATCTCAATTTCATCCTCATCAAAATTCTTGCGAGCCTTCTCTACCATCCAGATATTACGGAAAAACTCAGCTCGCAAATTACCATTACGAACTACAGTTTCCTTAATCATACTGAGATGTGTATAAATAAGCTCTATGATTTTATCTTGAGGACGCATTTTGCAAGAGGCAACTTCATCGAGTCTCTCAGACAAACGATCCAACTCTGATTCTATCACAGCATAATAGACATCTTCTTTTCTGCTAAAATACGTATAGAGCGTACGGCGACCCTTACCAGAAGCTACAGCAATATCATTCATAGTGGTATTTGCTATACCGTTCTTTGCAAACAGTTGTCGGGCGACATCTACTAACTTTTGTCTTGTTTTGGAAATTGACATATTGAAGTCCCTCCTAATTAAAATGATTGCACATAAAAATATCTGTGTGCAAAATTAGTAGTTTTATTCGATATATGCAAATATTTAGTGTTAAATTATAAATATAGGGATAAAAAAGAATCGGATAGAATGTTGAATTACAACTTTCTACCCGATTTGCATGGTTGCGGCGGCAAGACTCGAACATGCGACCTCCAGGTTATGAGCCTGGCGAGCTACCAACTGCTCCACGCCGCGATATAATCAACTCATTTCTGAATTGCGAGTGCAAAGGTACAACTTTTTTCGATAACCGCCAAATATTTCTAGCAAAAAGTTATCTAATTAACAATGTTTTAACACTTAACAAGAAAAATGTAGTGATAAATGATAAATATCACCTCAAATAGCTAATAAAAGGTTGTCTATCTAAAAAACAGAAAGAGACAGAAAACAAAATCCGACCTATCCCAGCGGGACAGATCGGACATATCAAAAATCAATTACTTTTTCAAAAGCTTCATGACCTTCTCAAAATAGCGCTGGGTTCTCTTCACACTGTAGTGATTTCCACCATTCCAGGCACGAATCGCCTTCTCAATGCTATTAAGAGGATTGTGGACAGACTGCATCAGGAGAAACATCTCCTTAGATTTAGAAATACTATATCTATCTGCTAATGTGTAACGCTTCTTACTCTTCCTTTTCTTCAAGATGTCATTACACTCTGCCACTAAGATTGGGGTAATCTGCATAACACCAACAGAATTACCACTCTTTGCTTTGGGGTTACCCTCACTCTCTACCTGGATAATCGCTTCCATCACTGGAGTCCAATCGAAATCATCAGTAGAGGATACATTTCCATTTGTAGCAGCCGACGCTGTACATACTTTCATAACCAGCACCAAGATGCTGACCAATACCATTGTTATTCTCTTCATATTTTTTGTTTTATGGAACCTGAAAAGCTGAAATACAACATCAGTGATTTCGCGGTGGCAACTTGTGAGAAAAAGAAAGGCTGCTCATCTCAGTTCCGTTAGATACCTTAACGGATACCAATCTATGCGAAAACGCATAAACATGCTATCCTTATTCTTATCGTTTGCAAAGGTACAAAAAAAAATCGAAATATGCAAGTAATCTATTGATTATCAGCGCTTTTTTGAAGTTTTTAAACACTTTATAACAAAACGTCTTGACCTTAATCAAGCAGAAAAAAGGTAAAAAGGTAAAAGAATAAAAGGGTAAAAGAGTAGAAGAGTAAAAAGGTAAAAGGAAAAAACAGCTAAAAGAATCTGCGTCATCTGCGAATTGAAAATCGGCGGCCGAAGGGAAAGCCAAATCTGCGTGAGAAAAAAATCAGCATAAAAAAGCAATCAGCGTGAGAAAACAAAATCCGCATGAAAACAAAAAAGCCCCGACTACTTTCGTAATCGAGGCTCTTGATGAAAGAAGGCGGCTACCTACTCTCCCGCATTGCATTGCAGTAC
>NZ_VZCB01000052.1 GCF_009494395.1 Segatella copri | reverse complement strand
TCATTCAAGTTTTTTATATTACTTGCTTATAATTCGAAAATTTTATATAAATTTGTAGTAATAAACAAGAAAGATATGGCATATAAAAAAGGTCAAGATAGACGACAGAGGGTTCTTTTCCCTGATTGCATTGACGAGTATGTAGAGGCTGACGCCCCTGTTCGCTTGTTCGATGCTTTTGTCGATAATCTCAAAATGGATGAACTGGGATTCGTCCGCAGTACTCCTGCAGAGACAGGTACTCCTGGATATGATCCTCGCGATCTCCTCAAACTCTATATTTATGGTTACTTCTATCAGGTACGTTCCTCTCGTAAACTTGCTCGTGAGTGCAAGTGTAACGTAGAGGTAATGTGGCTGCTCAACAAGCTGACTCCAGACTTTCGTACAATCTCCGATTTCCGCAAGGACAACAAGAAGGCTATTACTAAAGTTTTTAAAGAGTTCAACAAGTTTTGCATGGGACTGAAGCTCTTTTCCAAGTCGTACATCTCTATTGATGGAAGCAAGTTTAAGGCTGTAAATGCTAAGGACAACAACCTTACTCTAAGCAAACTCGATGACCGAATCAAGCGTCTTGATGAACATATTTCAATCTATATGGAAGAACTTGATGCATACGATCATGAGGAAGGACGCAGGCTCTCCAAAGATGAATTGCAACGTAAGCTTGATATTTGCAAGGAGCGCAAGGAACGTTATGAAGGATACCGTGATACACTTGAGAAAAGCGGTGAAAGCCAGATTTCCTTAACCGATCCTGATTCCCGACTAATGAAAGCCAACGAAGGCTTTTGTGTCGGTTATAATGTGCAAACAGCTGTTGATGCGGAGAGCCATCTGATAGCAGGCTTCCAGGTAAGCAACAGTCCAACAGACCATGGTCAGCTTACAAGCGTAGCATCTGAGGTGAAAGCCGATTATGGTGTTGACGTTCTAGAATCTACTGCAGACAAGGGGTACGAGTGTCCAGAGGATCATGCAGATGCATTGGCTAATGGTATCGTACCAAATGTCATCCAACGTGATGGCTGCTGCACAGAGCAGATTCAGTTTGACTATAACGAAGCTACCATAACTGACGAACAAAAGTCAAGTACTAATCCAGAAGATTTGAAGGCATGTCTTGAAGCTGCAGTCATACCGGAAGCCTACAAGGATTTTTTAACCGATGCACAGATTGTAGAGGTCAAGGAGTACACTTCTGATGTAGTAGAGTCTGCTGTACTGAAGATGACTCCCGAGCAGATGCGTGCCAAGGCTCTTGAAGGATACTTCGTGAGGGATGCCGAACGCAATCTTGTCTATTGTCCGCAAGGAGAAATCCTGAGGCAAAAGTCTATCAAAAGAAACGGTATGATCCGCTACTGCAACAAGCTTGCATGTAAAAAATGCAAGTGCAAGTGTACCATCCAGAAATTTAAGGAGGCAGACTTCAACAAAGACACCTTGATAAAGGCAACTGAAGCAAAACGCAAGCAACTCAAAGAAGAGAATAAAGACAAGCCAAAACCTCCAAGAATGAAGGTTGTGAAGAAGGTTGTCCGTTACGTTTTGCATCTAGACCAGAACAAGATGGACAATCGCAAATGCCTCTCCGAGCATCCTTTCGGAACCATGAAGCGAGCACTTGGGCAATACTACTTTTTACTGAAAGGCAAACTGAAAGTAACTGCTGAGATGGGCCTCTTTTGCCTATCTTATAACCTTCGTCGTGCCATATCTCTCAAAGGTGTACCTGCTTTGATTGCTTCTCTTAGATAATGACCTGTAGGGAATCATATACCATCAAAAACACGCTCTATTAGTGTTCATATCGGCCTTTTTAAGCCCTTATGACGAATTATTAAACATAAAACAAAATTTTAAGATGAAAAAATATATGCCCTTAGAGGGGCTTAGGTGGAGTCGTGATAGCGGTTCTACCCTATGTGACACACCCCAAAACGGCCGTTCTCGGACGGGCTGGGGGGGGATAATTTGGTTAAAATGTGTGAACAACAACATTTTATACTAAAAAATCCACAATTTGGCAACATTTTGTACCCTTAGAAGGCGATAATTTTAATATTTATTGTTCTTTTAGGGCGTAAAGCAACTTATATTAACGAAAAGCCCTAGTATCGCATTTGGCGACACTAGGGACTCTATAGAATTTGAATAAAATGGCAGAGATTAGAAGGTGTACTTCAAACCTACCTGACCACGCCAACGGCTGTAGTAATCGCTATAGCTCTTGTAGGCATAAGCACCGGTGAACTGGTAAACACCACCACCCTGATAGTTGACTGGTGAATAATAGGTACCGAAACCGTCACCGTAGGTATGACCCCAGTCCTTGTTCAGGAGGTTGCCCACATTGAGGATATCGAAGGTCAGCTCGATGGAATTGATCTGACCAGCCACCTTGAAGCTGAACTTCTGACCGAAGTGAACATCGAAGTGATGCTCGAAAGCCAGATTGTCAGCATAACGCTCGTAGTATTCTCCACGATGCTTGCTGAGGTAAGAATCCTCTGCAATCCACTTCTTCAGCATCTCGCGCTGCATCTCCTCGGTAAGCTTGTCGCCATGATTGTCGCCAAACATACGGTTGGTGAAGGTATTCTTGTTGTACTTGGTCTCCTCGAAACGCATCTTGTCAATCTGTGCATCGGTTGGGATGTAGAACAGGTCATTACCCTTAGATCCGTCTTCGTTTACGTCTCCATAATAATAATAGGTATAAGGAGAACCGCTCTTACCCTGGTAGATGACACCGAGAGTAGTCTGCCACTGCTTCTGATGACCGTACTTGATGTGGTAGTAAGCAGAAGCCTGGATGCGATGAGGCACATTGTAGGCAGAGTTGCCCACCTCCAAATCGTTGCAGTCACGATGAGTATATTGATAGGTCCAGTTACTCTTTGCTACAGAAGAACCACCGTTGGCAGCACTGCGTGAACGGGTCCAGGTATAGCTTGCCATCAAGTCGAGACCGAAGTTGAAATGCTTCTCAGCCTTGAGCGAGAGGTTTACGGTATAACCCTTGGATGTATTTCCGAGGGCATAGACACCTGCGATAGGAGTACCCTTTACCACACTCTGATAGAGCGGACGGTTGTCCCACTCATATCCGTACTTCTGGGAGAAGGTCTGACCACTCTGCTCCTGAGCGAGATTCTTATAGAGGATATCGTTCAAAGTCTTGGAGTAGATAGCCTCAGCAGTCCAGTCGATACCCAAAGCCTCGAAGTCGAAACCGAGGTTGAGACGGAGGTTCTGAGCGAACTTGAAGTTCTTGTCGCATACAGCCACATCCTGGTTGCCGGCACTTGCCTTCATCTTGTCGGCATTGGCATTCTGCTTGTTAGGATCGAGGATCAGCTCCAATCCCTTGACGGTAGAGTTGTTGCTATCGTAAGAAGAGAGCTGCAGACCTGTACCCGAGTAGTTGTTGCTTACCCAAACGAATGGGATTCTACCGGTAAAGACACCCGCTCCACCACGGAGGATATACTTGCGGTCGTTGTTGATGTTCCAGCGGAAACCTACACGAGGCGAGAGCATTGGCGAGAAGCTGAGCTTATCATTGGTCTTCAATCCCCACCCCATCTTCTCTGACAAGGCGTTGAACTCCGGATTCTCCACTGGAGTATCAAAGAATACAGGAATGTCCAGACGCAGACCGTAGGTCAGGGTGAAGTTGTTGCTTGCATTCCACTTATCCTGTGCATAGAAACCGAACTGACCAGATGAGAACTCTGAAGCCCAGTTAGGGTCGCCGGTAACATCAGTGTTAGCCTGACCATAACGGTACTGGTTCATGTAAGCCTTGTTAGGATCCAGTTTATCTGCCATATAGTCATCGTAATAAGCCTTGAAGTTATCAAATCCCTTGAAGGTATAGGAACCAAACTTATCCGAGATGAACATATTCTTGAAATGGTAGAACTCGTTGTGGGTACCGAAGATGAAGGTATGGTTGCCACGGAGCCATGTCAGGTTGTCCTCAATGGTCCAGATGTCCTGGTTCAGGTAGTTAGCCTGGGAGTTTCGCTCAGTACCGATGTTGACAGTACCGCTACCAACGCCCGTGATGGAAATCATCGGGAGATGAGCCTTGATGTCACGGCTATCGCGCACTCTTACGAAGCTGACACGTGCCTCATTGCTCACACTTGGAGAGAATCGGCTCTGAAGCTCAGCGATGAAGGAGTTGGTATTGCTCTTGAACGGATAGCTGTAGCCGTAGGAGTTCAAGCTGCTGGCACTGCCGCCACCACTCAACTGTTCAGCCTTGACGAGACTCCAGCGGATGGCAAACTTATTGAACTCGTTGATGTTCCAGTCGAGTTTCAGTCCAGCCTTATCGCTCTTGGTGTAGATATCCTGGTTACTGTAGTAATCATTGAAGTTGACTCCCTGCTTCTCAGCTATATTCTGGAGCATGGTCAGAATATCCTTTGCCTGCTCGGTATTCACCTTGGAATTGCCGGAGTCTACACCATAGAGATTAGGATATTCCTTGTTGGTGCGCTCATAGTTAGCGAAGAAGAAGAGCTTATTCTTGATGATTGGTCCTCCGAGGGTGACACCCATGTTATACTGAGTCTGCTTCTGATACTTTGGCGCATAACCCGTGCCATCGAGGTAAGGATACTTGGTACCGATGAGGTCCTGGTTGTAGCCATAGTAGTAAGCCGAACCATGGAACTGGTTGGTACCGCTCTTGGTGATGGCGTTGATGGCACCTCCGGTGAATCCGCTCTGGCGCACATCGAAAGGAGCCACGGAAACCTGAATCTGCTCAATAGTCTCCATAGATACCGGCTGAGCACCTGCCTGACCGCCGTTGTTACCGCTGGATGCCAAACCGAAGACGTCATTGTTTGCCGCACCGTCAATCATGAAGTTGTTGTATCGGTTGTTGACACCGGCGAACGACATGTTTCCGGAATTGGTAACGGTGAGCTGCGGGTTCAATCGAGCCACGTCAGCGATACCGTGAGTAATGCTAGGCATGTTGTTAATCTGCTCTGCCGTCATACTGGTAGCAGCACCTGTGCGGGAAGCAGCAAGACCCGCCTTGCCGGAAACCACCACTTCCTGAAGCTGGTGGGCATCCTCCTGGAGCGAGCATGAGATATTCTCTGTTTCACCAAGGCTCAGGTTGAGGTTTTTGATTACCTTGTCCTTGTAGCCGATATAGGAGATGTCTACCTTGTAAGGACCGCCTGGTCGCATACCCTGGATGGTATATCGTCCATCGATATTAGTAACGGCACGATATACGGTACCGGAAGGTTGGTGAGTAGCAGTAACAGTAGCTCCGATGACATTTTCGCCATCAGAAGTAATCTTACCGCTGATTCCAGAGGTAGTAATCTGTGCCATGGCAGCGTTCACCGTCAGGATGAACAAAGCCAGAAGTAAATGCAATCTTTTCAGCATATTTCTTTAGATTATTTCGTTAATAATTTAGGTTTCACCCCGCCAATAGGCAAGTTTTTCACCCATTTTATACAATATGGTGCAAATATAGCTAAAATATTTGAAATAACAAGAAATTAGCGTGAGAAAAACGTGTTACAAATAAAAAACATCAGTAAGTATGGAGAAAAGGGACAAAAAGAAAGCGCCCTGAAAGCAAAAGCATTCTATATACAATGCTTTCCCTTTCAGGGCGCTTATTGATGATTCGTATTCTAAATCTCTATTAGTTGAAGATGTAACGGATAGAGAACTGGATAGAATAGGTAGAATTGAAGCTTGTGTAGTTGGTGTATGTCTTTGACAATACATCCTTACCGTTCTTCTGGAACTGGAATGAACCAGCAGCACCATTCTTGCCAGCTGTATACTTCAACAACTTGGTGTTGTTAACTGTCTTGTAGAGACCCCAGCTGTTGTTCAACAGGTTAGCGAGGTTCTTGATGTCAACACCAAACTGGAGAGTGTTCTTCTGACCAGCTACGTTGAGGTAGAAGTTCTGGTTGAACTTGAAGTCCAACTGATGATGCCAAGGCATTACAGCACCACCACGCTCAGCATACTCACCCTTGTGATTCTTCAGATAATCATCCTGGTTGATGTAAGCCCAGAAGTCATCCTTCTGCTGCTCAGCAGTATATTTACCATTGTCCTTGAAGTTCCACTTATCCAAAGCCTCGCGAGAAGCTGGGATGTAAACCAAACCGTTAGAACCGTAGTCGTTAACTACATTGCCAGTCAACTGGTAAGTGTAACGTGTGCAGCTGTAACCATCAGCATAACCCATGTTCATACCCTCGTAAATCAAACCAACCTCAGAACCGAAGTTCTTGCCGTAGTCCTTCTTGTAAGAAGCAGAGATGAGCAAGCGGTTAGGAGCTACGTATGTACCATAACCCAACTCCATATCGTTGTTACCGTTTACAGAGTAACGGTTGTTGTAGTATGCAGAAGAAACCTGGTCGCCCACACCATCACCGTAAGACTTAGCCTTAGAGTAGGTGTAAGAAGCAGAGAGGTTCAAACCGAATGCAAACTTCTTAGCCAAAGATGCAGTGATTGAGTAGTAGTATGCCTTATGACCAGCATTTGTGATCATGTAAGGGTTGCTGTATGAGTTGCGTGAATACCACTTACGCTTGTCACCAGGAGCCAGCTCTGTGTATGACTTACCATCCCAGTAGCGGTCGAGGTTGATAACAGTAGCAGGATTGAACTCACGGCTATAGATACCCTCCAAAGAGAAGTCGATATCGTATGGCAACTTGGCATCCAAAGCCAAAGAAGTCTTCCATGTAGCGTTCATCTTCAAGTCCTTATCGATAATGGTAGGAGTAGAAGGCGCAGCTGCATCCTCACGGTTCACAGCCAAGCCCTGCTGCTTCAATACATTTACCTGCTCATCACGGCTAGCATAGAACTTATCCATCAAATACTTAGCACCCTTGTCGGATGGAGTATTATAATAATAGGTGTACTGACCACAACCAGCGTTACCTACTGCAGATACGAGCCATACGAATGGCAGACGGCCGATGAAGTAACCTGTACCACCACGGAGAACCAACTTGTGGTTGCCGAGGATATCCCAGTTGAAACCTACACGAGGAGAAACTGTCAATGGAGCATCAGGGAGCTGATCGGTAGAATACTGAGACTCAACGCCAGCATCGTTCTTCCACTTCATGGCAGCGAAAGCCTTGTTATAGTTGTTCTCCAACTCTGGGTAGATAGGCAACTCGAAACGCAAACCAGCTGTCAGGCGGAAACGGTCAGAGAAGTTAACCTGATCCTGAACGTAAGCAGAGAACTGGTTGTACTTCATGGTAGCCTTGAACTGACCAGAACCGTCCATTGGGAAGGTAACGCCATAGCTTCTAGGAGCCTTGCCGTTCATGAAGTCGTCCATAGACTCGAATACATAGTAACCGGCAGAAGCTGCACCGAAGCCGTTGGTAGCCTTGTTGGTCTCAAACTGGAGACCAGCGGTGAAGTTCTGGATACCCATAGACCATGTAGCCTCATCAGTAGCAACGAAAGTCTTCACCTGACGGAGGTTACCCTCAGTAAATGGATCAGGACCGAATCCCATATAGTAAGAACCATTCTTCAGAATATCTACTGTTGGGAACATACCGCCCACATAAGTACGTGGCTCATCCTGATAAGAGTAAGTAGCACGGAGAACATTGTTTACACCACCCCACTTAGAGTTCCACTCAGCAGCGAAAGAGGTAAAGTTCTTCTCCTGATAATAGCGTGCACTCTCGAAGTAGAGACCAGCGTTAGCTGTACGACCAGACAGAGACTTACCACCAGTAGCATCCTCACCACCAGGATAGATGACAGAATCCTTGAATGGAGTGGTTGAGCTAGATGGATTTGAAGAATCCTTATCATGGCTCTTAGAGAAACGGATATTCAACTTGTTGTTCTCGTTGATGTTCCAGTCGATACGAGCCAGGAACTTGTATGATGGAGTATCGAGAGAGTATCCCTGATAGCGACCTGGGTTGTAACCATAGTTCTTGCTGAGGAAGCTGAGCATATTGTCCATATCGCTCTGCAATGGGCGGTGAACGGTACCAGATGCTGGAGACCACTTATCGCTTTCGCTGAGACGAGCTGTACCAGAAGGACCAGCAGAGATGTTGCTCTGATACTCACCGTTGGCGAAGAAGAACAACTTATCCTTGATGATAGGACCACCGAAGCTGGCACCCCATGTAGTAGCATGAGACTGGAGGCGGTTCAACTCATAATCGCTTACCTTGTTACCACGCAAGTGAGAGTTGGTAGTGTACATATAAGCTGTACCCTTGAAATCATTGGTACCACTCTTGGTTACGGCGCTGATAGCACCACCTGTAAATCCGCTCAAACGAACATCGTAAGGAGAAGAAGATACAGAAATCTGATCCAAAGCATCGAGAGAGATTGGAGATCCGTTGCCAGGGAGGTTACCACCAATACCGAAGGCGTTGTTGAACGCAGCACCATCGACAGTAACGTAAGACTGACGGTAGTTACCACCACCAACAGAAAATCCGCTACCTACATTAGCACCCTGAGGAGTCAACTTCAAGAGGTCGTTCATGCTACGTGATACGGTAGGAACCGCCTCAATCTGATCAGCGTTGATACTTGTTGTAGCACCAGCGCGGTCAGTACGCATGTTGTTGTTGCGATCTGCAGTAACAACAACATCCTGCAACATCTCTGCGTTTTCAGAGAGACTTTCGTTCAGAATGGTGTTCTGACCGAGAGAGAGATTAAAATTCTTAACTTCCTTAGTCTTGTAACCTACATAAGAAACTTCCAAGACATAAGGACCACCTGGGCGCATACCCTGAATAGAATAACGACCATCAATGTTGGTCACTGCGCGATAGACTGTACCAGAAGGTTGGTGAACAGCCTTGATAGTTGCACCAATGATGTCCTCACCATTGGCAGTCACTTTACCACTAATGCCAGATGTAGTAATCTGCGCCATAGCGGTTGAAACCATAAAGGCCAGCAAAGCCACTAATAAATGCAATCTTTTCTGCATACCTTTTTTTATAAAATTAATTAATAATACGGGGAAATAGCCCCCAAATATCTATTACGGGTGCAAAATTAAACAAAAAATTCGATATAAGTGTTACAACTGCATGAAAAATTGTGTTTTATAACATAAAAAAAATCTGCGTTAAGGAAATAACGCAGATTTTCTTTAAATTATTATTTATAACGGGGGTTTGGTTATAATTTTTCGAGGGGCTCGAGGCGAGGGCTGCCTCGGGGGACTGACCTTCTATACCAGGCGATGGAATCGCCTGGAACGGGGGCTAGGCTACCTGAGGGGGGGGGACCTGAAACGGACCAGAAGAGGACCTGAAGAGGACCTGAGGAGGGCCTGGAGAGGACCTGAAGAGGGCCTGAAGAGGGCCTGAAGAGGGCCTGAAGAGGACCTGAAGAGGACCTGAAGAGGACCTGAAGAGGACCTGAAGAGGACCTGAAGAGGGCCTGAAGAGGACCTGAGGAGGGACCTGAAGAGGACCTGAGGAGGACTTGAGGAGGACCTGAGGAGGAACCTGAAGAGGACCTGAGGAGGGACCTGAAGAGGACCTGAGGAGGGGCGGGCTGCCCCTACTCCTTTCTCTGCCAGATGCTCATTACCTTGCGACGGATGGCGAGGATGTTCAGGATAGAGACTATCAGGAACAAAAGCATGCCTAAGCAGACGGCTGGGAGCATGGTACCTTCTTCGATGTCAGGGAAGATTGCCTCGATAAACTCCATGTAGTAGCCACGGACGAAGAAGAGGATGACCCAGGCGATGATGAGCACCACCAGGTTGAGCGACATGGTGAGCACCTGATATGGTTTCGCCACATTGGCAGGACTATAGCCAATCAACAGCAGGTTCTCCAACTTGGATGAGTTCTTCTGTACCAGCAGATAGATGCTGAGCATCAGAATGTAGAAACTCAGGATGGAGATGACCAGTCCGATAATCATTACCATGGATACCATCATGCGAAGGAAATAGGTGGTCTTTTCGGCATCAAGCTTGTCGGTTTCCACCTCATATCCGTTATCATCCAGGTATTTGGTGATGTTCTCGTCTCCCGGATTGCCTACCTCTACGATGAGGCGGTTAGGATCGCTCTTCTGGTTTGGAGCAAACTCCTGGTTACTCCAGTCCATAAATGCCTGTGGCACGAGGATGGTGTTGAGACGGGAAGAGAATCCGATGACCTTTCCCTTGAACTGCTCCTTCTTGCCGGCTGCCTGAATCTGGATATTGAAATCGATCATTCCCATCAGTCCATCGCTGATTTTCGGGAGCGAATGACTCTGGGCGAATCCGAAGTTATACATATTAATATAGGTACGCGGGAGGATGATTGGCACTTCCTTGGCTCCTGGCGTATACTTCCAGTCCTTGAGCGGCACATCGACGAAGCCGTCGGGCACGCTCTCAAAGAAGAGTTCGCTGTTCAGTACATTCACGCCGTTGACGCCCATCTGGGCATCTACCTTATATTCCGTAGAGGTGAACTTTCCCACCTTCTTCACGAACTTCTGGTCTCTGACATCATCTATCTCAGCACCCGTGAAGGTATTGGAGCGGCCGCTGATGGTATTTCCCATACCTATCTTCTTGCTCATGATGAGATAGTCGGCTTTCATGAAACTGTCTTCCTGTGTGAAGACAGGCAGCACGTCCTTATAAAACTGGAAGCCGAAAAGGACGATGAGCATACCGAAGAGATTGGCAAAGGCGAAACCTGCAAACTGCGGTATACTGATATGCTGACGAAGTAATTTCCAAACTAAATTCATTTTTGAATTGTTGAATGTTAAGTGTTGAATGATAAATTACAACTTAAAAGTGTGCTCGTAAGGCAAGTCCATGTGCTTACCTATACTGGTAACGATGACACCAGCCCCCTGCTCCTTGGCTTCCGCCATCATGATTTCCGCCATGATACGGGAGTTGTTGTCGTCGAGGTGACTGATAGGTTCATCGGCAAGGATGAAGTCGAAAGGCTGACAGAGCGCTCGCATCATCGCCACACGCTGCTGCTGTCCGAACGACATTCTTCCAATCTTTGCATCCACCTTGTCGGCGATACCGAGCATATCAAACCATTTCAAGATCTGTTCACGGCTCTTGAATCCGGTAATCTTGTTCTTGATTTCTACATTCTCCAGAGCGGTAAGCTCCGGGAAGAGACGAAGTTCCTGAAAGAGGTGGCTGATATGACGCTTTCTCATTTCCACCCAATCCTTAACCTTATAATTAGCGGTAACATCCTTGTCGAACATCACGCTTCCGCTGTAGTCGTGACGATAGCCGAGCACATAGCTGCAGAAAGTACTCTTTCCGCTGCCACTCTCTGCCTCGATAAGATAAAGATGCCCTTTCTCGAAGGTGACATCCTGCTTCCATATCTCCGAATCCAGGTCATTGCGCTGGGCGAAGACCTGTGGGAGAACGGAATGAAGCTGAATCTTTTCCACGTTATATTATTTAATGTATAATTATTAATGTTTAATTGCAGGAACAACCTTACATTTAAACCCTTTTTGCCCTTTTACTTCAAGGTATAGACCACGGAAGTAAGGTTGCCGAATACTGGAGACAGCAGACCGGTTACGGTAGAGATGGCATCATCCTTACCCGAACCGTTACCATCGGAACTCTTGGCGAGATTGATGACCATCGCCAGCTTCTGCCCCACGATGAGCTTCTGAATCTTGGCATCTATCGGATGATTGCTTGGCTTCACGGCATACTGGGCAGTGAGTTCATCGCTTCCGCTGTAGAACTGCTTGTCATCGGTTACGCCGAAGTAGAAAGACATCTTTCCATCGGTATAGAAATAAGCATTCTTAGCCCAGTTGGCAATCTTTGCTCCCGGAGGACATGATTTCTTCCAGTAATCCACATCGCCCAACCACTTGCTGTGAGCCAGTTTAGCCGCCATCATGATCTTGAGGTCGGCATCTCCCAAGGTTGGCATCACGATGGTCATATCTCCATCCACACTACGGATGATATTGTCCATATCCACCGCCTGATTAATACCCATGAGGAGGGTCTGCAGACTGCTGTTACTCTGCATCATAGGCAGGAACTGCTCGCCCTTTACGTTCATGAAGATGCCAGCCAGAGCATCTCCCGGCATCGACTTGACGTAGGCTCCCTTGATAGGACGATAGGTTTGAGCCGCCTTCTTCAAGGCAGCGTCAATGGTTTTATTGAAAGAGAAAGTTTCTCCGTGAATCTGCAAGATACCGTCCTTGACGTTCATCTCGGCAGCAATCACCACCTGGGAAGGGTCGGTATCCTTAGGTGCACCGAGGGTGAACGGAGCGATGAACTTTTCCGGCAAAGCCTGAGCCTGAGCCACCATCGCCATTGGAGACGTGATGGTCTGCAAGCGCTCGAACAAAGGAGAAACGGTGATGCCCTCCTCCTCTTCAGCCTTGAGATATCTTACCATCTGCTGCTGGAGCTGAGCCTGTGCATCAGCCACTACCGGTCCCATGACGAGGAGCGCCTGGTCAGAAAAGCCCACGAGCCATGAGTCCTTCAAGACGGCGAAATGGAAGCCCTTGCGTTCCTTTACTTCGGATGCGATATGCTGCTTGGCAAGCGAAGCGAGCCAGTCTTCCACATCACTCTCGCTGCTGACCTTGGCACAGAGCCCGAGGTTTCCGTCAGCACTCTCGAAGAGATACATTTTTTCTGTAATGTCGATACCGCACTTGTCTACATCCTCTACATGAAGGAGTGATTTGAGCATGCCCGCCTTGTCTTCCGCATGAATATCGGAAGCCATCTGCTGCATATCCACCGAAATAAGTGCAGTACTTTTCTTAGGAATGGCATTGAGATAGTCGCTGCCAGAACATGATGCGAGCATCCCGACAAGGCATGCCAAGCACATCATAACCAAATTCTTATACAATCTTTTCATCTCATTTAGATAAATATTTTAAAGCTTTTGCCCTTACAGGGCGCATTGCTGTTGCTTAATTAAACCCAGGGCGTTGCCCTGGGCTAGGAGCTTCTGCCCTTTACCTTTCCCTTCGGCCGGTGACCGTTGGTTCAGGGCGTATTGGATCAAACTGGCTATAATCTCCTTACGATATGCGCCATGTGAACCGCTACAAGGCCGGCGGTTTCGGTACGGAGGCGGCTGGTGCCCAGGGATACGCTCTCGTAGCCGTTCTCCAGGGCAAGGCGAACCTCATCGATGGAGAAATCGCCCTCCGGACCTACCAGCACCGTGATATCAGCTGCATCTGCAGTTGAAGATTCAGAAGCAGCAGTGGCTACATCTGCATTTGAAGATTCAGTAGCAGCAGGAGCATGAGCTTCATTCAGAATACCAGAAATCTCGGTAAAGAAGTCTTTCTTCTCTACCTCTTCGTAGCAATGACAGATAAACTTTCTGCCGGGACGAGGGGTCTGGATAAACTCCTTGAAGCTGACCAGCTCGTTCACCACCGGTTTCCACGCCTTATGACTCTGCTTGACGGCAGAAATCACAATCTTGTCAATTCTTGGCGTCTTCACCACCTTGCGCTCAGAAAACTGGCAGTTGAGGAACGAAAGTTCATCAAAACCGATTTCCGTGGCTTTCTCAGCCATCCATTCGATACGCTCCATCATCTTGGTTGGCGCAATCGCCAGATGGATATGTCCCTTCCAGGCACGCTGCTGCGGCATCTCTTCCTTGATTTCATAGAGACATCGCTTGCTGGATGCAGCAGTAACCTCAGCACGGAAAAAGGAGCCTTCTCCATCCATGAGGAATATCTCGTCCCCACCCTTCAGTCGCAGAACGCGCAGGGCATGGGTAGCTTCCTCGGCAGGCAGTTCCACCTGATTAGCCGCATCCGGCACATAGAAATATCTAACTTCCTTCATTATTTGTTCGCATTTTTCGTCTTTTCCTCACGGCGCTTGATTTCATCACGGATATAAGAAGCATCTTCATACTTCTCATCATCTACAGCTCTCTGCAAAGCCAGTTCCAGCAGTCGGTCTGGCAGGGTAAGGATAGGAATAGCCACACGCTGCATTCCTCCCTCGTAAGGAGTAGAGAAGTTCTTGATTACCTCTTCAGATGTCAGGATTTCATACCCATTCATCAAGGAAAGCAGGATGGCATCTTCTATCTGGAGCAGGTAAGACTGGTCGGTGTCAACATTCACCAGCTTCGTCTTCAGTCCCACTCCCTTGATGCCCAAGACCTCAATCTCATAACGAGCAGCGTCGTCTTCCTTGAGAATCTTCGCCAGCACATCAACGGCACCGATTCTCTCTTCATCCTTGTGCTGCTCATAATCCTTGATTTTCATCGCCACCTCCGGAATGGTGAGAATGGTAAGCACGCGGGTTTCTTCCTCATTGGTGAGGGCAATGACCCCGGCATCTACCGACTCAGCTATTGCAAAAGATCCTTTATATACTAACTTTACCATTTATTTTGTCTCCTTCTTAGGTCTGAACAAGATGGCGAAAGCAACTCCGACCAAAAGAGCATAACCTGCGAAGATAAACCAGCAGGTCTGCCAATCGCCCATTAAATACCCATTTTCCCAATGACAGTAATGATTGATTACCTGTCCGGCAAGAATGGTACCGATAGAGGCACCCAAACCGTTTGTCATCAGCATAAACAATCCCTGTGCCGAAGCTCTGACCTTAGGTTCGCACTTCTGGTCTACGAACAGACCACCCGACACATTGAAGAAATCGAAAGCCACACCGTATACGAGGCATGAGAGAATGAAGAGGACAACGCCAGGGAACGCCGGATTGCCCATTCCGAAGAAGCCGAAACGGAACACCCATGCAAACATGGCGATGAGCATCACGATCTTGATGCCATAACGCTTGAGGAAGTATGGAATCAGGAGGATGCAGAGCGCCTCAGCAATCTGAGAAATGGATACCAGAAGCGTAGCATTATTGGCAGCAAAGGTATCCAGCATGGCAGGATCGCCCTTGAAGCTGGTGATGAACGGTGTAGCATAACCGTTGGTCACCTGCAGGCTCATACCGAGCAGACATGAGAAGATAAAGAACAGCGCCATCTCACGGCTCTTGAAGAGCTTGAAGGCATCGAAGCCCCATGTCTCCACCCAGCTGCGCGCCTGCTTCTTCACCAGCTGGCACTGTGGCAAGCCGAAGCAGTAGAGGAAGAGTACGATACTCAGGATTCCCGATACGAGGAACTGGAGATGGGTATACTGGAACTTGTTGGCATTCTCTGAGAAGAGGAACAGGAAGGTTCCGTTATCCCAGGTGGCACAGTTGACAATCCACATGGTGACGATGAAACCTACGGTTCCAAAAACACGGATAGGCGGGAAGTCCTTGATGGTATCCCGTCCATGGTTCTTCAGAATAGTGAAAGCTGCGGTATTGGAAAGCGCCAGCGTAGGCATATAGAACGCCACGCTGAAGGTATAGACAGCCATGAAGAGCGCCTCATCAGGAGTGGCACTCGCCTGTCCCATCAGGAAAAGTCCTATCATCGACAGACCTGCCAGCAGATGACAGTATCCCAGAAGGCGTTGTGGCTGGATATACTTATCCGCTACAATACCCATCAATGTAGGCATGAAGATGGAGACTATACCCTGAATGGTATAGAACCAGGAGATTTCTGCACCCATTCCGGCCTTTCCGAGATAGTTGCCCATAGATGTAAGATAGGCTCCCCAAACAGCGAACTCCAAGAAGTTCATTATTGATAATCGTACTTTCAGATTCATATTCTTTTTTCTAATTTCTATTGGTATTAAGATTCTACTTGAACTGCTCAGAATGCAACCGTTTTTGGAATTGTTTTCTGCAGTTTATAGTGTGCAAAGATACATATTTTATCGAAAAGAGCGTAATTTTTTGCAGATTATCCGCCGGAAAGCTAGTTTATTTAACAAATAATGTGTAAATTTGCAGCCAAAAACAAAGAATCAATAGAAAATGTTATTAAAGTTTTTCCTTACGTGTAACAAGATTGGCGCCTTCACGCTGGGTGGAGGCTACGCCATGATTCCTATCATGGAGAGAGAATTCGTGGATAAGAACCGGTGGATGAACAAGGAGGAATTCATGGACATTATGGTAGTGGCTCAGGCTACTCCAGGCATCTTTGCCATTGATATGGCGAGTCATATCGGCTATAAGCTGAAGGGTGTATGGGGCGGCATCGTGGGTGCCATCGGCATCGCACTTCCTTCCATCATCGCCATTCTCATCATCGCCATGTTCTTCCAGCAGTTCAAGGACAATTACTGGGTGGCGAAGTTCTTTGCGGGTGCTCGTCCGGCTGTGGTAGCGCTGATTGCAGCTCCCTGCTTCAAGATGGCTAAGACTGCCAGCATCAACCGCTACAACATCTGGATTCCCTTCGTCTGCTGTGCGCTGATTGCTGTTTTCGGCATCTCGCCTATCTATATCATCATTGCTGCCGGCGTGCTTGGCTGGCTTTATGGAAAGGTAAAAAAGTAAAAAGGGTTCTGGCTGGGGAGTGAATCCTTTTCTGGGGAGGGAATCCTTTTCTGGGGAGGGAATCCGATGGAATCGGATTCAACGGAGGCTCAGAGGGGACATCATTCCAAGGTTCAACGCTCAAAGTTCAAAGTTCAAAGTTCAAAGTTATGTTGTTTCTGAAATTATTTCTTATATTTACCAAGATTGGTACATTTAATTTTGGTGGTGGATATGCGATGCTTTCGCTCATCCACAACGAGACGGTGGTGAAGAACCACTGGCTCTCTAATGCTGAGTTTACGGATATTGTGGCTATCAGCCAGTCTACTCCGGGTCCTATCGGCATCAACTGCGCCACCTACGTGGGTTATACCGCCTGTCTTCACGATGGTTACCCGGTCTGGGCAGCCTGGTTGGGTTCTGTCCTGGCTTCGCTTTCCATTATGTGGCTGCCCTTCATCATCATGATTCTCATCAGCCGCTATCTGATAACCCATAAGGATTCCAAGATAGTGAAGGATGTCTTTGCGGGGCTTCGTCCTGCCATCATCGGTCTGATAGCTGCAGCAGCCGTCCTGCTGATGAACAAGGAGAATTTCGGTTCACCACACGACAATCCATTTGCTTTCGGAGTAAGTGTAGCGCTGTTCATCGGTGCTTTCTACTTTACAAAGGTAAAGAAGACCAACCCGATATTGCTGCTTTTCATCTGTGGCATCATCGGATTATTCATCTTCTAAAGCCTTGCGGTCCTTAAGGGCAAAAAGCCTTTCCCATAGGCACAAAAAAAATTGATTGTCTCACGACAACCAATCTTTTATTAACCTTAATAATCTAATACCATGAAAAACACGTTGCAAAATTACTAATTTTATTGCAACAATTGGTATAAGATATGGAAAAACTTTCTATTTTTAACTCTCCTTAAAAGATTTCCCGCTCCAATTAAATTTTCTTTGCAATTTAATTGCGTTCACGAGTTTCTTGTCTTCTGTAGAGAGAAGGGGTAAAGAAAGGCGGACCACCACTGCATTTTCATGCTGCAGCAGCAAGGCGCTCACCATTCTCGGTTCAATCATCGCCTTCAACTCCTCAAAGCGTGATTCGCTCATCGTATCCGGTTTCTGAACCAGACTACCAGCCAGTTCCCTGATGCTCTTGCCATCGAAAAGACGACTTGCATCCAGGGCTTTCCAATCCTGGGTGAAAAGATGCAGTTCGCTCTCCTTCTCCGGTCCGGCGAAGGTCTTGACAACGCAGAGCACAGAGTCGCCCTGCTCCATCGGCAATTTCTTCATCTGAAGAGTAGAAGCCGAGCTCAAACGTATCTGCACGAAATCCTGGGCAAGCGTATCCATCACGCTCGCCTCCCCCAGCAGGTTCTTCACCTCTGCCTTCACGCCCATCTCCTGCAGCTCTGCAAATTCCAGTCGCAGGTTGCTGTTGAGAGCAGGCGTCATCGAATCCGGCATCGAAACCAGCAAGTCCTTCATCGACTTGGCTTCCATGCCCAGGCTTGCCATCATCAGGCAAGCGCATAATATATATTTTATCTTCTTCATCACTACAATTCCTTAGACCACTTCTTTCCCCAAGGGGTAAAGAGCCAAATCAAAAATGCTGTAGCCGGAACTAAGCATATTGCGAAAGTTAAAGCCAATGTATTCATTTTTGAAGCTTATATTTTTTTAGAGATTCTCTAAGAATTTCTTACCCCATTTTGTATGAAGCCAAAGCGCCATAGCCCCAGCAACGACTGTAATCGTCGCATAAATCATAATTAATCCTTCCATAACACTTATTTTTTTAATATTCTAAAACCCACATATGCAAGAATAGCAGTGGAAGCTAATCCAAAAGAAAGCAATCCCCAAAGCATCCCATCATCATACTTTTCTTTCATAACCATAGACAAGATACATCCTGCAACATTGGTTGTGAAATTAGCCTTTGCTAAATCATAAAAGAACTTACCAAGAGTCTCTCGGCTCGTTTTTTCTTTTTCCCTATCTTCCCTTGCAGTCATATTTCTCTATTTTCCGACAAAATTACGGAAAATAAATGTAATCTGCAAATGATTTAATACTTTTCTTCTGATTTTTAACCTAAAAGAAACGAAAAAGGAGGAAAGTGCTTCCTCTTGAAACACTTCCCTCCAAATTATCTAATCTATTAATCGTACTTATCTTCTTCAGAAAAGATTTACTCCTCTACAGCAGCCTGCGCCGCAGCCAAACGTGCGATAGGCACGCGGAATGGAGAGCATGAAGCATAATTCATGCCAACCTTAGCGCAGAACTTAACTGATGAAGGCTCACCACCGTGCTCACCGCAGATACCTGTGCGGAGGTTAGGACGGGTAGCACGACCATTCTCTACTGCCATCTTGATGAGCTGACCAACACCCTCCTGGTCGAGAACCTGGAATGGGTCAACCTTCAAGATCTTCTTCTCCATGTATGCAGGGAGGAAGGAAGCGATGTCGTCACGAGAGTAACCGAAGGTCATCTGTGTCAAGTCGTTAGTACCGAATGAGAAGTACTGAGCCTCCTCTGCAATCTGACCTGCTGTAAGGGCAGCACGTGGAATCTCAATCATTGTACCAATCTCGAACTCAACCTCAACGCCGTACTCAGCGAATACCTCCTTAGAAGTAGCGAGGATGATAGCCTTCTGCTGCTTGAGCTCCTGAACTGTACCGATGAGCGGAACCATGATTTCTGGGCATGGGTTGAAACCTTCCTTCTTCAACTCGCAAGCTGCACCGAGGATGGCGCGAGTCTGCATAGCTGTAATCTCTGGGAATGTGATACCGAGACGGCAACCACGATGACCGAGCATAGGGTTGTTCTCTGCCAGAGAGTTCACACGCTTCTTGATTTCCTCTACGCTTACGCCCATTTCCTTAGCCATAGTCTCCTGACCAGCCTTATCGTGTGGTACGAACTCGTGGAGAGGTGGGTCGAGCAAGCGGATGTTCACGTGGCAGCCATCCATAGCCTTCAAGATTCCGTAGAAGTCAGCCTTCTGATATGGGAGGAGCTTGGCAAGAGCCTTCTCGCGTCCCTCAACAGAGTCAGCCAGAATCATCTCACGCATAGCAACGATCTTCTGATCATCGAAGAACATGTGCTCTGTACGTGTCAAACCGATACCCTTGGCACCGAATGCACGAGCTACCTCAGCATCGTGTGGAGTATCTGCATTGGTACGGATCTCCATCTTTGTATACTTGTCGCAGAGATCCATCAGCTCCTTGAAGTCGCCTGAAAGCTCTGCAGCCTTTGTCTCAATCTGTCCTGCGTAAACCTGACCAGTAGTACCGTTCAGAGAGATGTAATCACCCTCCTTGTAAACTACGCCCTCAATCTCAACAGTCTTAGTCTTGTAGTCAACGTTGATAGAGCCAGCACCTGATACACAGCACTTACCCATACCACGAGCCACAACGGCAGCGTGAGAAGTCATACCACCACGAGCGGTAAGGATACCCTCAGCAGCCGACATACCAGCGAGGTCTTCAGGAGAAGTCTCGATACGAACCATGATGACCTTCTTGCCATCCTCGTGCCACACCTGAGCATCGTCAGCGTGGAATACGATCTGACCGCAGGCAGCACCTGGAGAAGCAGGGAGACCCTGAGTGATGACCTTAGCTCTAGAGAGCGCCAGCTTATCGAATACCGGGTGCAAAAGCTCATCGAGCTTCTGTGGCTCACAGCGGAGGATAGCAGTCTTCTCGTCGATCATACCCTCGTGGAGGAGGTCCATGGCAATCTTCACCATAGCGGTACCTGTACGCTTACCGTTACGTGTCTGGAGGAACCAGAGCTTACCTTCCTGTACGGTGAACTCCATGTCCTGCATATCGTGATAGTGGTGCTCCAGCTTATCCTGGAGAGCGTCGAGCTCCTTGTAAAGCTCAGGCATAGCCTCTTCCATAGAAGGATACTTAGCAACGCGCTCCTCCTCAGAGATGCCAGCACGCTCAGCCCAGCGCTGAGAACCGATCTTTGTAATCTGCTGTGGAGTACGGATACCAGCAACAACGTCCTCACCCTGTGCATTGATGAGATACTCACCGTTGAAGAGGTTCTCACCGTTACCTGCGTCACGAGAGAAGCAAACACCAGTAGCAGAAGTCTCGCCCATGTTACCGAATACCATTGCCATGACAGAAACAGCAGTACCCCACTCGTCAGGAATACCTTCCATCTTACGGTAGAGGATAGCGCGCTCGTTCATCCAAGAACGGAACACAGCGCAGATTGCGCCCCAAAGCTGATCGATAGGATTGGTAGGGAAATCCTGACCAGTCTGCTCCTTGATAGCAGCCTTGAAGAGTTCAACGAGCTTCTTGAGCGACTCTACAGAGAGGTCCTTGTCAAGAGTAACGCCCTGCTCTTCCTTCACCTTTTCGATGATAGCCTCGAATGGGTCGATATCTTCCTTGTTAACAGGCTTCAATCCCATAACGACGTCACCGTACATCTGTACGAAACGGCGATATGAATCGTATACGAAATGAGGATTACCGGTCTTCTTGACCAATCCCTCAGCAACTTCGTCATTCAAACCGAGGTTGAGGATAGTATCCATCATACCTGGCATAGAAGCGCGTGCACCAGAACGCACGGAAACGAGGAGAGGGTTCTCAACAGAACCGAACTTGCTGTTCATCAAAGCCTCTGTATGAGCCACAGCAGCCATTACTTCATCCTGAAGAAGTTCCTTGATTTTTTCCTCACCCACCTCATAGTATTCATTACATGTATCTGTTGTGATAGTGAAACCTGGAGGAACAGGTACACCAATAAGATTCATCTCAGCGAGGTTAGCACCCTTACCGCCAAGCACTTCACGCATCTTCGCATTTCCTTCGGCCTTTCCATTACCGAATGTATAAACTCTTTTTTCGTTCATATTTTATAGGTTCAAAAATATTATATTATTCTAGCTATTATCAATTCTTTGTTGATGATGCAAATATACGACATTATTTTGAAACCACCAAACTTTTATACTCTTTTTTGCTATCCCGAGATTACATTTTAAACTGTTGTCGCACACATGGGGATATTTTTAACAATCCACTACAAGGAAGCGGAAAAAGTAACAAAAATGTAAGATGGAAAAGTGATGCGAGGAGGATGAGAAAGCGATACGAGGAGGATGAGAAAGCGTGACGAGGGGGATGAAAATGCGTGGCGATGCAGGGATGGCTACGTCGGGACGCAGAAGAGATTACGTCGTCACGCAGTTGGCGCTACGTCGGGACGCAGTTTTAAAGGAAAAAGTAAAAGAATTGTGAGACGATAACAAAAGTTACAAAAGTAACAGGTAACTTCTGATATAAAAATGTGAATGTGAATGTGAATTTGAAATGTAAGCGAATAAAAAAGGGAATCATGTAATGATATAAGAATAAGATATTCCTTATATATTAGAATAAGATATTCCTTATATATTAAGGTACGCGCGAACATAAAAGAAATATATATATTATAATAAATATATACTATCCACTCATATTCTTCACTTACATTTCAAATTCACATTCACATTCACATTTTCACCCCTTTACAACCACAAAATATTACCTGTTACTTTTGTTACCGCCCCACAATCTTTTTACTTTTTTACCTTTTTACTTTTTTACCTTTAAACGCCTTTTACTTTTAAACGCAAATAATTCGGGACAACTCTTGCATTTCTCATAAAATTGCCGTATCTTTGCACCCATAAAAAAAACAAATTAGAATTATGGCAAGAAAACGTAAACCATTACCTCTTTTGGAGAACATCACCATCGAGGCTGTTGCAGCCGAGGGTAAGTGCATCACACGAGTAGACGACCAGGTCATCTTCGTTCCGTTCTGTGTGCCAGGTGATGTGGTAGATTTGCAGGTAGTCAAAAAGAAACATAAGTACTGCGAGGCGAAGGTGGTTGGCTTCATCAAAAAAAGCGACATCCGTCAGGAGCCTATGTGCGAGCACTTCGGCATCTGCGGCGGATGCAAATGGCAGAACCTGCCTTACGAGGAGCAGATCAAGGCGAAGCAGAAGCAGGTGGAAGACCAGCTTACCCGCATCGGCAAGATTGAACTCCCTGAGTTCCGCCCTATCATGGGCAGTGTGAAGACTCAGGAGTATCGCAACAAGATTGAGTTCGGATGCAGCAACAAGCGCTGGTTCACTGCCGAAGAACTCTCACAACTCCCTCAGAAAGAGGACGATACCGTATCATCACTCAAGGAGCGCCACGCCCAGAATGCCATCGGTTTCCATATCACCGGAGCCTTCGACAAGATTTATCCTATCAGGAAGTGCTGGCTGATGGACGACCTGTGCAACGAAATCCGCAACTTCGTCTTCGAATATGCTGATTCTCACGACTATACCTTCTACGATCTCCGTGAGCAGCACGGTTTGCTCCGCAACATGATGATCCGCAATTCGAACACCGGCGAGTGGATGCTCGTATTCCAGTTCCACTACGATGAGGAGGGCGATGAGCAGAAGGCATTGGAGCTGATGCAGCAGGTGGCTGACAAGTTCCCTCAGATTTCATCGCTCATGTACGTGGACAACCAGAAGGGCAACGATACCATCAACGACCTGGAACTCAGCCTCTTCAAGGGCAACGATCACATCTTCGAACTGATGGAGGACCTGAAGTTCAAGGTAGGTCCAAAGAGTTTCTACCAGACCAATACCGAGCAGGCTTACCACCTCTACTGTGTGGCACGCGAGTTTGCTAACCTTACCGGAGATGAGCTGGTTTACGACCTTTATACCGGCACCGGAACCATCGCCAACTTCGTGGCTCACAAGGCAAAGAAGGTCATCGGTATCGAATACGTGCCAGAGGCTATCGAGGATGCCAAGGTGAATTCCCAGGTGAACAACATCGAAAACACCCTCTTCTATGCAGGCGATATGAAGGATATCCTGACCAATGCTTTCATCGCCCAGCACGGTCGCCCGGACGTCATCATCACCGACCCACCACGTGCCGGAATGCACCCAGACGTAATAAACGTGATTCTGAACGCCGCACCAAAGCGCATCGTATACGTAAGCTGCAATCCAGCTACCCAGGCACGCGACCTGCAGCTGATGGACGACCACTACAAAGTGGCTGCTGTCCAGCCGGTTGACATGTTCCCTCATACTCCTCACGTAGAGAACGTTGTATTGCTCGAGAAGCGCAGCGATGCTGAAATCAAGCAGAAGAAGAAGGAGCGCAAAGAGCGTGAGAAGGCGATAGCAGAAGCCAAGGCTGCCAAGGAGGCTGAAAAGCTTGCATTGGAAGCTGCTAAAGCGGAAGACTTGACAGCAGAGGAGCTCGCGGCTAAGGCTGAAGACCTCACAGCAGAGGAACTTGCTGCAAAGAATTAAACCTAGAAAACAAAATAGAAATAAGATGAAAAAAGGTATCATCCTGGCGCTCATGGCTTTGACTGCGGTCTCTGCCAGCGCCCAAAAGAAGCAGACCATCGAATTGCCTTCATGGTTGAGCAACGTGAAATTGTCGGGTTATGGAATGACCCAGTATCAGTACAGCGGACAGAAAGATGCTGAATCCAACTCATTCAACATCCGTATGGCTCGTATCGCTCTCGAAGGTCGCATCGCTGGCGACTTCTACTGGAAGACTCAGATTCAGTTCAACGGCAACACCTCCAACCTGGGTTCAAGCCCGAGAATGGTGGATCTGTTTGCTGAATGGCAGAAATACGACTATTTCAAGGTGAAGATTGGTCAGTTCAAGAACCCATTCACCTTTGAGAATCCGATGCACCCTATCGACCAGGGCTTCATGGGATATTCCCAGAACGTGAGCAAGCTGGCAGGTTTCAGTGACCGTGCCGGAGAGCATGCATCCAACGGTCGTGACATCGGTTTGCAGCTTCAGGGTGATTTCCTCAAGAATGCCAACGGCAGAAACCTGCTGCATTATCAGGTGGGCGTATTCAACGGACAGGGGATCAACACCAAGGACGTTGATAATCAGAAGAATGTGATTGGTGGTGTATGGGTAATGCCAGTAAGCGGCATGCGCATCGGTGCCTTCGGATGGACCGGTTCTTATGCAAGAAAGGGAAATTGGACGGAAATAGTTACAGATTTGGTCTCTAGCCGACCAGATGCCACAAAAGAGATTACTCACACCAATGAGGTTCGCAAGCTTGCCCAGAACCGTTACGCCTTCTCTTTCGAATATAAGAAAGATGGCTGGACCGTACGTTCTGAGTACATCCACTCTACCGGCAAGGCTTTTGCCAAGAGCATCACCAACTTCAACGATGCCAACGCCAAGGATTGCAATCTGAATGCAAAAATCGGCGACAAGGCACAGGGTGTGTACGGATTGGTTATCGCTCCATTGGCTCAGCTGCCAAAGAACAGCCGTATCGACGTGAAGGCACGTTACGACATGTATCAGCCTAACGGCAAGAGCAACATGCAGAAGACCCAGTATGAGGCAGGTTTAAACTTCCACATCGGCAAGCGAATCTCTATCCTTACCGAGTATGCGCTTATCAACGACAAGACACTCGCAAAGCATAATTACTCCATGGCAGATGCCGAGGTTTGCTTCAGATTCTAAACAGACACAACCAAATACAATAAAGGCTCGCTTCTACATGGAAACGAGCCTTCATTATATCTATTTATTCCAAGCTATACACATGAATTCTTCACTCTTCACTTATAAATTGCCTAGAACGAATAAGAGAAGCCAATAGACATGAATTCCTTGAACTGCCAGTAGCTCTGATCGTCCTTGCGCTTAGCACCATCATCAAATCTCGGATAGAGGAAGATGTTGGTGGAGATGTAACGATTGAACTGGAAGGTAATCGTATTCTCCCACTCTATTTCCGCACGCTTATAAGTGGTATATCCCCACAATCGGGTCTTCCACTTGATGTTCTGCGCTATCTGCCAGGACAGGTCAAACGTACATTCCGAACCGTAGTCCACCAAACTGTGCTTGCCTTCGTCCAGACCATATCTTGTAGCCAACGCCTCACGGCCCACATACTTCCAGTTGAGCGCCAACGGAGCCAGATGGGCACTACCCTTCAACCTGTGCTTGAACCAATCGACCGAATAATCCATACCGACAGAGAGGTTCAGATTGAATGGCGAGAAGAAATCGGAATAAATCGTCTTGTCATTGCTCTTCAATCCATGGGCAAACTGCGTCTGCGCCACCATCTGCAAGGTATAATACCATCGCTTGGTAGCCTGAAGACCCAACTTGCTGGTATATCGGATCAAGTCGTCGGAAGTCTTGAGCGAACGCAGGGAATCACCCTTGGACGTCTGATACCCCAAGCGCAACTCCAGCTTGTTGTCCCACTTCACCTTCTGCTTGTTGTTGTAATTAGCCTGCATGGTGATGCGTCCCAGCATCGAATAGTTGCTCTCACCACCCTTGTACCAGTTGCTCGAAACATAATTCTGCAGGAACTGGAGGTAATAATCACCGTTGATGGTCCAGAAGTTAGGACGGGTGATGACTAGATCCATCGGAGCCGACTCTATCTCTATCGCCTTCGGAGCCACCTGCTCAACGAGGTCAGGATGGTTTTTCTTCGGTTTGGAAGGCGCATCGAGCGGTGCCCCCACCTTTCTGAGTCGGGATTCCGTAGCCCTTACCAGATCGGGACGTCTGAGATATATATCCATCAGGGCAGCATCCAGCTCCGTCTCGAGCGAATCCCCCACTTCACCCTTTGGCGAGATGCGCAGCAGATGATTGGCAGGAGAATGATAGAAAGTGAGCGGAGTAAAGAGCAGGCCGAAACGGCTGTCATCGGCTTTCAACCTGACCGAATCCAGCCGACTGCCATATACTGAGAGAGAATCAGCATAGTCTTTCAACAGCCGATTATCCTTAGCTTCAAGAGTCTCCTTAGGTGCATTTTTCCTGTGCGAACGCTGCGCATCGGCAGGCGCCAGACAAGCCACCCAAGCTAAAACGAGTAATCCAAATTTTATTTTCATACCTTGATATAATATAATTTGGGCACAAAGGTAACAAAATAATTCTAAATTCAGAGCCATTCTTTACAAATATTTTGGCTAATTCATAATTTTATAGTAACTTTGCACCCAAAATTATTCTAATTTAAATTATAAATATCGTGGCTGAAACAAAGTACATCTTCGTTACTGGTGGTGTGGTTTCTTCTTTGGGTAAAGGAATCATATCTTCATCCATCGGTAAACTTCTTCAAGCAAGAGGTTACAACATTACTATCCAAAAGTTTGACCCATACATCAACATCGACCCGGGTACACTGAACCCGTACGAGCATGGTGAGTGCTACGTAACGGTAGATGGTATGGAGACCGACCTGGACCTCGGACACTACGAGCGATTCACCGGCATTCAGACTACAAAAGCGAATTCTCTCACCACAGGTCGTATCTATAAGGCAGTCATTGACAAGGAACGTCGTGGCGACTATCTCGGCAAGACCATCCAGGTGGTGCCTCACATCACCGACGAGATCAAGCGCAACGTGAAGCTGCTCGGAAAGAAGTATCACTATGACTTCGTGATTACCGAGATTGGCGGAACCATCGGCGACATCGAGAGTGCCCCATACATGGAAGCTATCCGACAGCTGAAATGGGAACTGGGCAAGAACGCCGTCAATGTTCACCTCACCTACGTACCTTACCTCAAGGCTGCAGGCGAGTTGAAGACAAAGCCTACCCAGCACTCCGTGAAGGAACTGCAGAGCGTAGGTATTCAGCCAGATGTTCTGATTCTCCGCACCGAGAAACATCTCGAAGAGGGAATCCTGAAGAAGGTGGCTAGCTTCTGTAACGTAGATTTGGACTGCGTGATCCAGAGCGAGGACCTTCCTAGCATCTACGAGGTGCCTGTCAACATGCAGAACCAGGGCCTCGACACCGCCATCCTCCGCAAGATGGGCGAGCCTATCGGCGAGAAGCCAGCGCTGGGTCCTTGGAAGTCGTTCCTCGACCGCAGAAACAAGGCTACCGAGACGGTGAACATCGGTCTCGTTGGAAAGTACGACCTGCAGGATGCCTACAAGAGCATCCGCGAGAGCCTCTCACATGCAGGCACCTACAACGACCACAAGGTGAAGATTACATTCATCAACTCTGAATATCTCACGGAAGAGAACGTGGCTGAGCAGCTGAAGGGGCAGGACGGTATCGTCATCTGTCCAGGATTCGGCCAGCGCGGCATCGAGGGCAAGATTATCGCTGCCCACTACACCCGCACCCACGACATCCCTACCTTCGGCATCTGCCTGGGTATGCAGATGATCGTCATCGAGTTCGCCCGCAACGTATTGGGCTACAAGGATGCCAACTCCCGCGAGATGGATGAGAAGACTCCACATAATGTCATCGACATCATGGAGGAGCAGAAGAACATATCAAACATGGGTGGAACCATGCGACTCGGCGCCTACGAGTGCGTACTGAGACAAGGCAGTCGCGTGTTCAACATCTATAAGAAGGAGCATATCCAGGAGCGCCATCGCCACCGCTATGAGTTCAACAACGATTTCCTGAAGGAATACGAGAAGCATGGCATGATGTGCGTGGGCCGCAATCCGGAGAGCGACCTGGTAGAAGTAGTGGAAATCCCAAGCTTGAAATGGTACATCGGAACACAGTATCACCCAGAGTACCAGAGCACGGTATTGAAGCCACACCCATTGTTTGTTGACTTTGTAAAGACAGCCATCGCTAACAAGAAATAGCGGCAGGCTGGCTTCAGGCAGCAGAATGGCACGGCCTTTGCTGTCGCTTCAGAGAAAATAAAACAATAAAAAATAATAATGAATAAGAACAACATTATCGGTTTCCTCCTGATTGCCGTAGTGCTGATAGGCTTTAGCTGGTACAACCAGCCATCAGCCGAAGAACAGAGAGCGGCATTCGTTCAGGACTCCATCGCCAAGGCTAAACATGCCGAGATGGAAAAGGCCAGCAAGGCTGCCGCTGTTAAGCGCCAGGCTGATGCGAAGGCTCAGATTGAGGCAGACTCTACCGCCCTATTCTATTCGGCTTTGAAGGGTCAGGCTCAGAAAGTAGTTTTGAAGAATGAGAAGGTTGAGTTGACGCTCAATACCAAGGGTGGTACTGTCGAGAAGGCAGTCATCAAGGGTTACGTGGGTCACAACCTCAAGGTGAAAGACGGTTCTGCCGACCAGAAGGACGTTACCCTCTTCGACGGCAACGACCAGAGCCTCAAGTTCATGCTCGAGGCTAAGGAGGCCAACATCATCACCAGCGACCTCTACTTCACTCCATCCAACGTGACTGACAAGTCTGTCACCATGACTGCAGAGGCTGCCCCAGGCAAGACCCTCAGCATGACCTATACCCTCGGCGATGACTACATGCTCCACATGAGTCTGCAGACAGAAGGTATGGCAGGACTGTTCTCACCTAGCTGCAACAAGATGAGCATCGACTGGAGCGACAAGGCGCGCCAGCAGGAGCGTGGCTTCATGTTCGAGAACCGCTACACTACCCTCACCTATCATGAGGCAGAGGGCGGCACCGACCACCTGAACGAGGGCAGCGAGAAAATCGACGAGAAGATTGAAGAGACTATCGATTGGGTATCTTTCAAGAACCAGTTCTTCTCAGCTATCATGGTAGCTAAGGACAACTTCGACAAGGATGCCTTCATGACCTCTATCCCTCAGGAGAAGGGTTCTGGCTATCTGAAGCAGTTCCAGGCTAAAATGAAGACAGCTTTCGACCCAACCGGCAAGAAGGCGTCTGAGTTTGAGTTCTACTTTGGTCCTAACGACTTCCAGATTCTGAAGAATACAGAGAAGGAGAGCACCTTCGGCAAGGACCTTGAGTTCCAGAAGCTCGTTTATCTGGGATGGCCTATCATCCGCTGGATCAACCGTTTCTTCACACTCTATGTGTTCGACTGGTTGAGCAATGTATTCCCAATGGGTATCGTATTGATTCTCATCACATTGCTCCTCAAGCTCATCACCTACCCTATGGTGAAGAAGAGCTACATGAGTTCTGCCAAGATGCGTGTGCTGAAGCCAAAGCTCGAGGCAGCTACCGCTCAGTTCAACAAGCCAGAGGATCAGATGCAGAAGCAGCAGGCGATGATGGCAGAGTATGCCAAGTATGGTGTAAGCCCATTATCTGGTTGTATCCCTATGCTGATTCAGATGCCGGTTTGGGTTGCGATGTTCAACTTCGTGCCTAACGCCATCCAGCTTCGTGGTGAGAAGTTCTTGTGGATGAGCGACTTGAGCACCTTCGACCCAATCATTGAGTGGAACACCAACATCTGGTTGATTGGCGACCACTTGAGTTTGACCTGTATTCTCTTCTGCGTAGCCAACCTGTTGTACTCATGGATGACGATGCGCCAGCAGCGTGATCAGATGGTAGGTCAGCAGGCAGAGCAGATGAAGATGATGCAGTGGATGATGTTTCTCATGCCATTGATGTTCTTCTTCATGTTCAACGACTACTCAGCAGGTTTGAACTTCTACTACTTCATCTCCTTGTTCTTCAGTGCCGCAATCATGTGGACCTTGCGCAAGACCACCAACGACGAGAAGCTCCTCGCCATCCTGGAGAAGCGCTATCAGGAGAACAAGAACAACCCTAAGAAGGCAAGCGGCCTCATGGCAAGAATGCAGGCCCTTCAGGAGTTGCAGCGCCAGCAGCAGGAAGAGATGATGCGTAAGCAGGCAGAACTGAACGAGAAAAAGAATAATCTCGGAAAATAATAATCTCGGGAAATAATGGTTTCCAGATAAATGAAAGCGTAATGAATTACCCCAAAAGGTATTCGTTACGCTTTTTTTTGATGATTTTCCAGACTTATCATAAAATAACAGCAAATTCATTTGGCAGTTTCATGATAATTGAGTATTTTTGTAGCAACTAACATGATAAGTTATGGTAAAGTTACAAGAATGTTTGGAAAAACTAGCCAACTTCAAACTACAGTTTGGAGATAGCTTTGGTATCACTAAACTCGGAATTTTCGGTTCGGTAGCACGAGGCGAAAATACAGAAGACAGTGATATAGATATTGTTGTGGAAGTAGAAAAACCAACTCTCTCGCTCATGCACAACTTACATGAGGCTTTAAGTAAATTATTTAATAACAAAGTTGATTTAGTCCGCTTCCGCAAATCGCTCCGCCCTTTATTGCAGTCAAACATCAATCAGGAGGCCGTTTATGTATAAGCGCAGTACCATCCATGACAAGCTCGAAGAAATCAAAGAATCCATCGAGTTAATACAAGAATGGAGTAAAGATGTTAAATCAGCTGATGATTTCATGCTTTCCCCAACAAAGTATATGGCCTTCAATGCTTGTGTTATGAGATTACAAGTCATTGGTGAACATGTGGGTAAACTTTTAAAGGCAGAAGAAAAGCCTTTAGATGCTTATCCTAACATTCCCTGGCAAGCGATATATGGTATGAGAAATATGATTTCTCACGAATATGCCAATGTCGACGAAGTGATCGTATATGATACAATCAAAAACGAATTGCCAGAATTGAAAAATATCATCGAAGATTTACTCAGTCAGTATTAATTGGTACATAACATTACCCCCGAAAAGGTATAATTTGTTAAATGATATTATAAATTATACCTTTTCGGGGGTATTTTCATTTTTTATTCGTATATTTGTCCCCGAAAGGGTATAATATAGTATTATTAGCTGTAGGATTTTACCCGAAAGGGTATAAAATAAATAAAACATGAGCAATACATTATCATCATACGTCAAGGAAATGCGCAAGCAATTCGGATTGACCCAAGTAGATCTGGCGGCGAAATCGGGCGTAGGCCTAAGATTCGTAAGAGAACTGGAACAGGGAAAGGAAACGCTGCGACTCGACAAAGTTAATCAGGTTCTCCTCCTCTTCGGCCAGGAAATCGGTCCCGTTCCTATCAGAAAAGAATAAAAACTGAACTTTATGAAACAAGGAAAGATTTATCTCTACAACCAATACGTAGGCCTGCTGACGGAAGACGAAACAGGCTTCACCTTTGCCTACGATGCTGATTATCTGGCATCGGATGGTGCAGAAGCCGTGAGCCTCACACTCCCGTTATCAAACGAGCCCTACCACGATACCGTACTGTTTCCCTTCTTCGATGGGTTAATCCCCGAAGGATGGCTGCTGAATATCGCAGAAAGCAGTTGGAAAATCAACCAGCGGGATAGAATGTCGCTCCTCCTTGCCTGCTGCAAGGATTGCATCGGAGCCGTCAGCGTCATCCCGGTTGAAGAATCTCATGCAGAAAGAACCAACAATTCACCTGCAGAAGGAACAAATGCTTCCCCAAAAAACTAGAAAGGAGAAAGAAATATGGAAAAATGTCTATATTGCTATAAACCGCTCAAGCCAGGTCAGATAGATTACCACCCTGCTTGCGCCAAGAAACTCTTCGGTACCAAGGAAGCCCCTGTCCTACCCTATGTTAGAAAGGAAATCGGCGACCTGGCTAAACAGGTAGTGCGTGCCCAAACCACCCTCACCGGTGTGCAGGCAAAGCTCTCGCTCGATGTCAACCCTGGCGGAAAGAATGAACCATCCCGCTTCACCATCGTAGGCCTTTGGGGAAAATACATCCTCAAACCCCAAACCGACCGCTATCGCTGTCTTCCGGAAATAGAAGACCTCACGATGCACCTCGCCGAAGCAGCCAAAATCGCCGTGGTTCCCCATGGTCTGATTCGCTTTGCCGATGGCGAACTCTGTTATATCACCCGGCGAATAGACCGACTGGATGATGGCACCAAAGTACCCATGGAAGATATGTGCCAGCTATCCGAGCGCCTTACCGAATACAAATACAAAGGTTCCTACGAGCAGGTAGCCAAACTCATCAAAAAGTATTCCTCCTTCTCGCAGCTCGACCTCGTGAACTATTGGGAGGTAGTCATCTTCTCGTGGATTACCGGCAACGCCGACATGCATCTCAAGAACTTCTCGCTCTACAACAACAGGAAACTGGGCTATGGATTAACCCCAGCCTACGACCTGCTCTGCACGAAGATAGTGATGCCAGAAGATACCGAGGAACTCGCCCTAACGCTGAATGGAAGAAAAAGAAAGATTCTGAAATCAGATTTCATCAAGGTAATGACAGCATCAGGACTCAGCGAAAAGGTAATCAGCAACATCGCCAAGAAGTTCCGTCGCTCTATCGTGAAATGGCTCGACCTGATAGACGCCTCCTTCCTGCCAGACGGCATGAAGAAGGAATACAAGAAACTGATTCTCAGCCGAGTCATGGCATTAAGATAATTTCTTTCAGCAATTATTTCTGCAATTATTTCCGCCAAGCAGAACAAACATGAATAAAAAAAGCAAAAAACAAGAACAATATAAACAAAACAGAAAATGAAGAAAATACTCTTATCTCTTTTAGCAGCCATCGGCTTGTCAACCACGGGCTGCTCAGCACAGGCTGCTCAATCATCAAAATCAGCCCCATCCGACGGCATCATCGTATTGGCTCCACAGGCCTTTATCGACCAGGCAAAGGCAGATACAACCAGCATCCTTCTAGATGTCCGCACCCAAAAGGAATATGCAGAAGGACATCTGGCAGGTGCCCAACAACTGGATTACCTCAATCCCGAGGCATTCAATGCCGGCATCAGTAAGCTTGATAAATCCCGCACCTACTACATCTATTGCAGAAGCGGAAAGCGAAGCCATGGTGCCTGCCTGAAAATGCAGAAGCAAGGCTTCAAGGTATATGATATGGAAGGTGGAATCCTAAACTGGACCAAGCTCGGAATGCCGGTTGAAAGATAAAAAATTACCCCCGAAAAGGTATAATTAATCAAACAACACGATTAACTATACCCCTTCGGGGGTATTTTATATAATCCGAATCTATTTCTTCAACAGAATCCAATCCGAATTTACTTCTTCAATACCGGCTCGCAGGTGATATTCACTCCGAGCTTCTTGAAGATCTTCTGGTCTACATCACTCAGCATCACGGTGCAATGTGCCTGACAGCCACGAAGCTTAGGCAACTGCTCCAATGCCTTTCTGCAGTTCTCGTCATTCTCCGAGAGAACAGAGAGGGCTACGAGAACCTCATCCGTATGAAGACGAGGATTGTGACCACCCAGATAATTCACCTTGGTATGCTGGATTGGCTCAATCATCGACTGAGGAATCAACTTCAATTCATGGTCGATGCCCGCCAAGTGCTTGGTAACATTCAATATCAATGCCGCACTGCAACCCAACAGCTCGCTGCTATGACCGCAGATGATGGTACCATCCTCCAACTCTATCGCAGCAGAAGTATGCCCCGTCTCCTTCTTGTGATTCTTAGCCGCTACCGTCACCTTGCGGTAATCCGTAGTAATCTTAGCCTGATTGAAGAGCATCTGGATCTTGTTGATTTCCCCATCATTGCAAGCGCCAGCCGCCATCTTGTTGGTTGCAGCATAGTAACGACGGATAATCTCGTTCTTGGATGCCTCGCAGCAAACCTCATCATCAGAGATGCAGAAGCCCACCATGTTGACACCCATATCCGTTGGCGACTTGTAAGGATTGCTGCCATAGATGCCCTCGAACAAAGCATTGAGCACAGGATAGATCTCCACGTCACGGTTGTAGTTGATGGCTATCTTGTTGTATGCCTCCAGATGGAATGGGTCGATCATGTTCACATCGTTGAGGTCGGCAGTAGCAGCCTCGTATGCGATGTTCACCGGATGCTTCAATGGGAGATTCCATACAGGGAAGGTCTCAAACTTGGCATAGCCTGCACGCACCCCGCGCTTGTTCTCATTATAAAGCTGGCTCAGGCAGACAGCCATCTTGCCGCTACCAGGACCAGGAGCAGTAACGATGACGAGCGGACGCTCAGTCTCCACATAGTCATTCTTACCGAATCCCTCGTCAGAAGCGATGAGATTCACGTTGTGAGGATAGCCCTCGATGAGATAATGGCAGTAAGCCTTGATGCCCTCACGCTCCAGACGCTGCTTGAAAGCGATGGCAGCAGGCTGACCGTTATAATGGGTAATGACAACAGAACCCACCATGAAACCACGGTTCTGGAACTCGCCACGAAGACGCAGCACGTCCTCATCGTAAGTAATACCCAGGTCGGCACGCTTCTTGTTCTTCTCGATGTCGGCGGCACTGATTACGATAACAATCTCAATGCTATCGCTGATTTTCTGAAACATGCGCAGTTTGCTATCAGGCTGGAAACCCGGCAAAACACGACTGGCGTGGTGGTCATCGAAAAGCTTACCTCCCAATTCCAGGTAGAGCTTTCCGTTAAACTTAGAGATTCTCTCCTTGATATGCTCGGATTGAATCTTCAGATACTTCTCGTTGTCAAATCCTATCTTCATAATTGTTATTATATCTTGCAATTTGAAATCAAAAATCGCCTGCAAAATTACAAAAAAACTATTGAATAATCAAATAAAGGACGCAAAAGTTGTCATTATCATGCCATAAAAATAGCAATCCCCTTATTTCTGGCAACTCATCAGTACCATTATAAATAGGAATAGAGCAATATCTCCCCACCAATCAGAAAGATGAACATCAGGAAAAGGAAAAGATACAACTGTTCCTTCCTGATGAAATCGAACAGGCGGAACTGCTTGTTATGATTTTCCAGGTATACACTATAATCTATCCACATCAGAGAGAATGAGCCAAGGGCTATCACCAGGATGAGAAATACGCCCACGATGTCAGCGAGTGTCATGGTCTGTAAAACTGAGTAATTCTCCATATAAATTCATTTTTAATTATCACTTACGGTTGCAAATATAATAATTAAAAACCAAAAAAGGAGTTTCATTCCTCAAGAAAATAGTTTCATTCCTATCAAATAGGTGTTTCATTCGTAGGAATGAAACTATTTTCACTAGCTTTTTTTGCCATAAAACGGCGCCATTGTATCGGAGTCATACCTGTCTTAGCCTTGAAGACTTTATAGAGATGGGCATGGGATGAGAAGCCGCATTCTATGGAAACCGTTTCGTTGGAGTATCTGGTTTCTTCCCTCAACATGCTCTGGGCTTTCTGGAATCAGATATCGCTAAGCCATACTCGGAAACTGCTCTGGAGATAATCTTCAAAATAAGCAGACAGGTCTTTACGGTTGACGCGAATCATGGATGCCAGCATCGGCATGTTCATAGCGCTGTCACGGAAACCTCCATTCTTGCACCATTCTGCCAGCAATTTCTCAATCTTGGCGATGTGCTCCGGCGTCAGACATTCGTCAACTTCCTCTTCGTCCTCAGCAGGCTCCTCCTCTTCAGTCTCCTCTTCTGTCTCCTCCTCTATCTGCTGTTCAAGCATGTTGTCCAGCGGCATGATATTGAAACCATAACCCACGAAACTGACGATGAAGACAACCAACGAAAGCAGTACCAGCGGGGCGATGACCAGCAGGATGGTGCGGGAGATGATGCCCGCCATCAAAGCCAGACCGCAGATACCCATGAAGACATAGCTCACGCAGGCAAAGCTGTCAAACGGCAACATGTCTTCCGCAGTATTGTCCAGGAGAATCTTACGATGGTGCTGCATCTCACGAAAGGTAACGATGATGCAGTAAATGAGAGTGAGGGTAAAGATAGCCAGCATCAGATACAGCCAGAAACCGACATGCATGCTGCCCTTGGGTACAACCCCTATGAACCCCATCAGGAAGCAGATAATGATAAGCGCATAACTGAGCGAACAGAGCAGTCCTATCCGCTTGCGCCCGCTGCTATAACAGATGAGATTGAAAGTGGAATAGGACATGAGATATTCGATAGGTGCATAGAAGAGAATGTTCACCACGGCACCGATTGCATCGCTCTTGGCACGGATATCAAATGCCATCTGCAAGACGAAATGGAAGGTCAATGCAAGCATAGCTCCACACATCAGCCATCGCGATACCTCATAGCGATGGTTGGGCCAACGTATCTGAAAGCGGGTCAATATCAGAAATAATGCCAGCATACCGGAAACGACAAAGCAGGCAAACTGAGTTAGAAATAATATATTCATAATAAGTTTAATGTCTTGATTACACACTGCAAAATTACAAAAAAAATGGGATACGAGAAAAAATCCATAAGTTTTTTTTATGATTTATTTTATATTGTCCTCGATTTGCAGTAACTTTGAATAAGTTACGCTGCACTCGACTATAAAAATAAATCACGATTTATTTTGTATTGTCCTCGTTTTGCAGTACCTTTGCAGAAAATATTCAATAAAATCACAAAAATATGATTAAAGCAATGATTTTGGCTGCTGCAGCCCTCACCATGGGTGCGACAACAGTCGATGCACAGACTATGATTGAGAAAAACAACATCAAGGTGGAGAACCACCTGATGACCCCAGAGGCACTTTGGGCTATGGGACGTATTGGTGCCGCAGAAGCTTCGCCTAATGGCAAGCAGGTGGTTTACCAGGTGGGTTACTACAGTGTTAAGGAAAACAAGGGCCATCAGATGCTCTTCATCATGGATGCCAATGGCAAGAACCAGAAGGCTTTGACCACTGATGCCAAGAGCGAAAGCGATGCTGCATGGATCCAGGGCGGTCAGAAGATTGCCTTCATCCGTGGCGGTCAGCTCTGGAGCATGAACCCAGACGGAACAGGCCGCAAGCAGCTCACCAACGACAAGTTGGGCATCCAGGGCTTCCGCTTCTCTCCTGACGGCAAGAAGGTAATCCTCATCAAGGAACTCCCTTATCACGGAACCATCAAGGAGAATCCTTCTGACCTTCCATTGGCTACCGGTCGTCTCGTTACCGACATGAACTATCGCCACTGGGACCACTACGTAGAGAGCCTTCTCCATCCTTTCGTGGCTGATGTGGCTGAGGACGGTACCGTCAACGCTGGCGAAGACATCCTGAAGGATGAACCATTCGAGTGCCCTATGGCTCCATTCGGAGGCATCGAGCAGCTGGCATGGAGTCCTGATTCCAAGACCATCGCCTATACCTGCCGCAAGAAAGAGGGCGTTCAGTATGCCATCTCTACCGATTCTGATATTTACCTATATAATATAGGTACGCGCGAGACCAAGAACCTCTGCAAGGAGGCGGGTTATGTAGAGCCTAAGATTGATGCTACCAAGAGCATGAAGAACCAGGCTGTCAACGCTCCTGAGAATCTGAAGAACAACCCTGGTTACGACGTGAACCCTCAGTTCTCTGCTGACGGTAAGTACATCGCTTGGCAGAGCATGGCTCGCGATGGATACGAGAGCGACCGTAACCGCCTCTGCGTATACGAACTCGCTACCGGCAAGAAGAACTATGTATCAGACAAGTTCGACTCTAACGTAGAGGGCTTCGTATGGAACAAGGACAACAAGAGCCTCAGCTTCATCGGCGTATGGCACGGAACCCTGAACCTCTATCAGGCTAACTTCAAGGGCGAAGTGAAGCAGATCACCAACGAGTGGGCTGACTACGGAAGCATCTCGCTCGCCAACAACGGCAACAAGCTTCTCGCTACCAAGGCTAGCATGAGCCACCCTACAGATATCTACATCGTTACCCCTGGCAAGAATGCTAAAAGCACCAAGGTAGAGCAGATTACCCGTGAGAACGACCACATCCTCAGCCAGTTGAATATGGGTAAGTGTGAGCAGCGCTGGGTGAAGACTACCGACGGCAAGCAGATGCTGGTATGGATCATGTTGCCAGCCAACTTCGATGCTAACAAGAAGTACCCTACCCTTCTCTTCTGCGAGGGCGGTCCTCAGAGTCCTGTCAGCCAGTTCTGGAGCTACCGCTGGAACATCCAGATCATGGCAGCCAACGGATATATTGTCGTATTGCCTAACCGCCGTGGTCTTCCTGGTTTCGGAAGCGCATGGAACGAGGAGATTTCTGGCGACTGGACTGGTCAGTGCATGAACGACTATCTTTCTGCCATCGACGATGCTGCCAAGAATCTGCCTTACGTAGACAAGGATCGTCTGGGCTGTGTAGGTGCCAGCTTCGGTGGTTTCTCAGTATATTATCTCGCCGGTCACCACGACAAGCGTTTCAAGGCGTTCCTCGCCCACGATGGTGCTTTCAACCTGGAGAGCATGTACACCGATACCGAGGAAGCTTGGTTCTCTAACTGGGAGTATGACGATGCTTACTGGAACAAGGACCAGACTGCCAACGCCAAGAAAACTTACGAGAACAGTCCTCACAAGTTCGTTGACAAGTGGGATACTCCAATCCTCTGCATCCACGGCGAGAAGGATTACCGCATCAATGCCAACCAGGGCATGGGCGCCTTCAACGCAGCCCGCATGCGTGGAATCCCAGCCGAGCTCCTCATCTATCCTGATGAGAACCACTGGGTATTGAAGCCACAGAACGGCGTGCTCTGGCAGCGCACCTTCTTCGGATGGTTGGACAAATGGTTGAAGAAATAAATAATAGAAGATAATAAAAAAGGCTTGCTTCGGAAATGAAGCAAGCCTTTTTTGTATATAATAATTTTGAATTAGCTTACGCGATTCAACTTCTTGATGATAGAGAAGATGAAGAGAGCAGCGAGCAGACAGATAACCATCAAGGTTCCCCATACTACTGGCAATGGCATATCCCACATGTGACCTGGAATAGAAACCAACTTGTTACCGAGGGCTGTTGCAACGAACCAGCCACCCATGATCATACCCTTGTACTTTGGAGGCGCTACCTTAGATACGAATGAAATACCGATAGGTGAAAGCAACAACTCTGCGAAAGTCAGGATCAAATAGGTACCGACGAGCAGGTTTGGAGTAACGTCTGCTACGTGGTTAGGGTGATCAGTTGCAGGCAAACCGAGACTTGATACAGTCATCAGGAGATAAGCCCCGGCAGCAACGAGCATACCCAGACCAATCTTCACTGGTGCCTTAGGCTCCTTGCCGATGCGACCCAACCAGCCGAAGAGAGCGATGCTCACTGGAGTCAGAGCTACTACGAAGCAAGGGTTGAACTGCTGGAAGATAGGAGCATCGATAGCTACGGTAGAATCACCGGAATTCATGTAAGTATAACCCAGGATGGCAGCAGGAATCACGATGAGAGCGAGATTGATCAACTTGCTCTTGCCAGAAGTACCCTTAGGAGCAGTCAACAGACCGCAGATACCGAATACTATGAAGATGCACCAAACGAGGTTGATTACATTGAACATCATACCGGTAGCACCTGTAGCCTCACGAGCAGTAAACTCATCAGCAAACCAAGTCAAGGTCAAACCGTTCTGATGGAAAGCCATCCAGAAGAAGATAACCACAGCGAAAACCAAACCGAGGCAAACGATGCGCTCCTTGGTCTCAGCAGGACTCATCTCTTCTACCTCCTCAGTCTTGCCGTCTTCCTTCTTCTTGTCAGCTACCAATACCTGCTGGTAGGTCTTCTTACCCAAGAAATAGATGAGGATAGAAACAATCACAGAAACACAAGCTACTGCGAAAGCGAAGTGATAAGAATCAGCCTTTGAATAGCCCAGGTCGTTCTGTGCCCATGCCATGATTGTGGTGGCAGCAGTAGGAGCAAACAAGGCGCCGATGTTAATCGCCATATAGAAAAGCGAGAAACCTGAGTCGCGATGCTGCGCATACTTAGGATCGTTGTAAAGGTCGCCCACCATCACCTGGAGGTTACCCTTGAAGAAACCCGTACCCAAGCTCACGAGCAGCAGGGCAGCACCCATGGCAGCAATAGCTACAGAACCTCCACCCAATGGGATAGCCAGGAACAGATAGCCCAGGAACATGATGAGGATACCGATGATTACCATCTTGTTGTAACCCCACTTGTCGGCAGCCATACCACCAAACAGAGGCAAGAAATACACTGCAGTGAGGAACCAGGTATAAATCTCTGATGCCGTACCGGCATCAAAACCGAAATTCTCACCCAAGAACAGAGCGAATACTGCGAGCATGGTGTAGTAACCGAAACGCTCACCCGTATTTGCCAAAGCTAAGGTCCACAGACCTTTTGGTTGATTCTCAAACATAATTTTTGTTTTATTGTTATTTTATTATTTAGTTATTCTTTTCTCGCAAATTCTGTGCAAAGATACATAATTTATTCCATATTTCAAACTTATTGCAGGAAAAACCGTTCAGCAAATTGCATTTTCATACTGATTATCACCTAAATTTCTAAAAAACAGACAAATCGGAGAAAAATTTTCCAATAATATTACAGTGTAATTGCGTTTTTTTTTGTACCTTTGCACCCCGAAACCGTAAAGGTGGATTCCGACATTATTAATAATGAGATTAAAATAAATAGAAAGGTAAAAGGATTTATATGAGACAACTTAAGATTAGCAAGAGTATAACCAACCGTTCCAGTGAAGCACTTGATAAGTACTTGGTGGAGATTGGTCGTGAACCTATGGTCTCTATCGATGAGGAGATCGAACTCGCACAGAAGATTCGCAAAGGCGGTCGTGAGGGTGAACGTGCCAAGGAAAAATTGGTTAAGGCAAACCTTCGATTCGTTGTTTCTGTTGCTAAACAATACCAGCACCAGGGTCTGGGTCTTACCGACTTGATCGATGAGGGAAACATCGGTTTGGTGAAGGCGGCAGAGAAGTTTGATGAGACTCGTGGTTTTAAGTTCATCTCATACGCTGTATGGTGGATTCGCCAGAGCATTCTCCAGGCTATCGCTGAGCAGAGCCGTATCGTTCGCTTGCCTTTGAACCAGGTGGGTGCATTGAGCAAGATCAGCGCTGAAATCAGCAAGTTCGAACAGGAGAACCAGCGCAAGCCTTCTGTTGCTGAGTTGGCACAGATTACCAAAATGGAGGAAAGCAAGATTGACCAGACCATCAAGGCTGACAACCACCACATGAGTATTGATGCCCCATTCGGTAGCGATGATGATGACAATGCGATGGTTGACGTGATGGCATCTGGCGATGACAGCCGTACCGACAAGGGTGTTGACTTCGAGTCTATGGCTAGCGAGCTGCAGCGTGTTCTCAAGACCGTATTGAAGGAGCGTGAGCGCAAGATTCTCTGCTACTGCTATGGCATCGGTTGCCACGAGAAGGGCTTGGAGGAAATCGGCAGCGAGTTCAACCTCACCCGTGAGCGTGTTCGCCAGATTCGCGAAAAGAGCATCATCAAGCTCCGTGACAGCGGAAAGATCAAGATCCTGATGAAATACCTGGGATAATTAGTAGTGATTAGTGATTAATTAGTAGTGATTAGTGATTAGTGATTAATTCATTCGGATAGAAGACGAGAGAAAATTAGATAAAAACTAAGTTGCTCATAGCAACGAAGGAAAAAGGGCAATCAGTTGGTTCATCCCAATCTGATTGCCCTTTCTCTTTTTACTATTAATTAATAACTAATAACTAATCACTAAAAATTAATCACTATTAATTAGCTATAAAGTTTCCATTCTTATCAATCAATCCGCTGATTCCGTCTCTTACCGCCTCGAAATAAGGATATTCATCACGTAAGCAAATCTCATCATAGAGGAAGTCGGCAACGATGGTATCATTGCCGTCCGGCATCACCAGTCCCATCTTGCCGTTTTTCTCTGCAATCACCGGCATGATGCTCAGGTCATCATTATAGATGTAACAGGTTCGGAGGAAATCATACACCGGCTGAAGCATCACGTTGCCCTGATGGTCCTTCATGCCAAACTTGCCGTTCTCCTCGAACACCTCATGATAACGGATGTACTTCTCCTTCAGGCGATGGTAATAGAACACCATCTTGCGCTTGTCGTTCACGAAATCCAGCATATACTGGAAAGTATCGCAATAGTTAGCCACCGAACGAACCAGAATCATCTTCAAGTCAAGACCGTCCAATGCCTTTCGGTTCAGATCGATATACTTGGCAATCGCCTTCTCCTTCTCAGGGACAGAGAGGCTCGCCAGTTTTTCCTCAAACTTGAGCATAGCTTGTTTGGTTCCCGACATACCCTTGATATATCGGTGAATCTGTCTGCTCATTTCCGAACAGATAAACTTGTCTATCTCCTGCTGCTCTATCGGGTCAGCATATTCTTTAATCAATGATTCAGGTGTAGCATTCATGGCTGTTTCCTTTCTTTTATAGAATTATACTTTCAAAGAGTTCGAAGAACAAAGAGCAAATGAATTCTTCACTCTTCGTTCTTCACTCTTCACTTATTTCACGTTAGGCTTCTGCAAACCGTATCCCTTTCTCTTATCTTCAAAAAGAAGGAGGAAAGCGATGAGGATGGCTATCACGCCGAAGCAGGCAAAGATGGTCATCGTCTGGGTATAGTCGATGGTGCCGTCGGCTGCGGTATTTGCCTGGTTTACCTTACCAATCCATACTGGAATGAGAGCCAGTCCAATATTCTGGATATAGAAGATGAGGGCGTATGCAGTTCCCAAGAGTTTCATAGGGATAATCTTTGGCACAGAAGGCCACATTGCTGATGGTACCAATCCAAAAGCTACGCCAAGGATGAGCATCATCACGACGGCAAGCACCCATGAGTTGAGTGGAAGGGCAAATACTACGTGTACCAGAGTCAGGAGACAACTGCCGATAATCATCAGCGTGGCACCCTTGCCATACTTGTCATATACGCTACCGAAGATTGGTGTAAGGAAGATGGTACCGAATGGCAACATCGCAGGAATCAGACCTGCCAAATTGGCATCGACACCATACTTGAAAATCATCAACTTGGTGGCAAACTTCAGGAATGGGAATACACCGGCATAGAACATCAGGCAAAGGAATGCCACATACCAGAAACCAGTTGTCTTGAACAGACCACCCAAGTCTGAAAACTTGAAACCTTCCTCCGGCTCAGTAGCCGCTGCAGCTGCTGAAGCATCCTCCTTCTTGTCCATCACGCAATAAACCAGATAAACCAGTACACCAGCACAAAGCAAAGCAGCACCCAGACCAATAGAAGCAGACACTCCACCCATCGACTTGGCAAAAGGAAGAGAATAGCCCAAGGCAGCGGCAGTTCCCAAACGAGCTGTAGCCACCTGCACTCCCATTGCCAGAGCCAACTCATGACCCGTAAACCATTTCACAATGACCTTGCTCACTGTGATACCGCATATCTCGCAGCCCACGCCATAGATGGCAAAGCCAAGTGCAGCTATCACTACCTGTGTACTGTAAGTACCGAAGAATGGTACTACTACCGAACCGCCAAACTCATGACCTACAGCATACCATTTCACCAAGGCTCCACCAAACATCAAAACAGTAGAGAGGATACCAGTGAAACGGATGCCAAACTTGTCGAGGATAAGACCACCGAAGAAGAGGAGCAGGAGGAATACATTAAAGTATCCGTAGGCTCCTGAGAAGAAGCCGTACTCATCCGAGCTCCATCCGAGTCCAAGACCATTCTCAGCCCCCTTGGCTGCTGTCAAGAGCGGCTCCAGTGGAGACATTACATCTGTAAAAAAGTAACCGAACATCATCGTGACGCTCACGATGAAGAGGGCAGTCCAGCGAGCTGACTTTGAGCCGCTCAATTTCATCTGCATTTTTTCTGTTGTACTCATTTTTTTCAAAACATCAATGATAAACCCGTTATCATTTTATTGATTACATATTATTGATTATTGATTATTTCCTCTTCACGTTCTTCGTTCTTGTGATATCGAAGAGATAAGAGAGCTTCAGGACTATCTGTCCGAAGTTGCTCTTTCCGAAGTAATCTCGCTTCGACGAACCGTAGATATTTCCCAATCCGTAGTAGTAGCGGGCTTCGGCAAGGAAGTGCCCCACTCTCGGAATGCTGTATTCTGCACCCAGACCCACGGCGATACCGTAATCCAGCTTGTTCTCTACTGCCATCGTATCCTGTGCCATCACCGGGCTCACTCGGTTGTTGTCCGTCTGAGGCAACTTCTTCACATCAAAATTGGTCTTGGTCGATTCACTGAGATAATAACCGAACTGTGGACCGGCATTCACGAAGATGTTCAGTCCTCTCGTCTCCCTACCCCATGCAAGATGAGCGAACACCGGCACCTGGATATAGTCGATAGTACGGCTATACGCCATCGGCTCCTGGGTCTCCGTGATAATCACCGGATTGTTTTCCTTATCCAGGATATCCTCTTTCCATCCCACCTTGGCATAGTTTACCTCGGCATAGATGGAGCAGATAGTGTTGAAATATTTCTCGCAGGTATACTTCATCGAGAAACCCGCCGTCATTCCGCCGTGCTGCGTCTGCTGTACTTCTGGTGTAAAACCTACTGAGCTCATAATGAAGCCCCCATTCAATCCGACTGCAAAGTCATTGCGATGCTCTCCAATCTGTGCCGAAGCAGTCAGTCCGCCCCCAAAAACCAGAGAAAGCAGTATATATCTTTTTATCAAATACATATCATAAAGTTCATTTTTCAATATTCAAAGATCAAACTTCAAAGCTCAAAGTTCAAAGCTCAAAGTTCAAAGTCCTAATACTTCACCGCCTCAATCTGATGATTGAAGGTATAGTGGATCAGCATGAAACTCTTGTTCTTATAACCTCCCTTGAGTCCCGACTTCTCGAAATCCAGCGGTGTCTGTACAGGCTGGTAAGTAGAATGCTTGCTGTCGCCCGTAAAGTTGCGCCCCTCCTTCTTCACGCCCTGGATAAAGAACATGGCATGGTCATAACCCGTAATGGCGAAACGTGGCAGGGCTACCTGCATCGGCTGATGGAACCAACGCTGATAACTCGTCTCCAACGACTGGGTACGCACATTGCTGGCATTATAATAAAAGGTGGAAGGGATATAGGTGTCATACTTGTAGAACCTTTCCAGATTGTACTTGGCATACATCAGCCATTCCGTATAACCGAAGAGCGAGATGGATGCACCCGGATACTTGGCATCAAACTCATCCAACTTGTTGAGCACGGCGGTCAACTGAGGTGAACGGCCTGTATTTAGAATCACCACATTCTGCTTGCTAGGCACGAAAGCCTTGGCAAACTGCTCGATGCTCGAATTCACGTTGGTGATACTGAAGTTGATATTGCGCTTTTCCAGTTCCTTGCGGAGTCCGAAGGTAAAGGCACCCTTGCGGGAAGTGGAATCATTGCAGTCGACAAAGATAGGATGCACATTGGTGAACCGCTTCAGGAATGCCTTCACGGTAGCATTATTCAGACTCTCCTGACTCTGATAAACCTGGAAAATCTCCTTGCTGCGCTCCACGTCATCCCCACTGATGGAGAAAGGAATGACGAGCTTGATGCCGTTGTTCTTGCAGAATTCGGAAAGTGGAGCCACCTGCTTGGTATAAAGCGGACCGAAGATAAGGTCGCACTGGCTGGCACCCTCCTGCAGCAGGGTGGTACGGATATCCGCATCGATAGGCACATTCCAGGCATGAACATCGGTAGAAACACCGTGCTTCTTCAGATAGTCACATGCCATCAGGATGCCACGGTAATACTCCACCATGCGCTTGCCGTCGCCATCCACATCATGCAGCGGCAGCATCACGCCAATCTTCACGGCGTTGCTGACGGTAGCTGCAGGCTTGGCAGCAGCAGGAGCAACCGTTTTCTGGCTGGCAGCAGGAGTAGCGGCAGTTGTCTTCTGGTTTGGATTCTTCTGTCCCTTGGCATAAGGGATAAACAGGGTAGCTCCTTTCTGGAGCATGTATCCCTCCTGCTTCATCTCCGGATTGGCATCCATGAGTTCCGGAAGCGACAATCCATAGCTGCTGGCGATACCGAAGATGGTATCTTTCTTCTTCACCGTATAGATGTCGCGCCACTTGGTGGTCTGAGCGAAAATACTGACGCTGAGCATCAGCCCAACGACAACAAGGAAATATCTCTTGATTCTTCTCATAACTTCATTAATTTTAAATTCCTATCTTTCGGATTTCTGCAGATTTTGAGTCATTTTTCTGCCGATAATCTTCAGATTTCAATGTTTTCATTTGCAAAAATACAAAAAATCTTGCATTCTGCCCAAAATCTCTCAGCTTTTTATTATCTTTGCACAAATAATTCTTCAAATGAGACGAAAAATAAGTATACTTTGCATCTTGTTGCCACTTTTAACGTGCCAATTGCACGCTCAGGAAGTCAACGATGGCGAAGAGGGCAACCCGGAAGAGACACCACAGGTCAGCTCTCTTCTCATGCCGAATGCCTTCTCACCAAACGGAGACGGCATCAACGACATCTACAAACCCAAGAGCGGATACCAGAACATCACTGAGTTCCATGCCTACATATTTAATAGGTGGGGGCAGAAACTCTTTGAATGGACCGATCCGGCTACTGGATGGGACGGCACCTACAAGGGTAGTCCCGTCAAGGATGGCGTCTACTTCTGCCTCGTCAAGGCAAAAGGTGCAGATGGAAAGATATATAACTTCAAAAAAGATGTCAACCTGCTGAGGGGATACATCGAGAATCAAACTAATTCAGGACAATGATTTCAGAAGAAAAGATTAATGTTTGGGGAGCCAGGGTTCACAACCTCAAGAACATCGACGTGGAAATACCCCGCGACTCCCTCACCGTCATAACCGGACTTTCTGGTTCGGGCAAGTCATCACTGGCCTTCGACACCATCTTTGCCGAAGGTCAGCGGCGCTATATCGAGACGTTCTCTGCCTATGCCCGCAACTTCCTGGGCAACATGGAACGTCCGGATGTGGATAAGATTACAGGTCTCAGTCCGGTCATCAGCATCGAACAGAAGACCACCAACAAGAATCCCCGATCCACAGTGGGCACCACCACCGAGATCTACGATTACCTGCGCCTGCTCTATGCCCGTGCCGGTACTGCCTACAGCTACCGCAGCGGCGAGGAGATGGTGAAATATACCGAGGAACAGGTCATCGAGATGATTCTCAATGAGTATGCCGGCAAGGCTATCTACCTCCTCGCTCCCCTCGTCAGACAGCGCAAGGGTCATTACCGTGAACTCTTCGACAGCATGCGGCGCAAGGGTTATCTCTATGCCCGGGTGGATGGAGAGATTCTGGAGATTGTGCCGGGCATGAAGATAGACCGATACAAGAACCACAACATCGAGGTGGTGATAGACAAGCTCGTGGTGCGCGAAGCTGACGAAGAACGCATCCGCAAGAGTGTTTCCATCGCCATGAAACAAGGCGACGGCATGGTGGCTGTCATCGAGAAAGGCAGCCACGAGATGAAGAATTTCTCCAAGCGACTGATGGACCCTGTTACCGGCATCGCCTACCAGGACCCTGCGCCTAACATGTTCTCATTCAACTCGCCCGAAGGTGCCTGCCCTCACTGCAAGGGTTTGGGAAAGGTGAACCAGATTGACCTCAAGAAGGTCATCCCGAACGAAGACATGAGCATCTATGAGGGTGGTATCGTGCCGCTCGGAAAATACAAGAATCAGATGATTTTCTGGCAGATTGAGTCGCTCCTGTCAAAATACGACCTCAATCTCAAGACTCCTATCTGCAGAATTCCGAATATTGCCATGGAGGAAATTCTCTATGGATCCTTGGAAAACGTAAAGATAGATAAGGAGAAGGTGCATACTTCCACCGACTATTTCTGTGCCTACGATGGCGTCATCGACTATCTCAGGAAAGTGATGGAGAATGACGAAAGTAATGACGGCAAGAAATGGGCTGACCAGTTTATCTCTGTCGTTGAATGCCCGGAATGTCACGGTCTCCGACTCAAGCCGGAATCCCTGGCTTTCAGAATCTGGGATAAGAATATCTCCGAAGTGGCAAACCTGGACATCGATGAACTGCGCAACTGGCTGGAAGAGGTGGAACAGCATCTGCCTCCGATGAAAGCCAAGGTGGCTCACGAGATTATCAAGGAGTTGCGATCCCGTGTCACCTTCCTCCTCGATGTGGGACTGAACTATCTCTCACTCAACCGTCAGTCGGCTTCGCTCTCAGGCGGTGAAAGTCAGCGCATCCGCCTTGCCACACAGATTGGCAGCCAGCTGGTCAATGTGCTCTATATCCTCGATGAGCCGAGCATCGGTCTGCACCAGCGCGACAACGAGCGCCTCCTCAACAGTCTCAAGGAACTGCGCGACCTGGGCAATACGATCATCGTCGTAGAACATGACGAGGATATGATGCGTGCTGCCGACTGGATTGTAGACATCGGTCCGAAGGCGGGTCGCAAGGGTGGCGAAGTAGTCTTTCAGGGAACTCCTGCCGAAATGCTCAAGACCGATACCATCACCGCCCAGTATCTCAATGGCAAGATGGCTATCGAGGTTCCTGCCGTGCGTCGTGAAGGCAATGGCAAGCACATCACCATCCGGGGCGCCAGGGGCAACAATCTGAAGGGAGTAGACGTTGACTTCCCTCTCGGCAAACTCATTGTGGTTACGGGAGTGAGCGGTTCGGGCAAGTCCACCCTCGTCAACGAGACTCTCCAGCCTATCCTCTCCCAGCATTTCTATCGCAGTCTGAAGAAGCCGATGCCGTATGACAGTATCGAGGGTATCGACAATATAGATAAGGTGGTGAATGTAGACCAGAGTCCTATCGGCAGAACGCCTCGCAGCAATCCAGCCACCTACACCGGTGTCTTCAGCGATATCCGCAGTCTTTTCGTTGGCTTGCCGGAAGCGAAGATCCGTGGTTACAAGCCGGGCAGATTCTCCTTCAACGTGAAGGGTGGAAGATGTGAGGAATGTAAGGGAAATGGTTACAAGACCATCGAGATGAATTTCCTCCCGGATGTCTACGTACCTTGCGAGGTTTGTCATGGCAAGCGATACAACCGTGAGACCCTGGAGGTGAGATATAAGGGCAAGAGCATCGCCGACGTACTGGATATGACCATCAACCAGGCGGTGGAATTCTTCGAGAACGTGCCGCAGATTCTCAACAAGATCAAGGCGTTGCAGAATGTAGGTCTCGGCTATATCAAACTGGGACAGAGCAGTACCACCCTCTCCGGTGGTGAGAGTCAGCGAGTAAAACTTGCCACCGAACTCTCCAAGCGAGACACGGGCAAGACGCTCTACATCCTGGACGAGCCAACCACCGGTCTCCACTTCGAGGACATCCGCATCCTGATGAATGTATTGCAGAAGCTGATAGACCGTGGCAACACTGTCATCATCATCGAGCACAATCTGGATGTCATCAAGCTAGCCGACTGGCTCATCGACATGGGTCCAGAAGGTGGTAGAGGTGGCGGCGAGCTTCTCTTTGCCGGCACACCTGAAGACATGGTGAAGGCGAAGAAGGGCTATACCTACAAGTTCCTCGCCCCATTGCTGAAGAAATCAGGGAAACCTGAATAATACTGATATGATCTCGGAAGTAAGATAAATAAGAATCCCCCAACCTACTGTTTCCTGCGGGTTGGGGGTTTTTGTTTCGTTACAGAGTATAAATCCGTCGGAACGCCTCAATTCATTGTATATATCATCAAGACTGAAGAAAGAATTCTCTAATTCTCAAATTCTTGATAAAAAGATAAGTCAAGAACTGAACTTTCGCATATCAGAAAGTTCAGTCATTAATCACTAAAAAACAATGAAAAATCCAAGAAGAATCGACTTGATTGTGGTCCACTGCAGTGCCACACGAGTCAACAAGAATTTCACAGTAGAGCAGTTGGAAGCCTGCCACAAGGCAAGAGGCTTCAAGAGCATCGGCTACCACTATTACATTACGAAGGATGGCGTGGTCTATCCCTGCCGTCCAGAGAACGAGATAGGCGCTCATGCCCGTCACTACAATGCCCACAGCATCGGCATCTGTTATGAGGGAGGTCTTGACTAGAACGGGAACCCTGCCGACACCCGCACTCCCGAACAGAAGGAGATGATGGAAGACCTTCTCAACGGTCTAGCTACCGACTATCCTGATGCCGAGATACTGGGCCATTGTGACCTCCCAGGTGTCCGCAAAGCCTGTCCATCGTTTAATGTAGCGACATGGCTGGCAGAGATCAACTTCGGTCTATAGCTAAAGAGTTTTGTCACGCTGATTTCGCAGATGACGCAGATTTAAGAATGAGTAAGAGTGTAAGATGGAGGCCAACAAAAAAAGCATGGATTAAACTCCATGCTCTTTTTTGCTTTTATATTTAATCTTGTCAAAACCTTCACCATACACACCGATAACGGCACTCTGACTGACAAAGGCATGTGGATCTATCTCGCTGATAAGACGGAAGATAGCTGGAGCCTGGCGCTGCTTGGCCAGCACGAACAGCATCTTCACATCCTGACCGGAATAAAAACCGCTGGCATTCACCACCGTTACTCCCCTATCAGCATCTACATTGATGCGCTTGCCTATCTCCTCATACTTCTTTGAAATGATAAAGAACTGTACACTTCGTCTTCTGCTGTTCACCACCTGGTCGATACAGAATGCCTGAACACAAAGGACTACATAACCATATAACACCTTCTCCCAATCGTGAACCACCAGGTAACTGGAACTGATGATAAAGATGTCGCATATCATAATCACTCTACCCAGAGAAATGTCGCGATACTTGTTGACGATGGCTGCGATGATATCCGTACCACCCGTACTTCCACCAACAGAGAAACCGAGTCCGATTCCGCAGCCGCAGAAAACGGCACCCAGGAAAGCAGCCCATAAAGGTTGATTTTCCAAGAGATGAATATCGCCTAAACGACTGGAGAAGAAGGAGGTCAAGGCGGTTACCACGATGACGGCATAAACGGTCTTGACGCAGAACTTAGCTCCCAAAATCTTGAACGCACATATTAATAAGGTGGCGTTGGCGATGAAATACGGAATTTGCACAGGGCAACCAGTTGCCCAATAGATGATACTGGAAATACCAGGCAGTCCGCTTGCCGTCACATTGGTAGGCAAGAGGAATACGTTCCATCCAATGGCGTAGGAAATCATTCCTATCGCAATCATTACATAGTCTTGTACAGACTTCCACAAGGGTCGAGGAGGAGTCATAATTAATTAATAATTTACAATTTATAATTTATAGTTTATAGGGTGCTCTTACCAGAATTTCTTCTGCTGCTCTGACCACTCAAAGCCCTGAGTAGCCATTTTGGTTTCTAATGCTGCACGGTTCACATTGAAGTGATTACAAATCTCATCGAGTGTATCAAACTCGTGGTCACGAAGCAGGAAGTTGATGGCACTTACGAGCATCGGAACATCATTCATTGGTAACTTATCCATCCTTTTTATATTGATTAATTAATATTTATTATTGATTACTTGAGGCACCATGCCTCTTTCGGGGTGCAAAATTACTGCAAAATTCAGACAATACCAAAAAAAATCCCAGCAATCTTTTACCGATTGCTGGGATTTTTATAAATTATTGATGATTTACGCATTCACTGCAACTGAAATCCAGTCGAAGACGAATGAGCAAATACCGAATGCTACGATACCTACTGTGCAGATTGCAAGTGCCAACTTGGTTGAGCATGCGCTCTGGAAAGTAGGAAGCGGATTGTCGCTGTGCTTGATGAACATAGCCTTCACGATGAGCAAATAGTAGTACAAGCTGATAACTGTGTTTACCAACGCGATGAATACTACGCCGTATGCCCATGCACCCAATGTGGTGTGGATATCGTGTGTACCAACTGCTGCCATGAACACGAAGAACTTCGAGAACATACCGGCGAATGGAGGAATACCACCCAATGAGAACAATGCCAAGGTCATCAGGAATGCCAGACGTGGGTTGGTCTTATACAAACCGTTGTAGCTGTCCATCTGAACTGTACCGTTGTTGTGCTCTTCAATAGATGAGATGATGGTGAAGACGCTCAGGTTGGCTACTACGTAAATCAATACATAGTAAGTCAAGGCGCTCACGCTCATCGCTGAGTTACCTACCACTGCCAACATGATGTAACCTGCCTGAGAGATAGAAGAGAATGCCATGAAACGCTTCAGGTCGCTCTGACGGATGGCAAACAGGTTGGCGATAGTGATAGAAAGTACAATCACGATGTAAAGCAACACGGTCCAGTACTCTACCATTGGCTGGAACACCTTCATGAGAATAGCGCAGAGAGTAAACGCTGCAGCACCCTTAGATACTACTGACAAGTAACCTGTAACAGTAGTTGGTGCACCCTGGTATGAATCGGCTGTCCAGAAGTGGAAAGGAACCAAGGAAATCTTGAAACCGAGACCACTGAAGAAGAATACCATACCGGCGATGGTCAATGGTGATGCAGAGATAACCTTTGCTACATCATCGAAATACAAAGTACCACAAGCAGCATAGAGCAGAGAGATACCGTAGATCATTACACCGCTAGAGAAAGTAGCGGTCAAAACGAACTTAGCACCTGCCTCAGCAGAATTGTGACGGTACTTATCGAAGGCTACCAAGCACGCCATTGGCACGGATGCCATTTCGAGGCCGAGGAAGAACAGGAGGAAGTGGTTGGCACTTACCATCATGTTCATACCGAGCAAGGTAGAGATAATCAACATATAGAACTCACCCTCCTTGAAGGCTGTGTCCTTACGGCTCAACCACTCCTTAGCCTGTACCATCACGATGAGGGTACCCAAAGCCAGGATAGTCTTCAAGACACCGGCAGCAGGACCTGTTGTGTACATGCCGCCAAATGCCTCTGTGGCTTCTGTAGGGAAGATGTTGATGACAATGTGAGCCACCATCAAGAGACATACCAGAGGATTGAACCACTTACGGTCTGCGCTCTTGGAACTGCAGAAGTCAGCAATGAAAGTGATCAACAGAACTACCATCAGGGTAGCTTCTGGAATCATATTTAAAAATTGACTGTAATTCATTTCTTCTGATATTTATTACATGATTACACTAAAGATTGGACCTACAGCGTCCCTGATAATCTCCTCTGCCCAAAGTGGGAACATACCGAGACCTGCAACGCAGGCAATCAGACCTGCTACAGCGATACGCTCGTCCCATGTAGCATCGTGGAGCTTCTCCAACTTAGGACTAGGAACCTTCTGATAAAGGATCTTACCTACACAACGCAAGATGTAAACCGCTGTTACTACGATAGAGGTACATGCGATGATGGTACATACACGATGGAACATATCTGCATTCTGGAAGGCACCTACGAAGATGGTCATCTCAGCTACGAAACCTGAGAAACCTGGCAAACCGAGGTTAGCCAAACCTGCTACTGCATAACCTACAGAGAGGAATGGAATGATCTTCATCAAACCACCCAGGTAACGTACGTCACGTGTACCAGCCTGATGGTAAATCATACCGATAACGGCGAAGAAGAGGGCGGTCATCAAACCGTGAGACAACATCTGGAGGATAGCACCAGTAGCAGCTGTCTCGGTCATCATACAGAGAGCGAAGAGCACCATACCACAGTGAGATACTGATGAGTAAGCGTTGATGTACTTCAAGTCGGTCTGTACACATGCTGACAAAGCACCATATACAATAGAGATAGTAGTCAGTACGAGGAACACCTTGATCCAGAATCCGTGAGTAGCAGCTGGCAAGAGGAACATGGCAATACGGAAGCAACCGTAACCACCAAGCTTCATCAATACACCGGCATGCAACATAGATACAGCTGTTGGCGCACTTGCGTGACCGTCAGGAGACCATGTGTGGAATGGGAACAGCGCACCGAGGATACCGAAACCGATGAAGAGCAATGGGAAGAACACGTTCTGCACGCTCTCTGGAATCGCATGAGCACCATTAGTATGGTGAGCGATATCGAGGATTTCGAAGGTCTGAGCACCACTGTAGAAGTAGATTCCCAGGATACCGATAACCAAAAGGGCTGAACCACCCATCAACATCAAAGTCAACTTCATGGCTGAATACTCCTTTGCACCACTACCCCATACACCGATGAGGAGGTACATAGGAATCAGCGCAACCTCATAGAACATGAACATAGTGAACATGTCGATTGAGATGAAGAAGCCATATACACCGATGCTCAGGAGTGTGAACCAGAGGAAGTATTCCTTCTTCATTGGCTCCATCTGCCAGGAAGCAAATGTACCGGTGAACACGATGATAGAAGTCAGGAGAAGCATCACCACTGAGATACCATCCACACCGAGTGAATAGTTGATGTGCAATGGTTCAAACCAAGGCACACAGTAGGTGAAGAGCATCGGAGCTTGGTCGGCTGGCATTGTCTCACGAGCTTCGAGAAATGCAAACACCAAATAGATGGAGAGACCGAGCAATACGCTGGCACCTGCTACCATCACACCACGAACCTGCTTGTCGTTGCGTGCCAACCAGAGGCCGAGCAACATCAGGAGTGGTACTATGACGAATATACTTAAATTCATTTCTTTTCTATTTACTTAATTGTGAGACTTTCATTAAAGAAGTGCGAGCAGGCACAATGTCAATGCTACGGTACCAGTGAGGAACCAGATAGCATAGCTGCGAACATCACCACTCTGCCATGGACGGATGGTCTCGCCTGCCTCCTGTGTACCCCAAGCCATGAAGTTGAAGGTACCATCGATAACGCGACGGTCGAACCATGCGATTGGCTTTGAGAAGCAACCGAAGACAATCTTGTGAGTGAAGAACTGCCAAGCATCGTCGATATAGAAACGGTTCAACGCTGCCTTGTGCAACTTAGGCATCTTCTTAGCCAAAGCGTCTGCCAATGGAGTCTTCTTAGGAGCATACATATATGTAGCCAAACCGATACCGATGATTGCAACAATCACAGAAGTAGTTGCCACGCTCATGTCGATATGGATATCGTAGCTCTGACCTGTAGCAGATACGAAGTGACCGAATGGAATCAAACCGCAGAGGCAAGAGATGATGGCGAGGAATACCAATGGACCCCACATCACGAATGGAACCTCCTGTGGCTTGCGACGGTTCTCAGGATCAAGCTCATAGTAGCTCTGTCCCCAGAAGATGACGTAGTAGAGACGGAACATGTAGAATGCTGTCATACCAGCTACCACGGTCATGAACCAGCCCATGAATGGAGAGAACTGGAAGCATGCTGAGATAATCTCATCCTTTGACCAGAAACCTGCGAATGGAGGAATACCTGCAATCGCCAAGCAACCGATGAGGAAGCAGATGTTGGTAATAGGCATGTACTTGTGCAGACCGCCCATGTAATCCTTGAAGTTGCTGCCGATGATGACGATGATGGCACCAGAGCAGAGGAAGAGCAATGCCTTGAACATAGCGTGGGTAAACAGGTGGAAGATACCAGCCATGTAACCCAAACCACCGTGGTGGTTATCTACTGCGAAGCAGACACCGAGAGCTACGAGCATGTAGGCAATCTGAGAGATTGTAGAGAAAGCCAGACCACGCTTGATATCACGCTGGCAGCAAGCTACGGCTGCTGCATAGAATGCGGTGAAGGCTGCAATGTAAGCTACATAGTGCAATGTCTCAGGAGCATACTGTACCCAGATTGGGAAGAGGCTGGCTACCTGATATACACCGGCTACAACCATGGTAGCGGCGTGGATCAACGCAGAAACAGGTGTTGGACCCTCCATCGCATCTGGCAACCAGATGTGCAATGGGAACATCGCACTCTTACCGGCACCACCGATGAACATGAGGAACAACGCTGTTGGCATTACCCAAGCTGCACCTGCCAAAGCAGAGTTGAGCTCTGGCTGAGCATTCAAGTCGTAGTTGAAGGTTCCTACATAGAAGCTGTAGAACAGGATACCGATGAGGAAGAAGAGGTCAGCGAAACGGGTTACGATGAACGCCTTCTTGCTGGCATGTACTGCAGCATGCTTTGGATAGTAGAAACCGATGAGCAGGTATGAGCACACACCCACCAACTCCCAGAAAAGATACATCTGGAAGATGTTGGTAGCTACTACCAAGCCCAACATTGACATGGTGAAGAGGCTCAGGTAAGCGTAGAAACGCTGCATACCCTTCTCATATTCCTCAACCTTGTAGTTCTCATCACGCTCTGCCATATAGCCGAAGCTATAGATGTGAACCATGAAGCTGACGGTGGTAATCACGATGAGCATCAATACGGAGATTGGGCTCAGACGGAAACCGATGTTGAAGGTGAGCAACTCAGTAAACTTCAACCATGTGAAATTAAATACGGTAACAGTTGGGTACATACCTGTAGAGGCATCACGACCCACTGCAAAGAAGTACTCGTATGCTGTATAGACAGACATCGCGAATACACAGCCCATCAATACGGTACCGATGAGTGCTGCTACCGGTCTTTTCATCTTCATACCCACAAGTCCCAGAACCAGGAAGCTCAGGAATGGCAGAAGAAGTATCAAAAATGCATAATTGTATTCCATTGTCTTTTAGAATTTCATGTTTTCAATACTGTTCACCTGGTCACTGTGATAGTTGCGGTAAACGTTGATAATAATAGCGAGCGCTACGGCTGTCTCGGCTGCTGCTACTCCGATAGAGAACAATGTGAAGAAGAAACCTTCCAACTGTCCTGGGAAGAGGATGCGGTTGAACACAGCGAAGTTCAAATCGGCTGCATTCAATACAAGCTCTACGGAGATGAGCATGGCTACGAGGTTACGGCGTGTACAGAAGCCATAGACTCCGATGAAGAACAAGAGTGCTGAGAGCACGAAGAAATATTGTACTGGAATCATTTCTTATCCTCCTTTCTTGCGATTAAGATACCACCGATGATACATGCCAACAGGAATACGGAGATAAACTCGAATGGCAATACATAGCCATACTTGTCAGCACCTACCAGTGCAGAACCTACCTGGTCCATTGGCACCTCGGTGTCGGCTACAGTTGCAGCCATATCAATAAAGTGATTCTTCAACACGATGACTGCCAAGGTTACGAAACCTACGAGGCAGACGAGTGCGCGACCAATAGCCTTGCTACCCTTCATGTGCTCCAGAAGTCCCTGGAGGGTACGCTTGGATACCAACTGAATAGCGAAGACGTAGAGGATGGTAATACCGCCCGCATATACTGAAATCTGAGCAGCACCCAGATAGGTATAGTCGAGCAGGAAGAACATGCCTGCAATACCGAAGAGTACGAACAACAGGAAGGTTGCCGCACGCATGATACGCTTGGTAGCTACGCACATGATGGCTGAGCCAAGGATGACTACTGCCAAGATGACGAACATAAATAAATTAGCTGTTATCATTGTCTAATGTCCTCCTTACTTAGTCTTGGTGTTAAACTTACCGATTTCCAATGGTGCACCACCCTCGATGAGGTTTGGAAGGCTACCGCCCTTATATACCTCCTTGTCAAGGTGCATCACCAACTTGTTGCGGTCGAAGACTGCATTCTCGAAATCGTTGACAAACTTGATTGCACCGAAGTTACATGCGTTGACACAGAGCTCGCAGAACATGCAGTCGCCCAAGTCGTACTGGTAATCCACCAACTTGCGCTTCTTCTTGCCTGTCTCTGGGTCCTCCACCATCTCGGTCTGAATCTTGATGGTATCGTTAGGGCATGACTTCTCACACAATGTACAACCCACACACTTGTAAGCCTCGTTCTCATCACGAACAAAGACCAAGCGTCCACGGAAACGTGGAGAGATGTGGAGTGTAGTCTTGCGGTTCTCAGGATACTGCTCTGTGCTCTTTGGTGTGAAGTACTCCTTCATGGTTACCTTCATACCTGTAGCGAGGGTCTTCAAACCCGCTGCAATACCGCCGAAATATGAATTGTTAGACATACTTTCTTATTATTATAATAATGTGTATTAAAGATTATCCGTGGATTCCGAATGCTACGCATACTGTCATCAAGATCAGGATGACGAGTGACAATGGCATCAGATACTTCCACTCCAACTTCAGAATCTGGTCGATACGGAGACGTGGGAATGTCCAACGTACCCACATCAGGAGCCATACCACCGCGAAGGTCTTACCGAAGAACCAGATGAAACCTGGGATGAGGTTCATCAGATTGTCGAAGCCCTCGATACCGATGTTCAATGGTGCCCAACCACCGAGGAATACGGTAGAAGCAATACCAGAAATCACGAAGAGGTTAAGGTACTCAGCCAGGTAGTAGAAACCGAAGCCCATACCTGAATACTCAGTGTGGTAACCTGCGGTCAACTCACTCTCAGCCTCAGCCAAGTCGAAAGGACCACGGTTTGCCTCAGCATTACCTGCTACGAGGAATACGAGGAAAGCCAGGATTGCTGGTACATGACCCTTGATAATCAACCAGTTCCAGGCACCAGTCTGAGCCTCAACGATACCGCTTACCTGCATGGTTCCGGTGAGAACTACTGCAGAAATCAGGCAGAGGCAGAGAGACATCTCGTAAGAAATCATCTGTACGGCACCACGCATGGCAGATACCACAGAGTACTTGTTGTTAGATGCCCAACCAGCGAGGAACACACCCAGCACGCCGATAGAACTTACGGCTGTGATGAGGAATACACCCACGTTGAAGTCAAGAATATGTGCTCCCTTGTTCCATGGAAGGAATGAGAAAGTACCTACAGAGGCAATGATCACGAGGAATGGTGCCATGTAGTAGAGCAGCTTGTCGGCTCTATCTACTGCGAAGATCTCCTTGATCAACATCTTGAGCACGTCGGCGAATACCTGGAAAATACCCCAAGGACCTACACGCATAGGGCCGAGACGGCACTGGAAGTAGGCACACACCTTACGCTCCATGAAGATAAGTACGATAGCGATGAGGGCGTATGCTGTCAAAATACAGATACCCACGAGCACGCACTCAATCAGAATCGACAGGAAGTCGCCCAAACCCAAGGTCTGGCGAAGCAGATTGTCGATGAATGTTGTTACTATACTAAAATCAAACATAATTATCTATCAATATCAGGGATTACGAAATCGATTGCTGCACCTGTAGTGATGAGGTCGGCGATCTTCTGTCCACGAAGCATTGGGTCGAGCGCACCTGTCAAAGACAAGCCCATCGGACGCATCTTCATACGGTATGGACTCTTGTCACCCTTTGAGTCGAGATATACACCAAACTCGCCGCTGGCACCCTCTACAGAGAAGTACCACTGTCCCTCTGGAACCTTGATGATTGGCTTCTGCTTGATGTAGTACTCACCCTCTGGAATGTTGTCGATCAACTGCTCGATGATGTCCAAGCTCTGATACAACTCCTGGATGTGCACATAGTAACGATCCATTGAATCGCAACCGGTAAGGGTAATTTCCTTCCACTCTACCTTGTCGTACATATCGTATGGATGACGCTTGCGGGTATCGTTCTTCCAACCTGATGCACGACCAGCAGGACCGGTTACGGCATAGTTGATACAATCCTCATAGTTCATTGGACCTACGCCTTCGAGACGGTTGTGAGTAATCACGTTGTCGCCGAATACGTCGAGGTACTCCTGAATCATCGGACGGAGATACTTGCAGAGGGTCTTCACGTTCTGAACGAAGTTAGGGTCGATATCTGCCTGAAGGCCACCGATACGGTAGTAGTTCTGGATCAGACGGCCACCGGTTGTCTCCTCCATCACGTTCAATACGTGTTCACGGTCACGCATACAGTAAAGGAATGCAGTCAAGGCACCCAAGTCCTGTGCGGTACAGCCGAGGTACAACAAGTGTGAGTCGATACGCTGCAACTCATCCATGATGGTACGGATGTAGCGGATACGGTCTGAGAGTTCGATACCCATCGCCTCTTCGATAACGCCTACCAGAGCGTGGCGGTGCATCATCGCAGAAAGATAGTTCAGACGGTCGGTCAATGCCAATGTCTGTGGATAGGTCATGTTCTCCCACATCTTCTCGATACCACGGTGGATATAACCGAGGTGTGGATAGATGCGCTTCACGGTCTCACCATCAACAACGGTCTGCAGACGGAGCACACCGTGGGTAGATGGGTGGTTAGGACCGATATTGACAACATACTCATCCTCATCGAAGCGACGCTTCTCTGTAGCAACGAGATGGCCATCTTCGCTCAAGGAATACTCCACGGTGAAGTCATCCTCTGGCTCATCAGTACAAGGGAACTTGTTTGCCTCAGGACTCATATCGAAGTCCTTGCGCAATGGATAGCCCTGGAAATCGGTACGGAGGAAGAGACGACGCATGTCCGGGTGACCCAGGAACTTGATGCCGACGAAATCGAAGACTTCACGCTCCAGGAGGTCAGCCACCTTCCAGAGATTGATAACTGTAGGAATCACATCACTGCCATCCACCTTCTTGGCGATGGTCTTTACCGAGCAGCGCTCGTTGGTCTGAGTATTTTCGAGAATATAGATACATCCGAGACCTTCCTCACCGAAGTCTTCACCGATGATGGTAACAAGGTAGTCGAAATGCTTCTCGTTCTTCAACTTCGCCATTTCTGAGGCGAAATTATCAAAACTCAATTCAATATTATTCAGTTTCATGTTCTTATACCTTATTATATTAATCAGTTAGACCTTTCTGAGGGTCGAAATCCTCAGGTACTTCAGTTACGATGATAGGCTCCTTGTGTCCGAGCTTCTCGCTGTCAGAGAGGTTCTCGTTGCTCAAGCCGCGAAGACCACCCTTGCTCATAGAGAGTTCCTTTTCATCCTGAGTCATCTTGTGGTTAGCACCACCGAAGAATTTCTCAACCTTTACCTTACGCTGCAACTGCATCATACCGTAAAGGATAGCCTCAGGGCGTGGAGGACAACCAGGGATGTAAACATCCACAGGAACCAACTCGCTGATACCACGAACCACATTGTAGCTCTTCTTGAACGGACCGCCAGAGATGGTACATCCACCCACAGCTACCACATACTTAGGCTCAGCCATTTCATCATACAAACGCTTGAACACTGGTGCCATCTTATTGGTAATAGTACCGGCACACATGATCAAGTCAGCCTGACGTGGAGAGTTACGGGTTACCTCGAAACCAAAACGGGAGAAGTCGTAACGTGCACAACCTACAGCCATGAACTCGATACCACAGCAAGAAGTACCGAAGGTCAAAGACCAGAGTGAGTTACTACGTCCCCAGTTGATGGCAGCATCGAGCGAACCGACTACCACGTTAGCACCACCCTCATTGAGCTCCTGCGCAATCTTTTCGAGAGTGTCATTGTCCTTAAACTCGTCGTAAGGAATACTCTTGATAGAGGCTCTTTTGTTTACTTCCATTCCAACGCTCCTTTCCGCCAAGCGTATGCAAGGCCAAATACCAATACCAACAGGAAGAACCCGATGCTCACGAGAGCCATAGGTCCAAACTGCTTAACGACAACTGCCCATGGGTAAAGCATGACAGTCTCGATATCAAACATCAGGAAAAGGATGGCGAAGAGATAGTAGCCGATGTGTGATGGCAACCAAGAGCTGCCACGTGTCGGAATACCACACTCAAAAGGTTCACCCTTTACCGGATTGTATGAACGAGGACCGATGAGCTTCGCGATGACATAAGCAGCCACCACCAAGGTTACAGCCGTCAGCAAAACGGTGATAAATAGTGTAAAGTTCATAAAAATTGTTATAACGTTATTTATTTAATTGCTTCTAAGCGGTTGCAAAGGTAACAAATAATTCTGAAAGAAAAGAAATTAAAAGTGTTAAATGTTAAATTCAGGGCAAAATTTATACCGAAGGTATGTCTTGCAGCTTAAAAACCACGCCCAAAAGGCATTTGTCCCTTAACTTCTCTCTAACTTCCCTAACTTCTCTTAACTTCCCTAACTTCCCCACATGCGAAAGTTAAGTATAATATATTTAGGTACGCACGTGTTCTAATTAGCCATGCGCACACAGCATTCTACACAGTTAAAGATTCTTAAATGAAAAACAATATTCTTTGAAAAGACAGCCGAAACTGCTACCAACTATATCGTGGACTACTGGCAGGATGGTGAGGAAAGCCAAAATGTGGGATGACTTCGCCAGAAAAGTGAAGGAATATGAAGACGCTTCTACAGAGTCGTCAACAGATCCTTCAACGAAAGAAGCCAGAAAGGTAAGCGCTCAAACCGTGAATATCGGCAAGAACAAGCAGATGTTCTGGACCTCAAAAGTATGGGTGAAAGTGCGTGAAAACAGTGTAGATTCGGAACACTGGAGAGATGCTGTCCTCTGGTGCGATATAGGCAAGAAGGGATATATCAGGAACGAACAGTTTGATAACAGGTGCGTCTTCGGACCGGGTACAACCTTCTGGTTTCCAGCAGGTACAGGTACCAAGGTTTCCCTCATGTTGTATTCAAAGATTACCACGACGACGATAGACGATTCTGTTCCTACGCTCGACAGAGAACGTACCAACATCGAGAGAAAGAATGTGGGATTACCTTCACTCGAAGAAGAAGAGAAAGGAGCTGAATCCTATATGTATGCCTTCCACTCCACTTCCCGTAAAAGCGATGTTCCTACCATCCTGAAGGGTAACCCAACGTCGGAATATATATCTTCCGACAACAACAACGGTTACGTCTTGTCATACAAGAGTACCTGGGGATTAGGTTTCTACAAGTTTACCGGCTCGCAGTTATCGCCTTACCGTGCATGGTTGCCACAGAACATGGTGAGCAAGAGTAATAGTGAGAATCTGGCTTTGGGCAAGCAGGCCATCCATCTGGTCTTTGCCAAAGGCACTTCCGGTATTCTCCCTCCTACTATCCAGGGAGACCAGGAAGAAGAAAAGCTCTTCAACCTCTCTGGTCAGCCAGTAGGCAAAGCCGCCAAGGGTTTTGTCATCAGCCGGAAGAAAGGTAAGTTTATCAAGAGATAAATCAATTCTTTAGCTTATTGCTTCAATAAGCTATTGGGAAACAGACAAAGAGGGTGTGTCATAAAATTATGACACACCCTCTTTGTCTGTTGTATACTATTGATATGTTGTTGGAAAAGATAGTATATGTTTTTAAGATATATAGCTTCTCTGGCCGCACAACAGCTGTTGTGCGCTTGCATATCAGCTGTTGTGCGCTCGTACATCAGGTGATGTGCATGCGGTGGTCAACAGTTATGCACCAACTGTATCTAGGTTTATGACACGGTCATGTTGAACCACTGGCTAAGGTTAAGTTCTTATTTGAAGAGCCCGAAGAGTTCAGCATCTATCAGATCGGTCACCTTACGGAAGTCTTCAGGATTCTCACCAAACTCCAGATTGTCACCATCAACGATGATGAGGCGACCCTTGTAACTCTTGATCCATTCTTCGTAACGGTTGTTCAAGCCCTGGAGATAGTCGATGCGGATACTCTTCTCGAAGTCTCTGCCTCGCTTCTCAATGTGCTTAACGAGCGTAGGGATACTGCTCTTGATGTAAATCATCAGGTCTGGGAGCTTCACCAGACTAATCATCAGATCGAAGAGATCGGTATAATTATCGAAATCCCTATCGCTCATCTTACCGAGGTCATGAAGATTAGGAACGAAGATGCGGGCATCCTCGAAGATAGTACGGTCCTGTACGATGTTCTGTTCTGAACGGGAGATTTCCACGACATCATGGAATCGCTTGTTCAAGAAATAGATCTGAAGATTGAACGCCCAGCGTTCCATATCCTGATAAAAATCAGCCAGATACGGATTATTATCTACTGGTTCGAAGTTTGCCTTCCAACCATATCTTTTGGCAAGCATCTTGGTTAATGTAGTCTTGCCGCTACCTATATTTCCTGCTATTGCTATATGCATCTTTTTTACTTTGAACGTTGAACTTTGAGCTTTGAACTTTATGATTAGTTCTTCTTGCTTTTACTTTTTTACCTTTTTACCCTTTTACTTTTAAGAAAAGAGGCCGAAGAGCTTGGCATCAATCTTATCGATGATGTCACCAAACTGCTTGGGGTTGTGCTCGAAGTCGAGATTGTCTACTTCCACAATGAGCACATTGCCGGTATATTTGTTCATGATGAAATCTTCGTAGAGATTGTTGATACCTTCCAGATAATCGATAGGCATCTTCTGTTCATAGTCGCGTCCCCGCTTCTGGATATTCTTGACGAGATGAGGGACTGAGGAACGGAGATAAATCATGAGTTTCGGCATCTCTACCACTTCCATCATCGACTCGAAGAGTTCCATGTAGGTTTCATAATCGCGCTGGTCCATATTGCCCATTCTGCGGTTGTTTGCTGCAAAGACATATACACCTTCGAAGATGGTACGGTCCTGGATGACCGTCTCCGTACTATGCTGGATTTCGAGCAGATTTTTGAATCGCTGCTTGAGATAGAACACTTCCATGTTGAGTGCCCATCGGGGGATGTCCTTGTAATAGTCATCGATATAGGGGTTATCAGCCACGGGCTCCAAATACTTCTTCCAGCCATAGTGTTTGGCGAGCATCTTGGTCAACGTGGTCTTACCGCTACCGATGTTTCCTGCTATTGCTATATACATTTATTTTGAATGAATAATTTACATTTAATATTTAATCATGGGGCTAGCGCCCTGCATTGACTGCAAAATTACAACAAATATTTGGGATAAACAAAAAAAGTCCCGCAGATTTCGCAAATTACGCCAATTATTCCCTATTAAGAATAAAAAACAGCATAATCTGCAAAACTGCGGGATCAACTTATAAAATCAACTATTCAAATGTGTGTTTCTGTCTAATAGTCTCGTTCGATGAGTTCGAGACACATGCGGGAGTTATGGTAAGGACATTTCCAGAAACCAGCCTTATCATCTACAGTATTAACTGTGCCATCTTCGAGGATAGCCCAATGCCACTCACCGTTCTTGGCGTCCAAGAGATGCTTTGCCACATAGTTCAAGCACTGGATGGCAACCAGGAGATTCTCCTCGGTACGGAAATACTGGTAAAGGTCGATATGGCCGATGATGTTCTCACACTGCACCCACCACTGGCGCTGCAGATCGAACTTATCGCCATCCTTCCAATGCTCATAAACCATACTGCCATCAGGACGCAAACCTTCATCAGCAGCCTCAGCAATACGGCGGATGAGGCGCTCAATCTTATGAAGCACCTCCTTATCACCCAATACGAGGGCGGTTTCGTGGAGTAACCAGGATGCCTCGATGTCATGACCGTAACTCTCTATATTTCTCTTGCCCTCCCACTCATCATTGAAGAAGAGGTCGAGGTGATAAGTCTCCTTATTGAGCAACTTATCGGTGAAGATATCGAGAAGATTGCGGATGCTCTTCTCCAGTTCCGGAGTCTTCCAAACGCGATAGAGGTTGGTGTAAGGCTCGATGATATGGAGATGGGTATTCATGGTGCGGGAACCATTCTCGTCCTTATCCGAGAGACGCATGTCGGCAATCGGATTCCATTCACGGGTCAAAGCTTCGATATAACCATTGTTCTTGGCATCAAAGGCATGTTTCTCGATGTCATGATACAGTGAGATGGCGATATCCAGCGCTTCCTGATCACCTGTGGCACGAGCATACTCCGAGAAGCCATAGATGGCAAAACCGATGGCATAGGTCTGCTTCTTGGTATCGAGCGGATTACCCTTGTAATCTACGCTCCAGTAGATGCCGCCATATTCCTTGTCCAGGAAATGATCACGGACATACTCCTTGGCGCGGGTGGCAGCCTCCAGATACTCCGGTTTCTTCAACACACGGTAGGCAGCAGAGAACGCCCAAAGGATGCGGGCATTCATCACAGCACCTTTCTCGGCTTCAGGATGTACCTGGTCATTACCATCTACACGACCGTAGAAGCCGCCGTTTTCCTCATCTTTCACCTTGTCAATCCAATACTTGAGGATGTTGTTCTCCAGGACATCCTTCATTGTTTCTTTCAAGTTTTCCATTTTTCAAGTGATTATCAGTTGTACATCATTCTACTTCTTGATAGGGAACTTCCATGACAATACCATCAACAGGAAGGCAATGACAGCAGGGAAGAGTGAGAACAATGACCATACCATCGTGAGCACAGAGTCGGTGACACTGGCTGGATCGATCATCGTATTACCCATATCGTCTGTAATCATGTTGGCACCTGCCCAACCCAGGAAAAGGGCGATAAGAGAACCGGAAATGGCGGTACCAAACTTCTGGCTCATCGTACCTGATGAGAAAATCAAACCGGTAGCTGAGGTTCCGAAATGCTCAGTATGATAGTCGGCTACATCGGCATACATAGACCACATCAATGGAGAATAGATACCGATACCTACAGAAGTCAGGACAACCAAGGCAATCATCACCCAGATATAAGCTGGATCCATTGGGATGAAGAAGAATGCCACGGAGAGAACCAGACAGAGAACAGCTGCCCAGAAGAAAGCCATGCGCTTGCTGCCTACCTTGCGGGTAAACCATGGAGAAACACCTCCGAAAATCATACAGGTTACCTCACCGAATGCCATGAATACGGTATAGTTGATGATCAATCCCTCGATGGTTACATTGCCATGCAGACAGTAATCGAACATATAACCGGCTACAGCATAGCGGAAACCGTTGAAGAAGTTGGTGCAGACGGCGATGGCAGTCATATAGAGCCATGCCTTGTTGTGAACCAGGTCAGCAAACTGCTTAAAGGAGAATTTCTCAGCACGCTTTGGCTTGAGACGTTCCTTGGTGAGGAGTCCACAAGCCAAGGTCATCACGGCAGCAATGATACCGAGTACGGCACCAATGACTGCATACTGATGAGCAGCATTTCCACCTACCATCTTCTGGAGATATGGGAAGGAAAGCAAGGTAGCGAAACCCATCGCATAAGCTCCCACCATACGGAAAGAAGAGAACTGGTTCTTCTCATCATCATCTTCGGTCATCACACCAAGCAATGAACCGTAAGGAACATTCACCATAGTATATACCGCCATCATCAGGAGATAGAGGGCATAAGCATAGATTCGCTTGCCTACAGGACCGAAGTCTGGCGTGTAGAGCAAGAGTGCAAATATCAATCCGAAAGGAATGGCACCATAGATGAGCCAAGGACGATAGGTGCCGAAACGGCTCTGGGTACGGTCAGCAAGACTACCCATCAACGGGTCGGTAACCACATCGAACATACGAGCCACGAGCATCAGCACCGCAGCATCGGCAAAAGAGAGTCCGAAGACATTGGTAAAAAACAGAGGAAATGCAATAGACATCACCTTCCATACGATACCACCGGCAGCGGCATCACCGAGTGCATAAGCAATTTTTTCTTTTATACTAGCCATTGTTTTACTTTGAACTTTGAATTTTGAACTTTGAACTTTAAGCTTTGAACATTGAACTTTGAGCTTTGAACTTTATGATTAGTAAAGCCGTTGAATTCTTCACTCTTCGTTCTTCACTCTTCACTTATTCAAAAAAGGGATTCGCCCCTCGTACATATTTATAATACGTACGAGGGTAAAGAATCCCTACAATCTTAATACCTATGAAAAAAATTACTTATTTAATGTTTCCTTATTCTTTGCAACCAAAGCCTTGATCTTCTCTACTGAGAACTGAGTGCGATAGTCGTCCTTTGGTGTATTCATGCAGTAATCAACCAGACGGTCGATAGTAGAAGTAGCTACATGCATACGTGTATCAGAAGAAGCATAGTAGATGAATACCTTGCCATCCTCATCTGCAATCCAACCATTGGCAAAGACTACATTCATTACATCACCGATATACTCAGGACCTTCCGGTACGAGAAGGTATCCACCTGGCTCTGCAATCACCTTTGTAGGATCCTCAAGAGATGTCATATACATATAAAGTACATAGCGGAGACCGCTGGCACAGCCACGAACACCGTGAGCCAGGTGCAACCATCCCTTATCAGTCTTGATAGGATGAGGACCCTCACCGTTCTTCACCTCCTGAATGGTATGATAGTGACGGGCATTGATGATCTTCTCTTCCTTGATTTCAGCATGGGTGATATCATCAACCAATGCCCAGCCGATACCACCGCCTGAACCTGTATCGATGAAACCATCCTGTGGACGGGTATAGAAAGCATACTTACCATCAACGAACTCTGGGTGGAGAACCACATTACGCTGCTGACTCTTGGTCTTCAAATCAGGAAGACGTTCCCAGTTAACCAAGTCCTTGGTACGTGCGATAGCAGCTGTTGCTGTTGCAGCACTGAGGTCACCTGGCTGATCATCATCATGACGCTCAGCACAGAACACGCCATAGATGTAACCATCCTCATGAGCGGTGAGTCGCATATCATAGATATTGGTAGCAGGAACCACATCCTCAGGCATGGTGATAGGCTCATCCCAGAAACGGAAGTTGTCGATACCGTTAGGGCTCTCGGCTACAGCAAAGAAACTCTTGCGGTCAGCACCCTCCACACGAACAACGAGGAGATACTTTCCGTTCCACTTGATGGCACCGGAATTGAGGGTAGCGTTCATCATGATGCGCTGCATCAGGTATGGATTGCTCTTTTCATCGAAGTCGTAGCGCCACTCCAATGGTGTATGTTCTGCGGTAAGGATAGGGTTCTTATATTTCTCGTAGATACCGTTTCCCCACTCTACCGGTTCATTCTTACGGCTCAGCAATTCCTCATGATGAGCACGGAGAGCCTTCACTTTGTCTTGAAATGTTGTCATAATATATCTTTTTTACTTTTTTACCTTTTTACTTTTTTACTTTTACAATGTCTTTGACAAAAAGAACTTTCTTTTCGTTCTTGAATGCCTTGAAGTCATTGACGATGGCTCCATCACCTACTCCTGGGAGATAAGCTTCCTCCTGAGGTTTGTCCCAAGCATTGCGCCAGAAGAGAACGTAGCTCAACTGATACTTCTGAAGTACTGGCCAAAGAGTCTGGGTGAACCAGTTCTGCTTCTGCGAAATGCCTCGGCATCCTGTCTCGGAGAGCGCAGGAATCTTGTTGATTTTCTTGGCAGCCTGCATCATCACATCCAATGTCTCAGTAAGATTCTTCTGATAGGTGGCATCATTGTTGTCAAACTCATAGATGTCAACGCCTACCAGATCAACGAACTTATTACCCGGATAACGCTCCAAGAAAGCATCAACATTCTTCTCGTCTCCCAAATTTGGCGACCAAGCCCATACGATGTTGTTACACCCTGCTTCAGTAAGTCTGTGATAGGTTTTTGCGTAAAGTTGGTTGTATTGCGCAGGTGTACAACTGTTGGCTCCCCACCAGAACCATCCGCCATTCATCTCATGCCACGGACGGAAGATAACGGGAACGAGTTGTCCTTTATCATTCTTCAACGAGAGGATGAAATCTGATACTTTCTTGAGCCATGCATCAAACTTCTGCTGCTGAGCACCTCCGTCAAGAACAGCAGCTACGGCATCCCCCTTCGGATCCCAGGCATTCTCTCCTGTTGCCGGATTCCATGGATGCCAACTCAAGGTTACGATACCGCCACGCTTGTGCTGTGCCAGAATCTCCTTTCTCATACGGTCGAAAGGAACGCCGTCGAGATTTTCCTTGCTGTCGAGTTCTATCTTACCGAGGTCGAATCCCATCACTGCAGGATAGTCGCCCGTAGTGAGGAGCACGTCGCTCTTTCCTTCATCCCATTTCCAAGTGGTACCATACACCGGGTCATCCTGATGACCCAACATGATACCCTTGCTTAATAATTTCTGCAACCGAGTCTTCAGCTGTCCTGCAGGGGTTTTGCTGCAATCTTTCTTGCCTTTGCAGCAGGATGTATTGGCAGCCTGGACTGATGCACCAGTGACACCGTCCACCTGAGCCATAGCTCCCTGCATCGCCAGCAGACAAGCTGCACTCAATAAATATTTCTTCAATACCATATCTTTATAATATTAAGTGTTAAATGTTAAGTTATTAGCATTTGAATTGGCTTTCCCTTCGGACGCCGAACGTTGTTTCTTCACTCTTCGTTCTTCGCTCTTCACTTTCGAAGCTGCGCTTCGATGAATCGCTGCCATTCATCCCACTGCTCCTGATACCAGAAATGTCCAGTCATCTGATAGAGACTCAAGGTCTTAGGAGCCTTTACGCTATTGTAAAGTCCGTAAGATGATGTAGGAGGAACCACCTCGTCATTATATCCGAAGCTATACCAACCCGGACAAGTGATGCGACGGGCGAAGTTGGCACCATCATAATAGCGGGCACCTTCGAGGCGCGCCTTCTCCAAATCAGTCAGTTTCTGCTCTTTCCAGGCAGCACCCTGTGCCTTGTCTTCCTTATAGAAGTAGTGTGGCCAACCGCCAGCAACTCCGTGAATCTCAGCCTCATAATCACACATAGCATCATGAACAGGAGCCAGGAAGGTGATGCGCTTATCGAGAGCTGCCACAGCGATAGAAAGGAATCCACCCTGTGAAGAACCGGTCACACCGATGGTCTTGCCATTCCATTCTGGAAGGGATGCGATATAATCCACACCACGGACAGCACCGGTTACGACTCTCTTATAAGAGTTGCGGTTCGGATTTTCGAGATTGGTATCCCAGTAACCATTCAGTTCACCATTGGCAAGATCATCATATACCTTCTGCTCCATGGTAACAGGAACACCGTGAATACCGATTTCGAGCACGATGCACTCAGCAGGAGCTGTATAGGTATCGCCAGCATAAGGGCGGACACCGGCACCAGGGACACGGAGAAGAGCAGGATATTTACCTTCCTTGACCGGAACACTCAGGATGCCATACATCTTAGAGCCCCAGCGGTTGTTGTTATAGCTGATTTCATATACATTCTTATCCTTGGTGCAACGCTCTGGGAGGAGCACCTTGGTAGGATTCAGATCATTCTGTCTTGCCTCATCCAATGCCTTCTTCCAGAAAGCATCAAAGTCTTTCGGTTCCTTGGCAAACGGCTGGATCTTCTCTGGAGAGAAACCTGCAGTACAAAGTCCCTCATAATTCTTGCCATCTACATGAGCTATCACCTTGAAGCGATAGAAGCCCGGCTGCTTGAGCGCCCCACTCCATTTCATGGTTCCGTCTTTCAGAACAGCACTCTTCTTCACTTCCGGAAACATTGCCGGACCAGCTTCGTAGTCTATCTTGACGTTATCGAGAAGCGTTCCGCTTTTTCTCACATTGACGGTGAAGTTAGCTTTCTCACCTACCTTGTAGTTCCAATTCTGATGATCAGGAGTAACCGAAACCACAATGTTGTTGCCTCTGATTTGTGCGCGAAGGTTCAAAGAACCCAGCGCACTTATCAGAACACTTATAATTATTAACTTAAAAACCTTTGCATTACTATTCTTCATTTTTATGTCCATATTGTTAGTTACACTGTCAAGTTTTACGGTTGCAAAGTTAGGGATATTTTTCGACAAACCCATGTACTATTTTGCCGAATAAACGTACTTTCATTTCAAAGAATAAAAAAAATGCAGAAAAAGCATAGGTAGACTACATGAACGGTATTCTTTTGCAAGTCTATTTACTACATTTTAGAAGATATACCTACACCTATTTCCTGATATATATAATATAATGTACGCGAACCTTATAATATATAGAGATCTTATACGTTATTACAACAAGATTGGCACAGGAAAACCTCTTTTTCTTAACACAAGTCAAGCAAACCGTAAATAAAACGTAAAACATACACTTACAGCATGCAGAGACAAGAAAAAAATGCATCATATCTGCCATAAAGCAGAAAAGTATCAGTAATCAGCAAAATAGGTGTAAGGTTTTCAGCAAAAATAATGCCTCAAAAGGCAAAAAATAGCAGATTTGAGCTTTTATTTTGAGTTTCAAGTGGTTGTGGTAGTCGTTGGCTTTAAGTGGCATTGGCGAGAAACTGCGGAAAAAGCAGATTTGAGAAGTGGAAACGCTTTCAAATCATTACCTCAAAGAAACGCCCTAATAAGTCTTTTTAACGGTCTCGGTTCAGACTTCTCCATTCTGCACAGGTCTTGATTTCGTCATGCGACTCTCATGATTTAATTTTGCACAAACAAAATGTAAGGAATTATGAGAAGTACTTTTAAGACTGTCTTCTATGTAAATGGAAGCAAGGAGAGAAACGGAATTGTCCCAATCATGGGACGAGTGACAATCAACGGAACTATCGCACAGTTCAGTTGCAAGCAGAGCATTACCAAAGCAATTTGGGATGCCAAGGGCAACAGAGCCATCGGCAAGAGCAAGGAAGCCAAAGAGGTGAACTTTGCGCTTGACAACATCAAGGCTCAAATAACAAAGCACTACCAACGTCTTTCAGACCGTGAGGCATTCGTTACCGCTGAAATGGTGAGAAACGCCTATCAAGGTATCGGCACGGAGTACGAGACATTGCTCAGAGCCTTTGACAAGGAGAATGCAGCCTTCGCACAACGTGTGGGCAAGGACAGAGCGGTACGAACTTACCGCAAGTATCTTACGGTGAGAAAGTATGTTGCAGATTTCATCAAGTATCAGTACAAGCGCAGCGATATGTCCATGAATGAGTTGACCGAGGAATTTATCCACGATTTCTGCCTGTACTTGAAGAACGTGGTAGGACTTGCGCAATCCTCCATTTGGATTTACTCCATTCCGCTAAAGCATATAGTTACGGCTGCACACTACAATGGCAAGATTCCAAGAAATCCTTTTGCCATGTATCACGTTGACCCAGACCACAAGGAACGTGAGTTTTTGACGGAGGAGGAACTGAGCATGTTTGCAGGGATAAAGTTGGAGAATCCTAACTTTTCCTTTGCGAGAGACCTGTTTTTGTTTGGCTGTTGGACAGGTATTTCTTTCATTGACATCAAGAATCTGACGGAAGATAACATTGTCAACATAAACGATGCTCCTTGGATTGTTTCGCAGCGTCAAAAGACAGGTGTCCCATTCAAGATAAAATTGATGGAGTCGTCTTTGCAGATTATAGAGCGATACAAACCATTCCGAAAAGACGAACATTTGTTTGCCATCGGCTCTCTTGACATGATAAATAAAAGAATAAAGAGGGTTGCAAATATGTGTGGCATCAAGAAGCGAATTTCATTTCATGTCTCACGCCACACGTTCGCAGTTTTAGCCCTCGAACATGGCATGCCGATAGAGAGCGTAAGCAAGATTCTTGGTCATACGAACATCACCACAACGCAGATTTACGCAAAGGTGACAAGCACCAAACTTGAACACGATATATCTGTCTTTGAAAGTAGAATCAAGTGGCATCTACCTACAATGGGAGGAACGGTATGAAAAGAACAACTATCACCGTGGACGGAAATGGAATGCTTTCCATTCCGTCCAACTTGGAGGACTTGTGGATGAGTGAAAATGAGTTGGTAGATATGCTTTATGTCACCGCTCCGAAACTTCATTCAGTGATAAGAGCCATTTACAAAGAGGCTATGTTTGATGCCACAGAAGTCCAATGTAAAGAAGAAACTTCTGTTGGTGTTTGGCAAACATTGTATAGTTTCCCGATGATAGTCGCCATTTGTTTCCGTACCAACTCGCATGGTGCAAAATCGTTTCGTGACGAGATTACAAAGAGACTATACGGAGCAAAAGAGAAAAATAGTGCCATTATTATACAACTCTATGGGAATACGGATGTAGTCAACTAAGCAAAGTTTCAAATATATGGATTTCCACTGACGCACAGACTTACTGATTCACTGTCGTATCAAAGAGATTGCAGCAAGTGAATGGAGGTGTCATAACAGGTAAATGCGTTTTAGGGCATTGGCAACCTTTCGTTTCTCTGAGATGTTTACCGCAACGTTCCTTGGAGGCTTTGCGCCTCCAGCCACTTGGGCGAACCACCGCAGTGTTTTAGCATGGTATTAGATTTTATACAGACTATACAAGGAACACTCGGCAAACACAATATAGCCAATAAAACGAGGCGACAACATATAACAACCACACTCGGTAAGTTATACGTTGTCGCCTTATTCTTTTCACACACTCATCAAGGACTTGTTTTCCTCTTACACACCCTTCATTCGGTACGCCTCACGATAGTTAGCCATCAGAATCTTTTGAATGTCGGACTCTCGGTAGAGTATCTTTCCGCCAAGTTGGATATACGGAATGACACCATTATTGCGGTAGTCCTGCAAGGTTCTTCGGCTCAGTTGCAGCTTGGCGCAAAGCTCCTTATCCGTCATAAATCGCTCACCGCCAAGCATAGGGCGGTAGTTCGTGACGATACGCTCAAAGTTGTCAACCATGCGATTGAGGTGGCTCACAACGTGGTTCATCCACTCGCTGTTTCTTGTCATTACTTCATTGCTCATAATTGTCTCGTTTTTATAGTTGATACTTATGTTACTCGGTTTACTTACTACATTGGATTAAGTGGTTGTGCTATATACAGCCTTCTTATCCTGTACGCTTGCGGAAGCACATATCCTTCTTCTTGTCCTCCACCTTAGCTACGATAGCCATCACGTCCTCTGGCTTGTAGTAAGTCTTGTGGCTGATTTGCGTGTAAGCCAACGTTCCGTTGTCCCGAAGCGTCTGCACGGTTCGAGGGCAGATGTTGAGCATCTGACACACGTCCTGTGTGTCGAGCCACTTGTTCATGGTCTTGTCCTCACTGCGTTCACGGATTCTATCCATGCGCTTCACGAAGTTCTCCAACTGGGCATCAAGATAGTTGAATGCCTCTTCCTCAAATACAATAAATGCCATGCTGTTCTTTCTTTTAAAGTTCATACTATGTTGTCTGTCGCAATGCACCACCAATATGAGGTGCTTCACGTTTGCGAGTGCAAAGATAAGGCAAGACAAAAGAAAAACAAGCGATTTCAATTTCTGTGGCAGTCTTTGTCCGATAGTTGCAGTGGTTTGCTGTACTTCAATAGCTAAAGTGACAAGACGAACTTGCATAATTACGGTGAATGAATTGACAAGAGTGAATTAGGAAATATATAGAATTTATCACTGGTAACCCAATGCACCAACAAGCAAACTTCAACTAAATTGCTACATTATACCCAATCAGTTGGATAGTTGCACTCTGTACACTTACTTTGCACCCGACAATCGGTCAACAGGGCATACTGTGACCACAATACTAACATTTTAAACAGCGTAGATTATGGCAAGAACAAAAGATGTAAACGTAACTCCTGAGCAGGAGGAGAAAATGACGCAAGAAGTGATGGCTTCGTTCCAATCATCTGCTTATGGCAAAAGCTATGAAAGAGATTACAGCCCACTCTTTGGTGAACTTGATGATGCTGCTTCGGTAAATTCAGAGGCTGCGACGAATGCCCAATCATCCAATATGGAGGGACAGCCAACGAACGAGTCTCAATTGCCACCGAATCCGCAGAAGCGCATCAGTGGCAAACAGCGCAAGGCGACCTTGGAGGAGTATCAGCATACTTTCCTCCAAGTTCCAAGGATTGACGACCGCAAGCCTGTCTTCGTCAGTTCCGAGGTACGAGACCGCCTTGACCGTATCGTCCGCATCCTTGGAGGAAGGCGCATGAGCGTGTCGGGCATCATCGAAAACATCGTTCGCCACCACCTCGACCTCTATGAAGAGGACTTCGAGGCGTGGCGCAAATTGTGAGAACTAAGGTCTGCGACCTTGGGTATGGAGAGTCGAGAGGCAGAAGTCTCAACTAACGTGTTTTGAGGAGGGAGCGAGGTTATGTTTTGGGAACCCCAAAACGCCTCGTTCCACCATGAGGGCAGAGAAATTTTGCTCCCAACGGTCGCAGAAAGTGAGTACACAAACTGTAAACAGTATATCGAATGACAAGCATACAGGAACAAGACAAGAGAAGAGGCGGAAGACCGCCAACAGGCAGGGTTCGCAAGCTGTCGAAGTCTGTCACGGTGAAGTTCTCGAAGCCAAGTTACGAGGCATTGAGACTGAGGGCGAGAAAAGCCAACTGTAAGTTGGCGGAATACATCCGAGAGTCCGCCTTGAATGGCGAGGTGGTGAGCGGACACAACACAGAGACAGTTGCCATAGCCAAGAACCTCATCGGCATGGCGAATAACCTCAACCAACTTACCAAGCTGTCGCATCAGAGAGGTTTCCATGAGACCCATGTGTATGTGGTGGACTTGTTGAAAAGGTTGAAAACAATCCTTGGCGAGTATCGCCAAGCAAGTTCTAAACCGAAGCCAAGCGGAATGAGTAGAAAGGAGGATACGACATGATAGGCAAGCTAAAGAAAGGCGCATCCTTTGGTGGTTGCGTCCGCTATGTGACAGGCAATGATGAGGCAAAAATCCTTGCATCCGATGGTGTGTTACTCGGCACGAATGCCGAGATAGCGCAAAGTTTTGAGTTGCAAAGGCAACTCAATCCAAGAATTAAGAAGCCTGTGGGACACATTGCATTGAGTTTCAAACCAGAGGACAAGCCACGTTTGACGGATGAGTTCATGACTAAGATAGCCCTTGAATATATGCAGATGATGGGCATCACCGATACCCAATTCATCATCGTGAGACATCACAACACAGACAATCCGCATTGTCATATTGTGTATAACCGCATCAATAACGAGGGCAAACTCATATCGGACAAGAATGATTACAAGCGTAATGAGCAAGTGACCAAGGCTCTAAAATCCAAGTATGGATTGACTTACGGAACGGATAAAAGCAATACTAACACTCGTAAGTTACGCAATGCGGAGCGTACAAAATATGAGATTCACAATGCTGTTAAGGATGCTTTGAAGACCTCAGATAGTTGGCATAAATTCAAAAATGAACTTGCGAAGCGAGGCGTTTGTTTGGAGTTTGTCTATAAGGACAAGGAGCGAACCAAGGTGCAAGGCATCCGTTTGGTTAAGGATGGCTATAGTTTCAAGGGTACGCAGATTAGCCGAGAATACAGCTTCGGTAAGTTAGATGCAAGGTTTGGTGCTGAGTATAATCGTGTGTCGCCAAGAGCAGAATCCATGCAAGGAGGACAACCGAGTTGTCACCAAAGAGAACAAGCTCAACAAATATCAGAGCATACCCAAGACCCTTGGAGTAGTATTTCCTCCATCGGCTTATTCGCTCCGTCCAATGCCCAAACTTATGAGCCATTCCCTGAGGCTGAATCAGCCAAGAAGAAAAAGAAGAAACGCAGAAGAGGCTTTAGCCTTTGATGCAAGTTACAAACCATTCAAACAACAAAAGAACTATGAAAGAAGAAATGTTGGAAGCCATCTATGGCACAGTTGAGAGATTGGAGCAAAAAGTCGATGAACTTTCTGCTTCTAAGAATGCAGAGGCAGGAAGCACTCCTGTTCCTGTGAGTGTTGACACAAGCAAACTTGAAGAAGCCATCCTTTCTGTATCTGCAAAAGAAGAGGAAACTATTGAAAAGTTGGCAAGATTAAGAGACGCACTATGTGTCTATATCGAGCTTACCAAGAAAGAAACAAGCAAAGATGAACGGCGTGATAAACTCTTGCTTGAAACAATCAAGCAGATGAAGCAAGAACAAGGCGAAGCATCAAAAGACCTGCAAGAGCGACTTGACATAATAAGCAACACTCCTCAGAAGAAGATTATCACTCATCGCTTTGAGCCTACATCAAAGTACGTTCTTCTTTTCATTGTCGGCTTGGTTCTGTCTCTTGTTCTCTCCATTTGGGGCAATCTTACCCAATGGCGAGAGCATCAAGATTGGGAGGAAGCGGATTTGAAATATCGTGCTTTGCGAATGGTACTCCCATCTGGCGACCCGAATATCCGCTACATAGAAAATAACTTCTCGGTGCTACGAGATGAAGATGTTATTGATAATGTTAGAAATCGTGTCGCTGCTTATGAGGATTCTGTCCGTCGCCACCGTGAAATGATAGAAATGGCTGCATACAAAGATAGTTTGGCAAAGAAATTGACAAATGAATCAAACGAAATCAAAAGGCTTATAAAACGATAATAAGGTAACATTCTTTGTGGTTATACCATTGTGGCAAGGGGAAATCCCATATTCATTTTAGGGAAATTTCGCTTACGGTTATAGTTTTTTCTTTTGCCAAGAACAAAAGATGCCGTACCTTTGCCATCGAAATCAACACCACCAATAATAGGAGCGATAGTAAGTCTAATGACAAGAAGAATAATTCTTCCAACAAAAGTTTCGGTAGTATGAGAAGATAAAATTACAATACCTCAATAATTGCTGTAGATAAATAATAAAAAGAACTGATAGAGGCTGACTATAACATCCGCCACTATCAGTTTTGTTTTCGCATTTGTTTAATGAGAATTGGATTTTTGTGCAATGTATGTTATTTCTTCAATCTAATTCTATAACCCGACCACAAGCACCAAAGGGCAAGTATGCCCATCACAAAGATAAAAATGTATGTGGCGAGGCTTCCGATAAATATTCTTCCGCTATGCGCCTCTAACGCCACGTTCCATAGCGACATCGGAAGTTGGTTCATACTTGCTGGCTGTGGGGCAAAAGATGTTCCCTCGTAATATTCCGCAATGACAGGACTGGCAAAATCTTGGCTCATTCCTGCGATTGCTTTCTTTCCGAATGGAGCACCTGCTTTCTTTGGCGCAACCTTACCTGTAAAGTAGTCGATGGCTGTGCCTTGTTGCCTATCCCAAGTGAACAAACCACTAAAAGACCCACAGAGCCACTTGCCTTCTTTATCTTTCTGTAATACGTTCAATCCCATTACGCTGACAGGTGGAGCTGAATTTAAAGCCTTTACTGTAGCCTTTTCGAGATTCAAGGAATAGAAGCCTTCTGATGTAGAAAGAAGCCAGTCATGACATCCTTCGTCATAACGTATCATGCGGAGTCTGTCATTCCAAGGATTCTCATTTTTGAGCGTTGTGCCTGTAAGGGCAGGAATCTTGCTCAATACCAAGGCTATCATCACAGGAGGACGCAAACACCAACCAGTCAATGCTATTAAAAAGGTGAAGATGATGGTGTATCTTCCTATCTTATCATGGAGACGAAGCGATGTTTGCAGCAAGACAGTCCTTTTCGGTCTCAACCAAAATATGCCACCAGTAATACAAAGTATCACAATGATAAAGGCTATGGCATCGACAATCAACTTTCCAACCAAACCAAATAACTCTCCGCTATGCAACAACCAAATGGTACGGAATGCGGTTACTTTGCCGTCATAATCTTCAGGAGCATGGAGTTTGATCCGCTTGAAGGTCGTATAAGGAGAATGTGAGGTATAGGCAAAGGAGCGACTAAGTATCACAAGAGTATCACCATGTGAAGCAATGTCTGTCAATTTCTCGTCTTCACCCAAAGGCATTTTCACCTCATGCCACGTTTCATGTACGCCATATCGATAAAGCCCAAAGGGAGATACTGCAAAGATATTTCCATCACCGGTCTTTATCACATTTCTAATCTGTCGGTAGTCTGCCCCTGTAGGCAAATCTTCGTTGAAGCCCTTGAAAAATGAAGCCTTGGAATCTGTAAGCCAAATGCCACCATTACCGTAAAGCAACAGATGATGACAAGAGTCCGATACAGGCAAAGAGTCTGCCCCCAAACCTTTGTCAAGGTCGAGCGTACCTCTTAGTAAACCTCCGTTCCAGTTACGAAACTCATAACGGCTTGGCAGATACTTCCTGCTTATGTTCACATCTTTGATGAGTGAACGATGATTGAGCAGAATACCTGACAAACAAAACATGAGCATAAAGAAACTCATGCCAATACCGAGCCATTTATGTTGTTTCCTCCAAGTTCCTTTCTTCATTTTTTGTTGTCTTTAATAATCTTTCTTGCCAAGAAGCAAAGTTCTATCCCCATGACTACCCAATGCCAAGGATAGGCAGAAGGATTATCTATCAACTTCCCAATAATTCCTGTACGGTTGAAAGCCTCTACTGCAATCCAAAAGACGATAACCGTAGCCGTACCCATTCTGATGTTCGCTCCCCATGATGGCAAATGGAGTTGTTTGCGGAATACGTAAGGGGCAGAAAGCAAGGAACCGAAGGCTACACCGAAGGTGACTGGACTCTCACGACCAAACAATTGAGGATCGTAGAGGTTCATCAGCAGGAGATAGCAAGTCCAGAGCATTGTGTTGATTTCCATGAAGGTAACAATGCTGGTGTGGCGTGTCATCGGGCGAGCGGCGATGAGTCGCTTGTTCTTCCCCAAGAAGAGCGTCTGCCACCAGTTGAGGAAGTTGCAGGCATTTCGGGAACAGAAGATGTAGAGCAACATCACCATTGCCCACAAGCCAAAGGTGGCAGGGAGCAGAAGATATTCAGCTCGGCTCAACACCTCTCCCGTTGTGGGGTCAATCTCGGCATGTGTTCCCCAACGATGGGCATAATACATGAAGAGGAAATCCACCCAACCCGTCCAGTAGAACATGCCACCGATAAGTCCGAGCAAGGTTTGGCGAGTCTGTCCCTTGACGAAAACACCGACCACCACCATCACCAAGCCCACGAATCCCACAGCCATGCCAGCACCCAACAGTTGCGTGCCGTCGTAGTTGTCCTTCAATACTCGTGCCACCAAGTGAACCATGGGCATGCTTCCCAATATCACGCCCATCGACACGATGGATTTCCACCAATATAGTTTCTTGTTACTCATGGCTTTTCTTCTTGTGAGCTGCAAACATGATATAGACGAGCAATGCCACGAATGCCACGAGGATGCAAATCATCTGGGTAGTATACTTCTCCGGCTCAATCCAAATCTCCTTGAAAAAGTCCAAGCGACCAAGCACTTCCACTGGTACCCAGAACACGACAACCGTTGCGATAGCCATACGGATATTGGCTCCCCATGTGCTCAAACGCAACTGCTTTCGGAAGATGAAGAAACTACCTATCAGACAAGCTGCGGCAACAACCGAAGTTACAGGATGATGGTCGCCTAGGAAGTTCTTGTCGTAGCAGAACATCAACAGGAGATAGCTAGTCCAGAGAATCATGTTCAGTTCCATGAAGGTGACGATACTTGTATGATGTGTCATCGGACGGGCGGCAATCTCGTTCTTGCGGGAACGGAAGAGAAAACGCTGCCACCAGTTGATGAAGTTACATCCGTTTTTGGTTGAGAAGATGTAGAGCACCATCATCATCATCCACATGCCGAAGGTGGCAGGGAGGATGAGGTATTCAGGGCGAGTCACAACTTCGCCATTCTCCATCTCCGGCTGTGTACCCCAGCGGGTAGCATAGTACTGGAACAGAAATTCTATCCAACCGGTCCAGAAAAGCAGACCTCCGAAAAGTCCCCAAAGAGTCTGTTTGGTGTCTCCCTTTACGAAGACCCCGATTACTACCATGATAAGACCTGCCAACCCCATGAAGAAGGCTGAGTAATGCACAGCTTCAGGAGTCATCGTCTTATCCATTATCATCATCAGCGCATGTCCCAACGGCATGGTAAAGAGTACCACGAGGAACGATGCGATGGATTTCCACCAATTCAATTGTTTCATAATGTTTAATGTTTACTTTAATTCATCTAAGTAATAACTGATTCTACCTCCCTCATCACCTATCTGCACATTGGCATCATACCAGGAGATAATCTGGAGCTTGTAATATCTCTCGCCATCCCACGAACGGATTACGTAGGTATGGAAAGAAGGAGTATATACTGGAGGTGGACCCGAGAAACTCATTGCCTTTTCGAGCACCGGATTGCCGCTTACCAACTGTTTGGCAGGTCCGTTGTTCGGGTCGAACCAAGGGTTCTTGTTCATATCCAGTTTGTTGGCGATGCAATACTTGTTCCAGTCGTTCTGCGACATGGTGACATAGACACTTGCCGAATCATCCACGGCGAAGGTCATATTGTGTTCTGCCAGATAAGCATCCACCTGCGCCTTGCTCGTCCACTTGTCATATTCGCCATAGCCCAGGTCGGCAGCACCGCCCTTGCCTGGACCGCTCGTTCCACTGTTGGTGCGGAGCTGATAACCATTGAAGGCGAGATCCCACTCCGTAGCAGGATAAGCCATCGTATTGGGGTCATCTTCCTTGTTCTCCATCACCAGCAGACTGTTTGCCTTTCGGGCAACCATCTCGTAGCCCTGCTTCGGATTGTTAGGATTCACCAGCACCTTATTACCATCGGCATCGCGCTTATAGTCCTGGAACACGTTCTTCTGAACGCCCTCCGTCCAATATACGGTGGTGTCACCCTCGCAACCGAAGTATTCCTTCACCGGCTTGCCATCAATAAAGGCGATGACACTCTGGTTAGGATTCAGCACATTATAGCGATGTCCCGTCTTCAGGTCAAAATAGAGCCAGTCGTTGGTAACACCCGTGCTATAACCTGTTTTTCGGGGCAAGGTATGACCAGTGAAGTCCTCAGCCTCATAAGATACGCAGCTCGTCATTGCGGCTGCCATACCTATTATATATAGTAATGCTTTCTTCATTATTTTTTCTTTCTAAATGCTTTTACCAATTCATCTACCAACACTTCCACCTGCACATGCGCCTTGGCTCCTGCCGTGGCTGGCACGTTAAACATGGTGATGCCCGAACCCAGGGTCTTTGGCACATAGTTAAAGATGTTATCCACACCCACCGTCACCTTCACCTTATTATAGAAGGTCTGAATCACCGACAGGTTGCACAATACATACTGAGGCAACTGGCAGCGGAAGTAGGCATCGTGGCTCTTACCGTTTACAGAGAGTCGGTCCTGCACATCAAACTTCTTCTCACCCATGTAGCTTGCCGAGAAGGTGGCGCCCAGTCGGTAGTTCTTCTTGCTGTACTTATAGTCGAGGCTCGCCGTAGCAGCATGAGGCGAAGTGGTGTTCACCTGGATGCCATCCGTCTTGCTCACGTTCACGTAGCTGTAGGTGGCATTCATCGTGAAGTGGTTGAGGAAGTGCCAGCGCATGATGGTCTCCAGTCCGATGAGGTTCTGCTTGGCGAGGTTGGTGTATTCAAAGTTATACTGCATGTCGTAGATGCGCCATACGCCCTCTATCTTCTTGCGGAAGAAGTTGCCATACACATTGCCCGAGATGAAGAAGTTATCGTTCGAGTACTCTGTGCCCAGGCTCACGTAGTTGTTCTTCTCAGGCTTCAGGTCCGGGTTACCCTTAATCATGAACATGCCGAGGTGGTCCCAGTTGAAGAACAGCTCCTTGATGCTTGGCGAACGGTAGCCCATCGAATAGTTGGCTCTCCATGCCCAGTGATCCGAAGGACTCCACTTGAAGGCAATTTTAGGCATCGCCATCAGTCCGAAGACACGGCTGAAGTTGGTTCTCACACCTGCCGAAACCATCCAGTGGTCGTTCATCGTCCACTCGTCCTGCAGGAAAGCCTCCGTTTCCTTTAGCGAACGGGTGCGCATGATGTGGGAGGCATCGCCGTTGAATCGGTCGCTCGTCAGGTCATCGCTCAGGTGCTCGATACCGAGGATGAGGTCGTGGCCCTCGAACTTCTGCGAGGTGATGGAGAGGCGAGGCTGGAAGATACGGCTCTTATACACTTTGGTACGCTCGTCGATACGCTCGTGACGCTTGAAGCGGTCGTAGAAGTCACCATGAAGGGAGGCGGTAATCTTGAACCAATCCTTGAAGGAGTACTTAATCTTGGTTCCAGCCGTCCAGTCACGCGCCTGACTGAAGGTCATATCCTGAATGAGGTCGTAGGTATTCATATAGAACGCACTACCGTAGGCAAGAATCTCCAGGTTCTTGAAAGGGTCGTAGAATACCTTCTGCGATACCGAGATATGCTCTGTACCCTCGATGCCCATTGGCGGACGGGAAGCCACGCTGGTAATGGTCACGTCGTGGTCGAGCCAAGGATTCGCCTCTTGGGTATAGACCTTCTTGTCGTTCTCCGCCTGGTACATGTAGAAGGCATCGCTCGAAGAATACCACACGTCCGTCTGCGAAGTTACCTTGCCTGCATTGAATCCTGCCGATACCCAGCTCTGCAGGTTCGGGCGGTCGGCATTCTTCTCAAACATATACAGGAAGTCCTTCTTGGATGGATTCTTGTAGTTGCGCTCGTTCATCTGTCCCCAACGCACACCAGCCTGAATGTCGATAGGCTTGGTAGTTTTCTTGGTGATGAGGTTGATGACGGCACCCGATGCACGACTGCCATAGAGCGTACTGCTGGCACCCTTCACGATTTCGATGCGGTCGATGGCATGGAGGTTGAATCGCTCATAGTCGAGGTTGCCAGCCATGTCGCCCGTCAATCGCTCACCGTCCTGCAGGAAGAGCACGTGGCGGGCATCCAAGCCCTGCATGGAGATTTCGTTGCCGAAACCCACCTTCTGGATGTTCATACCCGGTGTCTCCTGTTGCAGGGCCTTGGTCAGGTCGGCATAGCCTGCATCTACCAGTTCCTTACCGCCGAGCACCTGCGTGCTCACTGGCGAGAGCTTGATAGGTCGGGCGGTACGGGAACCAGTAACCACCACCTCGTTCACCTTCATCACGTCTTCTGTCATGAAGAGTTTGAGGGAGTTGTCGCTTCCGATGGTTCCATTCAGAGGGTTATAGCCCACGGATACCACCTGGTAATAACACTTGCCACTCTGAGGCACCGAGATGGTAGCCTCACCATCCATGTTGGTAACAACACGCTGTGGCGATTTCAATTTCTCGTTGTCGGCGTAGGTGATGACTGCGCCGATGATTGGTTGCTCGGTTGCCTTCTCTGCGATGGCAAACTTCACCTTGCGTTGCGCTGCCATTGGCAGGGCAAGAAGCAAGAGCACCCCCATGAACATTACTTTTCTAATTGTCTTCATTTATATCGTTATTCTATTTTCATCCAATTCTTCTTATAGCAGTATCGCTTGACGCTTATATCGGCGTTGACTTATGCTTATATCAACGTTAGCCTACGCTTATATCGACATAGGCTCACACTTATACCGATATTGGCTTATGCTTATACCAGCGTAGCCCTTCACTTGTAGCAACGAAGCCAGACCTTAGTATAGCTTCTGAAAACGAAGTGTTTATATGTCGAAAAGGTTTACACCTTTTGTTGATTTCTATTCCTTACACGATTTTAGCCTCGCTATGGCTTATTCTTTCTTCCTTTCTTTTGTTTTTATTTACAAAAAGAAAGAGAGATATGTCTGGGCATACCCCTCTTTCTTGCTTTATACGAAACATAAACCTTTATGCTTCGCCATTATCTTTCTTCCATTGTAGAAGGTCTTTTTCGTATTGCTCAAATTCCGTATCAAAGTTGTTGATGCGATTCTTGTCAATAGTTTGTTTGAAAGTCTCTGTACGAACGTTCATCAGATTGTAATTTACAATAAATTCAATCTGTTTTGTTTCTACATTCAAATAGCCTTCAACAGAAGCTCCACTACCAGTTTGGCAATCTTTAGGGTCTTCTCCATCAGTTGTTACATTGCCGTTTTTGCCTTGAAATTTAATCCAACCAGCCTCTGGGCGCTCATCTTTGTCCCAAGAATTTAACTTCATAAATTTCGTATTGCATTTAAATGTAACAGCAAGTGGCATTGAACCAACCGTAAAATCGACCAATGAAAGTGTCATTGTTCCATCTTCTTTCCATGTGAAATTGAATTTCGTAGGACAACCATTTGCCAAGTGAGTCTTATCAACACCACTCATGGTTGCTTTAGTAGACAGGACAACATCTCCATTAAGTAATTCTTTTGCTTTTGCTACATATTCATCTGCTGGTGCCTCTTGCGTTAAACTATCATCACTGCTACAAGAAGCTACTGCAAAAAGAGCAAATATAAGAAATACAATATATTGGATTTTCTTTACCACACTACTCATTGGTTACTTTTTTGTACCCTCGAAGCTTACTCGTGCAGGGAAACTTGCACCTAAGTATTTACCAACTACATATAGAGTAAAGTTCATCTTATTAGATTTGATAGTGCCAACAAAAGGACTGGTTGCACCATCGTCATCAGCTCCATCCTCATCCAAATAAAGTGTAGAAGAACCTAAGATGCTTATAGTAAAGTCAAGAACGCCAGCCTTGGTATAAACAGCTGTCATATTACCATCCTCGTCGATGTCAACATCCATGTCTATGGTAATCTTACCTGGCATCTTGCCAATCTGACCAATTTCTCCATGAAGTTTACCATCGGCAGTGATGAAGAAAGACATAGTTTGGTCTGCATAACCAGTCTTGTTGTTCATCATGATGTTTGACAAAGTACCATAGTACTCACCTACATAATCACTCACGTTTGCTTTTGCATTCATTACAAAAGTCAAAGCCATAAACATGGCAAAAAGAATTTTTTTCATTTTACTTTGATTTTTATATTTAACATGTGAATTATTACCATCTAATACCCTTGTTCAAAGAACTTCTCAAACTACCACTTTTGCTTAAGCATTTAGGAGAAGCGTTTGTATAGTATTTATCAATGAAGTCTTTTGTTGAAGTTCTATCATAAGTACTTTGAGAACAAGCGAAATATGTCTTGTTTTCTCTTGGACCTCCCTTGTGTTCTGTGAGGTTAGGATATACAAGATTATAGGATGTTGCCAAATCTCCTAATGAGAAGTTACAAATCATATAGAATTTAGACAAGTCGCATTTCTCTAACTTTAGCAAATATTCCAAATCAATTTCGTTAGCAGCCAATTTTTCTGCATTTGGGAAAATGATATTTTTAAGTTCTGGGCAATTCAATACATATAATTTACTACCTTCACCTTCGTCATACTCAACATCACTTCCTCTTTGTAAAAAGTTGGTTGTATGGCTAAAGTCTAAAGATTCGACATTATCCAAGTTTTCGAGATATACATAAGTGAGATAGTTTGCTTGTGTAATATTTAACCCATCAAGGAAATTCAAGTTTTTCAATCCTAATCGTACGACAGTCGAAGGAATGTTGATATTTTTAGGAAAATCTACCTTCGTAGTTGGCATTATTGCCAATACAGCTCCTTCCCAATATGGATTGTTTATTATGTACTCAATACCCTCCAAACTTTCTACACTTTCAACTTCTTGGTATTCACCAATAGATAGGGGGTTAATTTTTTGAGTGTTTCCTAAGTGTTTATAAATATTCAATTTATCGCCATCAAACAAATCTGAAAATTGAGTTTTTAAATATTCTCTTAAAGATGCATCAGGAATCTCCCTCAATGTATTATATTTTTCCAAACCACCATTAGCATTTTGCATTTCAACATCCATAGTACCACCATCAATGGCAGACTTATTCTGACGATAGAAACGCATGAGCTGAGCAATGTTATACTTAGCATCTTTTGGTAAATAAAGTTTGGTTATATTGTGAAGGTTCTCTACTGTCTCATCGCCATTTTCCTCTACTGTTACCTTTACGAGGTTGTCGTAGTTGTAAATGTCGTTATTTGTGAGGTCGATGCCTGTAATCTGAGCAGGAAGAACAGAAAAATCGAAAGTCTCACCATAGCCATTGTTGCTAAGGTTCAACTCTTTCAAATTAGGGAAAACTGAAAGCTCTTTCAAGGCGGCGGTATCAACCTGTGTGCCTGAAAGGTCGAGTGAAATTGTGCTGTTAGCTTTGTCATCAAGGAGCAACTTGCCGTTCTCGTCGAATGTGTATCCTTTGCTTTCGAGAAGGGCTTTGAGAGGCGAATTGTCAATTGCCCCCCCCACTATAAGAAGGCGCATCGTCATCACTGCTGCAAGAAGCGAAGCCGAGGCAAAGAGCCATTGCAGCAAGACCGATGAAATTCTTAAAAATTTTCATTGTTTTATTATTCTTTTAAATGTTTATAATTAATTAAAAATATTACCCTTAATTTGTGGCTGCAAAGGTACATATTTATTAAATAATGTGCAATACCTAAAAATAATGAAATTTGCAATAGTAATTTGTTATGATTTATAGGGTTTCTCATCTGTCTTGTTGAGAAATCATAACATATCTAAGATTTTCAATATGTTTTTCACAGTTGCTTATTCAGCCGATACTTAAAACTGATGATGAAGTAGCTGCCAATTTGTGAGGTACGGCTTTCCGTCAATCCTGTCGCCGTAACATTGCGATAATAGTTTTTCTTGTCGCTGAGAATATCTGACCAATAGAGCAAAAGCTCGGCTTGCTTCTTTTTGAGGAATTGCCAAGATGCCCCCAAGTTCCAAACCACTTGGTCGTCTTCACCTTTTTTGATGTTGGTGCCGTTACGGAAAGAGTATGCAGCATCGCTCTTGACCAGGAAACCAAGAGGAAGCTCTGCATAGGTATTCAGCGAAAAGTTATAGCTTCGGGTATAGTTGGATGTACCCCGGAGTTGGTTGGTGGCATGGCGATAACGCCAATCGCCCTGCAAGTCGAAGCCTCCCCATTTCGGCTGATAACCCAAGCGAAGGTTGGCATTATACGACGTATTGTGGGTGACGCTGCGGTCTGGCTCCTCGCTCTTCCCCTCGTTCACCAAGGCTACACTTTGGCTAAAGTTGGCACCTGTGCGAGCGGAGAGATTGAACCGTTTCTTCCATCGCTTCTGATAACGAAGACTAGTGCGCATATTCCAGTTGCCATTCACATTCACAGGATAAGTCTCCGTGCCACCAGTGGCAAGGTTGTAAAAGACGGCTTGCGTCTGACTGTTATAGGTGTTGCTGAAATTAACATCGCCCGAAAGACCGAGGCGAGTGTTCCTACCTGTCAATCGGAAATTCTGATTATAGGATGCTTTGAGCGAAGGATTGCCATGGGTGATGTGCAGCGGGTCGCTATTATCGGTGAGCGACATCAAGCTACCGAGGTCGGGCTGTCGGCTACTACCGTCATAATTCAGCTCGAAGCGAGTCTTGCCTTGATGCCATGACACATTCAACTGTGGGTTCCAATTCACGCTCGTCCTCACCGTATCAGCATAGAGCAGCCCAGTCTTCTGGTCAAGACTTCTCCGCTCTGGATGCATCTGCACACCCGTATTCACCTGCCATCGCTTGCCATTATAATTGAAATAAAGGCTGAGTTCGTGGGAATAAGTCCGACTCTGGGTATAGTTGCTCAAACTGTCTTGATATACTTCGCTCTCGTAAGTAATCCTGTCGCTCACCTGTCGGTTGGCAGAATAGCGATAGCCGAGTTGCAGGTGCAAGTTCTCAGCCAAGGGGTGCGTCAAGTTGATGCCTACGGAATAGGCACGATTGGTGGAGGGGGAGTGCTGGTATTGGTTGCGATAAAGCACGGAATCGCCACCCAGACTGCTCTCCAACTGATAGTAAGTGGTCTCGGAAAGGGAATGTGACTCGTTGGTACTCTTGCTGTCGGAGTAACTACCCGTGAGGCTGATGCTCGTACCCTTGTCGTTGAACACTCGGGTGATGTCGGCATTGACGGAGAACGAATGGCTGTCGCTCTTCGAATCCGAGTTTCTCGTGATGCTGTTGATACGCTCATCGCCTTCTGAAGAGGTGGATTGCTGGCTGTCGCTGGTGTTGTCGCTCTTCGACCTGCTGAAGTTTCCACCTATATTAAAATAGGTCTTGTCATCCAAGCTCCACCTCATGCCCAACGAACCATTGCCCATCGTGTTGCGATTGGTGCTGGTGGATGCCGAGTTCTGGTAACGGTTGCCTGTGGCGAGGTATTGCTCGCTATACAGGGTGCTCTCGTTGCCACTGGCATAATGGTTGTACATCATGTTGCCATAGAGGGTGAACCGCTTGGAGAACTTCTTGGCAAAGTTCATCGCCACATTGTCCTGTCGGTTGTCGGGACAGAGAGAAGTCATATATCGGTTGCCACTTCGGGCTATCACGGAAATATTGTCGCCTGTCTGTCGGAACAAATTGGAAATCAACTCAGCCTCCTTCTTATCGTTGTTGCCCCTGCCGATGCCAGCCGAAGTAATCAGCGTGCCGTTAAATTCTCGCTTGGTCTGCAAGTCCAGCACATAGTTCTCGCCTCCCTTGCGCACCTTGGTGATTTTCTCCAGTTCGCTCCGCTTGTCATATACCTTGATTTTGCTCACCAGTTTGGCTGGCAGGTTTTCGAGGGCGAGGGTGCTGTTGCCGCCAAAGAAACTCTCGCCATTGACATTGATTTCATGGATGGGAAGACCGTTGTAGGTTATCGTCTTGTCCTGCTTGTCGTATTCCAAGCCAGGCACACGCTTCAAGAGTTCTTCGAGGTAAGCCCCCTCGGGAGTTTTGAAGGCATTGGCATTGATGACCGTGGTATCGCCCTTCATCTCCACCTCCTTGATGGCAGCGGTCACCACCACCTCGTCGAGATTGAGTGTCTTGAAGATGGAATCCTGCTTAGAGGTACGACTTCCCCTTACCGTATCACCCGACACAGCAAGACGAAAATCCCTTTCGTTATGAGAAAGGAATGACGAAGCCCATACATTTGCCATTGCCGAAAAGGACATGAGCAAAAGTACAGGCACATAAGCATATCGTAGCCTCATTCTCTGTTTGAATATTCAAAATCGGCTGCAAAGGTACGAATTTTAGTATATATTTGCAATACCTTAAAGTAGGTAAAAAGACAGATTGGACTGTTCCGAGTCAGTCCTAAGTTACAATTTTAATCACATTCCAAATATGTTCTGAAAATAAATCATAAAAAACGAGCAGCATTTTTGCCAATCAAAATTTTTATTATACTTTTGCAAGCAAATCAAGAAGAGTTGTTTGACAAGCAATCTTGTGCAGATTGCAGAAATTAGAACCGTTGCCAAATCATTACCACTATTGAGGTGAGACTCTCGTAAATTGCTCATTTTTAGCTATTCTGAATGTTTTGGCAGAATTTTTCGGAAAAAGAAAGTCTTTTTAGTTAAAAATGAATGAATTCTGAAAAAATATTCATTTTTATGGGGAAATCTGCGGTTTTTGTACTATCTTTGCCCAACAAAATCGCACAGTTGTGTGCTGTGTGCATAGTAAAAAGTATATAACTTTAATATTAAATAGGTGGTATGAGAAAACAAATGCTTTTTTTGGCAGCCTTACTTTTTATAAGTTTGGGTGCTATTGCCCAGAAGAAATCAAAGGCTTCTAGTGGTAAACAGTTTCAGGTATATGCTGTTGGATTCTACAATCAGGAGAATCTCTTTGATACCTGTCATGATGCGGGTAAGAATGATTATGAATATTTGCCTGCCAAGGGATGGAATGGTATGAAGTATACCAACAAATTGAAGAATATGTCCAGAGCCCTTGCTGATATGGGTACTGATGTGCTGCCTAACGTGGGATGTGCATTTATTGGTCTTGCCGAGGTGGAGAATGCCAACGTCTTGAAAGATCTTACAGCTCAGCCTCCTTTGAAGGCTCGCAATATGCAATTCTGTCATGTTGAGGGTCCTGATAAGCGTGGTATTGACTGTGCTTTACTTTATAATCCAGCACTTTTCAACGTCAAGAATGTAAAATTGGTTCCTTATGTTCAGGAATTGGAAAAGGATTCGGCTTTCATGACTCGCGGATTCCTTACCGTACGTGGTGAAATGGGAGGTGATGATGTGGCTGTCATTGTATGTCACTGGCCTAGCCGTTTTTCAGGTCCGTTCTATCGTGAGAGTGGCGCTCGTCAAACTAAAGTAGTTAAGGATTCCCTGCTTCGCTTAAATCCAGAGATGAAGGTCTTTGTGATGGGTGATATGAACGATGATCCGACAAATGTAAGTATGCACAAGGTATTGAAAGCAAAGGCCGAAATCTCTGAGGTTGGTCCTGATGATATGTACAATCCATGGTATAATATCCTGGCTAAGGAAGGTAAGGGTACATTGTTCTATAATGGCTCCTGGAACCTTTTCGATCAGATTGTGCTCTCGCCTAGTCTTTTGAATAAGGATTCTAAGAACAAGGATTACAGCAGCTTGAAGTATTGGAAGCACCATGTATTCCGCAGAGATTATCTGATTCAGCAGGAAGGACAGTACAAGGGAGCTCCTTTGCGTACCAAAGCGGGTGGCAGATGGCTCAACGGTTACAGCGATCACTTGCCTGTAGTTTTATATCTGGTGAAGGAGAAAAAATAAAATGGTTGAAGAACATCCTTTTGAACCATGGTTACCGGGCAATGCCAAGTTGCTGATGCTCGGTACCTTTCCACCCGCAGAGAAGCGATGGTGCATGCCCTGGTATTATCCTAACTTCCAGAACGACATGTGGAGAATATTCGGACTGATTTACTTCGGAGATAAATTCCATTTCGTAGATGTGGAGCATAAGACTTATAGGCTGGATGCCATCAAGGATTTTCTGAAGGAAAAAGGAGTGGCTATCTATGATACCGCCCAACAGGTGATTCGAACCAAGAATACGGCTTCAGATAAAGACTTGCAAATAGTGCAGCCTTCTGATCTGGATGGTATGCTTGCCAGATTACCCGAATGTAAGGCGGTTCTTACGGCAGGACAGCTTGCCACCAAGGTATTTACTGACCACTTTGGTATTCGTTCGCTTCCTAAAATGGGAGAATTTATTGAGTTTACTGTCGGAACTCGTCAGCTTAGGCTTTACCGCATGCCGTCCAGTTCCAGGGCTTATCCGATGGCGGTGGAGAAAAAGGCTGAGTATTATCGCAAAATGTTTGAAGAAATCTTATAGAAAATGGAAAAGATAGATAAGGTAACGGTGATAGGTATTGCTGGAGGTACAGGTTCTGGCAAGACAACAGTAGTAAAGAAACTCGTAGAAGTGCTGCCGCCGCATTATGTAGCAGTGGTGCCGCTCGACTCTTATTATAATGACACCTCGCATATGACGGAAGAGGAACGCCATCAAATTAATTTCGACCATCCATCGGCTTTCGACTGGAAACTCTTGCATCAGCAGCTTGCTGATTTGCGTGCAGGCAAGGCTATAGAGCAGCCTACCTACAGTTATATTAAATGTAACCGTGAGCAGGAGACGATTCATGTTGAACCAAAGCCGGTAGTGATAATTGAGGGTATCATGACCTTGGTAGATAAGAAATTGCGCAGTTTGATGGATCTGAAGGTATTTGTAGATACCGATGCTGATGAACGGTTGATTCGTAATATTCAGCGTGATACGATAGATCGAGGTAGAACGGTATCAATGGTCGTAGACCGTTATCTCAAGGTGCTCAAGCCTATGCACGAGCAGTTTATCGAGCCAACCAAGCGTTATGCAGATATCATCATTCCGCAGGGAGGTGAGAATGAAAAGGGTATCAGTATCCTTTGTCGCTATGTAGAGGGACTCGTAGAAAAATAATAAAAATAGCCTCGCAAGTTTGAAGATACTTGTGAGGCTATTTTGTTTTCTATTCAATAAAAGTAACTTCTTCGTTTTTGGTACTGGTAGAATCTGAGTCTACTACGATGTTGTTCTTTTGGTTGTTCTTTCTCTGCCAGTTACGTCGGTTGTTGGAAATCTTGAAGGCATTGGCGCATTCTACTACACCGTATACCAACATGGCCCAACCGATGATGAGCAATGGGGCTGAGGCTAAGGCAGAAGGCTTGATGACTGCCAGTATACCCAAAAGCAGAAGGGCTGAAGGCATAAGCCAGTAGATGATGCCCACACGCCCCATCTTGGCAGCTGTTACCAGATTTGCCATTTGAGTGATGGCACCCAAGATCAGGATTGCCGAAAGGATAAACATCAGCCATGCGATGAATACATTTGGCATCAATGCCAGAATCATGCCGAGAATCAGACTGCCCAAACCAACGATAGGGAAGTTGGGCTTGATTCCGATAATCTGTTTGCCGTTGGCGTCAGAAAGCATCTGGCCTTGCATCTTCTCTGCAGTTCTCTTAGCGCTGAAGTAGGAGATGAGGGAGATGGCTCCAGAAAGGAAAAACAACACACCGATAGCGATGGTAATCCATGTGACTGTCTGTTCGCGGTATTGGATGAGTAAAACACCAATGATGATGGCGCAGACGGCACGAAACAAAGAACTATGTACTACTTTCATACTTATCTTTTTTAAAACGATTTTGCAATGTTATATATTAATCTTTATGCAAAAATACGAAAGAAAATCGAGAAAGCATGATTTTTATGATTTATTTAACGCAAATTATTCCTTATTTTCGCCAATTATGAGTAATTTTGTAAGCAAAAACTATAAGCTATGACAAAGTTATATCTTGTGCGCCATGGTGAGACCGTGGATAATGCTGCTCAGATCATGCAAGGTCAAACACCGGGCAAGTTGAATGCGAAAGGTATTGAACAAGCCGAGGAAGTTGCCGGGAAGATGGTAAACGAACATATCGATGTCTTCGTTTCCAGTGATCTGTATCGTAGTATACAGACCTGTGAGATTATTGCCCGTCCTCATATCGAAACTCTCTCTTTGACAGGCAATCTGACAGATGAGGAGCTTGATGCTCATATCGTTACCACTCCATTGCTGAGAGAGCGGGATTGGGGAGACTTTACTGGCAAGTTCATTCCTTCCTTACCTAAGGACCCAAAGGATTGGCCAGATAATATAGAAACATTGGAAAGGGTGAAGTCAAGAGCGCAGAATTTTCTAACTTGGCTCAAGGTTACTTATCCCGATAAGACTATTCTGGCAGTAGGACATGGCATCATCAACAAGGCTGTACAGAGTGTTTATTTCAAACGCCCGATGAATCAGATAGAGAAAATGGCTAATGCCGAAGTCCGGGTTTTGGTGTTGTAAAGAGAAAACATAAGATAAAGGAAAACATGTATCCCGAAGAGAAGACATGTTATACTGAGATAACTAACAATATAATTTATAAGATATAAGAAACTATGGGAAAGATAGCTCTTATCACAGGTGCAACAAGTGGAATAGGTGAAGGTTGCGCTCGCCGCTTTGCAAGAGGTGGTTATAATCTGATTATCACTGGTAGAAATACCGGCAAGTTGGAAATCCTTAAAAAGGAATTAGAGGCAGAAGGCACTGAAGTCTTGGCTTTGGCTTTCGATGTCCGTAATCGTGAGGCTGCAAAGAAGGCTGTAGATTATATTCCTGATGCATGGCGCAATATTGATGTGCTGATCAATAATGCCGGATTGGCTCGTGGTCTGGAACCGGAGTATGAAGGTGATTTTGAGGATTGGGATCAGATGATTGATACCAATATCAAGGGACTTCTTACCATGACTCGCCTGATTGTGCCTGGCATGATTAAACGTAATCATGGTCATATTATCAATATTGGTAGTGTGGCAGGAGATGCTGCTTACGCTGGAGGCAATGTTTATTGTGCCACCAAGGCTGCCGTTAAAGCAATCTCTGATGGGTTGCGTATTGATGTGGCACATACCAAGGTGCGTGTAACCAATGTGAAACCTGGATTGGTAGAAACCAATTTCTCTAATGTCCGTTTCCATGGTGATAATGCGCGAGCTGACCAGGTTTATCGTGGTATCACTCCTTTGAATGGTGATGATGTGGCTGACGTGGCTTACTATGCAGCTTCTGCTCCTGAACATGTGCAGATAGCAGAGGTGCTGGTTCTTGCTACGCATCAGGCAAACGGAACGGTTATCCATCGCGATTAGTCGCATATTATAGGAGTTAAAGGAGTTAAGACGTATGTCTTGCTGCTTAAAATCTACGCTAAAAAGACTGTTGTCTTAACTCCTTTAACTCCTTATTATATAATATGGCAGAGACGGTTGATGTCGTTCTCAAAAGTCTCGCGATTCTTTGCCTTTGCTCTCATGCCCGATTTATAGTTGTAGATGGTCTGGGTAGAATAATACAGCAGGGTGGCTATCTCCTGGCTGTCGGTTACGCCTAGTCGCATCAATGCATAGATACGGATTTCCGTGGTCAGGGTGTGGGTAGTAGGAAGTTCCAGCTGGCATTCTGGCAGCAGGAGCTTGTTCAACTCCGTCACGAAACCGGGATACAGTTCCATGAACGCCTTGTCGAAGCGGTTGTAGAACATCTGTGACTCCTCCTCTTCCATCTTGTGGGTGTTGAGGGTTTTCAGCAGGTCGGCAGTCTGGTTAGCCTTGATCTTTCGGTTCACCTGTTTGCGGTAATCTGACAATTTTCTGATATATGCCGCACTGATATCCATGAAGAGTCGCATGTAGGTCTCTCGCTTGATGTTTGTTTCTATCAGCTGCTGGTTCAGCTTGGTGAGCTGTGCGTTCATTTCTTTCTGTTTCTCGTTCTGCTCTTCTATCTCCTGCTTGTTTTTCTTCAGCTTGTTCTTCTGTCGGTTGTTGACGAAGGAGAGAATGAGGATGATGATGAGTGCTACGCTAACACCGATGAAGCCGAAGAGGAAACGGGCACGTGATTTCTCGGCAGCCTGCTGGTTGGCAGAAGCAATGACAGGGAGGATATTGGAAATTTCCATCATGCGCAGTCGGTTGTTGAAGAACTGTGCATCTTCCATCGTGTGCTGGATGTATTTGGCTGCTCTCTTACTGTTGCTTGCATCCTTTTTAAAAAGAAAGTAGGCAAGTTTCTGCAGGGCTACCGTTTCCTTGAGCTGGCATAGGCCATCACTCACAGATGCTTCCACGAGATATTTCTCGTAGAGATCGAAGTTACCTGTAAGTTTGTAATATCTGGCGATACCGTATGCCGACATGGCATGGATGCGTGATTTGGCTGGAGACATTTTCAGTGCCTTCATGAAATGGTAGAGCGACTGCTTGCTGGTAGGCTCATCCAAATAGATGTTTTCGCCCATGAGATAATGATAGTAGCTGGTATGCTTGCTGTCTTCGTTGAAATTTTGGAGCAATAGACCCATCAAATGCTTTTTCTGGTCACGGAATTCTTTTGCGTAATCAGAGTTTTGGGCGTATGATTCCCAGTAATTATAGAGCCAAGCGAAGGTATAGTAATAGTATAACTTCAGCTTGTAGGGCATCGTGTCGGGATGGAGTGATTCGAGCAGAGCTTCGGCTTTGCCATAGAATCCCCTTACCGAGAGTACTGACGCCTGGTTAATCTGGTTGAGAGTTATATAATAGGTATCGTTGACCTTCTTTGCCAACTCCAGTCCACGCTGCATGTAAGCGTATGCCGAGTCGTAGCGGTAGGCGCTGTAGGCACGGTATATGCTGTCAAGGAAAAGAAGTCGGGTCTTGTCATCTTCTGCATCAAAGGCTAGCTGTTTCAGCTGTTTGAGCTCGTTTTCCTTGATATCTTGATAATGCTTGTCGTTATCAATCATGTAGTCGATACGCTCCAGGAGCTTTTTCTCGTCGGTTTTGCTTTGAGCGAGCAGTGGCATCATAAGCGTAAGAAGTATTAGTAATTGTCTCATCTTCTGTTTATGTTTTGTAAATGACATAATTGTAGTCTGAAAAGGATAAAATTAGTCTATTTGTCGTTTTTGTGTTGCAAAGATACAAATAAAAAATGGTATTATAGTATTTACTTTGATAAAAATGGTTAATTTTGTAAGTTTTTGATTTAAAACAAGTTAGGAATGTAGGATTTTTACATTCCATTTACTTTTCTGCTACTTAGGGATACAACTGTAGATTTTTTGTTGTATCTTTGCAACCGTAAAAAGAAAAAGTAGTTATTATACTACCACTTCAAGTCTTCTAAGGTAAATATTCCTTTTGTTGATTTAGTATGTTGATTTAAATAAAAAACAGGTTTTAGTTTATCTAAGGGAAAAGAAAATTAGTGTATTAGGTTAAACCCGTCAGGCTCTTGTGAAAGATTCTGGCGTTTTTTTTTGTCTTCTTCATTTTCCATTTTTTGGGTTTACACCTTATTTATATATTATTAATACAAATTCCTCTGCTATTTTTTGGGAATCTCAGAAATAATCTGTACTTTTGCCACATAGTTTTATTAAAAGGTAATATTTAACGACCAATGAATATTTTAGTAACAGGCGCTAATGGCCAGTTGGGTCATGAAATGCAGATTTGCGCCAAAAGAAGCAATCACAAGTTTGTCTTCACCGATGTGGCTGAAGGCTATGAGAAATTGGATATCACTAATCTTGACGCTATCCGTGCCAGCGTAAAGGAGAATGATATTCAGGTTATCGTTAATTGTGCAGCTTATACCAACGTGGATAAGGCTGAGAGTGATTTTGATTTAGCCAATTTACTTAATAATACTGCGGCTGGCAATTTGGCTCAGGCAATGAAGGAAGTAGATGGTACCCTCATTCATGTTAGTACCGACTATGTATTCCAAGGCGATAAGAATATTCCTTGTAAGGAAGATTGGGAAACCAATCCGCTTGGTGTATATGGTAAAACCAAATTGGCGGGTGAAAAGAGTATCGAGGCTACGGGCTGCAAGCATATCATTATCCGCACTGCTTGGCTCTACTCTCAGTGGGGAAAGAATTTCGTGAAGACCATGCAGAGTCTCACGGCTAGCCACGACACCCTGAAGGTGGTATTCGACCAGGTGGGTACTCCTACTTATGCCGGTGACCTCGCTGCTGTCATCTCTCACATCATCGAGACCAACCAACTTGACAAGACCGGCATCTATCACTTCTCTAACGAGGGTGTATGCTCCTGGTTTGACTTTGCCAAGATTATCTGCGAACTCAGCGGCAACACCTGCGATATTCAACCATGCTACAGCGAGGAGTTCCCAAGCCCAGTGAAGCGTCCTCACTTCTCTGTGCTCGACAAGAGCAAGCTGAAGCAGACCTTCGGTTTCAAGGTGCCATACTGGACTGACAGTTTGAAGAAGTGTATCGCCGAATTGGCGGAAGCAAAATAATTATTAATTATAAATTATTAATTGAAATGAAGAATATCATTATCACGGGCGGTGCTGGTTTCATCGGCTCACACGTAGTAAGACTTTTCGTGAACAAATATCCTGAGTATCACATCATCAACCTCGACAAGTTGACATACGCAGGCAACCTGGCTAACCTCAAGGACATTGAGGACAAGCCTAACTATACTTTCGTTAAGGGTGATATCTGTGATTTCGACCTGATGTTGAAGCTGATGCAGGACTACAAGGTGGATGGCATCATCCATCTCGCTGCCGAGAGCCACGTAGATAGAAGTATCAAGGATCCATTCACTTTCGCTCATACCAACGTGATGGGTACCCTGTCTCTGCTCCAGGCGGCAAAGATTTACTGGGAGAGTCTTCCTGAGGGATATGAGGGCAAGCGCTTCTACCACATCTCTACCGATGAGGTTTACGGTGCATTGCAGATGACTCACCCTGAGGGCATTCCTGCTCCTTTCACTACAAAGGCGTCCAGCGATAAGAACCACGAGGCTTACGGCGAGGAGTTCTTCCTGGAGACTACCAAGTACAATCCTCACTCTCCATACTCTGCATCCAAGGCAAGTTCAGACCACTTTGTCCGTGCTTTCCACGATACATACGGTATGCCTACCATCGTGACCAACTGCTCTAACAACTATGGTCCATACCAGTTTCCTGAGAAGTTGATTCCGCTGTTCATCAACAACATCCGTCATCGCAAGCCATTGCCAGTATATGGTAAGGGTGAGAATGTGCGCGACTGGTTGTATGTAGTAGATCATGCCCGTGCCATCGATATGATTTTCCATAAGGGCAAGATTGCCGAGACTTACAACATCGGCGGTTTTAATGAGTGGAAGAACATCGATATCATCAAGGTGGTTATCAAGACCGTTGATAGATTGCTCGGCAGAAAGGAAGGCGAGGATATGGACCTCATTACTTATGTAACAGACAGAAAGGGTCACGATATGCGTTATGCCATCGACTCTAGAAAGTTGCAGAAGGAATTGGGTTGGGAGCCATCTCTCCAGTTTGAGGAGGGTATCGAGGAAACTGTAAAATGGTATCTTGATAACCAGGAATGGATGGACAACGTAACCTCTGGTGATTACCAGAAGTACTACGACAACATGTATTCCAATCGATAATTGATACATATTATTATACATAAAGTCCTGCATTTGCCACTCAGTCAAATGCAGGATTTTTTGTTTTTATACGATAAAAAACGACTAAATCTATTATTATTTCTTAATTTTCAATCATTATTTTCCGGAAAACTGAAAACTACGGAAAATTTTTCTATCTTTGCAAGTCCTATCACTTAAGACTTGAAATCTTCTCGTAGGTTGAATAGAAACAAAATAGAAATGAAATAAAAGAAACGGGTATGGAAAAAAAAATAGTATTTAGCTTGGCAATAGCTTTGGCATCCTTATCTAGCCTTCCTGTACAAGGACAGAAAAAGGTAGTTCCATTAAAATATGGAAACATGGATCACTGGGTGATTAGAAACATCAAGGAGTCGGCTATCATTGGTGGAAATCAGAAAACCATCTATGCCGTAGGCCCTAATATGACCCTCAATGGCAATACTCCTTATACCAACAAAGGTGGTTCCCCCTGGGGATCATCCAATGTTCTGGCACATGTTTCGGGTATCTACAAAACCAATAACTCGGTTTATCGTGACAAGCGTGGCAATGGATATTGTGCTAAATTGGAAACCCATATAGAGAAAGTGAAGGTGCTTGGACTTATCAATATCAAGGTTCTGGCAGCAGGTTCCCTTTTCCTGGGTGATGTACGTGAACCGATTACGAGTACCAAAGATGGTCCGAAAGCCATCAATTGGGGTATTCCGTTCACTGCACGTCCTAAGGCAGTACAATTTGACTATAAAACATATATGCCTCAATCAGCTAACCGTATCAAGCAGAATGGATTCAGTGGAGCATCCACTGTAGCAGGTCGCGACTATGCCATTGCCGTACTCTATTTGCAGAAGCGCCATGAAGATGCTCAGGGAAACATCACTGCCAAACGAGTGGGCACGATGGTAGTAAAGTATGGAAAAAGTACCAACGGATGGGTGAATGATGCTACTTATACCATTCATTATGGCGATATCCGTCACATGGCTGGTTATGATGCTGCTACGATGGGACTTCGCTCTACCGACTATGCCCGCAACAGCAAGGGAAAAAGTGTGCCGGTAAGGGAAACCGGATGGGCGGGCAATCATGAGACGCCTACGCATCTTATCCTGCAGTTCTCTTCATCCCATGGTGGAGCCTATATCGGTACACCGGGTAATACATTGTGGATAGATAATGTGGCATTGGTTTACGAGTAAAAATCACATGTAGAATCAAAGATTATAGACTTTATGAAGCATATTCTGACAATACTAGTCATGATGATGGCATTGGGCTGTTATGCCTCTGAGCCATTTTCGCAAGATACAATCCCCTCACAGCAGATGGCAGATACAACCCGGCATGCCAGAAAATCATGGATGACACGATTTCTTGACTATTTTAATGATGCCAACAAAAACAAGGAGCATAAGCGGTTTGACTTCAGTATCATCGGAGGTCCTCACTATGCTTCTGATACGAAGTTTGGCTTAGGAATGGTAGCTGCAGGTCTTTATCGTTCAGACCCCAATGATACCCTACTTCCTCCTTCCAATGTTTCGCTTTTCGGTGATGTGAGCACGGTAGGTTTCTATATGTTGGGTGTTCGTGGAAATCATATAGCACCTCGTGGTCGTTATCGCATAGACTATCGTCTCTATTTCTATTCTTTCCCTTCTGATTTTTGGGGAATAGGTTACGTGATGGGCGATAACGATGACAATAAGAGCGACATGAAGCGATGGCAGGCACAGGCTGAGGCTGCTTTCCTGTTCCGGGTGGCAGACAATTTCTATGTTGGTCCGATGGCTAGTTATGATTATGTAATTGGTAAGCACATTGAGCGTCCGGAGTTACTGAATGGAATGGATCACCATACATGGAATGTGGGAGCCGGTGTATCGCTGGTATATGATAATCGTGATAATCTTACCAATCCGCATCGGGGCATCTATCTCAATCTGAAGCAGATGTTCCGCCCTCGGTTTATGGGTAATGATTATGCCTTCAGTACCACAAAATTCCGCTTTGACAGCTATCAGCAGTTGGGAGAGGGTACGGTTCTTGCCGAAGATTTTGGAGCAAATTTCAATTTCGGCAATCCTTCATGGGGTATGATGGCCAATTTAGGTGGAACCAGTTCTATGCGTGGTTATTACGAGGGTCGTTACCGTGACAAGCATTCCCTGGAGGCTACGGTGGAGTTGCGCCAACATGTTTGGAAACGGAATGGCATCGTGGTCTGGGCTGGAGCTGGAACCGTTTTTCCTAAATTCTCTGAATTGCGCAGTAATCGGATTTTGCCTAATGTTGGCGTGGGTTACCGATGGGAGTTTAAGAAGAATGTCAATGTACGTTTGGATTATGGATTTGGTAAGTCGGGACAGTCTGGCTTCCTGTTTAATATCAATGAGGCATTTTAATACAAGAGAAGAATGAATCGTTTATCCTATATATATAATAAGGTGTCATCGGGGCAATTCCTGTATGCTTATGCTGTGGTGGCATTGCTGTTGCCTAATATAGCCTTGTGTTATACCGAGTGTTTGACTCCGTGGGCATGTGGTGTCAATGTGTTGCTGCCTTTGTCGCTGTATATGTTGTTCTTTTCTGCGGCTAAGCGTCCTGGTAAGATGGTATGGTGGGCATTTATCTTTGTCTTTTTCGCTGCGTTCCAGCTGGTATTGCTTTATCTTTTCGGAACGGGAGTGATAGCGGTAGATATGTTTTTGAATCTCGTAACTACCAATCCCGGTGAGGCGATGGAGCTGCTCGATAATCTGGCTCCTGCCGTGGTTGGTGTCTTCGTGGTTTATTTGCCCTTGCTTATCCTGGGGGGTGTCAATATCAGAAGAGATAGCCGGTTGTCGGTTTCTTTCCAGCAGAGAGTCCGCCATTGGGCAATGCAGATTGGGGCTATAGGACTGTTCTGTCTGCTGGCAAGCTATCTGGTGGTGGATGATTACCGTATGCGCAATCAGCTTTATCCCGTCAATATCTGCTACAACCTTTATCTGGCTTTTGAGCGCAATGCTGCTTCAGAGAATTATAAGGAGGTAAGCCGGAATTTTAAGTTTGATGCCAGGAGCGAGCATTCTGCCACGGCTCCCGAGGTGTATGTGATGGTAGTAGGAGAGACGGCACGAGCTCATAATTTCAGTCTTTACGGCTATCCTCGGAATACCAATCCTCTGCTTTCCAAGACACCGGGTATCAAAGCTTTCCCGAATGTGACAACGCAGAGCAATACTACCCATAAGAGTGTACCGATGCTCTTGTCTGCTGCATCAGCCGAGGATTTTGAGCGACTTTTTCATGAGAAAGGCATCCTGGCGGCCTTTAAGGAAGCCGGATTCCATACTGTGTTTATCAGCAACCAGTTGCCCAATCATTCGTTTATCGATTTTTTGGGAGAACAGGCTGATGAACATTATTTTCTGAAGAAAGAGGATGCTTTGCAAGGTAATCATTATGATGAGGATTTGTTGCAGAAACTGGATGAGATATTGCCCAAGGCTGATGCTTCCTCGTCTGCCCATTACCATTACCGTTATCGCAAACTCTTCGTGGTTCTTCATTCCTATGGTTCTCACTTCAATTATCAGGAGCGTTATCCCCGTAGTTTCGCTTACTTCAAGCCTGATAGCAGGAGTGAGGCAAAACCGGAGAATCGGCGTGATTTGTTGAATGCTTACGATAATACTATCCGATATACCGATTATATCCTGCATGGTATCATTGAACGTCTGCAGAAATGGGAGGGGGTACAGACTAAGACGGATGGGGTATATGATCAGCCTACATCAGCGATGCTCTATACCAGCGATCATGGAGAGAATATCTTCGATGATGATCGCCACCTCTTCCTTCATGCTGCCCCGAAGGCTTCGGATTACGAACTGCATGTGCCTTTCATCATCTGGACTTCTGAAGGATTCAGTAAACAATATCCGGATATATTGAAGGCATTGGGAGAAAATCGGACCAAACAGGTACAGAGTAGTCTTTCGGCTTTTCATACCATGTTGGGCATCGGTGGCATTCAGACCCATTATCGTCAGGATGAATACTCGATGGCAAGTGATAAATATCATCCGGTAAAGTTGCTCTATCTCGATGATCATGACGAGGCAATACCGCAGGAAGATGCCAAGTTTTTGCGTTAAATTCTAAGCCAAAAGGCTTTCTTACAGCAAAATATATGAAAAGAGTTTTCGTAAATATCAATTATTTACGAAAACTCTTTGTCGTATCTATAATTTGCTGTAACTTTGCACCCGGATTTAGATAATAATAAAAATACAGTTGTTATGGAACCAACTCGAAAAATCGAAAAGGTGAGCATGCGCAACCTCCGCATGGAGGATTATGACCAGCTTGCCAAGTCATTTAAGCGTATTTACGCAGACTCAGATGTATTCTGGACAAAAGAACAAATTAAGAAACTCATTACAATCTTCCCTGAGGGACAGGTGGTTATTATCGTTGACGATAAGATTGTGGGCTGTGCGCTCTCCATCATTGTCAACTATAATATGGTGAAAGGCGACCATACCTATGCTCAGGTGACAGGTAATGAAACCTTCAATACCCACGATCCTAATGGCAATATCCTTTATGGTATTGAGGTATTTATCCACCCTGATTATCGTGGCTTGCGATTGGCTCGTCGTATGTATGAGTATCGCAAGGAACTCTGCGAGAAGCTCAACTTGAAGGCTATCATGTTTGGTGGTCGTATTCCAAACTATCATAAGTATGCTGACAAGATGCGCCCTAAGGAGTATATCGAGCATGTAAGAAACCGTGAGATTTACGACCCGGTTCTTACTTTCCAACTCTCCAACGATTTCCACGTACGTCGTGTGATTCGCAACTATCTTCCTAGTGATGAGGAGAGCGAACACTGCGCAACCCTCTTGCAGTGGGATAATATCTACTATCAGCCACCTACGGATTCCTATGTAGATAGAAAACCAACCGTGCGAATCGGTCTGGTACAGTGGCAGATGCGTCCATACGCTTCGGTAGACGACCTTTTTGAGCAGGTAGAGTTCTTCGTGGATTCCGTGAGTGATTACAAAAGCGATTTTATCCTCTTCCCAGAGTATTTCAATGCGCCATTGATGGCACGTTTCAATGATTTGGGTGAGGCACAAAGCATCCGCATGATGGCTCAATATACAGAAGAAATCCGTGACCGTTTCCGTGAACTGGCCATCAGCTACAACATCAATATCATTACCGGTAGTATGCCTTATCTCAAGGGCGATTCCCTCTACAATGTCGGCTTCCTTTGCCGTAGAGATGGTAGCGTGGATATGTATGAGAAGATTCATGTAACTCCAGATGAGCAGAAGTGCTGGGGATTGAGTGGCGGTAGCCATATCCAGACTTTCGATACCGATTGCGGTAAGATAGGTATCGTGATCTGCTATGATGTGGAGTTCCCTGAACTTTCCCGTCTGATGGCAGAGGATGGTATGCAGATTCTCTTTGTTCCATTCATGACCGATACGCAGAATGCTTACTCTAGAGTAAGAGTCTGTGCACAGGCTCGTGCCATCGAGAACGAATGTTATGTAGCCATTGCAGGTAGTGTGGGCAACTTGCCTCGTGTTCACAACATGGATATCCAGTATGCCCAGAGTGCCGTGTTCACTCCTTGCGACTTTGCCTTCCCTAACGATGGTAAGCGTTCGGAGGCAACACCTAATACCGAGATGATTCTCGTATCAGATGTTGACTTGAATCTCTTGAACGAGCTTCATACTTACGGTGCCGTTCGAAATCTTCGTGATCGCCGCAAGGATTTGTATGACTTGAAGCAGAAGAAGTAAGTTAAGTGAAGAGTGAAGAACGAAGAGTGAAGAATTCAATTGTATTGATATATAGATATAAAGAATGTATAAGATAGAAATCTCGGAGCGCACGCTCCACTTTAAGCAGCCAGCAGGCACGTCTCGTGGAGTTTATACCACGAGACACAGTTATTATCTGACTCTTACTTCGGATGAAATGCCGGGGATAGAAGGAGTGGGAGAGTGTGCTACGCTCCCTGATTTGAGTTGCGATGCCAAACCGGAATATGCAGTCACCCTTCGACAGGTATGTCAGATGGTGGAACAGATGGGACGCATCCCATACGATATGATTCGTGCTTATCCTAGCATCACTTTCGGCTTGGAAACAGCCTTCGCTTCGTTCTTCGATGCAGCGAAGAAGTTGTTAGAGATTGTTCCTGCTGAAGGAGCATCTTCTTCTTCAGAAATGTTGAAGCAGAAAGGGGTCTCTGTTCCAGCAGGAATGGAGAACCTGGTAGATCTTTACGACTCTCCTTTCGGAAGAGGAGAAGAGGGTATCACTATCAACGGACTGGTATGGATGGGTACTTACGAAGAGATGTTGGCACGATTGGAGGAAAAGCTTCAGGCTGGTTTCCATTGTGTGAAACTGAAGATTGGTGCCATCGATTTCTTCAAGGAACTAGACCTCATCAAGCGTATTCGTGATGTCTATACCCGTGAACAGGTAGAACTGAGAGTGGATGCCAACGGTGGATTCCTGCCGGAGAATGCGATGAGCCAGCTGGAGGCTTTGGCTAAATATGACATTCATTCGATTGAGCAGCCTATCAAGCAGCATCAGTGGCCTAAAATGGCCCAGCTCTGTCGCGAAACACCGCTTTCTATCGCCCTAGACGAGGAACTGATTGGGGTGAATGTCCGAAGTATGAAGCAGGCTTTGCTCGATACCGTCCGTCCTCAGTATATCATCCTGAAGCCTTCGCTTCATGGTGGAATCTATGGATGTAACGAGTGGATTGAGTTGGCTAACCAGCGTGGCATCGGCAGTTGGATTACCTCTGCCTTGGAGAGCAACATCGGTCTCCATGCCATTGCCCATTATGCTGCCAAGGTATATGGTCCGAATGTCCAGATGCCACAGGGGCTGGGCACCGGTCAGCTCTTTACTGATAACATCCCAATGCCATTGGAAATCCGTGGCGATCAACTGTTTGTCGTAAAATAACTTAGGAAGAATTCTTGAAATGACATTAGAAGATTTCCTTTCCGAATGGAATAACGATAGCGACCGGGTGCTTGTACATACCAGTGGTTCCACAGGAAAACCCAAACTGATGATGGTAGAGAAGAAGCGAATGCTCAACTCAGCCCGCATCACTTGTGATTTCCTTGGATTGAAGCCAGGTGATAGTGCTCTGCTCTGTATGTCGCTTGATTATATTGCCGGTAAGATGGTGGTGGTGCGAAGCATTGAGCGCCATCTCCATCTTATTTCTGTACCCCCAAGTGGGCATCCTTTGAAAGATGTAAATAAAGAGATTACTTTCGCAGCCATGGTTCCGATGCAGGTATATAATACCCTGCAGGTTCCTGAGGAGCGAGAACGGCTCTGCCATATCCGTCATCTAATTATCGGTGGTGGTGCCATTGATGCAGCTTTAGAGAAGGAACTGAAGTCATTTCCCGGCAATATCGCTATCTGGAGCACTTACGGCATGACCGAAACCTTGTCTCATATTGCCCTGAGGCGAATCAATGGTGATGAGGCAAGCGAATGGTATCAGCCTTTTGATAGCGTTCATATCAGTCAGACCGAAGAAGGCTGTCTGGTCATTGATGCCCCTCAGGTTTGTGCTGAAACCTTGGTAACGAATGATATCGTGGAGATAGAACCCTATATATATAATAAGGTGGAAAAACTCCGTTTCCGCATCAAGGGCAGAAAAGACAATGTCATCTGTAGTGGTGGCATCAAGATTCAGATTGAAGAAGTGGAGACTCTCTTGAAACCTCATTTGGAAAAACCTTTCATGCTTGCCAAGAAGAAAGACGGGAAGTTTGGAGAAATCGCTGTACTCCTGTCTGAGGATGAAGATATAAAAAGAGTAGAGGCGACTGTCCGCCGCCTCTTATCTGATGAATCTGAAAAGTCTTCTGATCATAAAAAATATAAATATTGGATTCCTAAGGAATTCCGATATGTAGAGCATCTCCCGCTTACCGAAACCGGAAAGCCAAAGCGATGCTGTTTGGCATAAGGATACAATAATGGCGGGTTGATGGCCCGCCATATTATATTATCCTTCTCTAAAGAAGTCGAGTGCTTCTTTAATTTCTTCTGTAGTTGCTGTCTGGTTGATACGGATATCCCCTATACCGCCAAGCATGGTGAAGTTGATGATGCCATTCTGGTTCTTCTTGTCATGATGCATCAGCTCGATGAGCTCATCATAGTCATCACAGGTGATATTCAGCGTACCGTAGTATTCCTTGATGAAGGTTACGGTCTGGCGCATTTTGTCTGTTGGGAATCCTGTCTTTGCCACACTGAGGTAAAGCTCAGGGATAAGACCGAATGCTACGGCATAGCCATGCAGGATAGGCTTGCGCTTCAACGCCCAGCTCTCGAAAGCATGACCGAAGGTATGACCCAGGTTCAGAGCCTTGCGGATGCCCTTCTCATGAGGATCCAGCTCTACGATGCGCTCCTTTACCTTCACGCTGTCACCCACCATGCGCTGCAACTGCTTCAGGTCAGGGTTGGCAAGGTCGAAGCTTACCAGTTCTTCCCACATTGCCTCGGTAGAAATCAAGCCATGCTTCAGCATTTCTGCATAGCCCGAACAGATGTTCTCGGCATCGAGTGTCTTCAGAAATTCAGTGTCGAGAATCACGTACTTAGAGTCGTTGAATACGCCCACTTCGTTCTTCAAACCACCGAAGTTGATACCGGTCTTTCCGCCTACCGATGCATCTACCATGGCAAGCAGGGTAGTAGGGATATTGATGAAGTTGATGCCACGTTTGAAGGTGCTGGCTGCAAAACCACCCAGGTCGGTCACCATACCGCCTCCCAGGTTAATCATGCATGAATGGCGTGAAGCGCCACCCTCCTGCAGTCCCTTCCAGACCATCATCAGACTTTCTATGTCCTTATGGCTATCGCTTGCAGGAATAGTGATTACCTGTATGTGCTTCAGGCTATAGAAGTTCTTGATGACTGGCAGACACAGCTCTTGGGTCGTGGTATCGGTAAGCACAAACAGCTTGTCGTGCTCGCACTCAGCGAGAGCGGTTACCAGTTCGCTCTCCAGATGGGTTGATATGATTACTCTTTGACTCATAACTTACTAACGTTTAAAAAAAAGACGAATTTATATAGGGCCGTTGGGAAGTCTCGAAAGGACAACGCCACGGCTATTTTGGCTGCAAAGGTACGTTAAAATGAAGACAAAACAAAATAAAAAAGCACTTTTTTATCAATAAAAGTTTAAACCTTGATACATTTCGTTCGTCAAATGAAGCAAAATGCCCCAAAAAGTGCATCTGTTTTTTACAATTGCGCTCTAATCGGGTCTAATCATATAAAAGCAAGTCTATATACAATTTAGAAATAATAAATAACATTCAACAAATAATGAAAAGATCAATTCTATCGATGCTGTTGATGCTCGTTGCAATAGCATCCTTAGCTCAAGAGCGTTTGATTAGCGGTAAGATAACAGACCGCGATACCAAGGACCCTGTAGAGCAAGTAACGATTCAACTACTCAAAACCGACAGTACATACGTGTCGGGTGCCATTTCTAATGAGCGGGGACTCTTCCATGTCAATGCCCCGGCTAATGGCAAGTATCTCCTCAAGATTACCAGTGTAGGTTACAAGCCTACCGTTAAGCGCATCCAAATTTCTGAAGACAAGAATCTGGCAATGGGGAATGTGGTCATTGGTGCTGATGCTATCATGCTGAAAGGTGCCGTGGTAACCGCCATGGCTCAGAAGGTGAGTCTGAAGGAGGATACCTTCGTCTATAATTCGGCAGCCTACCGCACACCGGAAGGTTCGGTGGTTGAGGAACTCGTGAAGCGTCTGCCGGGTGCAGAGGTCAGCGATGACGGTACCATCAAGATCAACGGTAAGGAAGTGAAGAAAATCCTGGTAGATGGTAAGGAGTTTATGACGGGCGATACCAAGACGGCTCTGAAGAACTTGCCTACCAGCATCATCGATAAAATCAAGGCATACGACGAGAAGAGTGATCTCTCCAAGGTGACCGGTATTGATGACGGTGAGGAACAGACCGTGCTCGACTTCGGTGTGAAGAAGGGGATGAATAAGGGTGTGATTTCCAATATCGACCTGGGTGTGGGCAACAAAAACCGCTACAATATGCGTGGTATGGGTGGCTATTTCGCCAACAACAACCGATTCATGCTCTTTGCCAATGCCAATAATACCAGTGACCGTGGATTCGGCGGTGGTCCTGGCAGAGGATTCTGGGGCGGTGCCAACGGTTTGAATGCCAGCAAGATGATAGGCGCCAACTACAACTATGAGTTGAAAGACAAGTTCAAGTTCAATACCTCTCTCCGCTGGAACCACAGCGACGGCGATGTATGGAGCAGCCGTTCCAGCGAGAACTTCATGGGTACCAGCAGTTCCTTCAGCAACAGCTTGAGTCAGAGCTATTCCCGCAGCAACAGCTGGAATGGTAACATCCGTCTGGAGTGGATGCCTGATTCCATGACCAATATCCTCTTCCGTCCTTCCATCTCCTGGAGTTCCAGCGATGGCTTGAGTGGTAGCCAGTCGGCATCTTACAACAAGGATCCTTATACCATTACCACGAAAGATCCTCTTTCTGAGGAAGGTATCGAAGAGATGGAGAAGGCTGAGGCCATGGTGAACAGCCAGTTGACCAATGGCATCACCTACTCTGATAATAATAATATCAATGGTATGCTGCAGGTAAACCGCAAGTTGGGCAACAAGGGACGTAATATCACCTTCCGTGTGGATGCCAAATATACCGATAAGGACAGCAAAAGCATCTCGCTCAACAATGCCAAACTCTATCTCGTGCAGACTGCGGAGGGTAAGGATTCAACCTATCAGACCAACCGCTACAACCTGACTCCTTCAAAGAATTACAGTTATGCCGGTCAGTTGACCTATAGTGAGCCACTCTGGAAGGCTACTTTCCTGCAGTTCAGCTATAAGTTTACTTACAGCTACTCCAAGAGCGACCGCAGCACCTACGATTTCAGCAAGTATGCGATGAGTGGTGATCATGAATATCGCGGTTGGGACAGCTACTTGAATCCGTTTGCCGGTCATCTCAATGACTATAGGGATGATGATTTGAGTCGCTTCTCAGAGTATCGCAACTACAACCATGATATCCAGGTGATGATGCGATTCATCCGTCAGAAGTACAACCTGAACTTTGGTGTGATGGTTCAACCACAGCAGTCTAAGTATATCCAGGATTATCAGGGAGTGCATGTAGATACCGTTCGCAATGTGGTGAATGTGAGTCCAACCCTCGATTTCCGTTATCGCTTCTCAAAGATGAGTAACCTGCGAATCAACTATCGTGGTACAACCTCTCAGCCAAGCATCTCTCAGTTGCTCGACATCACGGATAACAGCGATCCGTTGAATATTTCGATGGGTAACCCAGGCTTGAAGCCATCGTTCACTCAGAACTTCCGATTGTTCTACAACAATTTCGTGCAGAACCATAACAAGGGTATCATGACTTTCGTCAACTTCTCTACCACCAACAATAGCATCAGCAATAAGGTGACATACGATGAGACGACTGGTGGAAGAATCACCCGACCTGAGAATATCAATGGCAACTGGAATGCGATGGGAGCCTTCATGTTCAACTGCTCTATCGATAGTGCAGGTGTATGGAACATCAATACTGGAGCCCATGCCAATTACAATAACTATGTAAGTTATCTGAGTCTTGACAAGAAATCAGACTCTCAGAAGAATACTACCCGCAGTATCACCTGGCGTCAGAATCTTTCTTTAAGCTATCGCAACGACTGGGCAGAGTTCTCTCTCGATGGTACGCTTACTTACAATAAGGCAAAGAACAAGCTTCAGCCTACCAGCAACCTCGAGACCTGGCAGTTCTCTTATGGTCCTAGCATGACGCTTACAGCTCCTTGGGGAACCAGCTTGAACACAAGCCTCTCTATCAACAGTCGCCGTGGCTATAACGACAGCAGTATGAATACGGATGAGTTTGTATGGAATGCTCAGCTCTCTCAGAGTTTCCTGAAGGGCAAGCCATTGACCATCATGCTTCAGTTCTACGATATCCTCCGCCAGCAGAGCACCTTCTCTCGTGCCATCTCGGCTACATCCCGTACGGATACCGAGTATAATGCCATCAACAGCTATGCGATGCTGCATGTGATATATCGCTTGAATCTCTTCGGAGGCAAGCAGGCACGTCAGGGTGGTCCTGGCGGTCCTGGCGGTCCTGGTGGTCCTGGTGGTCGTCCTGATTTCCGTGGTCGCCCATTCGGTGGTGGCCATCCAGGTGGAAGAATGTTCTAAGTGAAGTTTAAATAGATATGACAAAAAAAATCCCCGCTCTTCATGATGAGGAGCGGGGATTCTTTTTTGTCTTATTTTAAAGTCGCTGCTTTTTAGAGAGCGAACTTGTAACCGATAGTAATCTGGATTACATTGTTGTAGTGATCGTAGTTCTCAGCAACCTTTGTTACGCCGATGTTGTAACGAGCATCGAATACAAGACCCTGGTACTCGTAAGAGAGACCTACTGGGATAGAGAGGTCTACAGTCTTAACATCTTCCATGTCATCCTTGTTTACCAGGAAACCAGGCTGCAAACCTGCCTTGAGAGCAAGACCTGCTACAGGATAGTAGTTCAAAGTGATAGGAACGTTAATGTAACCAGGGTTCCATTTGTAGTCATTCTTATAAGTTATATTTCCTATTTTTACGTCCTCTGCCTTGAAGCCCTGTACTGAATAGAGAGCACCTACAGCAATACCGAAGTTGCTTGTAGACTGATACTGCAACTCAGCACCAGCAGCGAAACCTGCCTTCCAGTCGTTATCACCGATTGTAGCAACGTTCAAACCAATCTTAGGCTGGATAGTTGTTGTACCAGCTGCCTGCTGTGCGAAAGCACCTACTGAAGACAGCACCATGGCTGCCATAACCAATAATTTCTTCATAATCTCTAATTTTTTAATTGTTAATACTGTCGTTTGTTGATAAGCCTTCATCTCTGTTGATTCAGAGTATTAGGTATTTTTTCATATCTAACTGGGGGCAAAGATATATGAAAAAACTATATAAAGCAAGCTTTTTACAATAAAAAATGTACTTTTGAACCGAAAAATCTCATTTTCGTGGTAAAATCGTATATTCTTATCCTATCTTTGCTCTATTTTCAGAAGTTCTTTCTCAAATCTTCTGCGATACATTTCGCCTGCTATCGTCAAGCCGAACGGGAAGGCAATCCAGATGCCCAGTATGCCCATGCCGCAAGTAAAACCGAGGGTATAGCCCAATGGAAGTGAGATGACGAAGTAGGCGATGAAGGCATAGAGCACCATCGGCTTCACACAGGCGATACCTCGAAGGGCATTGGCAAAGGTATATTGCAAACCGTCGCCAAACTGATATACCATCATCAGAATTATCAATACCGACACATACGCCTGTACCTCGGTATTGTCATTAAACCAACCGCCTATCTGGTGGCGAAGCAGAAATACCGGAATTCCCATGCAGAGAGAGAATAGCAGATTCAGACGGAAGCCATCGTAGGCGTTGCGGCGTACGGCAGCATAGTCTTTCTGTCCCATAAAGTGACTCACGCGGATTGCCAGCGCTGCTGCCATACCCGAAAGTACGAGATAGAAGAGCTGGGAGAGGGTAATCATTACCTGATGAGCTGCCAACGGGATAGTACCCAGCCAGCCTACCATCACGCAACTCAGCGTAAAGGCTGCCGATTCCATTCCCAGCTGTAAGGCTACCGGCCAGCCCAGACGGTTCATCTCCTTGAAGTCTGTCTTATTAAGTGAACTATGGATGAGGTCGTGTCTGTATTCTCTGAATTCCTTGCTGACAATCACAATGCTCATCATTGCCAGAGCCATGAGGATGCGGCTTACCAAGGTTGAGATTCCGGCTCCGAGCAAACCCAGTTCCGGAAAACCAGCCACACCGTAAATCAATACCCAGTTGCCGAGGATATTGACCACGTTTCCGCCAATCATCGCCCACATCGCCACCTTGGTCTTTCCGATACCATCCAGGAATTGCTTCATCGTAAAGAAGATACCCATGAAGAGAACCGAGGCAAGGTTCACCAGGAAGTAGGGACGGATGAGCGATAGTAGTTCTTCCGGCTGTCCGATATGTGCCAGATTGAGATAGAGTAGGATGAGAACAGCCGTAAAAATGGCTCCCGTCAGCATATTGGCAAAGAAAGAGTTGCGAACCTTCTGTCCGATACAGTCGGTACGTTCCTCTCCGTAAAGCTTGCCGATGATAGGAGTGAGTCCGTAGGTAAATCCCATATAGGATACAAAGACGAGACCGAAAATGTTGTTCACCAATCCGGCTGCAGCCAGTTCGGGTGTACTGTGATGACCGATCATCAGCGTATCAGCAAATCCCAGAATGATGGTTCCTAGTTGTCCGATAATAATAGGAAATCCTATCGAAAGCAGTTCCCGGTAATGATGTTTCTTATTCGTTGTAATCGATGTTGTATGATTATTCATATTGCTTTTAATTACTAATCTATTTCTTGTATTTTGTCATTGAGGGATGCAAAGTTACGGCTTTATTCAGTAACTACCAAATTTTTCTTTCAGAAAAAGTTTTTTTCCTCCGTTTTATTTGGAGTTATCGGATAAAAAAACTATATTTGCAGAATCAAAACAACTGACAATCAGATTTACAAACCAAATAAACATACCATTATGAACAACATTCCATTAGTATTTTGGCTCATCCCGATAGCCAGTGTTGTAGCATTGGGAATGGCATGGTTCTTCTTCCGTTCGATGATGAAAGAGGACGAGGGAACCGAGAGAATGAAAGAGATTGCAGCACATGTTAGAAAAGGTGCAATGGCCTACCTCAAGCAGCAGTACAAGGTGGTGACCATCGTCTTCGTGGTGCTTGCCATTGTTTTCGCCTTTATGGCTTATGTGCTGAAAGTGCAGAATCCGTGGGTTCCGTTCGCTTTCCTTACCGGTGGACTCTTCTCCGGACTGGCGGGCTTCTTCGGTATGAAGACGGCTACCTATGCTTCGGCACGTACGGCTCATGGAGCTCGTACCGGTCTCGACAAGGGTCTGAAGATAGCTTTCCGCAGCGGTGCCGTGATGGGACTCGTTGTGGTAGGTCTCGGATTGCTCGATATTGCCATCTGGTTTATTGTTCTTAATGCGGTGTATGCCGGTGAGTCTACTGCCCTCATCACCATTACTACCACTATGCTTACCTTTGGTATGGGTGCTTCTACTCAGGCTCTCTTTGCCCGTGTAGGTGGAGGTATCTATACCAAGGCTGCCGATGTGGGAGCTGACCTGGTGGGTAAGGTAGAGGCAAATATTCCTGAGGATGATCCCCGGAATCCTGCTACCATTGCCGATAATGTGGGTGATAATGTAGGCGACGTAGCCGGAATGGGTGCCGACCTCTATGAGAGCTATTGCGGTTCTATTCTTTCTACTGCTGCTTTGGGTGCCACCGCCTTTGCCATGAATAGCGACATGCAGCTCCGTGCCGTTATCGCACCTATGATCATTGCAGCCATCGGCATCTTCCTCTCGCTTATCGGCATCTATCTGGTCCGTACCAAGGAAGGCGCATCCATGAAGGATCTGCTCCATTCCCTGGGCTTGGGAACCAATGTAAGTGCCGGTCTTATCGCTGTTGCCACCTTTATTATATTATATCTCCTGGGCATCGAGAACTGGCTCGGACTCTCATTCTCTGTTATCAGCGGTCTGGTGGCTGGTGTCATCATCGGTCAGGCTACGGAATATTATACTTCCCAGAGCTATAAGCCTACACAGAAAATTGCTGAGGCTTCGCAGACGGGGCCTGCCACGGTGATTATCAAGGGCATTGGAACGGGAATGATTTCTACCATGGTTCCTGTGGTAACCATTTCTGTTGCCATCATGTTGAGCTTCCTCTGTGCCAATGGTTTTGACATGTCGATGTCTGCTAAGTCCATCAGTACCGGTCTTTATGGCATCGGTATCGCAGCCGTAGGTATGTTGTCAACGCTCGGCATCACCCTTGCTACCGATGCCTATGGTCCTATTGCCGACAATGCCGGAGGTAATGCAGAGATGAGCGGACTGGGTAAGGAGGTGCGTGAACGTACTGATGCACTCGATGCACTTGGCAATACCACTGCTGCCACAGGTAAAGGCTTTGCCATCGGTTCAGCAGCCCTTACTGCTTTGGCGCTTCTTGCATCTTACATTGAGGAAATCAAGATAGCCATGATTCGTGCCGTAGAGAATGGCAAGCAGTATGTGGATGCTGCTGGAAATCTCTTCGACCCATCGAATGCAAGCACCATCGACTTTATCAACTTCTTCCAGGTTAACCTGATTAATCCTAAGGTTCTGGTAGGCGCTTTCCTCGGTGCGATGGCTGCCTTCCTGTTCTGCGGACTGACGATGGGAGCTGTGGGACGTGCTGCAGAGTCTATGGTTCAGGAAGTTCGTCGCCAGTTCCGTGAGATTAAGGGAATCCTTGAAGGCAAGGCAACTCCGGATTACGGTCGTTGTGTAGAAATCAGTACCCGCAGTGCTCAGCGTGAGATGATAATCCCGTCTCTTCTTGCCATCATCATTCCTATCGTAGTAGGTCTGGTTTTGGGAGTTGCCGGTGTGCTCGGTCTTCTTACCGGTGGTCTTGCAGCCGGCTTCACGCTTGCCGTCTTCATGTCTAATTCAGGTGGTGCATGGGACAATGCCAAGAAGATGATAGAGGAGGGCAACTTCGGAGGCAAGGGTAGTGAGAATCATAAGGCAACGATTGTAGGCGATACCGTAGGCGACCCATTCAAGGATACCTCGGGTCCATCGCTCAATATCCTCATCAAGTTGATGTCGATGGTAAGTATCGTGATGGCTGGTTTGACCATTGCGTTCTTGTAAAAATCTGATAGTACCCCCTAGAAAAATAGCCCCCGATGCAAGAAACGCATTAGGGGCTTTTTTTTCTATATATTAATGCTACATTTGCCACGCTGCATGTTAACTATCTGATTTACAGAAAATAAAGCGTGGCAATAAGTGTGTTTTTTATTGCCACTTATTGCCACCTAATTACAAAAATAGTACGATTCTTTTTATTGTGTCTATAAAAATAGGAACAAAAAATAAGGAGTGTCTACTATTTCAGTTTTATAAAATTGAGAGTGTCTACTATTTCAGTTTTATTAAATTGAAAGTGTCTACCTTTCTAGTTTATAAAGTAAAAAAGTGTCTACTGAAATCAGGAAAAGTCAAAATGATTAATTTTGCAGCAAAATTGTAAAAACCGCGATCCACCTTTAGGGGTGGGTCCTTTGTCTACTTCTATTAGGAACTAGAATGAAGTATGTAAATACTAACTAGGAATAAGATAGAAGATTGACAAGTAGAATTAGGAATAGAGAAAATAATTGTCAACTTACAATAGGAATAAGAAACTATGTAGTCAACTAAATATAGGAAACTACACAGGAAAAGTCAGCACATTGGCTGGTCCCTGAGTGCCCGTCACACGGGCACTCAGGGACCATGTGATGGGCATCGACAGATCAAGTGATGGGCACTCATTGCCCGTACGGTGGGCATCGAGTGCCCATTTTATGTGATGATTTTGGGGCTGTGGTTTAACGATTTTAGTTGACCACTTTTAGTTTTGTGGCATTAATATAGGAAAACTTTTTTCATGTATATTGCGAAACTTATATTGTCTTTTAATATTATGGTAAGAAGTCGGATTCTTGCATTGTAAGAAAGAAGATGTTGATTGAAATTCTAGAAAAATGAACATAATATGTGAGAAAACATAAGAAAAAGGAACATGCATGAATTCTTTTTTGTACTTTTGCATTCGAAACAAAATACAAGACTTATGAAATCGAGATTCTTAACAAATTATACAGAGACAACCTTCCTGTCAACCATTCAGATGAATTTGCGTCGTTGCAAGGCATTTGATTTCTCAGTCAGCTTTATCAAGAAAGCCGGCTTGGTACTCCTGTCTAAAGATATCAAGGCTGCCGTAGAACGTGGAGCCAAAGGAAGAATCATCACTTCTACCTATCAGAACTTCACAGACGTAGAATCCTTGAACTTTTTCATGAGCCTGACACGATATCCCAATTTTGAATGCCATCTGGATGATGAATGCTTCCACGATGAGAAAAACTATTCTACCAATGGATTCCACTCCAAGGGCTATCTCTTTGAGATGGAAGATGGAATAGAGATGATAGTTGGTTCATCTAATATCACCCGCTATGCTTTGTTGAAAAACATAGAGTGGGATTTGGTTGTAAACTGCGACCGTGATACCGAGGCTTATCTTGATGCAATGAATGAGTTTGTAAACCTTTGGAACCAAACTTATGAATTATCACAGGATAGAATCAAGGATTACTCTACAAAACTCAGTTTTGCTATAGAGCGTTGGGATATGGATTACGATATGGCGAATTCCGATATCAAGCCTAACTATATGCAGCGCAAAGCGCTTCGTGAATTGAATCGTTACCGTGCCATCGGACAGGAGAGGGCTTTGGTGATTTCTGCTACAGGTTCTGGAAAGACATATCTGGCAGCATTTGATGCGCTCAATTTCAACCCAGACAGATTACTCTATATTGTGCACGAGGGTTCTATCTTGAAGAAATCCCTGGAGACATTCCAAAAGGTATTTGGTGGCTCTAAAACTTGCGGCTTGTATAATGCGGAAGCAAAGGAAACAGAAGAAGATTTCCTGTTTTCTACTAATGTGTCGATGTGTCGCTCACTCGAACTCTTTGATAAGAAGGAATTCGATTATATCATCATCGATGAGTGTCATCATGCTGTTGCGGACAGTTATCGGAAAATCATCGACTATTTTGAGCCAGAGTTCCTGCTGGGTTTGACAGCTACCGAGAACCGTATGGATAATCAGGATGTAGTAGAGATTTTCGGCAATAATATCCCATACGAGTTGCGACTTCGTGATGCCATCATCAATGATCTGATTGTGCCATTCCATTATTTCGGTATTCGTGACGAACTGGTTGATTATGGCTTGACTGCTTCTGGAGAACGCCGTATGATATCACAGATTTCTACACCGGAAAACTGTGAGTTTATCCATCAACAGATAGAGAAACATCGTATGGAAGGACAGAAACTGAAGGCTCTGGCTTTCTGTAGAAACATCCAGCATGCTAGAATGATGGCTGATAATCTGGGTGATTATTATCATACAGCTTTCTTGAGTGGTAAGAACAAGACCGGTGAACGTATTCGTGCCTACAATGATTTGCAAGATGAAAACCGGGATTTGGAAATCCTGTTTGCTGTAGATATTCTGAACGAGGGTGTGGATATTCCTGGTGTCAACATGGTGCTTTTCCTGCGCCCAACGGAATCGAGTACCATCTTCTTACAGCAATTGGGTCGAGGACTTCGTAAGTATGCCAACAAGCCTTATGTTACGATACTCGATTTCATCGGCAACAGCTATAAGCGTAGCGTTCATATAGCCTTGGCACTTGGTAGTCTTTCCCGAAATTCCATCTTGGAAAAGAAACTTTTGAAGTTTATGGTAAGGAATGATTTCAAAAGTTTGGGTCTGGACAATTATGGTGTTGAGATACATATCGACGATCTTTCTAAAGAAGAAATCATTGACAAGATAGAGAGCGAGAATTTCAATCGCATCAACTATCTGAAGATGGATTATCAGAATTTCAAGGCATATCTGAAGACTCCATCTTATCCAACGCATATGGATTATATGAATAGTGATTATGCTCCTAATCTGTTGAAATTCATGAAGATAAAGATTGGTTCGAAGAAAACCAATTCTTATTATGGTTTCTTGAAAGGTATAGAGGAAGAGGATTTGCCTGTATTCTCAGAAGAGCAGATAGCTTGCATCAATTATCTGTCGAGTCTTTTGCCTTTGGTTAGAGAACATGAGTATTTGGTGATTAGGAATTTACTGAGCGGAGAGACATCCTTGTCTCACATAGAAGCCAACATCCAGGAGGAGATTCCTGGTTTTAAGCATGAACAGTTGGAGCATGCTTTGCGATTCCTGGAAGATGGAAATGCGGTGAAGAAAGAAGAGGGTGAAGTGCTATTATGTGGCGAAAGAGAACAGGAATATGAGGCTTATCTGCAAGATTTGCTCAACTATGGTTTGACGCAATATGAGGCAAGGTATGCTGATGAGGCTGGGGATTTCCTGTTGTGGCAGGATTATCGTCAGGACCAGGTGCTCTTGAAGATTCTGGAGAATCCGAAGCACAATCAGTATGGCACTTACTATAAAAATGGCAATATGTATGTCTTTGCTGGTTTGAAGAAGGATGCCTCGCTGGATGATCATCTGAAGTATAATGACAAATTCTTGTCGCCAGATGTTTTCCAGTGGGAGAGTATTGCCCGTATTTCTGCCAAGGATGAGGTTTTGCAGCGAGCAGCCAAGAGGGTATTGGTATTTGTGAGAAAGGTGAGTGCTGAGAATGGTATCACTCTGCCATATACTTATATCGGAACAGGTCATTTAGAGAATCCTAGAAAGGATGCCACGACGAATGGTTCCATATTGTATGATATTCACATGGACAATCCGTTGCCGCAGGAATTGCAGGAGGATTTCCAGTGGATGGAGTAAATGATAATTTAAGGAGATAAGACAATGAAACATTATAATGTGGTAGCAGCCGTGGTTTGCCATGATGGCAAGTATCTCTGTATGCAGAAAGGCAAGACAAAGTTTGAGTATACCAGCTATAAATGGGAGTTTCCTGGTGGCAAGATAGAGCCTGGTGAAACTCCTCAACAGGCGTTGACTCGTGAGCTGATGGAGGAGATGGAGTATCCTGTAGAAGTAGGAGAGGAGCTGGTGACCGTGAATCACGAGTATCCCGATTTCTCGATAACTATGACAGCCTATCTATGTACTCCAAAAGCTGAGGCTGATGGGTTCAAGAGAAGGGAGCATGCTGATAGCAAGTGGTGCAGCAAAGAAGAACTGAAGAGGCTCGACTGGGCTGCTGCGGATGTTGGGGTAGTGGAGGTATTATAAAGTAATAAACGCAAGTTGATTATGGAAAAAAGAAATCTTTGGAAAAGAGAAGAGTATATCGTTGTACTGAATCTCTACTATAAACTTCCATTTGGTAAATTACACCAAAATACCAAAGAAGTTAAAGAATTAGCTGCATTAATTGGTAGAACTAAAGGTTCTGTGGCGATGCGGTTAACTAATTTTGCCGCTTGCGATCCGTATATTCTTTCTACAGGAAGACATGGTTTGGAAGCTGGAAAAAAACAGTGTCAGCCTTATTGGGATGAATTTAATAATGATCGGGAATCTTTACTTTTTGAAAGTGAGAAAATTCTTGCAAAGTTAGAAAACTCAACTGTAGATGAGAAATTTCAAGCAGCCTTAAAGGGTATTGAAAATCTACAGGGAGAAGATAAGGTAAGAGCTATAAAAACAAGAGTAAATCAGTCTGTATTTCGTTCTATTATTCTCTCAAATTATTCCGGGAAGTGTGCTCTTACGGGTATAGATGTTCCCGAACTTCTAGTGGCAAGTCATATCAAGCCTTGGGCTGTGGACGAAAAGGAGCGATTGAATCCTTCAAACGGAATTTGTTTGTCCTCGCTTTATGATAGTGCTTTTGATAAAGGTTTGATAGGTTTCGATCAAGAATATAAGGTTATTCTTTCGCCACGTATTTTGGAGCAAGAAAGTAAGTGCTATTTCGAAAAATATTTTGGTAGTATAAAACATAGGCAATTAGTTTTGCCCGAAGAGTATAAGCCAGATAAAGTCTTTTTGGAATGGCATATGGATACTATATTTCAAAGATAGTGAGTATATTGACTAAACATATGAAACTTTTGCCCTTACAGGGCGCAAGGCGGATTGCGCTTATACCCAGGGTGTTACCCTGGACTAGGAGCTTTTGGGTCTTCAGCCCGTGCCTGAACCACATGCGGAAGTTCAGTTCCTAACATAATTATATAATTTAAAATGTTTGTAATGCAAACGAGCGCAATGAAAGCTTGCTTTCAAATTGCCGAGTGCAGCTTTTCTTCTGCAAATATATGAAATATTTCTCTTTTCTGCAAGTTTTTGGGCTTTTTCTTTTGTGTTTTCAAAGGAAAAATGTAAATTTGCAGAAAAAAATAAGATTGCGTATGGGAAAGTTTATCAATCCATTTTCTGATTGGGGTTTTAAACTGATCTTTGGACAGGAAATCACTAAAGATTTACTGATTAGTTTCCTCAATGATCTCCTGAAGGGTGAGCATAAATCTCAGAATGATATATCTTATGCTTCCCCTCTTTACTAAGGAGGAGGATGAATGTGAAACTGATTTTGAACGTTGGATATTTGTTTTAAAGAATATGAGTACATTGGAAAGAATGCCGTTTATGGCAAGAAATGCCGTCTTCCAGAAACTGGCTGAGATAGCGGATATCACTGCACTCAGTAAGGAAGACCGTGAAAAATATGATGAAAGTATCAAGGTGATGCGTGATAACATTGCTGCATATAAAGGAGCTATCATAGAAGGTAGAATAGAAGGTAAAAAAGAGGGTAAAATAGAAATGGCTAAGATTATGCTGATGGAAAACGAGCCTATTGATAAAATCGCAAGATATACAGGGCTTGCCAAGGAGGATATTTTAAAACTCAACTAATATTTGAACGAGGTTGCTGGTAAGAGTGACCTCGTTTTTATTTCTAAGTTACGTTAAAAGAAGTCTTTGTAAATAAAGAGTATGTCGGACCGTTTGACCATAGAACAGCGCCACAACAATATGGCGGATTGCGCTTATACCCAGGGTGCTACCCTGGGCTAGGAGCTTCTGGGCCTTCAGCCCGTGTGGGGCAAGGTATCTAAAGTACCGCTGCACAGACCTTGCGGAACCAGTCGAGTTTCTTGCCGCTCATTTCTGCTATGGATAAGTTCTCTTTGTTCACATCTTCTGGCTCAAATTCATAATAAGAATCTTCGGTAGGGAGATAATCCTCAGGAAGATCTTCTATGGAATGGGCCTATTGCCAAAAATCTTCGTAAGAATATTACCATCAAATGAGTGGAATCATATAGAATGGCAGCAATAAGGTATTTCCATCGTTCGTCAAATCCTTAGTATACAACAAGTAGCGTTGTGACACCACCTTAGAGTATTTATCGCAAAAGGCATCTAGCGACGCATGAGTTTTATAGCCAGATGACTTCACCTCTATCGGACAAATCTTGGCTCCTCGAGACAAAAGGAAATCAATCTCGTAATTATGCGTTGCATCTTTAGCCCACGAATAATAAAACAACTTGTTACCATTCGCCGTCAACATTTGGGCTACCAGATTCTCGTAAATATAGCCCAGATTGGCAGAAAGTTTGTCACTCAACAGTTTCTCATAAATCACGTTCTCCGTAAACGACTTATCCCAAAACGCCAAAGTCACAAACAAACCTGTATCTGCACAAAACAGTTTAAACTTTGAATTGTCTTGATGCAATGACATCCCTACATTGGGATCATTGGAATGATAAGCAAACAAAACAGTCTTACTATCTTCCATCTCTCGAAGTAGTCCTTGGAGTTTGTCCGTATCCACACTTCCCACAACAGAATAAGGTTTATATCGATTACTATTCTGATTCAACTGGGCAGGAATATTCAAGAATAACTGTTCTATTCTGCGAGAGGGATCTATCTTTTGAAAATCATCTAGATACAAACGAATGATATCCCGCTTTACCAAATCTACCATACTGAGATTATTTGTCTCCAAATACTCATTTACAGCTTGAGGCATGCCACCAACAAGCATATATAGACGAAGTTCCCTCATCTTTGTTCGATGAGCTTGGCCTAGCATCAGCCGTTTATCAAAGAATTGCTTGAGTAAAGGAATTGATGCCGTATCTCCCATCGCCCAACGAAATTCTTCGTAATCCAACGGGTACATGGCGACTCTTTCCTCTTCACTAGGAATGGTAATGCCCTTCGTATTTTTAGTGATACTGATAAGAGACCCCGTCTCTATATAATCATACCTTCCATCCTCCACCAAATACTTGATGGCTTGTCTTGCTTTAGGGCACGCCTGCACCTCATCAAAAATGATGGCAGACTTCCTTGCTACGAGAGAAACATTATATATAGCTTGCAACTGAAGGAAGATAAAATCCAAGTCCATCAAATCGTCAAATAGTGAAACAACTCGCTTGGATGCCTTATTGAAGTCAATGAGAATATAAGATTCATACTCTTTCTGAGCAAATTCCTTCACCAGCGTTGACTTTCCAACGCGACGTGCTCCTTCTACGAGAATGGCTGTTTTTCCCTTTCTCGTATTCTTCCATTGCAGGAGTCTATCATATATTTTTCGTTTAAAAATTCTATTCATCTTATTTTCTATTGTTTACGAAATCTTTAACTTCTTGATTTTATGCCTTTTGGCGATGCAAAAATACAAAAATATTAGAAAATACGCAAATCTTTTTAGCTAAAATATTAGAAAATACGCAAATCTTTTTAGCGGAGATATTAGAAAATACGTAAATCTTTTCGGTCTGTAAGGGCAAAAGATTTAAAACTCCAGACAAAACATAAAGCTTCAGCCCGTGTGGGGGAAAGGTGGAAGCTAAATAGTAGAAAAACAAGCTTAATTATATAAATAATCCTAAAAAACAAAATATTTATGGAAGAAACTATTGTATTTCAATATTTCTATATATCTTTGCAATGAAAATTTAAATCATGGAATTATGAGAATTATTTCGCATAGGAAACTAAAAGAGTTTTACGAGCCCCCTGGGCGAGAAGACTCAAAAGTAGCTCTGGAAAGATGGTACCAGATTGCGGAAGAAGCAGAATGGCGCAACTTTTCTGATATAAGAACTGACTTTCCTGATGCTGACTACGTAGGTAATCAACATTACGTATTCAACATTCGAGGAAACAGGTATAGGTTGGTAGTGGTAATTAAATTTACAATAGGCCGACTCTTCGTAAGATTTGTCGGAACACATAGTGAATATGACAAAATAGATTGTTCCACCATTTAATAAAAACAATTATGGATAGAATTACGAAAGAACAATATGAGTTTGCACTCAACAGAATAGAAGATCTCCTGCCATTGGTAACGGACGATACGCCTGCCAATGATAAGAATGCCATAGAACTGACATTAATGTCGGACATTGTTGAGTCATACGAAAAGAAACATTTTCCTATCGGAAAGCCTTCTGTTTCTGAACTTATCGAACTTTCTTTAAATGAAAAGAAAATGACTCAAAAACAACTGGCTTCAGAAATTGGAGTAAGTCCTTCACGTATTAACGATTATGTAACAGGGCGCTCTGAGCCTACTCTAAAAATAGCTAGATTGCTATGCAAGGTTCTGAACATAACGCCTGCTGCGATGTTGCAATGTTAAACAGATGTTGATGATAAATTAAAGATGTCTGATCGTTTAACCATAGAACAGCGCCATAACAATATGGCGGCAATAAGGGGCAGGGATACCAAACCGGAGATTCTTGTCAGGAAATTTCTGTGGAGTAGGGGATTCAGGTATCGGCTCAATCATCCGCGGTTGCCGGGCAAGCCGGACATCGTGCTGAGGAAATATCGCACCTGTATTCTGGTGAACGGATGCTTCTGGCACGGACATGAGGGGTGCAAATATTATGTGGTGCCGAAATCGAACACCGGGTTCTGGATGGAGAAGATCAGGAGAAACCGGGAAAGGGACCATGAGGTGCTGCACCGGCTGGCTGAAATGGGATGGCATACTATTGTAATATGGGAATGCGAACTGAAGCCGGCTGTCAGGGAGAATACCCTGGAGTCGCTGGCCTTTACGCTGAACCATATCTTCCTGGAAGATCATCATATCAGGAGGTATGAATTGCCGGAAGAAAAGCCGGCAATGGTAGCGGAACCGGATCCAAGGCATCGGGATTAGTAACTACTATTATTGGGAATAAGGCTTATGAAAGATATGGATAAATATTGGAAGAACGTGGGTTCACTTTTCGATTCTAAAGATACTCGGAAAGTGATTTGGGTAAGTTATGCTGTTGGTTTGGTATTGGTTGCTGCTTCCATATACAAGTTATACCTTAGGTTGTCGGGGCATGAAGAATTCTCTTTGGGGAGAATATCTTCATTATTTTTAATGTTAATGGTAGGTATTTCTTTGGTTTGTTTCCTTTTTTATAGGAAGAAAGTATCGATTAAAATTAAGTTTTACCTGTTGTGTCTGATTTTTGCGTGTGGCGGCATTGATATGTTTCTTCATCCGAAAGTATCAAGTAGGGTGCCATCTGAAACATATTGTCAGATAGTAGGAGTAGTGGGCTGTCTCTTCTCTGGGGGAGGCGGTCTGTGGGTATTGTATAATGATTACAAGTGGCAAAGGGGCCGTAGAGACGAGGAGGGATAAAGATTCGTAAGTAATAAATACAAAAAATCCCCTGATGAACTCCGATGGGGGAGATTTCATCAGGGGATTCTCTTTTAATTTTTCTCTTTTATCTGATTTCTCTGTTGATTTCGCCTGCTTCGCTATAGCCTTCCAGCATCTTGCCGCTGATGATAGGTTTGCGGGAACAGTAGTCGAAATCTACCTTCTTATAGCCTTGGCTTGAGCGCCAGCGGATGGTGAGCTTCACCGTCTTGCCGTTGGTATCTGGCAGGGCATCGTTGAGATTGAAGGCTACCAGGGCATCACGCCAGTAATTCTGTGGGTCACCGTTTACGTTATGACGAAGCTCTACCTCGTATGGATTCTCTGGGTTTACACCGGTAAGGAGATTGATGTAATGTGTACTCATGCCACCCCAAAGAGCACGGAAGCGGAGGGTGAGATAGCCATCCTCGGCTACGGTTACCCAATCGCGGACGATATCTACGATGTTGTTGCCGTATTTCTCGCTGTTTTCTGTATCAGAAGCGAGTGAAGGTACTGGCTTCTTGGTCAGGATGCTGTCTATCCAGTTGACATGCACTACCTGATTGTACTGGTCGCTCTTCTCATTGGTTGAAGAGTAGTTGACGAGTGCACGTACCTCCTTGCCGCCGAAAACGGTAGACTTGAGGTTCTGGGCGAGCAGGGTGGTGTTGTCATCGAGCTGCAGGTAGCAGGCATCGCCATTCTGCTTGACTGTGACCAGGGCATTTGGTAATACCTGGCTCCAATCGGTATCGTCATCGTCATTGCATGACTGGAAGGTGAAGGCTGACAGCAGCATGGCTACAGCCAATCCGATTTTCTTGAAATTAATTTTTCTCATACTTATTGTTCCTTTCTTGTTTTATTTCTCTTTTCTGATGATAAAATGAGAAGTGAACGGAAATCTTGCTTCTGATTTAGAAAAAGATTGTTAAAAGTAATAGGGCTACCGATTGTTGCAGTATAGTAGACAGTGGCTTTTTACGGAAAAAGATTCTTTTGCGTTAAAAAACTTGCATTATTTCTTGCTTTGTATTACTTTTTTTTATATATTTGCAATCGAAAGTAATTCTAAGAGCAAATAGAAGAAAAGTAATAACCTTTTAATATTTAAGCGTATGAAGCGACTGATACAATTTCAACTCATGCTTGTTTTGTTGCTCGTTTGTGGACAGGCAACTATTCAAGCTAAGCGAATCAGCCAATGGCAGGCTCAACAGCAAGCCTACAGTTTCTGGGGAAAGCAGATGCCTATGAAGGCAAAGGCTAAGAGCAGAGTGGTCTCTACAGCATCTCTCTCTACTCTGGGAAATGATTCCTACTATGTTTTTAATAATGATGCCGGTGGATTTGTCATCATTGCCGGCGATGATGCGGTGGCACCTGTTTTGGGTTATACCTCAACGGGGGCGTTTGATGCTAACAACTTGCCTGAGGGTTTGAAGGATTTGCTGAAGAGCTATGAGCAGCAGATTGCTGCATTGGGTAAAAACTATAAGGCAAATACTACTTCGACAAGAGCCGAATTTACTGGAGAAAAACTGCTGAATACGGCGAAATGGAACCAGGGGGCTCCATTCAACAAGTATACTCCGAATAATTATGTAACGGGATGTGTGGCTACAGCGGGTGCTATTGTGATGAAACATCATGGCTATCCTGCAAAGGGCGTTGGATCTCATTCCTATACCTGGAATGGTCAGAACCTTACCGCAAGTTTCGAGCATGATTATGACTGGGCTAATATGCCTGCTAGGTATACTGGTGACAATGATGAGGCATTTGATGGTGTTGCCAGACTGATGTCTGACCTGGGTATTGCTGTGAATATGCAATATGACAATGGGGGAAGTGCATCTTCTTTGGAAGATCTGGTAACTGCTCTGAAAAAGTATTTTGGTTACAGTAAGTATGCCAGATATCTGAAAATAGAGGATCTTGGTGCTGAGGCCTGGAACGGCAGATTGCGTGCTGAGATTGATGCCAACCGTCCTATTCTTTATTCTGGTGCTGAGTCTTATTATACGGGTCACTCCTTTGTGATTGATGGCTATAAGAATGAAACCTTCAGCGTAAACTGGGGTTGGGGTGGATATTGTAATGGATTCTATCGCATCGGTGCCCTCAATCCGGAAGCCTGGGGAACGCCTACGGGAGAGCAGTATAATTTATCTCAAGCAGCCGTATTTGCACTTCAGCCTTCTGACGGTAAGGAAGTCCTTTCTAATCTGAGATTTATCAAGGTTGATGGTTATCTGGAAACGATGAATATGAATGTTACTGATGTGAAGGCTGGTAAGGACTTGACTCTGTATCTTTTACCTCTTCAATGTCAGGGGGAGAATTCGTTTGCGGGAGAAGTAGCGATAGCTTTGAAGAATGCCAAGGGAGAAATCCGTGAAGTCTTTGGGGCAAAACCAATTAAGGCCTTAAAACCTGGATATTATTACCCCGAATTTCCATTAGGTGAAGCTTGTTCGGTGGATGCACAGGATGGTGACTACCTGGCTATTGTATCTAAGGAAGAGGGAACTGACGAATATGTAGAAATCTTCGGACCTGATATGACGGAAGTACATTTGCCTGCTACGGGATTCCAGCCTCGTACATTCGAAGTGAAGGCGGAATTAGGCAAAGGGGCTGAGTTTATTGAGGCACCTTCATCTTATAATTGGGTTAGCAGCTTCTATAATGGCAAGCCATTGCAGGGCTGTCCTTATTATTTCGACGTAAAGATGGATGAGAGTGTTACAGAGAGTAGTCTTGAACTGGATGGTGGAAAGATTCCTGTTGCAACATTCAGTGATGGGGTTAAGTTCTATGCAATATCTCCTGGTATAAAACCTGTTTATAATCTTGTTGTTAAAACCACTACCGGCATCCGTTCGGTAACAGTAGATAATAAGACAAGGAAGTCTGCATTGTATGACCTCAACGGTCGCAGAATACCAAATGTTCCATCTAAGGGCATTTATATCCAGAATGGAAAGAAGATGATTAGAAAATAATCATTTGCTGACGATAAATCAATTAAACAACAGAAAAGTCCCCTGGTGCCGCAAAGCATCAGGGGACTTTTTTAATCATTAATCACTATTAAAAGTAATAGGTGCAGCCGATTGTAGCAGCACGGTTGCCAAAGTGCTGACTGGCAATATCATGGAATCTGCCTTCCAGGGTAAGGTGCTTGCCGATATTCTTGTAGACTCCTACTTCCGCATAGAGATTGGCAGGGGTATAGGCTGGAGTGGCGGTATGACGGTAAGTACACCAGATGAGATTGGAGGTAAGGCGCCAGCCATCTGCCAGGGTAAGCTGAGGAGCCAACTTGAAGACGGCAAAATTGTGATAGCTTGTATCTCTTAATGATGTCTCTTCCACTGGTGTTTCTGCCCGCTCCCAGAAATAATTGAAGCCAGCGGTAAGGCGAAGGATGCCGGTATGCCAGAAGGCGGTGGTTCCGATGCCTAATGTGTTGTCGTGGTTGTTGTCTATCAGATGCTGGTGAATGTTCTTCACCGAGGTGCTGACCACGAGATTCGGCTTGCTGTAGGTATATTTCAACTCCATAACATTGGCAAGACTATTCCTTATATTAGTGGTATAGGTAGGCTTCCATGCGCCCTCCATATCTCCCGCAGTCACAAAGTCGCCAAATTCCGGATTGAAGATGCGGCGGCAGAAGGTGCCTTGCAGGGTATGACCCGGAGTGAAGGTATAGTATGTACTGAACGAGTAGATATGGTTGTGGGTGGTATGCTCCCAGTTGCTGACAGAACTGATCTGTTTAGGGCGGAAATTGATGATGCGGTATCGCTCACCAGCCATGAATCCCCACTTGCCGATATTGTAATCCAGCTGGACATAGAAATCCTCGTAGTTGGAATGGTTGATGTAATCAGCAATGCAATTCTTCTCGATAGACAAACCGCCCTCAAAACCTGCTGTAATCCAAAGGTCTTTGGTGAAGACCGGAGTGGCATATTCTACCACCGCAAACGGATAGGTGGAGTGGTTCTGGTAAGGGAAGGTCTGGCTTTCTTCCTGGGTTCTGCCATTGTCGCTGATATGTTCTGCACCCAAGGTGAAGAGGATGCTGGAACCATTCTCGCTTAGTGTCCGGGTATAATCTGCCTGCAGATGATAGGCACGTACATATTCGGCTGGTGAATGGGTGAAATGATTGCGGGTATAGGTCTGCATTGCATCCACTTCGAGTATGTCCTTGCTGGTTGGAGTCCAGAGCACATTGAGTTTGGCTCCCTCGTGCGAGTAATGGTTGATGGTATTGGAACTCTGGTTCTGATAAGCATCCTTATCGCTATTGGAGGTGCGTTGGAAGTTGCCTTCTACGTGGCTGAGGATGCGCAGGTCGTCCTGCTGGCTCAGAACGCTGACGATTCCCTTGCCACCGCCGTAGGTATCACCAAATAGTCCTACTCTTCCGCTCACACCATTTTCGCCCTTGCGGAGAGTGATGTCGATAACTTTCTTCAGACTGCTGCATCCCTTCATTACTTCTGCATTCTGGCAAACCTTGATGCTCTCTATCTCGCGAGCCTTGAAATGGTGGAGCAGGGTAGAATAGTCGAGTCCGTATTCCTGATTGTCGATACGGATGACGAACTTGCCATATTGATTGGCAAAGGGATCACCGCCGATGATGTTGTTGCCATCGAGGCTGATTACCTCTGGACACATCATCAGAACATCGAGGAGAGATTCTTCGCCAGTAAGTTCCATTTCTGAAACGTGCATGATGTATCTGTCGCCAATATGTTCTATCGGGGCTGCGTTCATCTGTGGCAATGTACTGCCAAGAAAGCCAGCCAGACACATCAGGCGGGTATTCTTAAGAAGACTGTTTAATATCATATATAATAACCATTTAAGTTTTTTCAACTTGCAAAGATAGTGCAAAAAGAGGAAATAGCGAAATTTTTCCCTAACTTTATGGTTCTTATCATGAAAAAATCAAGAAAACAGCAGTGTAATCAGAGGAATGGTGATGATGCTGCCCAGGGTGGTGATGAAAGTCATCTCAGTGATGAGCGATGGATTGCGACCGTATTTCAGGCAGAACATGGTGCCGAAGCTGGCTACAGGCATCGCTATGACTACCGTATTGATGTTGTTAACCAAATCGTTGACGCCACACGCCTTGAACAGGAAGTAGATGCTCAGCGGAACCACTGCTAGGCGGAGAACAGAAGAAATGTATACCTTCGGACTTCCGATAATCTCCCTGACGGGAAGTTTTGCCATGGAAGAACCGATTATCATAAGAGCGGCAGGAACCGTAACGTTGCCTACCATCGTTACTGGGCGGGCAATGATATCGGGGGTATGTACGCCCAATGCTACCAGGATGGCGGCAAGGAAGGCTGCCAGCAAGGCTGGACTCACCAATACCTTAGGATTGAACTGCTTGATGCTGTATTCGCCCTTGATGAGCATCACACCTGCCGTAAAGATAAAGAAGGTGTTGGGCATATTGAGCAAGGCTGCATAAAAGATGGCCTTAGGACCGAAGATGCTCGATACGATAGGGTATCCGATAAAGCCCACGTTGGCAAACATCAAGGCGAAGCCTATCATGCCCTGGTCATCATGGTTCTTGGTGATGAGGCGCGGTACCCAGAAGCCAAATACCAATAATAATATATAGGTGAGGAAACCGACTCCTAAAAGTGGGAGGATGAGCGTGCGGTCGGGCAACTCATCCCCCATTACGGATGACAGCACCAGCAGTGGACAGGTTATGTCCACAACGATGCTGGATAGTTTCTTGTCAAATTTGTCGCCCATATAGCCTAACTTGCAGGCGACATAGCCTAAAATTACGATGATGAACAATACCACCATCACTTCTAAATTCTGCATTATCCTGAAAATCTATACCTTAATTTATCTATAATCTCTTTAATCTATGAATCTCTTGGTGATGTCTCCATAGTTTTCTATACGGCGGTCGCGGAGGAATGGCCACCAACGGCGTACATCCTCACTGTGCTTGAGGTCGATGTCAACAACCAGACTTTCTTCTTCCTGATCGCTTGCACGGTAATGGAGTTCGCCCTGAGGACCAGCCACAAAGCTGCTGCCCCAGAACTGGATGCCTCCAGTCTGTTCGCTAGGATCAGGTTCAAAGCCTACTCGGTTTACGGCAACAACAGGCAGACCATTGGCTACCGCATGACCACGCATCACGGTGGTCCAGGCTTCGCGCTGTCGCTGCTGCTCTTCCGGTGTATCATAGGTTGCATAACCGATGGCTGTAGGATAGATGAGCATTTCTGCTCCCTGCAATGCCATGAGTCGGGCTGCTTCCGGATACCACTGGTCCCAGCAAACCAAAACACCCAGTTTGCCTACTGATGTCTGGATAGGACGAAAACCGAGATCGCCTGGGGTGAAGTAGAACTTCTCGTAATAGGCTGGATCGTCTGGGATATGCATCTTGCGATATTTGCCTGCGATACTGCCATCCTTCTCGATAACGACAGCCGTGTTGTGATAAAGTCCTGGTGCTCTGCGTTCAAAGAGTGAGGTTACGATAACCACACCGAGATCTTTCGCCAGTTTGCCATAGAATTCTGTTGACGGACCAGGGATTGGTTCTGCGAGATTGAAGAGCTCAACATCTTCTACCTGACAAAAGTAGAGAGAATTGTGAAGCTCTTGAAGAACGATGAGCTCCGCACCGCGATGGGCAAGGTCGATAATGCCCTCAGCGAGGCGGGTTTTGTTGTTGGCTATATCTGCCGTATTATGTTGTTGTAAAATACCAAGTTTCATTTACTTTTTTTGCTTTATTTACTTTGAACTTCTTTACTTTGGACTTTAGATTTCGAACATCTAACTTTATGCCCAACCCTTTATGTCTGCCACTGGGCAGCCTCCGGATAATCATTTCTATCTCCTTTCAGGGCTCCTTCTGGCAATTGCATGGTGAGGCAGTGGATGCTGCCATGCTGGCGAATGATGGTTCGTGAGTCTACACCGATGATGTCTCTGTCTGGGAAGGCAAGTTGTATCTGCTTGCGTGCCTCTTCGTCCTTCGCTGGCTGATTATAGGTTGGATATATCACAGCCTTGTTCTGAATCAGGAAGTTGGCATAAGTGGCAGGCAGGCGGTCACCCTTGCTGTCCTTGTCTGTAGTCAGGCGGTCACCCTCATCAAAGATTGGGTCTGGCATCGGGAGCTTGAGCAGTCGATACGGGTATCCTTCCCAGGTGAAAAGCGACTGAAGCTGCTTTTCAAGTGCCTGGAAGTCTTCATATTGCTCATCTTCCGGGTCATCACACCCTACATATAATAAGGTGTCGTGAGGAGCCACTCTGACGATGGTATCAATGTGACCATCTGTATCATCACCGATGAGATTGCCATGATCCAGCCATACCACTCTCTTAAGATGGAAGAAAGTCTTGAGCAGATGATCGATGCTGTCATGGTCGAGCGGCTGGTTGCGATGAGGAGCCAGCAGACACTGTGAGGTGGTAAAGAGAGTGCCTTTACCGTCACTTTCTATGCTTCCACCTTCCAGTACAAACCCCTGATGGTTTTCCATGTCGGCATTGAAGGCAGCCATATAGTATAGCTTCAGATTGATGGCATTGTCTTTTTCCCATCTGAACTTCTCTCCCCAACCGTTGAATTTGAAGTCGAGCATACGGATTGGCACCATCCATGTGTTTTGCTTTTTCCGCAAAACCATCGTAATAGGGCCGTGGTCACGTGCCCAGGTATCATTGCTCTCTACCTCGTAGAGATGTATACGGTTCATTTGCTCCTGATTCAGATGGTTTTCCAGCAGGAGCTGGATACCAGTCACGTCGGGTGTAGCTACAAGCAGATGCTCATAGCGGGTAATGATGTCTGCCAATTCCAGATAAGTCTGGCTTATCTCTGGCAGGTAGGGCTTCCAATCGGTGCCCGCATGTGGCCATGTCAGCATGATGGCACTTTGTGGCTCCCATTCTGCTGGGAGTGCGAAATCGCAAGGCAATGTGGATTGATACATAAGCTGTACTTTTTAGTCAAATTCCAAGCTTGGCTTTTTGGGCTCGGCTTTTTATCTGTTTTTTTTTGTTATTTCTAATATGTTTGCAAAATTAATAAAAAATCTACAACTTCCGAGTATTTTTGTGGAATATTTTATGCAAAAGCAAAAGTTTTTATTAAAAAAAATTAAAGGGAGCATGGAATGAGAATAAAATCAAGGAAAAATGCTTAACTTTGCAATCTAAAATGATAAAAACAGGCGAAATCCATGTCGGTGGGAATGATTAGCGGGCAGGATGAGTCTTTTAAAACATAATAATAGGAGCGTGAAAATAAAACAGGTAGTTGATGCCCTTGAACATTACGCGCCTCTGCCCTTGCAGGAAGGATATGATAATGCCGGCTTGCAAGTTGGATTGACAGAGGCGGTAGAAATGTCAGGGGCATTGTTGTGTCTTGACGTCACTGAAGAGGTGGTGGAGGAGGCTGTTCAAAAGGGATGTAATCTCATCGTTAGCCATCATCCGCTGATATTTCGCAAGTTGGCGAGAATATCAGATGAAAACTACGTTCAACGTACTGTGCGCAAGGCGATTAAGAACGATATTTCTATCGTGTCGATGCATACCAATATGGATGCTGCGACGGGGGGCGTGAACTTCAAGATTGCTGAGAAGCTGGGACTGGAAAATGTCAGGTTCTTCGGTGGTGAAAAGGAAGTGGACGGAGTGAAAGGCGGAAATGGAGTTATCGGAGAAATCTCGGATGAGGATATTCTGCAAGCTGCTGAGGCTGGCAAACTTTCTGAAGAGGTGAAGAATCACTTTGCTGAAGGAATTGCTGCTGATGACCTGGTGCTGCTGCTTCGTGAAAGATTCGGTGTAGAGTGCGTGCAGTGTAATCAGCTTCTGCGCCGACCAATCCGCAAAGTGGCGCTATGTGGCGGTTCGGGTTCCTTCCTGTTGGAAGAGGCTATCCAGGCTGGAGCTGATGCCTTTATCACGGGCGAGATGAGCTATCATGAGTATTTCGGTCATGAACAGGAAATACAGATTTGTGTCATCGGACATTATCAGAGCGAGCAGTTCACCAGCGAAATCTTCCGTAGCATAATCCAGGAACAGTTCCCGGAAGCAAAATGCTATATCTCGGAAATTAATACGAATCCAATTATATATTTATAAAATAAGGTTTAAAAATTAGATATACAGAATTATGGCAAAGAAAGATCCTACAGATTTGACAGTGGAAGAGAAGTTGAAGACTCTCTATCAGCTTCAGGTTACCTTGTCTGGCATTGATCAGAATCGTGAGTTAAGAGGTGAGTTGCCTCTCGAAGTTGAGGATTTGGAAGACGAGATTGCTGGTTTGACAACTCGTATTGAGAATATTCAGCGCGAGATGGAGCAGTTTGACCGTGCAGTATCTCAGAAGCAGCAGGAAATTGCTGATGCGCAGGCTAGCGTAGAGCGCTATCATGCTCAGCTCGAGACTGTAAGCAACAACCGTGAGTATGATACTTTGAGTAAGGAAATCGAGTTCCAGGAGTTGGAAATCGAGCTTTGCAATAAGAAGATTCGCGAGGGATTGCAGCAGATTCGTGAGCGTGAGTTCGACTTGCACAAGGCTGAGGAGCAGAAAGCTGACCGCGAGAAGGGCTTGGTAGAGAAGCGTTCTGAACTGGAAGACATCATGGCTGAAACCCGTGAGGAAGAGGAGCGTTTGAAGGAGAAGGCTCTGGAGCTTGAAAAGAAGATTGAGCCACGTTTGCTCGCTAGCTTCAAGCGTATCCGTAAGGGTGCTCGCAATGGTCTCGGTATCGTATACGTACAGCGTGATGCTTGTGGTGGTTGCTTCAACAAGATTCCACCTCAGCGCCAGTTGGATATCAAGATGCACAAGAAGATTATCCCTTGTGAGTACTGTGGACGTATTCTCATCGACCCAGAATTGGCTGGTATCAAGGTAGCTTCTCCTGCTACTGAAGAGAAGCCAAAGCGCAAGCGCGCTATCCGTAAGAAGAAGGCTGAAGACGGAGAATAAAAAATAGTAAAATAAAAATCGCCCTGAAAGAGTAAAAGCAGCATTTTTCTGGCTTTTACTTTTTCAGGGCGTTTTTGGGTTAGATTCCTCTTGCTTTAAAGATGCGTTCCTTGGCATCGTTTATTTCCTGGAATTTCTTTTCAGCTGCACGGCGTACGTCTTCGCCCAATGCTGCCACCTTGTCGGGATGATGCTTGAGCGCCATCTTGCGATAGGCTGCTTTTACTTCATCATTGGAGGCTTCCGGACTGATGCCGAGTATACGGTAAGCGTCAGCAAGACTGTCTGATGATGAGCCGCTCGCAAGATTGAGCATCTGATCAACGTCTTCTGCTGATAATCCCATGTGGATGGCTACTTCCTTGAGTGCCTGTATCTCAGCTTGGGACACAACACCATCGGCTTGGGCTATCATAACCAGAAAGTTGAGCAACTGAAGGCGTTGTTCGTACATCATATTGGAACGTATCTGATGACAGCTGTCTTGAATGACGCTGCGATACTGTTGCATGCCAATACGTTTCTGCTGTTCAAAGAGTTTCAGGAGGATTTCTTCTCCCTGCTGTTTGGCTGCTTCGCCAAAATTCTGTCGGAGGAAGTTGCGTACCAGCTCCATCTCTGAATGCATAATCTTGCCATCGGCATTGATGATGTATGAGGAGAGTACGAGGAGCGAGAACATGAATGAGTTTCGCTCGCCTTCATAGTTTCGGCGTTGCCCGCTGTAGGCTTCATAGGCATTGCTATATTCCCGATTGTTGTATCCCTCCTTGTTTACCTCGTCCAGTCCGTGGTCGAAAAGAGAGCCTAGGGCAAAGCCAGCCAGGGCTCCAAGAGGGCCGGCGGTGATGAAACCGAGAAATCCGCCTATCCATTTTCCTGCTGCCATAAAAAATATCGATATTTATGTAAGGTGTTCTCTTTCTGAATAGAGAAACCGTTCTTTTTTAATTGAAAAGAAAATGTCCTTCTCTCGTGTCGTCTTGAGCAGAAGGACAATTTACTGTTTCTTTATGAATATTCCTCTTTAGTTGTTGAAATAATAGAGGAATGATGCGATTCCTGAGAGGGCAGGCTTGCGCTGACCTTCAATCTCAATGCTGAACTTGATGCTGGTCTTACAGATGCCACGAAGGTTCTGGATGTCGTGGAGGGTAGCAACAAGGCGAACACGTGAACCAGTGATGACTGGCTGGCCGAAACGCATCTGGTCCATACCGTAGTTGACGAGCATCTTAAGGTTGTTTACCTCCAAAATCTGCTGCCAGAGATAAGGCAATACTGAGAGGGTAAGATAACCATGAGCGATAGTGCTATGATAAGGGCTCTCAACCTTGGCACGCTCTACATCTACGTGAATCCACTGTGGATCGAGAGTTGCATCTGCAAACTTGTTGATACGTTCCTGGTCAATCTGCAACCAGTCTGATTCTCCTAACTTCTCACCGAGGTGAGATGCAAATTCCTCATAGGAATTGATTACTAATTTTGCCATTTTTATCTATTTTGATGTTTATTATTTAATATCTAACATTTAAATAGGCTTGCGCCTTATAAGCTTTGAAGTCTTCACTCTCTTAGTCTCTTCTGAAAATATCGCGAGTATAAACTTTCTCTTCTACATCATCCAGACATTTATCGTATCTGTTGGCGATGATAGCCTGACTCTGCAGCTTGAATGCATCGAGATCATTCACAACCCGGCTGCCAAAGAAGGTGCTTCCGTCTTTCAAGGTTGGCTCATAGATGATGACTTGTGCGCCTTTAGCCTTGATGCGTTTCATCACGCCCTGTATGCTGCTTTGACGGAAGTTGTCGCTGTTACTCTTCATGGTGAGTCGGTATACACCGATGACGCATGATTTCTCTTCTTCCTCGTTATAATTGTTCTGGTTGGCATAGTCATAATAGCCTGCCTTATTGAGCACACGGTCTGCAATGAAATCCTTTCGGGTGCGATTGCTCTCTACAATGGCTTGGATCAGGTTCTCTGGCACGTCTGCGTAGTTTGCCAGCAACTGTTTGGTATCTTTTGGAAGGCAGTAGCCGCCATATCCGAACGAAGGGTTGTTGTAGAATGTGCCGATGCGGGGATCCAACCCTACACCGTCAATGATGGCTTTGGTATCAAGTCCCTTCATCTCGGCATAGGTATCTAACTCGTTGAAGTAGCTTACGCGGAGAGCCAGATAGGTATTGGCGAAGAGTTTTACGGCTTCTGCCTCGGTTAGTCCCATATATAGGGTTTCGATATTTTCCTTGATGGCACCTTCTTGCAAAAGAGCAGCAAAGGTATGGGCAGCCTTGTCTAGTCGTTCATTGTCTTTTGGACGACCAATGATAATGCGGCTAGGGTAGAGGTTGTCGTAAAGTGCCTTGCTCTCACGTAGAAACTCTGGTGCAAAGATGATGTTGTCGCTACCCATCTTTTTGCGAATGTTTTCTGTATATCCTACGGGGATGGTACTTTTAATTACCATGATGGCTTCTGGGTTAACCTCTTTTACCAACTGAATGACTTCTTCTACATGGGATGTATCAAAGTAGTTTTTGACAGGGTCATAGTTGGTTGGGGTAGCAATTACAACGAAGTCTGCATCTTTGTAAGCTGCAGCCCCATCGGTTGTTGCTTTGAGATTCAGCTCTTTCTCGGATAAGTACTTTTCTATGTACTCGTCCTGAATTGGAGAGTGGCGGTTATTGATGAGATCCACTTTTTCTTGAATCACGTCTACTGCCACAACTTCGTGGTGCTGACTCAGGAGTGTTGCTATACTCAGACCAACATAGCCAGTACCTGCTACAGCTATCTTTTTTATATTGTCGTTTGCCATTTTGCTTTATAACCTATATATTAGGTACCTTCAATAATGATGAGTACCCATACATTATTAACTATATTTTTTGCAAAGATAGTATAAAAGAGGGAGACTACAAAAAGAAATGGGATTTTTTATCATAAAATAACCCTCTCAAAATTTGCGAATTTTAGAACGGCTGATTAATTGGCCGTAAATTCGCAAATTTTGAAAGGAGATAATATGTGGCTAAAGTGTCAATAAATCCGAATAGTTAGGGATATCTTCAAGAAATAAATATTTTTTACCGTCATAATCCATCTTACAAATATAGTGCTCCAGACCGTTGCTGACAACCAGAAAGTCAACATGAAGTAGGAGATTGTAGGTCGAGACTTGGTCGAAAACTTTTTGAGTGATGGGAATGTGCGGAGCTTTGTATTCTATAATCATTCTGGGTTGAAGTTCCCGGGAGTAGAGAACACTGTCAGCACGCAAAACTTTATCGCCACATTGCAGCTGGATCTCATTGGCGAGTAGGGCAGCAGGGTATCCTTTATGCTCGATAAGAAAGTGGATGAAGTGCTGTCGCACCCATTCTTCAGGAGTGAGTGCGATATATTTTCTTCGTAGAATATCGAGGATTTTTGGTTGCTGCTTAGTACCAGAAATCTTCATTTCGAAAGGTGGTAAATTTAAGCGAATCATTTTTTCTATACCTTATTATATATTATATACTTTTATTTTCTCTACCTTATTATATATGTAGTTCGAATAATTTTTGTATCTTTGCATGCAGAAATGCAGGCTGTAATAACTGGCAAAAAGCGCGAATGGAAAGCCTGCATGATTGCAGCAAGATTGCTTGTGCAAAAGTACAAAAAATAATTCAATGGCAGAAAAGAAAAGTGGAATAAGTTACGAGCAAATCATAAAAGATTTGAAAGCTCGGAAGTTTGCGCCTGTCTATGTTTTGATGGGTGATGAATCTTTTTATATAGATAAGATCTGTGATTTTATCAGTGAAAATGTGCTTAAACCGGAAGAGCAGGATTTCAATCAAACCGTAGTTTTTGGCGCTGATGTCAATGCTATGCAGGTGGTTGATATGTGCAAAGGCTATCCGATGATGGCTGAATATAGGGTGGTGGTAGTGAAGGAAGCTCAGAATTTGCGGAATTTGGAACCGCTGGAAAAGTATCTCCTGAATCCTGTAAAAACAACAATTCTTGTTTTGTGTCATAAAAACGGAAGTATTGACCGACGGAAGAAGTTTATTCCGCAAGCTGAAAAGGTGGGAGTGGTCTTTGAAAGCAAGAAGCTTTATGACCGTCAGCTACCTGGTTTTATTGAAACGTACCTCAAGAGTAGGAAATCTACAATAGAACCCAAGGCTACTCAGATGATAGCGGATCATATTGGTGCTGATTTGCATCGTCTTACTTCGGAGCTTGATAAGTTGCTCATTTCTCTTCCTGAGAAAGATCGACGTGTCACTCCTGAGTTGGTGGAGAAGAAAATAGGGGTAAGTAAGGATTTCAATGCGTTCGAACTTCGGAGTGCTATTATAAACCGAGATGTTTATAAGGCAAATCTGATAATAAAATATTTTGACGGAAATCCAAAGAGTGGTTCGCTCTATGCGTTACTCCCAATACTCTTCAGTTATTTCCAAAACTTGATGATTGCTTATTATGCACCTAATAAACAGAATGAAAATGAACTCGCAAAATTCTTGGATTTGCGTGGAACTTGGGCAGTGCGTGATTATATCACAGGAATGAGAAACTATTCTGGCATGAAGGTGATGGAGATTATTGATAAGTTTAAGGAGGTAGATGCGAAGAGCAAAGGTCTCGATAATCCATTTACTTCGGCAGGCGAATTGATGAAAGAACTTATATTTTTTATTCTTCACTAGTTGTGGGGTAGAGTAGGCGAGCTTCTGCTGGGAGTTTTCTCTCGACAGAAGCTCGCTTGCGTTTTCTCTCTTTTGAACCAGGTTAAGCTGAGTAGCTTCCAACTAGCGTTTAGCTTTGTAAATTCTTGCTGAAAGGGGTGTTTTGAGCAGTAAAAATGAGATTTTTCAGGGTTCTGAAAACGTGTTTTTGGGCTCAAAAATGATAAAAAAGGTGATTTCCTAAGCTAGATGGCTATTTCTGGGATTTAGCTCAAATAGTACATAATATATGTGATTATCAGATATTTATGTAAAATAACCCCTTCCATTACTCGCATATTTTCATCCATCCCCTCCTATGGGCTAGAATACGACGAAAATGGAAAAATTTACCATTTTCAGTTGCCTGATAATTGACGTTTGTATTTTTTAAGGTTTATGTTTTGAGAGTTTATTAATGTGAATTTACAAAATACAATCCTGCATTTTGGTTTATAAATATAAATATTAGAAAACTAAATTCTTTATAGAGGGATTTATGTTTACAAATATAAATATGAATTTTTGGTTTTATATTGATAAATGTATAAATATTCGTGATAAATGTGTAGTTCGTATCTTGTTGTAACTCAGTTATTTATGAGATTGTATTACTCTATAAACCTAGTTTAATATGTTAGGTAATAGGAAAATAACGTATAAAACGTTATATTAATAATGGTTTGTATTAGTTATGGTTTTATAAATCAGTGAGTTAGGTGAAAATATTAAAGAAATGAATTGTTAAATGTTTTGTTTTTGAAGTTGATATTTATAAATATAAACCTAAAAACCGAAGTAAGGTTGAATAGAATTTTAGATTCGTAAATATAAAGATAAAGTTTAAAAAACTAAAATCTATTGCAAATGTTTGGATATTTCGATTTTTTGTTTTACCTTTGTAAAATCAAACGAAAATGGCGTTAAAAAACGCCTGTTCGGAAATTAAACATAGAAATTAGACATAAGTAAACGATAAAATTTTAGAGTATGAAAGATAGAATCAAACAGCTGATGGATGACCAGCATCTTACTCAGCAAAGCTTTGCTCAGTTGATAGGTAGCACACCTGCAACATTGAGTAATATTTTCAATGGAAAGACCAATCCGTCACTCAGTATTGTGGATGGGATTCATAAGAGTTTTCCTCAGGTAAATGTGTATTGGATACTCTATGGTACTCCTCCTATGTACAATAGTCAGGAGGCTCAGGCGGATGGGAATGAAGACCTGGCTAATGGTCTAGATCCTATGAATGAAAGCTTAGCAGCGAAAGCAGGAAGCATGACGGGTAGTTCCGCCAGACCTGTAGGTTCTTCTGTAGAAGCTACTCTTGATTTTGGTGCGGCTAGTAGTACTGGCTCCCCTACTTCCCCATCGCTTTTTGAGCAGCCTCAAATGCAAGGTGTAAACCGTACACCTAAAAATATTGCTCAAACGGAGGTAAAGTATGTGGACAAACAACAGAGAAAGATTACTGAGATTCGTATTTTCTATGATGATCAGACTTGGGAGACCTTTGTTCCTAAAAAGTAAAAGTCAGACCTTTCGAATGTGGTTCAAGTACGGCTTGATGATTTAAAAACTTCTTGCTCATGGTTGTGCCCAAGGTATAATAGAAGTCGTCAAGGCGTCCTGGGTGATTAGAAAATCTGAAAAAAAACTTAGTTTCTTTTCGTTAAGTCAGATTTTTGGTGTACCTTTGCATTTAGAAGTCACGTGTGCATGGTTTATTTGAAAGAATGCAATAGCGTGCATATACATATTATATATAATAAGCATATAAAATTAGCATTAAGATGAAAAAATATGTTCTCGACCTAAAGGTAGTTTCTGTTGAAGCGCTCAGCGATAAGCACGTTTTGATAAAGCTTACCGATGAAAAGCCTTTGCCGGAAATTTTGCCTGGCCAATTTGTAGAAGTAAAGGTAGAGCATTCGCCTACCACAATGCTTCGTCGTCCTATCTCCATTAATTATGTGGATCGTGAAAATAATCAGCTTTGGTTGCTTGTGGCAATGGTTGGAGATGGCACTCGTCAGCTCGGACAGTTGAAGGCCGGTGATTCTCTCAACTGTATGTTGCCTCTTGGTAATGGCTTTACAATGCCTTCTGAAAAGAGTCAGAAATTTCTGCTTGTTGGTGGTGGCGTAGGTGTAGCTCCACTTCTATATTTTGGTAAACTTATCAAGGATTTTGGAGCTGAGGTTGTGTTCCTGTTGGGAGCACGTTCTGCAAAAGATTTGCTTGAACTGGATGAATTTGCTAAGATCGGTAAGGTTTGTATTACTACCGAAGATGGTTCTGCGGGCGAAATAGGCTTTGTGACCAATCATTCGGTTTTGGAGAATGAGAAATTTGATATGATTTCTACTTGTGGTCCTAAGCCGATGATGGTAAGCGTGGCTCGCTTTGCAAAGAAGGCAGGTGTAGAATGTGAGGTCTCTCTGGAGAATAAGATGGCTTGCGGTGTTGGTGCTTGCCTCTGTTGTGTAGAGAAAACTACTGAAGGAAATCAGTGTGTTTGTAAGGATGGTCCTGTCATCAATATCAAAAAACTCACTTGGGATATTTAGTGAAGCAGGAAAATAAAGAATGAAGTTGTCTCTTGCTCTAACGGTGGGTGGGAAAAGTGAAGAAACTTCTTATATTAGAGTGGGGAACGGTATCGGAAAATCTTTGTTTTGTAAAAACATTTTTAATGATTATTAAAAGATTATGGCTGATTTAAGTGTAAATATAAAGGATTTGAAATTGAAGAATCCTGTGATGACTGCATCGGGTACTTTCGGCTACGGCTTGGAGTTTGCTGATTTTGTTCCATTAGAGGAAATCGGTGGTATTATCGTTAAAGGTACAACTCTGGAACCTCGTGAGGGAAATGACTATCCGCGTATGGCAGAAACACCTCAGGGAATGCTTAATTGCGTGGGACTTCAGAATAAGGGTGTAGATTATTTCTGCGAACATATCTATCCTCAGATAAAAGATATTGATACCAATATGATTGTGAATGTGAGTGGGCATTCGCCTGAAAGCTATGCAGAGTGTGCTGCGCGCATCAATGAACTGGAGAAGATTCCTGCTATCGAGCTGAATATCTCTTGTCCAAACGTGAAAGATGGCGGTATGGCATTCGGTGTTACTTGTGAAGGTGCCGCAAGCGTTGTGAAAGCTGTTAGAAAGGCATATCATAAGACGCTTATCGTGAAGCTTTCTCCTAACGTAACCAATATTGCTGATATTGCCCGTGCTGTAGAGGCAGAGGGCGCAGACTCTGTTTCACTTATCAATACTTTGATGGGTATGGCTGTTGATATTGAGAAGCGTCAGCCTTTGTTGAGTATTCGTACAGGCGGCTTGAGCGGTCCTTGCGTGAAACCTGTGGCTTTGCGTATGGTTTGGGATGTAGCGCATGCTGTGAAGATTCCTGTAGTTGGTTTGGGTGGTATACAGAATGCCAAGGATGCTATCGAATTCCTGATGTGTGGAGCAACGGCTATTGAGATTGGTACTGCCAATTTTGTTGATCCTGCGGTTACGAAGAAGGTAAAGGATGGCATTAATGAATGGCTTGATGCACACGGATGTGCTTCTGTTACCGAAATCATTGGCGCCATCTCGTAGTTTTCCACATTAATTAAATAGAAGGATAATATGGATTTAAATGAGATGAATCCTGTGCTCTTGATTGCTACCCTGACTCAACAGATTGTGGAGCAGGAGAAGATAGCTGAGGCTGAAGTCGGAAATGCAGAAAACAAGACTGCCCTGAGTGAAAATCTTCTGAAGCGTGGGCGGCTGTTGATGCAGATGGGCGACGAGGAAGGAGCACAGCAAGATATGCAGCGATATCTGCAACTGAATCCTGAAAAGATAGAAGAGTTGACAGGTGAGTTTAAGGCAGAAGGTAGAGAACATTGTCATTAGACTCAGTTTCCGTCAGAAATGAGTAGCAGGAATCTATTTTCTTCTGATAAAAATCTGCAAGAAATAAGCTTTTTCTGATAAAAATCTGCTAAAAAAATGCTTTAGAACAGAAAATATAAGCAAAATTCAGAAAAAAGTGACAAATTGTTTGGTGGTATCAGATAAAAGTGTTACTTTTGCAGTCGTAATATTAACAATTAAAATAATAAGACAATGAAGAAGTTGAACGCATACTTTTTTAGCTATTACTTTTACTTTGCAAGCGATTGTAAAGCGGGAAGTTGCGTGTAAATTTCAACTTAGGATATTAGATTCTTTGAAATCATCGAAACGGTCCCGCTCTATACAGAGTTGGACCGTTTTTCGTAAACGTTCTTAAGTAAACATTGGGTTAGAGATAAGAAACAAGGCAATGAAGAGAATAGCAATACAAGGAGAGTTGGGATCTTTCCACGACATCGCTGCCCATCAGTATTTCGAGGGGGAGCAGATAGAGCTGATATGTTGCGCCACCTTCGAAGGGGTGTTTGAGAATATCAAGCGCGATCCAACCGTGGTTGGTATCTGTGCCATAGAGAATACGATTGCGGGAAGTTTGCTTCACAACTATGAGTTGTTGCGGGAGAGCGGTACGACTGTTGTGGGAGAACATAAACTTCATATAGAGCATAGCATCTGCTGCTTGCCTGATGATGACTGGAGTTCCCTCCAGGAAGTTCATTCTCATCCTGTGGCTTTGATGCAGTGCGGTAAGTTTCTTGCCAATCATCCGGACTTGAAAGCTGTGGAAGCAGAAGATACTGCTGGTTCTGCAGCTTATATAGCTCAGCATAAGGTGCATGGATGGGCTGCTATCTGTTCTGCCTATGCTGCCCACATGTATGGCATGAAGGTATTGCAGGAAGAAATCCACGATAATCCGCACAATTATACCCGGTTTCTGGTGGTCTGTAATCCGCAGAAGGCGGCTCTGCTTCGCCCTATCGAGAAAGCAAACAAGGCTAGTATCGTCTTCAGCTTACCTCATACAGAAGGATCGCTCTCCAAGGTACTCACCATTCTTAGTTTCTATGACATCAATCTGACAAAGATTCAGTCGTTGCCGAATATCGGACATGAATGGGAATATCTCTTCTATGTGGATCTTACCTTTGATAATTTGACACGTTATCGCCAAAGTATTGATGCCATCACACCGCTGGTCAAGGAAATCAAGGTGCTTGGTGAATACGAGGAGAAGGAATAGATTGAAATGAATAGTTAATAGTTGACAGTTAAGAATTAAAAATAAGAATTATGATACAACCAGCCAATAGAGTAACGGAAATACAGGAATACTACTTCAGTCGCAAGCTGAAGGAAGTGGCTAAGTTAAATGCCGAGGGCATGGACATTATCAGCCTTGCCATTGGAAGTCCAGACATGCCGCCTTCTAAGCAGACTATCGATAAGCTCTGCGAGGTAGCCAATAATCCTAACGCACATGGTTATCAGCCTACAGTGGGCATACCGGAATTGCGTAAGGCTATGGCTGGATTTTATAAGCGTTGGTATGATGTAGACCTTGACTGGGCTACGGAAATCCAGCCGCTTATCGGTAGCAAAGAGGGTATTCTGCACGTAACGCTTGCATTCTGCAATCCTGGTGATGAGGTACTCATTCCTAATCCTGGTTATCCAACCTATACAGCCATCAACAAGATTCTTGGAACCAAGATTACTTATTATGATCTGCGTGAGGACAATGGGTGGCAGCCCGATTTCGATGCCCTGGAGAAGATGGACCTGAGCCACGTAAAGCTGATGTGGACCAACTATCCTAACATGCCGACAGGCGGTGTGGCGAAGCGCGAAACCTACGAAAAGCTGGTGGCATTCGCCCAGAAGCACAACATCGTGGTGGTGAACGACAACCCATATTCGCTCATCCTCAACGAGCACCCAATGAGCATCATGCAGGTGCCGGGAGCCAAGGACTGCTGCATCGAGTTCAATTCCCTGAGCAAGAGCCACAACATGCCAGGCTGGCGTGTGGCGATGATTTCAAGCAATAAGACATTTATTTCTTGGATTCTGAAAGTGAAGAGCAATATCGATAACGGATCCTTCCGTGGTATCCAACTTGCTGCAGCTGAAGCTATGCTCAATAATACTGATGAGTGGCATCGTGAGAATAATATTGCTAATTATCGCCGTCGCCGTGATATTGCAGAAGAAATCATGAAGGTGCTCGATTGCAAGTTCGATCCTAATCAGGTGGGAATGTTCCTCTGGGGTAAGATACCCGAGAAGTACACAGAGGTAGAAGATCTCACTGAGAAGATTCTCCATGAGGCTCGTGTGTTTATCACACCAGGATTTATCTTCGGAAGTAATGGCAAGCGATATATCCGTATCAGCCTCTGTGCCAAGGATGAGAAAATGAAGGAGGCATTGGAAAGAATAAAAAAAGTATTTGAATCATAAGAACATAAAAATATACGACTATGGAATTAGAATTAGAACCATTGAATTTTCCTAGTGACCAGGAACGCCCTTGTATCATTGCAGGTCCATGCTCTGCAGAGACAGAAGAGCAAGTGATGACTACCGCAAAACAGTTGGCAGCTAAGGGTTGCCACATGTTCCGCGCAGGTGTTTGGAAGCCACGTACCAAACCAGGAGGTTTCGAGGGAAATGGCGAGGTTGCTTTACCTTGGATGAAGCAGGTAAAGGAAGAGACTGGTATGCTCACTGCTACCGAGGTGGCTACTCCTGAGCATGTAGAGCTCGCCTTGAAATATGGAATCGATATTCTCTGGGTAGGTGCACGTACATCCGCCAACCCATTTGCCATGCAGGCTCTTGCTGATAGCTTGAAGGGTGTGGACGTTCCGGTATTGGTAAAGAATCCTGTAAACCCAGACCTCGAACTTTGGATTGGTGCTCTTCAGCGTATTAATCAGGCTGGTATCAAGAAGCTTGGTGCTATCCACCGTGGTTTCTCAAGTTTCGATAAGAAAATCTATCGCAATCTTCCAATGTGGCAGATTCCTATTGAATTGCACCGTCGCCTGCCTCAGTTGCCTATCATCTGTGATCCTAGCCATATCGGTGGTCGTCGCGATTTGATTGCTCCTCTTTGCCAGCAGGCTATGGACTTAGGTTTTGATGGTCTTATCGTAGAGAGCCATTGCAGTCCTGATGATGCCTGGAGCGATGCTAAGCAGCAGGTTACTCCAGAAATCCTGGATTACATCCTGAGTCTTCTCGTAGTACGTGATGAGCATTATTCAACAGAAGGTCTGCATCAGTTGCGTGGTCAGATTGATGAACTCGACAATCAGCTGATGGATCTCTTGGCTAAGCGTATGCGTGTATGCCGTGAGATTGGTACTTACAAGAAGGAGCATAATATGACTATCGTTCAGACCAACCGTTATAACGAGATTCTTGACAAGCGTGGTGCTCAGGCTTCGCTCTGTGGCATGAGCCCTGAGTTTGCTGCTCAGATTTTTGAGCACATTCACGAAGAGAGTGTTCGTCAGCAGTTGGAAATTTTGAATCAGAAGTAAATTAAGTGAAGAGTGAACTTCGTTCTTCACTCTTCGTTCTTCACTTAAATATTATGAGAATATTAATCATGGGAGCAGGAAAGATGGGAAGTTTCTTCATCGACCTGCTCAGCTTCGATCACGAGGTGGCAGTTTTCGAGAAGGATGCCAAGCGTCTGCGTTTCACATATAACTGCTACCGCTTTACTAAAATGGAGGAGATAGAGATGTTCCGTCCTGAGCTTGTCATCAATGCTGTGACGGTAAGATACACTCTTTCTGCCTTTGAAGAGGTGTTGCCACATCTCTCTCACGACTGTATCATTTCGGATATTGCATCTGTAAAGACTGGTTTGCAGGAATTCTATGAAAAGAGTGGTTTCCGATTTGTGAGTACGCACCCGATGTTTGGTCCTACTTTCGCCAATTTGAATCAGCTTTCTGAAGAGAATGCTGTTATTATCAAAGAGGGTTACTATATGGGTAAAATCTTCTTTAAGGATCTGTATCAGAAGTTGGGATTGAGTCTTCATGAATATACTTTTGATGAGCATGACCAGACGGTGGCTTATTCGTTGAGTATTCCTTTTGTAAGTACTTTCGCATTTGCTGCGGTTATGAAACATCAGGATGCACCTGGTACAACCTTCAAGCGTCACATGCAGATTGCCAAAGGGGTGTTGAACGAGGATGATTATCTGTTGCAGGAAATTCTCTTCAACCCATATACTAGTGGTCAGGTAGCACAGATTCGCGAGGAGCTCGCTGAATTGATTGATATCATCGATCATAAGGATGCCAAACGCATGAAGGTATTCCTCACAAAGATTAGAAATCATGTGAAGGAAGATATTGAAATCAAGAAATCATAATAGTTAATTATAATAAGTCTTATAGGGAGTCTTGTATGGGAATATTGGACTCTCTTTTTTAAAAAAAAAAGATTGTAAAACATTAAAGAAGAGTAGTAATGGACGAACAGACAAGTCAGAAAGGAATAGATATGGATGAGCAGCAAGCTCAGGTTGATACCTCTGCCGCTTTTCAGGTTGTAAACGAGGGGTTCTCTACCCGTGAGGCGATAGAGGAAGCAAAACGTTGTTTACACTGCAAGATTCCGCAGTGTAAGAAGGGATGTCCAATAGAAAACGACATTCCTGACTTTGTGCATGAACTCTCTATGGGTAACATGGGTGCAGCAATGAGTATCCTCAATGCAAAAACTAATTTGCCTGCTATCTGTGGACGAGTATGCCCTCATGAGAAGCAGTGTCAAGGTCATTGTGTGCTTGGAAAGAAGGGCAAGCCTGTACAGATTGGAAAACTGGAACAGTTTGTTGCTGATTTTGATACGAAGATGAAACTTTCCCGTGAACGCTTGCCACAGAAGACCCGTGGTCGTATAGCTGTCATTGGTTCTGGTCCTGCAGGTTTGACTGTTGCGGGCGATTTGGCTCGTCAGGGTTTTAATGTTACTATTTTTGAGGGACAGGCAGAGCCGGGAGGAGTCTTGATGTATGGTATTCCTGAGTATCGTTTGCCTAAGAGCGTTGTACGTGATGAGATCAGTAAGATTGAGGCATTGGGTGTTCAGTTTATCACCAACTGTATGGTAGGTGAGAACAATGTTACGATAGACAGTCTTTTCCGTGCAGGCTATGATGCCATCTTTATGGGAACAGGTACCAGTGTACCTCAAAATATGGATTCTACTCCTGGTTCAAACCTTCACGGCGTAAGCCAGAGCACATACTTCCTGCATAATGTAAATGCCTATAGTGAAGGAGCTTTGACTCGTGATATGGTGCCTTTGCGTGATGGAGAGAGGGTTGGTGTGATTGGTGGTGGTAATGTGGCTATGGATGCTGCTCGTACTGCCATTCGTCTCGGTGCTGATGTAACCGTGCTTTATCGTAAGACGCAGGAAGAGATGCCTGCCATCAAGAGTGAGTATGAGGAAGCGCTCAAGGAAGGGGTGAAATTTGAGTGGAAGACCACCGTTGAAGCTTTCCTCAAAGGTAAAAATGGCCGTCTTGGAAGTTGTGTATTGAATACTCCTGAGGGCGAAAGAGTTGAAAAGTTCGATCGTATTTATCTGGCCATTGGTTCGAGACCTGCCAACCGTATTGTGTCTACTACCGAGGGTATAGAGGTAGATGAGAAGGGATACGTAAAGGTGGTGGAGCGTCCTTTCGGTATGACAACCCGTCGCGGTGTTTTTGCCGGAGGTGATGTGGTCCACCGTCCTCAGACTGTTGTCTTGGCAATGAAAGCAGCCAAGGAAGTGGCACAGGGTATCGCTCAGTATGTGGATGCCATCAAGTTGCTTGAAGAGGCTAAGCGTATTGAGAAGCAGGGTATTGCAGAATAAATCCCTTATTTGCAGACTGGCGACTCTGGTATATTTTATAGGGGCACCTTTGTTTCTTTGATAGAGACTGAGATGTCCCTATATTTTTTATAGTTCTCATCAATTTGCTAGCATTACTTCCCTCCCCGTTGGGATAGGAATATCATTCTCTTTGAATGACGCTGCAAAGATACGAAATCTGAAAACGCTACTTCATACTTTCTCATACTTCCTCATACTTTCTCACACTTTCTCATACATAGATTATGGTTCACCGAGAAAAAAGAGCAGGACGCTTCCTGTTTGTTATTACTTCTTATCTCCATGCTGCTTTTGAAGTATAAGTATCATACTTACGGAGTGAAAGTGACATACTTATGGGGTGAAAGTATCATACTTAGTCCTCGACAGTAACCGCAGGGCGTTTTTTGCAAATCTGAACTCTGAATGCTGAATACTGAAAAAACCTGCGTTAAATATGTGTTAAATATATAGTGTAACTATTTATATATCATTTCTTTATATTCTTTCTTGATCGCGCTGTATATCAAAGATGTAAAACCGATAAGTTCAGCTTCAGATGTTCAGAAATCTGTTATGAAAATAAAAAAAAGGGGATTTACCCTTTAAATGAACTTAAACTTCTTAAGGAAATCTAAGGAGTATCAGATTTTATCATTACTTTTGTATTTAAAAGAACAAAATATAGCAAAGATATTTGCTACGAACAAGGAAAAGATAAAAACTGAGGAAATAAATATGAAACGAATTATATTGATTTTTGTAGTATTACTTGCTATGATAGGGCAGGTTGCCTATGCGCAGAAGACATGTGTCATCGCATCGGCAGAAGATCATGTGCCTATCCGTGAAGCACTTATCCATACAAACAATAATCATTGGGCAAGAACCGATTATCGGGGATATTGGACGATGCGTTACCAGTTTGATTCAGCAACAGTTTCGAAACCTGGTTATATGAAGGCTACTATCAGATACAAGGAATTGCCTGATACAGTGTTTCTTTTACCGGAAGCCAAGCAGTTGGGTGAGGTAACCGTTTGGGGCAAGAACCAGGAAAACGTCGGCAAGGTGAAGAGCCAGGCCTGCCAGGAAGCTGTGGAGGCAGGCAGAAATGCTGCACTGGGACATACCCGTCTGGTAGGCTTCGACCTGGGCAACATGATGGACAGTCAGGGGCGTCGCGACCAGAAACATCTGAAGGAGGCCAAGAAGGTGTTCTCGAAGATGGAAAACAAGGATCCGCTCATCAATGCCTACGAAAAAGCTACGGGAAAGAAGTATGAACTGAATAATCCTATCAATCTGAGCGCTAACAAGAAAGAAACTTTGGAAAAGCAGGATGAGACCAAGCAGGAATCATCAGAGAAAATGCTTCCAAATGTTCAAAATGATGCAAAAGAGCAAGAAAATGAAAAATAATTGAGATTGAGTTGGCTTTCTCGGAAAAAGTTCGTAACTTTGTGCCCGAAATAAAAAAGTACAATTAAGAACATGTTTGAAAATTTAAGTGATAGACTAGAACGTTCCTTCAAAATACTGAAGGGTGAGGGTAAAATTACCGAAATCAACGTGGCGGAGACCATGAAGGATGTGCGCCGCGCACTCCTTGATGCCGATGTTAACTATAAAGTGGCAAAGGAATTCACTAATAAGGTGAAGGAAAAGGCGCTCGGTATGAATGTGTTGACTGCTGTGAAGCCTGGTCAGTTGATGGTGAAGCTGGTTCATGATGAACTTGCAGAACTCATGGGTGGAGAAGAGGCTCCATTGAAGCTCGAAGGTCATCCGGCCATCATCCTTATGAGCGGTCTTCAGGGTTCTGGTAAAACTACATTCAGTGGTAAACTTGCCAATATGCTCAAGACAAAGAAAGGTAAGAAGCCATTGCTCGTAGCCTGCGACGTATATCGTCCTGCTGCAATCCAGCAGCTCCATGTTGTGGGTGAACAGGTTGGTGTTCCTGTATATAGTGAGCCTGATAATAAGGATGTATGTATTATTGCCGACCATGCTATCCAGCAGGCAAAGACCAATGGCAATGACGTGGTTATCGTCGATACTGCCGGTCGTCTTGCCATCGATGAGCAGATGATGAATGAGATCAGTAATCTCAAGAATCATCTTCATCCTGATGAAACTCTCTTTGTTGTTGACTCTATGACGGGTCAGGATGCTGTCAATACAGCCAAGGAGTTTAATGACCGTCTTGATTTCAATGGTGTTGTATTGACCAAGCTTGATGGTGATACCCGTGGTGGTGCTGCCCTCAGTATCCGTACCGTAGTTACCAAGCCTATCAAGTTTATCGGTACCGGTGAGAAGATGGAGGCTATTGATGTGTTCCATCCAGCCCGTATGGCAGACCGTATTCTCGGAATGGGTGATGTTGTATCTCTCGTAGAGCGTGCGCAGGAGCAGTTCGACTTGGAGGAGGCAAAGAAGTTGGAGAAGAAGATTCGCAAGAATCAGTTTGATTTCAACGACTTCTACAATCAGATTCAGCAGATTAAGAAGATGGGTAACATCAAGGACTTGGCAGCCATGATTCCTGGTGTGGGCAAGGCTATCCGCGATGTTGATATTCCTGAAGATGCATTCAAGGGCATCGAGGCTATCATTCAGAGTATGACTCCTAAGGAGCGTACCAATCCTGCTATCCTCAATACCTCTCGTCGTCAGCGTATTGCAAAGGGTTCGGGTACTAATATCCAGGAAGTGAACAAGCTTATCAAGCAGTTCGATCAGACTCGCAAGATGATGCAGATGATGACAGGCAACAAGATGGCTCAGATGATGAGCCGTATGAAGGGTATGCCAGGTATGCCTAAGATGCCAGGAATGTAAGAATAAGTACAATCATAATCATAATTTCAAATGCAGCTAATAGACGGAAAGGCGACAGCAGCCGCCATTAAAGAACAGATAGCCCAGGAGGTAGCCCAGATTGTGGCTAACGGAGGAAAGCAGCCACATCTGGCTGCAATTCTTGTGGGCCATGACGGAGGTAGCGAGACCTATGTGAAGAACAAGGTCTTGGCGTGTGAAAAATGTGGATTTAAGTCGACCCTTATCCGCTATGAAGAAGATGTTACCGAGGAAGAGTTGCTGGCTTGTGTGGATAAACTGAATCATGATGATGACGTTGATGGCTTTATCGTGCAGTTGCCTCTGCCTAAGCACATTGATGAGCAGAAGGTTACGATGGCTATAGATTACCGCAAGGATGTGGATGGCTTCCATCCGGTCAATGTGGGAAGAATGGCTATTGGTTTGCCTTGCTTTATCTCGGCTACTCCACTTGGCATTCTCACTTTGCTGCAGCATTATCAGATAGAAACAAGTGGCAAGAAGTGTGTCATCCTAGGCAGAAGCAACATCGTGGGCAAACCAATGGCTCAGTTGATGATGCAGAAGCAATATGGCGACGCCACTGTCACCGTGTGCCATTCTCATTCGGCTCATCTGAAGGAGGAATGCCGAGAAGCAGACATCATCATTGCTGCTATCGGCAAGCCTGATTTCGTTACTGCCGACATGGTGAAGCCGGGAGCCGTGGTCATCGATGTGGGTACCACCCGTGTGCCTGATGCATCGAAGAAAAGCGGATTCCGCCTGAATGGCGACGTGAAATTTGATGAGGTGGCAGAGAAGTGCTCTTTCATCACTCCTGTACCTGGAGGTGTAGGACCGATGACTATCTGTTCTTTGATGAAGAATACTCTTGCCGCCGGAAAAAAAGAGTTTTATAAATAGGTCTATTCTGCCCCAAAAGTGTAGAAAAGACCGTTATGCGATTCGTGGAGGTAGGCTACTGTTAAGCAACCTGCCTTTTTTCATATATTTACATAGTTTATTTATTAAGCGTATGTATTTATGTATATTTAATCGTATATATATCATATCCTCTATATATAAATATGTATATATAATTAAGGTGAAACAATAGAAATCTAAAAACAAATCAGATAATTTAAATTAGAAAATATGATGAAACCAAAGTATCTACTCTTCTCGGCGGCATTGCTGGCTATGACGCAAGCTGTGGCGCTGACTCCGGTAAAGAAGCAAATCAGTAAGGTGGCTGCCCGAAACAAGGTGGCTGCTGCGAGTGTGGCTAGTGCGCCTATAGATAAGGATGCACCGGCTTATAGAATCGTGGGCAAGGATTCCACTTGCCAAATCTTTGTTTATTCTCCTGCGGCAGACCAGGGCTTGCATCTGGCTTATCTCACCGACGATGATCGCTGGGTGGATGTAGGTCAGCTCTGTGCCAGCGACTTCGGTCCGTGGGGCAGCGAGAAGAAGATGTATCGCCCGTTTGTGATGAAGGCGAACGATGGCACCTGGCGTGCGCTCTGGAGTGTGAATACCCGTTCGCCTCAGTTTGCCGTGGCTTATTCAGAGGATTTGGTTACCTGGCGCCCTCAGGATTATCCTATCATGAAGGAGAAGGGTATCAAGGATGTGGCTGCCTATCAGATGGACGACGGATCTTTCGATATCTATCTGAAAACTGCCAAGGGCAAGCGATATGTGCATGCCGACAAGGATTTCCGCACCTTTGAAGAGGATTCGCTGGAAGCCACAGCCGACGATATACTCTGGCAGCGTGATACGGCTACCATCAACGGTAAGTTGGTGGAAGGCAACGATTTCGAGATTCCTGCCATCCATCTCAACTATATCCGTGCCTGGCACAAGGCACTAGCCGAGGAAAACAGAGAGAACAGCAGACTCTTGCCTCATAACGAAGCTGAGCTTCAGGCTTATCTGAAGGAAAAGAATGTAGAACTGGCTGCCGGCAACGAGGTTTCTGCCCAGCTTCAGATCAAGGCTCAAAAATCGCATCGCATCTCTGACAAACTCATCGGTATATTCTTCGAGGATATCAGCCGTGCTGCTGATGGTGGCCTTTGTGCCGAGCTGCTGCAGAATGGCGACTTTGAGTATAACGGAGAAAGAAAAGGCTGGAATGCCATCACGGCATGGCAGGGATTGACTTCAACCTCTGTTGTTTCTTCGGAAAATGGTGTGAGCCGGAACAATCCTCATTATGCCATCCTGGGCGAGACACCTATTTATAATATAGGCTGGGAGGGCATCACCGTGAAGCGTGCTGCCTACGATGTGAGTCTCTATGCCCGCTGCATGGATGGCAAGAAAAAGCAGCTTACCGTGGCCTTGGTGGATGCTGAGAACCAGATAGTGGCTCAGGCTAAACTGAAGGTGCAGGGCGGCGAATGGAACGAATATAAGACCCAGCTCGTGATTTCTGATAAATATAAGGGTGAACTAGACAAGGATATCCGTTTTGCCGTTATCCCTAAGGGTAAAAACAGAGTGGCTGTGGATATGCTGAGCCTCATGCCGCAGGATACCTATAAGGGACATGGACTGCGCAAGGATCTGGCAGAGGTAATCGCTGATTTGAAGCCTCGCTTCGTAAGATTCCCGGGCGGCTGCATGCTTCATGGTCAGGGTTTGGAGAACATCTATCACTGGAAGGAGAGCGTGGGACCACTGAAGGACCGCAAGCCGGCTAAGAATATCTGGAACTATCACCAGACTCGCAAACTGGGCTTCTTTGAGTATTTCCAGTGGTGCGAGGATATGGGCGCAGAGCCTCTGCCTGTATTAGCTGCAGGCGTACCTTGTCAGAATTCTCAGCCTAATGCTGATGGAATCTGTGGTCAGCAGGGAGGAATCCCAATGTCGGAGATGCCGCAGTATGTTCAGGATGTGCTCGACTTGGTGGAGTGGGCGAATGGCGACCCTGCTACATCAAAGTGGGCTAAGATGAGAGCCGATGCAGGTCATCCTGCTCCTTTCAATCTGAAGATGGTGGGAATCGGTAACGAGGATTTGATTTCAACAGATTTCGAGAAGCGCTATCTGATGATATGTAAAGCTTTGAAGGAGAAGCATCCTGAGATAGAAGTTATAGGTACGGTAGGTCCATTCCATTACCCATCTTCTGATTATATTGAGGGGTGGAAGATTGCCAAGGAGAATAAGCAATGGATTGATGCGGTGGATGAACATTACTACGAGAAGCCGGGATGGTTCATCAATCATCAGGACTACTACGATAACTACGACCGCAAGGCTCCGAAGGTATATCTGGGCGAGTATGCTGCCAACGGCAATAATGAGTTGGACCGTGCCCTAGCCGAAGGCATCCACCTCTGCAATGTAGAGCGTAATGGTGATGTGGTAGAAATGACCTCCTATGCTCCGTTGCTCTGCAAGAACGGTTATAGCAACTGGAATCCGGATATGATTTACTTCGACAACTCTGAGAAGATTCGTCTTACCGAAAGCTATAAGATGCAGAAAATGTTTGGTCAGCATGCAGGTGATACCTATGTTGTTTCTGAACTGAATTTGTCTGCAGCCTTGAAGCGTTATGTAGGTACCAGCGTGGTAAAGAATTCTAAAACCGGTAAGACCTGGCTCAAGGTGGTGAATGCATTGCCACGTACACTCAAGCTTCAGGTCAGTGGCCTTGGTGACAAGGTTGTAGAAGTAAAGGGACGTTCTGCCCAGGTTTTTGAATTGTAGTTTTTTATCAGATAACATAGAAGTATCCACGGAATGCATGAATATTGCAGAATTTCATGTGTTTCGTGGATTTTTGATTGCACAATTCTATATAAATGTGCGCATTCTATAATAAATCGTAAGCAATTTATTGTATTTTCTAACAAAAAATAGCGTTATTTTGAAAGTTTATGCGAAATTAGTTGGTTATTACATAAATTCTCTGTATCTTTGCACTCAATTATAGAATCTGGAGCATTTTAAAGGCTCTTTTTTATGATATTGAATAGAAATTTAGATAAGAAAGATATGAAACATCCATTAAGAAGTAGCGTCTGTACTGAAGGTAGAAGAATGGCGGGTGCCCGAGCTCTTTGGGTAGCTGCAGGTATGAAACACGAGCAGTTTGGTAAACCAATTATTGCTATCGTGAACAGCTTTACACAGTTTGTTCCTGGTCATACTCATCTTCATGAAATTGGTCAGATTGTCAAGAAGGAAATTGAGGCAATGGGTTGCTATGCAGCCGAATTCAATACCATCGCTGTAGACGACGGTATCGCTATGGGTCACGACGGAATGCTCTATTCCCTCCCAAGTCGCGATATCATTGCTGATTCTGTGGAATATATGGTGAATGCTCACAAGGCTGATGCTATGATTTGCATCTCTAACTGTGATAAGGTTACTCCAGGTATGTTGATGGCTTCTATGCGTCTGAACATCCCTACCGTATTCTGTTCTGGAGGTCCGATGGAAGCCGGTCGCTGGAAGGGGGAGAATGCCGACTTGATTACAGCTATGATTAAGGGTGCTGATACCAGCGTGAGTGATGAGGAGATGAAGCAGATAGAGCAGTGCGCTTGCCCTGGTTGCGGTAGTTGTTCTGGTATGTTTACTGCCAATTCCATGAACTCTCTTACTGAGGCTATCGGCTTGAGTCTTCCTGGCAATGGTACTATTCTCGCTACTCACAAGAACCGCATAGAACTCTTCAAGGCTGCGGCTCGTCAGGTTGTGAAGAATGCCTATGCTTATTATGAGGATGGTGATGAGAGTGTATTGCCACGTAATATTGCTACCCGTGATGCATTCCTCAATGCCATGACTCTAGATATTGCTATGGGTGGTAGTACCAATACCGTGCTCCATCTTCTGGCTGTAGCTCAGGAAGCTGGTGCTGACTTCAAGATGGAAGATATCGACCAATTGAGCCGTAAGGTGCCTTGCCTCTGTAAGTTGGCGCCTAATACTCAGAAGTATAGTGTGCAGGAATGCAACCGTGCCGGTGGTATCTTGGGTATCCTGAACGAACTTAACAAGGGTGGTTTGATTAATGGTGCTGTAAAGCGCGTGGATGGTAAGACACTCGATGAACAGATGAAGAAGTATGATATCACTGGTGCTGAGATTGATCCTGAGGCAGACCGCATCTATCATTCTGCTCCTGGCAGAAAATTCTCTACTCAGATGGGAAGTCAGGATGCACAGTGGGAAAGTCTTGATACAGATAGAGAGAATGGTTGTATCCGTGATCTCGAACATGCTTATACCAAGGATGGTGGTCTTGCTGTTCTCTTTGGTAATATCGCACAGAATGGTTGTGTCGTGAAGACTGCTGGTGTGGATCCTGTGCTTTGGCATTTCGAGGGTCCAGCAGTATGCTTCGATTCTCAGGAAGATGCCTGCGAGGGTATCCTTGGTGGTAAGGTGAACTCTGGTGATTGTGTGGTCATCACACACGAAGGTCCTAAGGGTGGACCAGGTATGCAGGAGATGCTTTACCCTACCTCTTATATCAAGAGCCGTCATCTCGGAAAGGAATGTGCCCTTATTACTGATGGTCGTTTCTCTGGTGGTACATCTGGTTTAAGTATTGGTCACATCAGTCCAGAGGCAGCTGCTGGTGGAAACATCGGTAAGATTAAGGATGGTGATATCATCGTCATTGATATTCCTAGCCGTTCTATTAATGTGAAGCTCTCTGAAGAGGAATTGGCAGCTCGCCCTCAGCAGCCTCTGAAGCGTAATCGCGTGGTAAGCAAGGCTTTGCGTGCATACGCACAGAGCGTAAGTTCGGCTGATAAGGGTGGTGTAAGAATCATCGATTAATTTTTAAAGCTGAAAAATAAAAAAGATAGTTTGAATTATTCTGAGAGAATTTTGGGATTTCTTTCACGGAAATTCCTGTTCTCTTATCATTTTTATATATTAGATAAATGGCAAAAGAAGTAATAACAGGAGCTGAAGCCTTGATGCGCTCACTGCATAACGAAGGGGTTAAGACCATCTTCGGTTATCCAGGTGGCAGCATCATGCCAGTGTTTGATGCACTGTATGGTTACACGAGAGGAGAGAAGAAGATGTTTGATCACATCTTGGTACGTCATGAGCAGGCTGCTGCTCACGCTGCACAGGGCTATGCCCGAGTCAGTGGCGAAGTGGGCGTAACACTCGTGACCAGTGGTCCTGGAGCAACTAATACTCTTACAGGTATTGCTGATGCCATGATGGATTCTACACCTATCGTGGTTATTGCCGGACAGGTAGGTGTAGGGGCTTTGGGTACAGATGCTTTTCAAGAGGTTGACTTGGTGGGTGTTACCCAGCCAATCTCTAAATGGGCTTATCAGATTCGTCGTCCTGAGGATGTTGCCTGGGCTGTAAGTCGTGCGTTTTATATTGCCCGCAGTGGTCGTCCTGGTCCAGTAGTGCTCGACTTTACAAAGAATGCTCAGGTTGCAACCTGTGAGTGGGAGCCTGTAAAATGTGAAAAAGTTACATCTTATAATCCATATCCAAAGATTGATGAGAAGTCTGTAGCTGAGGCTGCTGAACTCATCAATCAGGCAAAGAAGCCTTTTGCCCTTGTGGGACATGGTGTAGAATTGGGTGGAGCGCATAATGAATTGGTTGAGTTCTTGGAGAAGGCTGATATTCCGGCAGGTCGCACCTTGCTCGGTCTTTCTGCTCTTCCTAGCAATCACCCCCTCAATATGGGTATGCTTGGTATGCATGGTTCTTATGCAACCAACATGAAGACCCAGGAATGCGATGTGCTCATTGCTATCGGTATGCGTTTTAGTGATCGTATTACCGGTGTTCCTTCCAAGTATGCCAAGCAGGCTAAAATCATCCATCTGGATATTGATAAGGCTGAAATCGACAAGGTAATCAAAACCGATGTTGCTGTTGTTGGTGACTGTAAGCAGACCCTGCCGGCAATCACTCGTCTTTTGAATAAGAATGTTCATCGTGAGTGGAGAGATTCTTTTGAGGAATATCGTCAGCAGGAGCAGGAAAAGGTAATAGAGAAGGATATTCATCCTACAGAGGGTCCTCTCTTGATGGGTGAGGTTACCAATGTGGTTACTGAAGCTACTCATAATGAGGCTGTTCTGGTAAATGATGTCGGTCAGAACCAGATGATTTCCAGCCGTTACTTCAAGTTTACAAAGAAGTTGAGTATTGTAACCAGTGGTGGTTTCGGAACCATGGGCTTCGGTCTTCCTGCTGCTATCGGTGCTACTTTCGGTGCTCCGGATAGAACAATCTGCTGTTTCTTTGGTGATGGTGGATTCCAGATGAATATTCAGGAATTGGGTACTATCATGGAGCAGCAGGCTCCAGTAAAAATGATTCTCTTGAACAACAATTACTTGGGTAATGTCCGACAGTGGCAAGACTTGATGTTTGGGGGACGTCATTCTTTCACCCATATGCTGAATCCTCATTATGAGGAGATAGCCAAGGCTTACGGCATCCCATACGATGTGGTTATCGACCGCAAGGATCTCAAGGAAAAGGTTGAGAAGATGATAGCCACTAAGGGACCATACCTTCTGGAGTGTGCCATCAAGGAGAATGAGGACATCGTACCGATGACTCTGCCTGGTAAGAGTGTGGAAGAAATGCAGCTTGAACTTAACTATTAAGATGTAGCTTAGCTTCACTATTAAAAGAAAAGGACAATGGAGAATAATAACGAAAAGAAATTATATACACTGCTCGTTTACTCAGAGAATATTGCGGGTATCCTTAATCAGATTACCGCAGTATTTACTCGTAGACAGGTTAATATCGAGAGCTTGAATGTTTCTGCCAGTAGCATTAAGAACATTCATAAGTATACCATTACCGTATGGAGCGATCCTGAGCAGATAGAGAAGATCAACAAGGCTATTGAGAAGAAAATCGATGTCGTGAAGAGTGATTACTATACCGATGATCAGATTTTCATTCATGAGGTGGCTCTCTTCAAGATCTCTACTCCTATTTTGTTAGAGAACCCAGAGGTTTCGCGTACCATTCGTAAGCATGATGCGCGTATGATGGAGGTTAATCCTACTTACAGTACTGTGCTCTTGGCGGGATTGACAGAGGATATTACTGATCTTTTCCATCAGCTTAATAGTTATGATTGCCTGTTGCAGTATACTCGTAGCGGACGTATTGCTGTAACAAGAAGTTTTGATGAGCCGATTTCTGACTATTTGAAGCAGAATGCAGAAGATTAAATGATAAGAATAGGAGCCTTTGTTTTCCTGCAAGTAAAAAATGTAGGAAAACAAGGGCCTTTTTTTATTATGAGTATAGTTTTTAGCAAGCCGTTTTATTCTTGTATATATAAGAAGGTGAACTGATATAAATAATATGTAAAATAGACTTGGTATTTTTAGTACGGGACAATTGATTTAAAGATCTAGTAAAATGAAACCAGAATTATTAAGTAAAGTAGGACGATACGAGTTTTTGGCAGAACCATTCCATTGTGATTTTTCCAGCCATCTTTTTATGGGGCACCTGGGTAATCATCTGCTCAATGCTGCCGATTTTCATAGTAATGACCGTGGGTATGGAATGAATTACCTGATGCCTCGTCACAAAACATGGGTGCTTAGCCGACTGGCAATAGAAATGACAGAGATGCCAAAGTCTTATGATAAGTTTTTCGTAGAGACTTGGGTTGAGAATGCTATGAAGTATTTCACTGCCCGTGATTTCAAAATCTGTGGAAAGGTAGAGGCTTCTTCTGCGGATATAGAAGAAAAAATCTATGGTTATGGTAAGAGTGTCTGGGCAATGATAGATACTGATACCCGACAGCCTGTTGATATTTTCAGCATCAATGATGGACTCATCAAAGAATATATTGATGAAGAAACACCATGCCCAATAGATGCCAGCTCAAGAGTAAAGATGAGTAAGGATGCTAAATTGGTGCGCACAATAAATACTTATTACAATGATGTAGACGTGAATGGACACATCAATTCTGTGAAATACATAGAACATGTCCTCGATCTCTTTGATTTGGATTATTACAGAACTCACTTTTTGCAACGATTTGAGGTTGCTTATGTAGCAGAAAGTCATCAAGGTGACCAACTCAATTTCTATTTGGAAAAAACAAATGAAGTGGAAAAATGCGAAGAATATTGCATAAAAATAACAAAAATAAGCAAAAATAGCTCAGATGAGGTGGAAATCGTAAGAAGTAAGATGAAATTTGCAAAAAAATGAAAGAAAAATTTGGTGGTTTCATGGGAATTTCTTACCTTTGCAGTCGGAAATAAAAAATAAAACCCAGAGCCGCTACCTTGGATAGGTGGTGGACGGATCAAACAGGCTCTCTTTGGATAAGAATACAGCTCGCATCCGTATGGACAAGTATAACCCGCGGCTCCATAAATGGCAAGCCGCACAAAAATTAAATTACAATTATGGCAGAAATGAATTTCGGTGGCGTAATGGAAACAGTTGTCACCAGTCATGAATTTTCATTGGAGAAAGCACGTGAAGTATTGAAGAACGAAACTATCGCAGTTATCGGTTACGGTATCCAGGGTCCTGGTCAGGCTTGCAACCTTCGCGATAATGGTTTCAACGTCATCGTCGGACAGCGTCAGGGTAAGACCTACGAGAAGTGTTTGAAGGATGGCTGGGTACCAGGCAAGACTTTGTTCTCTATCGAGGAAGCTGCTGAGAAGGGTACTATCATCTGTATGTTGCTTTCTGATGCCGGTCAGATTGCTTGCTGGCCAAAAATTAAGCCACACCTCACAGCAGGTAAGACTTTGTATTATTCACATGGTTTCGCTATCAACTGGAGCGATCGCACAGGCGTAGTTCCACCTAAGGATATTGATGTTATCATGGTTGCACCTAAGGGTTCTGGTACTTCTCTCCGCACTATGTTCTGCGAGGGTCGTGGTTTGAACTGCTCTTACGCTGTTTACCAGGATGCATCTGGCAAGGCAGAGGAAAAGACTATTGCATTCGGTATCGGTATCGGTGCAGGTTATTTGTTTAAGACTACATTCCAGCGTGAGGCTACTTCTGACCTTACTGGTGAGCGTGGTTCTTTGATGGGTGCTATCGAAGGTCTCTTGGAGGCTCAGTACGATGTGCTCCGTGAGAACGGTCACTCTCCATCTGAGGCATTCAACGAGACTGTTGAGGAGTTGACTCAGAGCCTTGGCCCTCTCTTTGGTGCTAAGGGTATGGATTGGATGTATGCTAACTGTTCTACAACAGCTCAGCGTGGTGCTCTTGATTGGGCTCCTCGTTTCCGTGAGGCTATCAAGCCAGTTATGGAGTGGTTGTATTACTCTGTTAAGACTGGTAATGAGGCTCAGATTTCTATCGACAAGAACTCTCAGGCTGATTACCGTGAGAAGTTGAACGCAGAACTCGAGGCTATGCGCAACAAGGAAATGTGGCAGGCAGGTGTTACTGTACGTAAACTTCGCCCTGAGAACAACTAATTTTTTTCTCGTACATAATGTTTAAAAGGGAACGGTCCGTGATGGGTCGTTCCCTTTTTTATTAAATGTTTTTTCAATCTTTCAAATTTGCTCTTGTTGTTCTTTCTGATTTAGAATCTCAATTAATTCTTTCCTAACCAAAAGTCGAATTTGTCTGTTATGACGATATTTTCTGCTATTAATGATCTCACAGCCTTGTTGATCATCTGAGTTGGAGCTTTGATTAGTCTTAACTCTTGTATATCATGTATTTGTTTATCTGAAAGCATATTCAGTATCTGTTCTGATATGTTGTTTAATTCGTCATCTATATTGCGGGATTTACTGTTTTCCTGGCAAACATCACAATGTCCACAATCTTTTCGGGTTTCTTCACCGAAGTAGCGTAGAAGTTGTCTGGAGCGGCAAACAATATCATTATTGGCATAAGTGATAACGCTTTTAATGCGTTTGGTATATTGTTCTTTTCTATCTTCCCATACAGATTTCGGTATGATGATGCGGTTGCCATCTTCTCTTTGTCTAGTATAGGTGATATACGGTGTCTTGCGTTGTGGTATGAAATCTACGATATGGCGTGAAGAAAGATTCTTTAAAGTCATGTAAACCTGCTGTACGCTGATATCGCACATTTGTGCTATCAGGTTTTCGCTGATATATACGTAGTCGGTAAATAGTCCGCCATAGGTGCGTAGCAATGCCGTGATAATCATTTCTTGGTTGCTTGGCAAGTTCTCTAAGAGATATAATTCATTGCGGTTCAAGGTAAACTTGAGCCGGGCTTTCCCATCAGGGTTGTCTTCGTAATGAATATAACCCGAATTCTCCAGAATGCGTAGGGCAGAGTCTACCTGGGTTGGGAAGAATTTATATGTGAAGCAAAACGTTTCTATATCAAAGATAAATGTCTTACCGCATCCGCTTCCTACACCGATTTGGAAGAAATAGGCAAGATGTTCGTATACATCTTTGATGAAGTCCTTTTCTGGGAAGGTATCGTTGATTCGTTTTTTAAGTTTAACTTCATCGTGTCCATTGTATAGTAAGACAGCGTAGGCACGTTGACCGTCTCGGCCGGCTCTTCCTGCTTCCTGAAAATAGGCTTCTAGCGAATCAGGACAGTCTATATGTATTACTAAGCGTACGTCAGGCTTGTCTATACCCATACCAAAGGCATTGGTGGCTACCATGATGCGTGCTTCATCAGATTGCCATGCTTTTTGGCGTTCGTCCTTTTCACTGCTGTCAAGTCCGGCATGATAGAAAAGAGCAGTTTCACCTTTATTATTGAGTATTTCTGCTATTTCCTTGGTACGTTTTCTGCTTCTAGCATAGACGATGGCAGATCCGTCTACACAATGTAAGATGTGGAGCATTTCGCCAATTTTATCCCCACAAGGCTGTACAATATATGATAAGTTTTTGCGTTCAAAGCTCATCTTGAAAAGATTGGGCTTCTTAAACTTCAGTTTATCCATGATGTCGTTTATGACATCAGGAGTAGCTGTTGCGGTAAGAGCCAATATGGGGGCCTCGGGTTTCATCTTTCTGATATCAGCGATGCTGAGATAAGATGGACGGAAATCATAGCCCCATTGGCTGATGCAATGGGCTTCGTCGATGGTGATGAAGCTAACGTGGATGTGGCGTAGCTTTACTTGGAATATTTCTGAAGCTAGTCGTTCTGGTGAAACATAGAGAAATTTTGTCTCGCCAAAGATGCAGTTTTCCAGTATTTGTATAATTTCACTTCGGGAAAGTCCGGTATATATAGCTTCAGCCAGGATGCCACGTTCACGAAGGTGCTGTACTTGGTCCTTCATCAAGGCAATGAGTGGAGTTACTACGATACACACACCCTTCATGGCAAGGGCAGGAACCTGGAAGGTGATAGACTTTCCACCTCCTGTAGGCATAAGACCGAGGGTATCCTCTCCGTTGGCGATACTTTCAATAATTTCTTTCTGTATGCCACGAAAATCAGGGTACCCCCAGTATTTATGTAATATCTCTAGATATTGATCTGTCACTTTCATTAAGTTGATTTTATTATTATTATCCTTCGTTTGGTCGGATATCTTCTATTTGTAATTGAACTTGCGTCTTCTTGAAAATATTATCCTCTATGGTGTAGGCGATGTCAAAGCTACGCTTACTCTTGATATATCGTGAAGCAGCGCTCTGACCAAAGGCTATTCCGTTCATTACATTGCTTGATTTTGAGTCTACCAGCTCAAGTTTGATATGTTCCTGCTCTCTGCCCACTACCTTGCTCGTTCCGTAGTCATATACCTGACGAGTGCAGAAGATTGGCTTTGGGTTAGACGGACCAAAAGGAGAGAATTTCTTGAGATCAGCGTGCAGATGCTTGGTGATGTCGCGGAAGTCTATCTGTGCATCAATGTTGAGTATCGCTTCTGTCTGTTCTGGTGAAATATGCTCTTCTACATACTGTTGGAATCGGTCTCTGAACTCCTTCACATTTTCCCATTTCATCGTCAAGCCTGCGGCATAGGTATGACCGCCAAAGTTGATGAGCAGGTCTTCGCAGCTTTTGATAGCTGAATAAACATCAAAGCCCGTTACGCTTCGTGCAGACCCTGTAGCCAATTCTCCTTCTCGGGTAAGAACTACGGTAGGGCGGAAATAAATTTCTGTGAGTCGTGATGCTACGATACCGATTACGCCTTTCTTCCAGTCTTCGTCATAGAGTACGATACTGGAGTTGTGTTTCATCGATTCCAGTCTGGATACGATTCCGTTGGCTTCCTCGGTCATCTGCTTGTCTATATCCTTGCGTTGTTCGTTGTATTCATTGATGTGGCGAGCCATGCGCAAAGCTACTCCAAGATCTCTTTCTACCAACAGGTCAACACTCAGCTTGCCGTTTTCCATTCTTCCTGAGGCATTGATGCGTGGACCTATCTTGAATACGATATCGCTCATGGAGATTTCCCGTCCGTTGAGTCCGCAGATATCAATGATTGATTTCAAACCGATGTTGGGGTTGGTATTCAATTGTTTCAGACCATGAAAAGCGAGAATTCGATTTTCATCTATCACAGGTACGATATCTGCTGCAATACTTACTGCGCAGAAGTCGAGTAATGGGATGAGTCTTGAGAAAGGGATGTTGTTGTTTTTAGCGAAAGCTTGCATGAATTTGAAGCCTACGCCACATCCGCAAAGATGCTTGAAAGGGAAGGAATCATCTGGTCGCTTAGGATTCAGTATGGCCACAGCTGGTGGCATCACGTCGTCTGGGACATGATGATCACAAATGATAAAATCTATGCCAAGGCTCTTGGCATATTCTATCTCCTTGATTGCTTTGATGCCGCAATCAAGGATAATAATAAGTTTTACACCTGTTTCGTGGGCAAAGTCTATTCCTTTCAGACTAACACCATATCCTTCATCGTAGCGGTCTGGTATGTAGTAGTCGATGTTAGAATAGAATTGCTGCAGAAACTTATACACCAATGCGACAGCTGTGCATCCGTCTACATCGTAATCTCCGTATATGAGAATACGCTCCTTGCGTCCCATTGCATCGTTAAGGCGGTCTACGGCTATATCCATGTCTTTCATCAAGAATGGGTTGATGAGGTCGGAAAGCTGTGGCCGGAAAAAGCGTTTGGCTGCCGACTCTGTCGTAATACCCCGATGGATGAGAAGCTGTGCCAGAATAGGACTCATGCTCAGCTTATCTGCCAGTTCTTTAGCTGATTTCTGCTGTTCTGGTGTAGGTTTTTCGTAATTCCATTTAAAATGCATTTTAATTATTTTTTATTTCTGCCCCAAAGTTACAAAAATAAAATGACAAACGAGAAAAATTGCCATGGAATTTAACATAATTACAAAGAAATAATCAAAAAAAGGCAGCAAATCCAAGTTTGCTGCCTTTAAATATAATTGTTTTTATTAGATGCCGAGCTTCTTGCGGATATCCTTAGGGATGGCATTCTTGTTAACCATGAAGTCCATAGTCTTGTAAGCTACGAAAGCCTTGGTCATGTACCATGTTCCCTTGTAGTCACCATACTCACCCCAAGAGTTCTTTACCATGTAGTACTCCTTGCCGTTCTGGTCCTTAGCGATACCGTAGATGTGCATACCGTGGTCATCGGTAGTCTCCCAGTTATCGAAAGCTTCCTGGCGCATAGCCTGTGTAGGAACTACCTCAGGAGCGTTTACGCCGAGAGAATCAAACTTCTCCTTCTTTTCGTTCTTTGAGAGCTTGAACCAGTGGTCAGCGTCTGTACCTGCCATAGAACGTACCTTCTTCACGTCGTAAGCGATACCGAGACCCTTGCGTGTGAAACCGTCTTCTGTTACGTCACCGCCCCAAGCTACAGTATAACCGTTGTTTACTGCGTTGTCGATGATCTTGCAGAGATCATCCATAGGAACGTTGTAGCTCAAAGGCCAACGCCAGTTGTCCTGTACCTCTACAGCAAACTTGCTCCACATTGGATGATGGGTATAGCTAGTGATAGATACGTAATCATCGAGATTCAAACCGAGACTCTTGCAGAATGTCTCTGGAGTATATTGCTTGCCCTTATAAGTGAATTTCTCAGGAATTTTACCGATGTAAGAGTCGATGATGCCCTGAAGACCGCTCTTCCAAGCTGGAGAAAGCTTCTTGGCTGTACTCTTTGCTACTGCCTCTACGTATGGAGTCATTACGTCAAAGAACTCACCGAAGTTAGCCAATGAGTCGCCTGTCAGTGTACCTGGAGCTGGCATTGCATCCTCTGGTACGATGCCATAGTGCTGCAAAGCATAAAGTACATCGTATGCGCTACCACCCTGAGAGAAGCTTACGTCGCCGTGCATTCTCACAGCCATTGTGGCGCGATCCATGTAAGTTTTGTTGGCAACGAACATTTCACTGAGATTGAATGTCTTGCCTGTGTTCTTCAAAATCTCGCTTTCGAAGAAACTGAGAGTAGAGTAAGCCCAGCATGTACCGCTACGGTTCTGGTCCTTGATACTTGTGATTGGATTCTCCTTAACTACAGTAAATACTGGCTTGTTCTTCGCAATTGCTGCAGAATCAGCAGCTGTCTTTGCATTTGCACCTGTAGCAGCCAAAGCAAGCATGGCTGCAAAGATCATTGATTTCTTCATGAAATTTTTTCTCTTTTATTAATAATGTTTTTACTCTTATATTCTCTCTCTTGGAGAATCCTCAAGTTCTTTTCCTTGAGGATTCTTTGTTTGCCTAAAGAATTTCTTCTCTATGTGCTGCCATGTATTCCTCTACGTCTTTTGGATGATAAGGAATGCGGTCTTTGCCAATGAATCTGCAACCATCCTTGGTGATGAGTACATCGTCTTCGATGCGGATTCCACCAAAGTCCTTGTAGGTCTCAATCTTATCAAAATTGAGGAATTCTGCACAGTGACCTGATGCCTTCCAGTCATCGATAAGAGCAGGGATGAAGTATATACCTGGCTCATCAGTTACAACGAATCCTTCCTGTAGGCGACGGCCCATACGCAGGCAATTTGTTCCAAATTGCTCCAAGTTAGGACGAACTTCCTCATCGAATCCTACATTGATTTGGTCGAAATTCTCCATATCGTGTACGTCCATTCCCATCATGTGACCTAATCCGTGAGGCAGGAACATGGCATGAGCACCAGCCTTGACAGCCTCTTCTGTATCACCCTTGGCAAGTCCTAACTCCTTGAGCTTGTCAAACATCAGACGGCATACTGCAAAGTGAACATCTGCGTATTTCACACCAGGCTTGGCAACTTCGAGTGCATAGTCGTGGCAAGCCTCTACGATTGAGTAGATTTCCAACTGGCGCTGGGTAAACTTACCGCTTACTGGCATGGTACGTGTATTGTCAGAGCAATAGTTGTTGATGGTCTCGGCACCGGCATCGCAAAGAGCCAGTCTGCCAGCTTCCAGAATGCTCATGGAAGGATTGCCGTGCATAATCTCACCATGCTGACTGAAGATAGTAGGGAAACTGACCATTGCTCCATAAGAGTTGGCAATTCCGTCAACTTGTCCGCCTACAAATTTCTCTGTTACTCCTGGACGAGTCAACTTCATGGCAGTGGTATGCATCTTGTAACCAATAACTGCAGCACGTTCCAGTTCCTCGATTTCTTCAGGAGTCTTGGTAGAGCGCATCTTTACCACAGCCTTGATGAAATCCATAGAGGCCTCTTCCTTTTGCTGGTTAGGATGGATGCCGAGGAGATCGAATATCTGGAGCTTGATGTCAAAGCGGTAAGGAGGCAGGAAATGAATCTTGCGCTTCTTAGACATGGCATCATTGCAGATAGTCTTCAGAGATTTCATAGGTGCAGAGTTGTGGACACCAACCTGTTCTGCCAAGTCGTGTACGCTTTCCACGCTGCCATACCATACGATATCTTCTATATCTATATCATCACCAATCAAGGTCTCGATATCATTATCTATATCTATTACACCTACCAGTCCGTCACGCTGCTGTCCGAAATAGTACAGGAAAGTAGAGTCTTGACGGAATGGATAATATCCGTTGTTTGGGAAATTACAAGGTGAATTGTTGTTTCCGAAGAGTATAACTATACCGCTGTTTACGAGTTTCTTGAGCTCCTGGCGGCGACTGATATATGTATCTTTACTAAACATATTTTTAGATTTTTACTATATTTTGCTGCAAAGTTAGTAATTATTTCCCAAAAAAGTGTTATCTTTGCAAGCAAAATTTAATAAATCTCTAGAATTTATAAATAATTAATATAAAAATGCACTTTTCGGGGTAAAATGTGTCAGGAATTTGTTCCGGATTAGAGCAAAATGATAACTTAAGGTAAGTTTGTTGTAGTTGTTATGAAAATGAATAAGAATACAGGATTGGTGCTGGAAGGTGGTGGAATGCGAGGTGTTTTCACCAGCGGAGTACTGGATGCTTTTATGAAGTACGATTTGTACTTCCCTTATGTGGTAGCTGTTTCGGCAGGTGCTTGTAATGGCATGTCGTATATGAGTCGGCAGCCTCGTCGTGCTCGTATCTCTAATATTGATTACTTGGCGCGTTATCAATATATAGGTATCCATCATCTTGTTACTCAAGGCTGTATCTTTGACCGGGAGTTGCTTTACGACAAGTTTCCAAACCAGTTGCTTCCTTTCGATTTTGATACTTATTTTAAATATGCCGATAGGTTTGAGATGGTTACCACCAATTGTCTGACGGGGCAGCCGATGTATCTTTCAGAGACTAATCATGAACGTCAGCGTGCGCTTGATATCGTAAGAGCTTCCAGCAGTTTGCCGTTTGTGAGCAAAATCGTCAATGTGGATGGTATTCCGATGCTGGATGGAGGAATTGTTGATAGTATTCCTGTGCAACATGCATTCGATAAGGGATTTGAACATAATGTGGTGGTTCTTACAAGAAATAAAGGCTGGCGGGATACAGGCAAGGATCGTAAGCTACCTTATTTATATAAGAACTATCCTCGTCTTCGTGTGGCTTTGAGTCATCGCCATAAAGTTTACAATGAACAGATTCAGCTGGTGGATGATTTGGAGGCAGCCGGCAAGATAACCTGCATTCGTCCTATCCGCCCACTGGAAGTGGGGCGCATTGAGAAGGATACGGCTAAGCTGGAGCGCCTATACGAAGAAGGTTTCGCACTGGGCGAAGCCTTCTGCAAGAAAATTGAGTGATTACAAATAAATACCCATTAGAAGCTGTAGGTTCTTTTGTTTGGTGGCATTTATGATTAGGAATAAATCAATAAGCCACCAAATACCACAGCCTCCACATGTTAGGAGCTTGATGATGCCTAGTCCTGTGTCGCCAATATAAATCCTGTCTATGCCTAACGAACCGACAAGAACTGACAATAGGATGGATATGGTAGGATCTTTTGCTTGAGCTAAGATAATGCTGGCTGCGTTGTAGTCCATCGTCAGTAATTTATCTTTGATGACATGGATGGCTTCAAGGGGCAGTTTGTTACAATAGATTGCGATGAGTTGTTCTACTTGTTGCTGTTCCATTCTGAAGAGTATTATAAGTTTAATATGTTTCTTGCTATAAACCAAATAAAAAATGTAGTTACATATATTCTTATTGCAATTGTACTTTCTAAGATATCTTTTAGTCTAACTTTTATTTTGCTATTGGGTAAATAGTAAGTGACAACTATCATGATAACATACGGTAAAGCGTAAAGTAAATAATAGTTATAATGGCATGCCCTTATAAAATCTCCTTGCAGTGCTGTGTGAATAAACCTCTGTATCCCACAAGCCGGACAATTTAGTCCAGTTATTAGTTTGATAGGACATTTTGGCCAAAACCAATATTGTAAGGGGTTATATTTATATAAAATTAGTAGACCGATTATAACTATTATTAATAATGTATATCTATTGATGTGCTTCAATGTATCTCAAATCTATAATTGTGATGCCAATGCTGCACCATAGAAAATGACGTAAATTACCTGTATTACAAGACCTGTTATGATACCGATGATACTCCATTTTTTGGCATCTTGAGCCATTAATGTAGCAGCTTCGTATTGCTTTGTGAGGTAAAGCCCATTTACTTTGCTGGCTTTTATGATGCCCACAATGCCAAATGGCAAACAGCAGCAAACGGTGCAAACAATAGCCAATACCAAATTGTTGTCAGGCTTTGGAGGCATAGGGGTAGAAGCTTGTTGCTCTTGAAAGTTTTGTTCCATGATGTAAGAATATAGACCATTTGGTTTTACATTAGGCATAGTCTGGTCTTTTCGCTATGCCTAATCTGAAGTTTGCTTTTAGATGTTTATTCTTTCAATAAGTCAGGGCGCAAACGCTTGGTTCTCTCCATGGCTTGGTCGAATTCCCATTGACGGATTTTTGCTTCATTACCGCTCAGTAAGATTTCTGGTACTTTCCATCCCTTGTAATCGGCAGGGCGGGTATAGATAGGAGCAGCAAGAATGTCGTCTTGGAAGCAATCGGAAAGGGCACTCTGTTCATCGCTGATGACGCCTGGTACCAATCTGATTACCGCATCTGAGATGATGGCAGCAGCCAATTCACCACCGGTTAACACATAGTCGCCTACGCTGATTTCTCTTGTGATGAGATGGTCGCGTACACGTTGGTCTATTCCCTTGTAGTGACCACACAGAATAATGAGGTTGCCCAGCATGGACATCTCGTTGGCAATCTTCTGGTTGAAAGTTTCGCCGTCGGGTGAAACGTATATGACATCGTCATAGTCGCGTTCGGCTTTTAGTGCAGCAATGCATCGGTCGATAGGTTCGCATTGCATTACCATGCCAGCACTTCCGCCGTAAGGATAGTCATCTACTCGTTTCCATTTATCTAATGTATAGTCGCGCAGGTTATGAAGATGAATCTCTGCAAGACCCTTCTTCTGCGCACGTGCCAGGATTGATTCGCCGAAGAATCCTTCCAGCATCTCTGGTAATACTGTTATAATGTCTATTCTCATATTACGTGCAAAAGTAATAAATAAAGTGGAATGCTCCAAATATTTTTTGCTTTTTCTTTTTCTTTTCTTACTATTTTTTGTTTTTCCTTATTTTTCTCTTAGAATTTGTTGTTTTGAAGTGGATTGTTGGTGAAAATGGCATAAATATGCAACAAATTTATCAAAAAACAAGAAATGCGGTATCAAAATGCTAAATTTTTAATAAAAAGTGCTACTAATTGCAGAAAAATTTGTAATTTTGCAAACAAATAATTCGATGTAATGCATATTCTTGTAGAAAAGATTGCATTTATGAATGTGGTAATAAATAATAATTAGTGAATAAGATGATACTGGACATTGAAATGCTGAGAAGCTTTTATGCTTCGTATTCGGAGAGTGTAGCCCAAGCAAAGGCTACAGTGAAACGACCTCTTACTTATGCCGAGAAGGTGCTTTTTGCACATCTTTTCGACCCGACTCAGTTGCGACCATATAAAAGAGGTGTAGAATATGTTGACTTCCGACCTAATCGCGTGGCGATGCAGGATGCTACGGCGCAGATGGCACTCTTGCAGTTCATGAATGCGGGTAAGGATAAGGTAGCTGTGCCTGCTTCCGTACATTGTGATCATTTGATTCGCGCTGATGTGGGCGCTAACATCGATCTTCCTGAGGCTTGCAAGACAAATAAAGAGGTCTACGATTTCTTGAAGTCCGTATCTCAGAAATATCATATCGGTTTTTGGGGACCTGGTGCAGGTATCATTCATCAGGTAGTACTCGAAAACTACGCCTTCCCAGGAGGTATGATGGTGGGTACCGATTCCCATACTCCTAATGCCGGTGGCTTAGGAATGGTAGCTGTTGGTGTAGGTGGTGCTGATGCTGTGGATGTGTTGACCGGTCAGCCTTGGGAACTCAAGATGCCTCGTCTTATCGGTGTTCATCTGACCGGTAAGCTTTCAGGATGGGCAACTCCTAAGGATGTGATTCTTGAAATTCTTGGTATTCTTACCGTAAAGGGAGGTACCAACGCTATTCTCGAATACTTTGGTGAGGGATTGGATAGTATCTCTACTACAGGTAAGGCAACTATCTGTAACATGGGTGCTGAGTTGGGTGCTACTTGCTCTATCTTCCCATTCGACCAGAATGCCGGTGAATATCTGCGTAAGACGGGTCGTGAAGAAATTGCATCTCTCGCACAGCAGAATGCGGAAGAACTCCGTGCAGATGATGAAGTTTTGGCTAATCCTTCTGCTTTCTATGACCAGATTGTAGAAATAGACCTTTCTAAGGTGGAGCCTCATTTGAATGGTCCGTTCACTCCAGATGCAGCAACGCCAATATCTCACATGAAGGCTAAAGGTCCTGCCAATGATTATCCTATGGTGGTAGAAGTAGGTTTGGTAGGTAGTTGTACCAACTCTTCTTATCAGGATCTTGCCCGTGCGGCTAGCGTGGCTCGTCAGGCTTATGAGAAGGGTATTGAAGTGAAAGGTCAGCTAATCATTAATCCTGGTTCTGAGCAGATTCGCTATACTGCCGAGCGTGATGGCATCCTTGATGACTTTAAGAAGATTGGAGCTCTTATCATGACCAATGCCTGCGGTCCTTGCATCGGACAGTGGAAGCGTCATACAGAAGACAATACTCGCAAGAATGCTATTGTTACCTCTTTTAATAGAAACTTCCGCCGTCGTGCTGATGGTAACCCTAATACGTTTGCCTTCATTGGAAGTCCTGAACTTACGGTGGCTCTGACCATTGCTGGCAGATTGGATTTCAATCCTGCTACCGATACTTTGCTGGACAAGGATGGCAATAGCGTGAAGCTCGATGCTCCTACAGGCTTTACTTTCCCTCCAAAGGGATTTGCCGTAGAAGACAAGGGATTCATTGCTCCAAGTGAAGAAAATGCAAATGTAGAGGTAGTTATTGCTCCAGACAGCAATCGTCTTCAGAAACTGGCTCCTTTTGCTCCTTGGGATGGTAAGGATTTGGTAGACATGCCTTTACTTATCAAGACGGAAGGAAAGTGTACCACAGACCATATTTCTATGGCTGGACCTTGGTTGAAGTTCCGTGGACATCTGCAGAATATTTCAGACAACCTTCTGATGGGAGCCGTGAATGCCTTCAACGGTGAAAGTAATAAGGTGAAGAACCAGTTGGATGGCGATTATGTTGAGGTTTCTACAGCAGCTAAGGCTTACAAGGCACAGGGAATCAGCAGCATCGTGGTGGCAGAGGATAATTACGGCGAGGGATCTTCTCGTGAACATGCCGCTATGGAGCCTCGTTTCCTGAATGTAAAGGTGATTTTGGCTAAGAGTTTTGCCAGAATTCATGAGACAAACTTGAAGAAGCAGGGTATGCTTGCTCTAACATTCTGCAACAAGGACGATTATAACAAGGTACAGGAAGACGACCGTATCTCGTTGACTGGTTTGAAGGAGTTTGCTCCTGGCTCTAAACTCACCGTTACTTTAAAGCATAAAGATGGTTCTGAGGATAGTTTTGAGGTAGAACATACCTATAATGATACACAGATAGCATGGTTCAAGGCTGGTTCTGCATTGAATTTTGCTGCAAAAAACAAGTAGTCATGAACAAAGAATATTTAATATATAAGCTGAGTGATGAGGTTAAAAACTCATGCAAGATTGATAAAGAGGCATTCAAGAAGTTTAATGTAAAGCGTGGACTTCGTAATGAGGATGGTTCTGGTGTATTGGTTGGATTGACCAATATAGGTAATGTCGTGGGTTATGAGCGCGATGCAGATGGCAAGTTGACCCCTACAGAGGGTAAACTTTACTATCGTGGCTATGAGCTGGATGATCTGGTAAGCCCACTTCTGAAGGAAAAGCGCTTCGGTTTTGAGGAGGTTGCCTTCCTCCTGCTCTCTGGTCAGTTGCCTGATAAGGAGGAACTGGAGGCATTTAAGGAACTTCTGAACGACAATATGCCGCTCGATCACCGTACAATTACCCACATTATTGAGTTGGAGGGTAGCAATATCATGAATATTTTGGCTCGTTGTGTGCTCGAAATGTACACTTTTGATCCAAATCCTGATGATATCAGTCGTGATAACTTGATGCGCCAAAGCATTGAGCTGATAGCAAAGTTCCCTACGATTATTGCCTATGCATACAATATTTACCGTCATTCAGTGCAGGGTAGAAGTCTTCATATTCGTCATCCTCGTGAGAATCTCTCTATTGCAGAGAACTTTCTTTACATGATGAAGCATGAGAACTATTCTGAGCTGGATGCGCGTATGCTCGATCTTCTCTTGATTATTCAGGCAGAGCATGGTGGAGGTAATAACTCAACCTTTACAGTGCGTGTTACATCTTCTACTCGTACAGATACCTACAGCTCTATCGCAGCAGGTATCGGAAGTTTGAAAGGTCCTTTGCATGGTGGTGCCAATATCAAGGTTATCAATATGTTCCACCACTTAAAAGAGGCAATCAAGGATTGGACCAATGTAAACGAATTGGATATTTATCTCAAGCGTATGCTCAATAAGGAGGCTTATGATAAGACGGGACTTATCTATGGTATCGGTCATGCCGTTTACACATTGAGCGATCCTCGTGCTGTAGAATTGAAGCGCTTGGCTGGTGAACTTGCCAAGGAAAAAGGTAGAGAAGATGAGTACAATTTCTTGAAATTGATAGAGCAGGAGGGAATCAAATGTTTGCAGGAGCATCGTGGAGGAAGTAAGCCTGCGTGTGCAAACCTCGATTTTTATAGTGGCTTTATCTATGAAATGATAGGTCTGCCACAAGAGATTTATACTCCAATCTTCGCTATGGCTCGTATTGTGGGCTGGACTGCACATCGTATCGAGGAACTCAACTTTGAGGGTCGTCGTATCATTCGTCCAGCTTATAAGAACATTCTTGGTGAGCTTGATTATCAGCCGCTTGATGAAAGATAAAACGGTGATTCCTTTTATTGAAATATATAAAAGCTGGCAATACTCGTAGTGGGTATTGCCAGCTTTTTTCTGATAAAAAGCCAATAAAGGATGGTAATGGCGTTTCTGTTATCTTTTTGAGGACAGTTGCAGTCAAGATGCTTGTATTTTGTTGCTTTTTGAATGTGTTTATTGAGAGTCTACACTTTTGGTGCATAAAAAACGTTAATAATTCATGAAAATAGGGGTGTTTATTTGCTGTTCTCAAAATAATGTGATAATTTTGCATATTGAAATTACGTTTTCAGTTAAAAGATGAAAGTTGAGGTCTAGCTATAGTAAATGTTTTAAACTTAGATCTCACCGTAAGTTTAAATTAGTATTAATCAAAATGGATTGCGTTATGAGCTCCGTTTTTTATCAATTGAATTTCTTTTGGTGATGAGCGGAACAGTAAATGAAAAAATTATGGAAAAAGAGTTTGAAGATTATTGGCTAAAGCATCAAAAAAGGTTGATTTTGAAATCGCCAAAGAACTTGAGAGAAGAGTATCTTGAGTCTACGCGCTTAGATACCCCGATGGATTGGGTATGCTTTGTATTGCCGATAGCTGTTGGCATCATACTTCAGCCTAGATTGAATTTTGAAAGTGAAATTCTGTCATGGGGCGTGGTTTTGCTTGTTGTGGTTGTGCTTTTTGCGCTACTTCAGATGGTCAAGCCTTATCTGCAAAAGAAAAAGACTACGATTCAGGCATTGGATGCTATTAAGAATTTCTATTATGAACGTTATAAGAAATATGGTCTAGACAAAATTGAGTCTTGGTCATAATATAAGTTGCGACATATTCTGGATTAGAATATGTCGCAACTTTTTTTACACTATCATGAAGTCGCTCATGATATCATCAGAAACATAGAGTCCTTTAGGAGTGAGCGAGAGGTGGTCGTTCTCTATCTTCATCAGGCCGCGGGCAATATGCTTTTGAGCTTCCGAAGTTAGTTGACGGGTTAGCTCTTCTCCAAATTCTTCTGCCACATGTTTTATACTGATGCCATCGGAAGTACGTAGGGCAGTAGCGATGAGGTCGTTGTATCGGGTATTGATGTCAAGTTCTTCTTTTTCTGATGGCAATGTGCCTTGTTCTATCTTTTCGATATATTGTGCCAGTTGAGCTATGTTCCAGCTTCTTGTGGCAAAAAGTTGCCCTCCTTTATGGATGCGTTTATATGAATGGGCTGCGGCTCCGATACCTATGTATGGAGTTTCGTGCCAATAGCTGCTGTTGTGGCGTGAACGATAGCCTGGGCGGGCAAAGTTGCTGATTTCGTAATGTTCGTAGCCGGTCTTGGTAAGAAGTTGTATCAGTGTATCGTACATGTTCCGGCTCATCTCTTCATCAATTTCTTCAATTTTCCCCTGTTCTAATAAACGATAGAGTGAGGTCCCCTCTTCGTACATCAAGCTATATGCTGAGATATGTTCCACATTCAGACTGATGACCTCTTGGATGTCGCTTGTCCATTGCTCGATATTTTCGCCGGGAAAGCCGAACATGAGGTCGATACTGATATTGTTGATGCCAATGTTGCGCAGACGTTCTACGGCTATTCTGACTTCTTGAGCGTTGTGGCGACGGTGTAAAAAGCGCAAACGCTCATTGCTGAAAGTTTGGGCACCCATGCTGATGCGGTTGACCGGGAGCTGTTTGAGGGTTTGGCAAAACTCTTCTGTAATATCATCAGGATTGCATTCTATCGTGATTTCCATATCGCGAGTGAAATGTCCTAGATATTTATTGATTCCATCGAATAATTTGATGAGTTGTTCGCCCGTAAGTTGACTGGGCGTACCACCTCCTAAATATACAGTTTCTATCTTTTCTCCTTCTTCCAATTCTTGATGAATAGGGCGTAGAGACATTTCTTTGATGAGTGCGTCTACGTATGCATCCCTTAGTTTGAGGGATGTAGTGCTGTAAAAACCGCAATAAATGCAGCGGCTTTCACAAAATGGGATATGTATGTATAATCCAGCCATATTTTTTTACTTCCAGTTATTCCTTCTAGCTTACCCTTATCTTCTTATATATAATAAGGTGTAAGGAGGATTTCTATATTTAACAAAATGCAAAATTACTAATATGTTTTAAAAATAGGCAACTTTTTCGATAAAACTTTTGGAAGTATCAGAAAAAAAACGTAATTTAGTACCATGAAACGGAAAAACCGCATGGTTGGACTGTTGAAAACAACTAGCAAATTTAATGTATAACCCTTAAAAATCTATAAGCGTCATGAGAGTATATCAGACAAATGAGATTAAGAACATTGCATTGCTGGGCAGTGCGGGTAGCGGCAAGACTACACTTGCCGAAAGTATGTTATTTGAAGCAGGCGTTATCAAGCGTAGAGGCTCTGTAGAAGCGAAGAATACGGTGAGCGACTACTTCCCAGTTGAGCTGGAGTATGGTTACTCTGTGTTCCCTACCGTTTTTCACGTGGAGTGGAACAACAAGAAGTTGAATATCATCGACTGCCCTGGTAGCGACGATTTCGTTGGTGGTGCAATTACATCCCTCAACGTAACCGATCAGGCAGTTATCCTTATCAATGGTCAATATGGTCCAGAGGTAGGCACCCAGAACAATTTCCGTTATACCGAGAAGTTGAGCAAGCCTGTCATCTTCCTCGTCAACCAGCTTGACTCTGACAAATGTGATTTCGATAACCTCATTGCAACTATGAAGGATATATATGGTCCTAAGTGTGTGCAGATACAATATCCTATCGAGACCGGTCCTGGCTTCAATGCTCTCATTGACGTCTTATTGATGAAAAAATATTCCTGGAAACCAGAAGGCGGTGCTCCTATCATCGAGGATATTCCTGAGGAGGAAATGGACAAGGCAATTGAGCTTCATGCAGCACTCGTTGAGGCTGCTGCCGAAAACGATGAGGGCTTGATGGAGAAATTCTTCGAGAGCGAAAGCTTGACAGAGGATGAACTCCGCGAGGGAATCCGTAAGGGATTGGTTACCCGTAGTATCTTCCCTGTATTCTGTGTTTGTGCAGGTAAGTCTATGGGTGTTCATCGTTTGATGGAGTTCTTGGGCAACGTGGTGCCTTTCGTAAGCGAGATGCCTAAGTTGCACAATACCCGTGGTGAGGAAATTGCTCCTGATACCAATGGTCCTGAGAGTGTTTACTTCTTTAAAACAGGTATGGAACCACATATCGGTGAGGTAAGTTACTTCAAGGTGATGAGTGGCTCTATTAAGAGTGGTGATGACCTGACCAATGCCGACCGTGGTTCTAAGGAACGTATCGGACAGATTTATGCCTGCGCTGGTGCCAACCGTGTACCTGTGGATCAGTTGAACGCTGGTGATATCGGTTGTACCGTGAAGATGAAGGACGTGAAGACTGGCAATACCTTGAATGGAAAGGGTGCTGAGTGGCGTTTCGATTTCATCAAGTATCCTAACCCTAAGTATTCTCGTGCTATCAAGGCTGCTAATGCCCAGGATACAGAGAAGCTGATGGCTGCCCTTATCAAAATGCGTCAGGAAGACCCTACATGGATTGTTGATCAGAGCAAGGAGTTGCGTCAGATTATCGTTCGTGGTCAGGGTGAGTTCCACCTCCGTACATTGAAGTGGCGTTTGGAAAACAACGAGAAACTCAACGTTACATTCGGAGAGCCTCGTATTCCATATCGTGAGACTATTACCAAGAAGGCTCGTGCAGACTATCGTCATAAGAAGCAGAGTGGTGGTGCTGGTCAGTTTGGTGAGGTGCACCTCATTGTTGAGCCTTATGCAGAAGGTATGCCAGATCCAACATCATTCACTTTCAACGGTCAGGAGTTCAAGATGAATATCAAGAGTCGTGAAGAGGTTTCTTTGGAGTGGGGTGGCAAGTTGGTATTCCTCAATTCTGTTGTAGGTGGTGCCATTGATGCCCGATTCATGCCTGCCATTCTTAAGGGTATTATGGACTGTATGGAACATGGTCCTTTGACAGGTTCTTATGCTCGTGACGTTCGTGTAATCGTATATGACGGAAAGATGCACCCTGTAGACAGCAACGAGTTGTCGTTCATGTTGGCTGCACGTCATGCCTTCAGCGATGCGTTCAAGCAGGCTGGTCCTAAGATTCTTGAACCTATCTATGATTTGGAAGTTTATGTTCCTGCCGACTATATGGGTGATGTAATGAGTGATCTTCAGGGACGTCGTGCTCTTATCATGGGTATGGATTCTGAGGCAGGTTATCAGAAGCTCTGTGCTAAGATACCTCTCAAGGAACTTGCAAATTACTCTATTTCTCTCAGTTCGATTACTGGTGGTCGTGCTTCGTTTACAACCAAGTTTGCCAGCTACGAGTTGGTTCCTACCGACATTCAGGGCAAGTTGATTGCTGAGCACGAGGCTGAGTTGGCAAAGGAAGATGAATAATTGAATTATTCATTTGAAATATATAAGAATACATTAGTTTGAGAATTATCTCTCTTATATAAATTAAAATTTTATGTTGATATGACCAATGAGGGGGCGTGCATGTGATATGTACGCTCCTTTTTCGTCTTTTTATGTCTACGTTAGTTTTGTATATGGAACTAAATGATTTATTTTTAGTTAATTTGCTTAAAAACCGATTAAATAATTAACGGTTTTGTGTTAACCAATTAAGAAAATTCCTATCTTTGCCCCCATGAAGAAGAAAACGATTTGGACCATAGCCATTATTATGGGCTTTTCGTTCCTTGCTCTGCTCTTTTTGCAGTTGAGTTACATCCAGGAGATGGTTAACATGAAGAAGGAACAGTTTGACGAATCTGTCAACAGAGCCCTATATCAAGCTTCAAGAAATCTGGAGCTGAATGAAACCTTGCGCTATCTTGAAAAAGATGTCAATGAGACAGAGCGGAAGGCGGCCAAGAAGGATTCTGCGGGTACTCGTAGCGGGATGCCTGATGGTACAGTGCAGCAATCGCATCAGTACTCGGTAGTAGGAAAGGATGGTACGGTGTATTCATCCTTTGAACTGAAAACCATCGCCATTAGTCCTGGCAATATGCCTAAGGCGATGATTTTGAGAAGCGATAAGAATTCGATCAACGAAACTCAGAAGTCGTTGCAGGAAATCGTCAAGAATCGCTATGTATATCAGAAAGCGTTGTTGGACGAGGTGGTTTATTCCATTCTCTATTCTGCATCTGATAAGCCTTTGAAGGAGCGTATCAACTTCAAGCAGCTGGATCAGGACTTGAAGGCAGAGATGATGAACAATGGTATTAACATACCATATCATTTCACTGTAACTACACAGGATGGACGTGAGGTGTATCGCTGTCCAGACTATAGCGATGAGGGCGAGGAATACAGCTATTCGCAGGTGCTTTTCCGTAACGACCCGCAGTCGAAGATGGGAGTTGTGAAGATTCATTTCCCTGATATGAATAGTTACATCTTCTCCAGTGTGCGCTTCATGATACCAAGTATCATCTTTACTCTGGTATTGCTGATTACCTTCATCTTTACCATTGTGGTTATCTTCCGACAGAAGAGATATACGGAGATCAAGAACGATTTCATCAACAATATGACCCATGAGCTGAAGACGCCTATTGCCAGTATCAGTCTGGCAGCACAGATGCTCAATGATTCCTCTGTTTCCAAGAGTGAACAGATGCAGAAACATTTGGGTGGGGTGATAAACGATGAGTCTAAACGACTTCGCTTCCTTGTAGAGAAAGTGCTGCAGATGAGTATGTTCGACCGTAAGAAGGCGGTATTCAAGAAGAAAGAACTCGATCTCAATGAGATGGTGGAAAACATTGCTCATTCATTTGCACTCCGTGTTGAGCATACGGGTGGTAAGGTATATACCGATATTGAAGCGATTGATTCGGGGCTCTATGTAGATGAGGTACATTTCCAGAATGTAATCTTCAATCTGATGGATAATGCGGTGAAATATCGCAAACCGGATGAGCCACTCAACATTACGATGAAAACCTGGAATGATGAAGAACATCTTTATCTCTCTATAACTGATACCGGATTGGGTATGAAGAAGGAGAATCTGAAGAAAATCTTCGATAAGTTCTATCGTGTTCATACTGGTAATGTGCATGATGTGAAGGGATTCGGTCTCGGATTGGCCTATGTGAAGAAAATCGTGGATTTGCATGATGGCGAAATCAAGGTAGAAAGTGAATTCGGCAAGGGTACTACTTTCACCATAAAACTGCCGGTAATACATAGTTAAAAAAGAAATAAATAATAGGAATATTAACAAATTAAAATGGATTAAGATATGGAAGAGACAATTAAAATCTTGCTTTGTGAGGATGATGAGAACCTGGGTATGTTGCTTCGCGAATATTTGCAGGCAAAGGGTTATTCTACAGTGTTGTGTCCTGACGGTGAGCAGGGATTCAAGGAATTTACAAAGAATAAGTATGATATAGCTGTTCTTGACGTGATGATGCCGAAGAAAGACGGTTTCACCCTGGCACAGGATATTCGACAGGCTAATGCGGATCTGCCTATCATCTTCTTGACAGCCAAGACATTGAAGGAGGATATTCTCGAAGGTTTCAAGATTGGTGCTGATGATTATATCACCAAGCCATTCTCTATGGAGGAGCTGGTATTCCGTGTAGAGGCTATCTTGCGTCGTGTACGTGGCAAGAAGACCAAGGAGAGCACTCTGTATCACATCGGCAAGTTCGTATTTGATACACAGAAGCAGCTCCTTACTATTGGTGATCAACAGACTAAGTTGACAACCAAGGAAAATGAGTTGTTGGCTCTTCTCTGTTCACATGCCAATGAAATCCTGCAGCGTGATTTTGCCCTCAAGACAATCTGGATTGATGACAACTACTTCAATGCTCGCTCTATGGATGTGTATATCACCAAACTTCGTAAGCACCTGAAGGATGATGATCAGATTGAAATCATCAATATCCATGGCAAGGGTTACAAGTTGATTGTGCCAAACCAGGATTAATAAGCCGGAAAGACAGGCAAAGTATTCTGCTGATTAAAAAGATAAGGATGAGTCGAAGCAGTCGGCTCATCCTTTTTTGATAGTATAAATATATCCCGCTACCCCAGCAAGGATAAAAAACAAACCAGCGTAGAGCATGCTGTTGTTCTTGATGTTCATCGCAAAGCTGGCAGCAAGTAGCAATACGCCCAACACAATGAAAGCCATGCCCATGGTAGGGAGAGCACGGAATGATTTCTTTAATTTCTGATTCTTCATAATCTTTACTTCTTATTTATTTTATATATTTAATAAGGTGTAACCCTTCAAAAAGTCTTCTAAAAACTTCATAAAAGCTAAAAAGAACAAATATTTTCTGCAAAAGTACAAAAAATATTTGGTTAATTCAAGAAAAAGTCGTACTTTTGCACCGCAATTCGTGAAAAGGATGTTTTATGGCATCTTTTACGAAGCGCAAAATATTTATTAATAACAAATTTTAATTATCAAAAGTAGTATGAATCAATACGAAACCGTTTTCATTTTGACTCCCGTTTTGTCTGATGAACAGATGAAGGAAACGGTCGCTAAGTTCGAGAAGGTACTCACCGATAATGGTGCTGAGATTCTGAACAAAGAGGCTTGGGGTTTGAAGAAGTTGGCTTACAACATCGAGAAGAAGACATCAGGCTTCTACAGCTTGGTTGAGTTCAAGGCTGAGCCAACTGTTATCGCTAAGCTCGAAACAGCTTATCGCCGCGACGAGAAAGTAATTCGTTACATGACTGTTAAACTTGACAAGTATGCTGTCGCTTACGCAGAGAAGCGTCGTGCAAAGCTTGGTAAAAAAGAGGAGGCTTAATCATGGCAGATCAGAAATCAGAAATCCGTTATTTGACCGCTCCTTCTATCGACACAAAGAAGAAGAAGTATTGCCGTTTCAAGAAGAGCGGTATTAAGTACATCGACTACAAGGATCCAGAGTTCTTGAAGAAGTTCTTGAACGAGCAGGGTAAAATCCTTCCACGTCGTATCACAGGTACATCTTTGAAGTATCAGCGCCGTGTAGCACAGGCTGTAAAGCGTGCTCGCCAGATCGCTTTGCTTCCTTACGTAACCGATTTGATGAAGTAATTTAAGGAGGAGAAGAAGAATGGAAATTATTTTGAAGCAAGATATTATCGGTCTTGGATACAAGAACGATATCGTTAATGTAAAGAGTGGTTATGGTCGTAACTTCCTTATCCCTACAGGTAAGGCTGTTATCGCTTCTCCATCTGCTAAGAAGCAGTTGGCTGAGGATTTGAAGCAGCAGGCTCACAAGCTTGAGGCTATCAAGGCTGAGGCTGTTAAGAAGGGCGAGGCTCTCAATGGCGTTGTTCTTACTATTACTGCTAAGGTTAGTGCTACTGGTCAGCTCTACGGTTCAGTTAACGCTGCAACTGTTGCTGAGGAGCTCGCTAAGAAGGGCATCGAGGTTGATCGCAAGATCGTTACTATGAAGGATGCTAAGAAGGTTGGTGAGTACGAGGCTACTGTACACTATCACAAGGAGGTTGAGGTTAAGGTTCCTGTTATCGTTGTTGCTGAGAATGCTCCTGTAGCTGCTCCAGCTGAGGCTCCTGTAGAGGCTCCTGCTGCTGAGGTTGCTGAGGAAGAGGCTCCTGCAGCTGAGTAATCCTTAATCAATCAATTTGTCATTAGTACGATAATTTTCGCACTGTAAAGCAAATTAATATAAAGAATCCCTTTTGCCGGAAGGCATTAGGGATTTTTTTTGTTTTTCTCTCCCGATTCTCAGAAAAAAATTGTATCTTTGCACCCGAATTGGAAGTATTTATAGTAAAATAGTATATTAATAATAAACTTTTAAAATAAGGATAAAAATGAAAGCATTTGTTTTCCCTGGTCAGGGTTCTCAGTTCGTAGGTATGGGTAAGGACCTCTACGACAACAACGCATTGGCAAAAGAACTTTTCGATAAGGCCGACGAGATTCTCGGCTTCAAGATTACTGATATTATGTTTGCTGGTACTGATGAGCAGTTGAAGGAAACCAAGGTTACACAGCCTGCTGTGTTCCTCCACTCTGTTATCTCTGCTCTCTGCTTGGGTGAGGAGTTCCAGCCTGCAATGGTTGCTGGTCACTCTCTCGGTGAGTTCTCTGCATTGGTAGCTGCTGGTGCAATGGCTTTCGAGGATGGTTTGAAGCTTGTTGCTGCACGTGCTAATGCTATGCAGAAGGCTTGCGAGGCTAATCCTGGTACTATGGCTGCTATCATCGGTTTGCCTGATGAGAAGGTTGAGGAAATCTGCGCTCAGGTAAGCACAGAGGGCAACGTAGTTGTTGCTGCTAACTATAACTGCCCAGGTCAGCTCGTTATTTCTGGTAATGTTGATGCTATCAATGCTGCTTGTGAGCAGTTGAAGGCTGCTGGTGCTAAGCGTGCTTTGCCTTTGAAGGTGGGCGGTGCTTTCCACTCTCCATTGATGCAGCCTGCTAAGGATGAGCTTCAGGCAGCAATCGAGAAGACTACTTTCTCTGCTCCTAAGTGCCCTGTTTATCAGAATGTAGACGGTAAGCCTCATACTGATCCTGCTGAGATTCAGCAGAACCTCATCGCTCAGCTCACAAGTTCTGTACGTTGGACTTCATCTGTTCAGGCTATGATTGCTGCTGGTGCTGATGATTTCACAGAGTGTGGTCCAGGCAAGGCTTTGCAGGGTATGATTGGCCGCATCGACAAGAATGTAGCTGCTCACGGCATTGCTTAATTGAGATTTAATTATAGTCAGCGCTTTATTTTCTCAGCAAAGGCGTTGTTGGGAAGATAAAGCGTTTCATTCTTTACGTATAGACCGCTAAATGAAGGAAAAAATTATTATTTACCAGGTTCTCCCTCGACTCTTTGGCAATCAGAATACCAATTGCAAGGAGAATGGTACAATAGAAGAAAACGGTTGCGGAAAGCTTAATGACTTTACTGATGAGGTTCTGGCCCGTATTCATGACATGGGCTTTACACATATTTGGTATACAGGTGTGATTCGTCATGCCACACAGACAAACTACTCATCTTATGGAATTCCTACCCAACATGCTGAGGTGGTAAAGGGCAAGGCTGGTTCGCCATACGCCATCACCGATTATTATGACATCGATCCGGATTTGGCGGAGAATGTCAGTCAAAGAATGAAGGAGTGGGAAATGCTTATTGAGCGCACGCATAAGGCTGGTATGAAAGTTGTGATGGACTTTGTGCCAAATCATGTGGCTCGTGAGTATCATTCCATTTGCAAACCGGCAAGTGTACGAGATTTGGGAGAAGATGATGATCCTAACATGCATTTTTCTACCAAGAATAATTTCTATTATGCTTGGGGCGATTTAGATTTGAACGATGTTCGCTACTCTAAGCCAGAGTTCAAGGCTTTTCATGCCAAGGACGCTAAGATATATGAACAATATAAGGAGAGTCCTGCTAAGGCAACGGGTAACGACCGCTTTGACAACCGTCCAGGCTGCAACGACTGGTATGAGACCGTGAAACTCAACTATGGTGTAGATTATTGTGATGCGGGAGGCAGAAGCTATCATTATGAGCCTGTGCCAAATACATGGGGCAAGATGACGGATATCCTGCTTTATTGGGCAAGCAAGGGTGTAGATGGTTTCCGCTGCGATATGGCAGAGATGGTGCCTACTGCATTCTGGTCTTATGCCACACAGATATTGAGATCGAAGTATCCTCACATTGTTGTAATCGGTGAGGTATATGATCCTAACCAGTACCGCAACTATGTGAAGGCTGGTTTCGATTATCTTTATGATAAGGTGGGAATGTATGATTGCCTGCGTGGTGTGGTTCGGGGTGAGCGCCCTGCTGCCAGTATCACTCATGAATGGCAGGTGGTGGATGATATCCGCCAGCACATGCTCTATTTCCTGGAAAACCATGATGAGCAGCGCATCGCCAGCGATTTCTTCTGCGGCAATGCCATGAAGGCAATTCCGGCAGCAGCCATGAGCCTCTTCTTCCAGAAGAATCCTTTCATGCTTTATAGCGGACAGGAGTTTGGCGAGAAGGGTATGGACAAGGAGGGATTCAGCGGAAGAGATGGTCGTACCACAATATTCGACTACTGGAGTCCTTCAACTTTGGCACATGCTTATCAGGATTCTGCCGATGAGACTTTGACAGCTGAGCAGAAGTATCTGGCAGCTACCTATCGTCAACTTCTTCGTCTTGCCAATGAAGAAAAGGCGCTTCGAGAAGGTGATACTTTCGACCTGATGTATGTGAATCCTGGTTCAGAGGGCTTTGATCCACGTACCAATTTTGCCTTCCTTCGCAAGAAGGATAATGAGGTGATGCTCATCGTGCTCAACTTTGCCCAGGAGGCTCGCCAGCTTCAGGTATGTATCCCTGGTCATGCTTTCGATTTCTTCCAGATCACTGAAGAGGAGGTTCTCGTTACCGAACTGTTCTCGGGAGGCAAGAAGAAGGTTGAACTGAAAAAGGATGGCGTATTCCCGATATCCATGGATGCTAACGGAGTAAGAATCTATAAATTCAATGTCAAGATGGAGGAAAGTGATATTATATTGAACGAGCATCATAAGGAGGAGTTCCCTCCTGCTCATACGGCTGAGCATCTGCTCAACCAGTTGATGGTTCGTATGTTTGGTTGCGAGCGTAGCAAGAATGCCCATGTCGAGCGCAAGAAGAGTAAGATGACCTTCGTAGTCGATCACAAGCCTACCCGCCAGGAGGAAAAGGAGATTGAGACGGAGATGAATCGCCTGATAGAGCTTGATATGCCAGTAACTTATGAGTTCGTAGATCGTGATCACATTCCAGCAGAGGTGAAACTCGATCGTTTGCCTGATGATGCTAGTGATACCTTGCGTCTGGTTCGTATCGGTGATTATGATGTTTGTCCATGTATTGGCAAGCATGTCCGTTCAACAGCTCAGATTGGCAAGTTCGTATTGCTTGGTACCAATTGGGATGAGCATGCGCATTCATTGCGTATCCGCTTCAAGATTGTGCAATAATATAAAAAAAACAGCAATGGAGTAGTAGCCATTGCTGTTTTTTTTCTTTATATCATCACCGCTTTCTTCTTTTCTTTCGCGCACATAAATGTTTTTCTCGAAAAAGTATCAAAGTGTCATTGATTTCAGGTATATTGTTGATACATAGTGGCTTATAAAATGACACTTCCAAATATGTTTACAAAGAAGAATCATAGAAGTATCATAAATTCCATAGAAGTATCATAAAATTCAGGTAAGTCGCTTACAAGAAAGCCTTTTTTGAGGATTTATGTCTAGAAAAATAGGAGCAAAAACTAAGAAATGTCTACTATTTCAGTTCTATAGAATTGATAATGTCTACTATTTCAGTTTTATAAAACTGATAGTGTCTACCTTTCTAGTTTATTTAGTATGTCAATATTAACCAGGAATAAGTTGGAAGACTGACAATTGTAGTTAGGAATAAGCACATTGGCTGGTCCCTGAGTGCCCGTCACACGGGCACTCAGAGACCATGTGATGGGCATCGACAGAACAAGTGATGGGTACTCATTGCCCGTACAGTGGGCATCGAGTGCCCATTTTATGGGATGATTTTTGGGTACTATTTTGAGTAAGCGAATTGTAGTTTCCTATATTTAGTTGACTACAATTTTGTGTTTTTGTACAATGCTTTATGGTGATTTGATGATACTTCTATCGAAATTATGATACTTCTATGATACTTCTTTGTAAACATATTTAGAAGTGTCATTTTGCAAATCGTTATGTATCAGTAATTTATCTGCAAACAATGATACTTTGAGACTTTTTCGAGAAAAAACATTTATGTGCGAGTATAAAGGAATGGGTGAATCTGCGTCATTTGTAAGCGGCTCCTCGCATCATTTTCCAGAAAAATACAGAAAGTTAGAAAATAATCTCTTCAAAGCTTGCCTGTTCCATTTCTTTTTGTTATATTTGCATCCGTAAATATCAGTATATTGAAGATAAAGGCTGATATATGGGATAAATATCATTATAATGATAGATAAATAAATAAAAGATTATGGCAGATTTATATGAATATTCTACTCCAGAGTTGGTACGCTTACTGGGAGTGAGATTCAAGGAATATAGAATGCGATGCAATCTCACCCAGAAAGAGGTTGCCGAGCTTACAGGGCTTGGCTTGACCACCATCCACAAGTTTGAGAATGGTACAGCGGGCAATCTTTCGCTTTCCACTTTTCTTCTCTTGCTGAAAGTGGTGGGGCAGATTGATGCCATCAATGATGTGCTTCCAGAACTTCCTCCGTCACCTTATCTGATGAGAAAGGAGGAGAAGAAAGCGCAGAGAATACGTCATACTAAATAATAACTGGTTATGGTAAATACGTTGAGAGTAATGCTTTGGGACGAAGAAATCGGTCGCTTGGCATGGGACAATCGCCGCAGGCTATCGTACTTCACATATAATCCTGAGTTTTTGAAGAAGGGAATCGAAGTTTCTCCTCTTCAGGCTCCTGTGCATGGTATCCGTGCGATGATACCAGTGTGGGGAGAGGAAGCCAGAATGTACCAAAAACTTCCTGCTTTTTTGGCAGATTCATTGCCGGATGCCTGGGGTAATCAACTTTTCGAGCTTTGGCGAATACAAAATCATATTTCTAATGCTGATATAACTCCCTTGGATAAACTATCCTTTATCGGTAAGCGAGGTATGGGTGCATTGGAATTCTTACCAGAGGTAGCAAAGACGGATAAGGCAGAAATGATAGATGTCAAGTCGTTGGCAGACTTGGCAGAGCGCATTTTCATCGAGCGTGAAAATGCCCACATCATGCCAGAGGAATCTATCACGATGCAGTCCTTGCTTACGGTGGGAACATCGGCTGGTGGACGCCAGCCTAAGGCTATCATTGCCATCAATAAAGCTACGGGGGAGATACGAAGCGGTCAGGTAGCAGGGCTTCAGGATTATGATTACTACATATTGAAATTTGGCGATACGAAATACAGTTCTGCCGAGATAGAGATGACCTATTACGAGATGGCCATCAAGTCGGGAATAGATATGATGCCATCTAGACTATATGAGATTGATGGAAACAGGAATTTCATAACGAAGCGTTTCGATCGTGATGGTGAGAGGAAATTGCATACACAGACCCTTGCTGCGATTTCTCCGGAAACCGATAGCTATGAGGGACTTGTGGCAGTCTGCAGAAAATTACATTTGCCGGAGACTGATTGCCAGGAAGTATTTCGAAGACTTGTGTTCAATGTACTTTCCAACAATACGGATGACCATACAAAGAATTTCTCTTTTGTGATGGACGAGGCGGGTCTTTGGCGTTTGTCGCCAGCCTACGACCTCACTTATATTATAGATACAGGAGGCTATTTACCCAATACGGGTCATTGTATGTATGTAAGGTCTAAGCTGCATCATATTTCTTACGATGATGCCATTCAGTTTGCCAAGGACAATGGTATTCGTCGTGCTGATGCAATCATTAAGGAAGTGGCTGATTCACTGCGGCAATTCCGTGAAATTGCCAAGCGAAATGAGGTTCAGGACAGATGGATCAGTTCCATAGAGTCAGCGATTAATGCGCACCTTGTTTCATGGGGGTTGGAGGATAAAGACAACAGTTCTTCTTCTTTTGAGATAGATGGCAAAAGTTGTACTGATGTTCGCATAGAGCAGGCTTACAAAGGCAACTTCCATTTGTATGCAAGCATAGATGGGCGAGAATGTAAGTTTATTATCGAAAAGAACAAGCCCGAATATGCTACGATTCAAGAGACGGGATTGTCGAATCTTCCGGAGACGATGCTCAGAGATTTGGTTGCGAAATATCTGGTGAGATAGAAGATATTTGATTTAAAATAGAAAAAGCAAAGAAATCCACTTTGCTTTTTCTATTTTCTTTCTAAAAAGTTTGTATAATCAAAGATTATTCGTATTTTTGCACCGTCAGTCCCCCACCAAGCCTCTCAACGATGCTCAAATGCGTGGGGCTTTTTTGTATGTATACTTTTCTTCTCAAAATACGCTAATGGAAAGATATCTCTCTCCGGCTATAGAGTCTGAAGAATATGTTCCAGTTCATCAAGTTCTTCCTCCTTTGTTGCCCAACTCGTTACAAATCGGCAAATGATTTCGGTATCGCTCTTTCTTTCCCATATTTCGAATGCAACTTTCTTGGAAAGAGCATCGTAGAGGGAAGGTGAAAGTACGACAAACTGCTGATTGGTAGGAGAATCGTACGCAATAGCGATGCCATGCTTTTGGAAGATGCTGCGGATACGGGTAGCCATGGAGATGGCATGGCGCGATATCTTGAAATAGAGGCCTTCCGTAAACAGCGTGTTGAACTGGATGCCTAGCATTCTGCCCTTGGCAAGCAAGGCTCCATGACGCTTTATGTTAGTGAAGAAATACTTTGGTGCCTTCATGCCTGAAAATACTACAGCTTCGCCCATCATGGCGCCCACCTTGGTTCCACCTATATAGAATACATCACAATGCTTGGCAAGGAATGGCAAGTCATAGTCGCATGCCTCTGAAACCAGACCGTATCCCAGTCGTGCACCATCGATGAAGAGGCGGAGGTTATATTTCTGGCAGGTTGCATATAGCGCAGTCAACTCTTCCCTAGTGTAGACCATTCCGAACTCTGTCGGCATCGAGATATAAACCATGCCTGGCTGCACCATGTGAGGATGCGTTTCATCGGCAAGGAAAGTATCCATATATGCAGACAGGGTGCTGGATGTTAGCTTGCTGTTCTCTCCCGGCAGCGTAATGACCTTATGGCCAAATGCTTCTACTGCTCCAGATTCATGTACCTCGATATGACCGGTCTCCACACAGATAACTCCTTCGCATCCCATGAGCACGGAATCGATGACGGTGGTGTTGGTCTGTGTACCGCCTATCAGGAAGAACACTTCAGCATTCTCATTGTCTACGGCTTTACGGATTTTCTCTTTTGCAGATTCTGAGTATGGATCAAAACCATAACCGGATGTTTTCTCACTGTTTGTCTTGCCAAGAGCCTCTAGAATCTCTGGCAGCATACCATTGTTGTAATCACTTTCGAATGAAATCATATAATATAAAATGATAATATTAGATAATCACCGCCGTTCCGCTGCATGTTACCATCAGCATGGAGCCGCTGTTGCCTACGGTTTCGTAATCCAGGTCGATGCCCACGATGGCGTTGCAGCCCAGGGATGCAGCACGGTCGGCCATCTCTCTGAGGGCTGTATCCTTGGCCTCGCGGAGTGTACTTTCGTAAGAACCGCTTCTGCCACCGATTACGTCACGAACGCTGGCAAAGAAATCCTTCACAAAGTTGGTACCGATGATGGTTTCGCCAGTCACTACGCCACGATATTCACGGATAGGGTGGCCTTCTATGGTTGGAGTTGTACTCAAAATCATAATCTTTTCCTTTCTTTTTATGTTATTATCAATGTTATTTATAGCTTAGACGATAAAAGATAGCAAAAGGTTGCAGAAAATCAAAAAATATTTGTTACTTTTGCATCTAAAGATAAATATTTATGGGTTATATGAACAAGAGATTGATGTTTTCGGCAGCACTCATGATGGTGCTGCTTTCGGCAAACGCTCAGAAAAGAGCGTTTACCATCGAGGATTTGTACAAGGTGAAGGGCGTTTCTTCGGTGAGTCTTTCGCCTGATGGTAAGACTGTTTGCTACACTGCCAGTTCTTCCGACCTGAAGAACCAGAAGTCTGGCTCCGACATTTATATCATGAATGCGGATGGCTCTCATGCCAAGGCTCTTACCGAGAATGGGAAAAGCAGTTCTGCCGTGTGGAGCAAGGACGGAAAGAGTATCTTCTTCACTAATTATGAGAAAGGGGCAGCTCAGATTTATCGCATGAATCTGGCTACCTGCGAGACGGAACAGGTTACTGATTATGAGTTAGGTATCGATAACCCAGTCATTTCTCCAGATGAGCGATATATCGCCTTTACAGCCGAGGTGTATCCCGACCTGGGGGCTGATGCCAAGGCCAACATAGCCCGGATGGAGAAAAAGGAGCAGGGACCTGTGCAGGCGCATATCGCCGACAAGTTGCTCTACCGTCATTGGACGAGCTATAGCGATGGTAGATGTAATCACCTTATCCTTTTCGATACACAGACGAAGACTTACAAGGATCTGACTCCGGGCAATTATTCGCTGATATTCATGGTCGGGGGTGGAATCACCTATCATTTTTCTCCAGACAGCAAGGAGATCTGTTTCGTATCCAATCATGATGAGCATCAGGAGGCTAGTACCAATGCCGATCTGTGGACGGTTTCTGTGAATGGGGGAGAAGCGGTTTGCATCACTAGTGAAAACAAGGCATGGGATGGTACTCCAACCTATTCGCCTGACGGCAAGTATATCGCTTACCGTTTGCAGCAAGTGCCTGGCTATGAGTCTGATCGCTTCCGTCTTGCCATCTACGACAGGGCTGCAAAGAAGTCTACCATCCTGACAGAAAAGTTTGACAACTGGGTGGATGATTACAAATGGGCACCAGACAGCAAGAGTATTTTCTTCCTGGGTGAGGTGCAGGGCGCTCAGCCGCTCTACAAACTTGACATCGCCAAGAAAACCATCTCGCCGGTATTGACTGGCAAGGCCATCTCGGAGTTCGATTTCGACAACAAGGGTATGGTATATTATACCTATAGCACGACAGGCAAGCCATCGGCTCTCTATCGCCAGCAGATGAAGAAGTGGAATGGAACTCCTGTGGCTAGCGGCAAGGAGCAGCAGATTACCTTCCTCAACCAGCAGTTGGAGGATGAGGTGGATATCCGCCCATCTGAGAGTATCTGGGTGGATGGTGCTGGCGGCGACAAGGTACAGGTGTTTATCGTGAAGCCACACAACTTTGATGCCAGCAAGAAATATCCGCTTATCATCAATGTGCATGGCGGACCGCAGATGCAATGGATGAATTCCTTCCGTGGAGACTGGCAGGTTTATCCTGCTGCCGGTTATGTGGTGGCTTATCCTAATCCTCACGGTTCTGCGGGATATGGTCAGGCCTTTACCCGTGCCATTTCCGGTGATTGGGGTGGAAAGGTATTTGAGGATGTGATGAAGGTTACCGATAAGTTGGCAACTTTGGAATATGTTGACTCCACGAGGATGGGAGCGATGGGATGGTCGTATGGCGGCTATATGATGAACTGGCTACAGGGACATACCAAGCGATTCAAGTGTCTGGCTTCCATGATGGGCGTATATGACCTGCGTTCGATGTGGGGCAGTACTGAGGAAGTATGGTTTCCTAACTTTGAGTTGGAGGGACAGCCTTACAATTCCGACCTCTATGAGAAGTGGTCGCCATCCTCATACATCAAGAACTTCTCAACGCCAACACTCGTGATGACGGGCGAGTTGGACTATCGTGTGCCTTATACCCAGAGTTTGCAGTACTTTACAGCATTGCAGACCTTGAACATTCCTTCGCGACTGATAGTCTTGAAGTATGATGGTCACTGGCCAAGCAATCTGAAGTCGATGCCGCTCTATTACAATGCGCACCTCGATTGGTTCCATCGTTATCTCGGTGGTGCTCCTGCACCTTGGGACACAGAGAAAATGGTAAATAACGAGATAGAGTTCTAGACTGTCTTATATATAATAAGGTATAAGCAAGAAAAATAAAAGCTCCATTCGTATCTGATTGCGAATGGAGCTTTTTTCTTAGAATTAAAAATTTACTTTGTTTCCTGTTCTTCCTGCATATCCAGATACTGGTTATCCTGATCGTAGAACTCATACTGGAGGAATGCCAGTTTCTGAGATGGAATCACATTGAAGCCGAAACCATACTTAAACTGCCATCTCCGTTTCAGGGAAATGAAGCCCTTGTTGATGAAGGCAGCTACGTAAGGATTTACGTACAAAGTGAATTTCTTGACGCCAATCTTGTTGACTAGGCGGTCGATTTTTCTTTCCAACTGGTCGGTGAAGAGAATGCTCGATTTGATTTTGCCCGTGCCGAAGCAGGTTGGGCAGGTTTCCTCTACGTTTACGTCCATCGCAGGGCGAACACGCTGGCGGGTAATCTGCATCAGTCCGAACTTGCTCAAAGGAAGGATGTTGTGCTTGGCACGGTCCTTCTGCATATTCTTGCACATGCGTTCATAGAGCAACTGTCGGTCTTCTGCAAGATTCATGTCGATAAAGTCGACAACGATGATGCCTCCCATATCTCGGAGACGCAACTGTCTTGCCAACTCATCGGCAGCGCCGAGGTTTACATCGAGAGCATTTGCTTCCTGACCTTTCTCACGAGTACGATTGCCGCTGTTTACATCGACAACATGCAAAGCTTCGGTGTGCTCAATGATGAGATATGCACCATGCTTGTAGTTGACAACACGACCAAATCCAGCTTTAATCTGCTTGGTGATGCTGAAGTTGTCGAAGATAGGCACCTTACCAGTGTAGAGCTTGACTATGCCCGCCTTTTCAGGGGCTATTAGAGAAACATAGTCTTTTACATCGTTCATTACTTCTTCATCGTTGACGAAGATGTTCTCGTAAGATGGGTTAAACAAGTCACGCAAGAGAGCTACGGCTCTTCCAGTCTCCTCGAATGCGAGTTGCGGGCGCTGCTGGGTCTTCTGTACCTTGGCGATAGCATCCTCCCATCGCTTCACCAGGACTTTCAGCTCAGCATCGAGTTCAGCGACTCTCTTACCCTCAGCCACAGTGCGGACGATAATACCGCAATTCTTTGGTTTGATGCTGTGCATGAGTTGCTTGAGTCGGGAACGTTCTTCACCGCTTTTGATTTTCGACGAGACAGAAACTTTATCACCGAATGGCATGAGTACCAAGTATCGACCAGCGAATGAAATTTCGCCCGTGAGTCGAGGACCCTTGGTAGAAATTGGTTCCTTAACGATTTGTACCAGCACTTCCTGTCCTGTTTTCAAGACATTCTGAATGCTTCCGTCCTTTTCCAGTTCTGGCTGCTTGCTGGCTTTAGAGAATGGGAAAAGTTTCTTTCTGTCGCTCTGTACTTGTTTAAGGTACTTCTGGTAGGAATTGAAATGACTTCCTAGGTCAAGATAATGAAGAAAGGCGTCGCGTTCATAACCTACATCTACGAAGCAAGCGTTAAGACCTGGCATCAGTTTCTTAACTTTTGCGATATAGATGTTTCCCACAGAGAACGAGGCCTCACGAGGTTCATTCTGATATTCTACCAGCTGTTTATCCTCCATGAGTGCGATAGAGATGTCCTTCTGTTGGACGTCAATTACAACTTCGCTTGTCATAGTCTTCAATTAATCTTTTTACACATTAAACTTATTGGTTACTAGAAGAAAGTCTTAGTAATCAATTTAGTAGTTACTAAAAAGGGGCATGCCTATCCCTTTTGATACGACACGCCCCCTCAGTCGACGAACTGACTGAGAGCAAATCAGCTTAAAAAAGCTTACTTGCTCTTATGTCTGTTCTTACGTAATCTTTTTTTACGCTTGTGAGTAGCCATCTTGTGGCCCTTCTTTTTCTTTCCGTTTGGCATGATTTTAAAATTTTAAAATATTGTTATTATAATAAATGATATCTCGCTAAAGAAATATTCTCTAGATTATAGCTAAAGTAAATCGACCTCTGCGATTACTTAGCTGCGTTCTGCATCTCCTCGATGAAACTCTTAGAAGGCTTGAAACTTGGCAAGTCGTGAGCTGGGATGGTGATGGTAGTATTCTTAGAGATGTTACGAGCAGTCTTTGCTGCACGATGCTTGATGTTGAAGCTACCGAAACCGCGCATAAATACGCTATCCTTCTTCTCGATCAGGCACTTCTTGACTTCGTCCATGAATGCCTCTACCACAGTGCTAACCTCTTTCTTAGGAATACCTGTGTTCATCGATACTTCGTTGATGATATCTGCTTTTGTCATTTCTTGTATATTTTGTTTATTTTACTTATTTATCTTAAATCGGTGTGCAAAGATACAAGTTTTTTATGATATAACAAAATAGTTAAGGCTTTTTTTGCAAAAAAAATGCTCTAAGTATTTGCATATTAGGTTTTTATTCTGTATTTTTGCATCAAAAATGAGAAATTATGGCTTTTAAGAGATATTTTACACTGATTGTGTTTGTGGCATTCGGCATCTTGTCGTTGGCTGCCAAGAGGGAATGGAAAGCGGATGATGTGCCGATTCCTTTCCTGCAGGATTCTACGCAATATGTTTCCGATCCTGATGGCTATGTGGATAAGGCGCAGAAGGATTCTGCCAATTTCTATCTGCAGAAGTTGAAGTTGGAATGTGGTGTGCAGAATGTGCTTATCATTGTGGGCAAGGTGGATAATCAGGATGCTTTCCGGATGGCACAGGATGTGGGCAATAAATATGGTATCGGATATAAGAAAAGCCGAAGAGGATTGGTCGTCGTCATCGCTGTAGAAGACCATAAGTATTTTATCGCTCCCGGTAGTGGACTGGAGGGCGAGTTGACGGATGTGGACTGTGATGATATCGCTAGGGCTTGCATCGTGAAGAACATGCGGGAAGACAATCCTGGAGAGGCGGTTGCCTCCGTGAGTCGTGCTATATATAATAAGGTGAAAAGCGGACGCACCGGAATTGAGTCGGTAGACGAGGGGACTGTGAATGATGAAGAGGATTGGGCACTGGTTGTTATCCTGTTCCTTCTCTTTTTCGGAATCCCGATCTATTACCTCATCCGTTACATCCTGGAGCAGGTAGGTTTGGTAAAGCCAAGACCGAAGGGCAAGGGGAGAAACCAGTCGCGGAGAAGAAATGATGATGACGACTGGTTGCCGCCGTTCTTCATGGGCGGCGGAGGATTCTCTGGCGGTGGAGGAGGCGGCTTCTCTGGCGGATCCTTTGGCGGCGGAACTTTTTCAGGAGGTGGCTCCGGAGGAAGCTGGTGATAGTTAGTAGTTTACGCAGGTAATCAATAGTCAATAATATAACAATGTATAATTAATAAATAAAAGGATTATGAAGAAAACAGGATGGATTATCTTAGGCGTCATCGTTGTGTTGGTGCTATGGGTATTCAGTGGTTATAATGGTTTGGTAGAGAAGCAGGAGCAGGCTACTACCGAGTTGGCAAACGTACAGACTCAGTATCAGCGTCGTGCCGACATGATGCCACAGTTGGCTAAGATCGTGAAGGCGTATGCCAAGCATGAAAAGGAGACTTTCGAAGCTGTAACCAAGGCTCGTGCAGCTGTTGGTCAGGTTAAGCTGGATGCTAGCAATCTGACAGAAGCTAAGTTGAAGGAATATACGGCAGCTCAAGGAGAATTGGCGAATGCATTCTCCAAGTTGATGGTTGTTGCGGAAAAATATCCGGAGTTGAAGGCTAGCGAGAATTTCAAGTCTTTGCAGATTCAGGAAGAGGGTACCGAGAATCGTATCAGTGAAGCCCGTCGCAAATATAATGATGCTGTTCAGGCTTATAATCAGACAGCTAGAAAAATGCCAACTGCCCTTATTGCTGGTATTTTCAATTTCCAGACCATGCCGAAATTCGAGGCAGCTGCAGGAGCAGAGAAGGCTCCAGATTTGGATCTCTGATTCTGATAAAAATGATATGGAATTGTTTGTAGAATGATAGTCTAGCCAAAAGGAGAAATTCCTTCCTGGCTAGATTTTTTGTTGTAATCTTCTTTCAAACTGAAAGTATCGCAATATTTTATATATATTTTATAATTAAGATGATATGTTTTTCAGAAATTCTTTGTATCTTTGCACAAAATTTGGGAAATGTGATTGAAAAGTCACGATAATATTGAAATTTCAATAAGGTAATTACGAATATGAAACAAACAAAGATAGTTGCTTCCATCAGTGATCGTAGATGCGATCAAGATTTTATCCGAAAACTGTTTTTTGCAGGTATGAACGTGGTTCGTATGAATACTGCCCATGCCACAGAAGATGGTATCCGTACCATTGTTAAGAATGTTAGAGCCGTGTCTCCACATATTGGTATCATGATTGATACTAAGGGACCTGAGGTGCGTACTACTGACGTCAAGGAACCTATACATTATAATATAGGTGACGTGGTGAAAATCTTCGGTCGTCCGGAAATGGAGTCTTCTCACGATATCGTGAACTTAAGCTATCCAGATATTGCTGCTGACGTAAAGGTGGGTGATGACATCTTGTTTGATGATGGCGAACTCGACATGAAGGTGATGGAGGTTCAGGGACCTATGCTTGTGGCAGAAGTTCAGAACGAGGGTATGCTGGGTGCTCATAAGAGTGTGAATGTACCAGGTGAGCATATCGATTTGCCTGCACTTACAGAGAAAGACCGTAAGAATATTGAGTTGGCTATCGAATTGGATATTGATTTCATTGCTCACTCATTTGTGCGTAGTGCAGCAGATGTAAAGGCTGTTCAGGACATCTTGGATGCTCACAACAGTGATATCAAGATTATTTCTAAGATTGAAAACCAGGAGGGTGTAGATAATATTGATGAAATCATTGATGCTTGCTACGGCATCATGGTTGCCCGTGGTGATTTGGGTATTGAGGTGCCTATAGAGAAGATTCCGGGTATCCAGCGCCGAATCATCGCCAAGTGTGTGAAGGCTCAAAAGCCAGTTATTGTGGCTACCCAGATGCTTCATACCATGATTAAGAATCCGCGTCCTACCCGTGCAGAGGTAACTGATATTGCCAATGCTATCTTCTATCGTACAGATGCCTTGATGCTTTCTGGAGAAACTGCTAGCGGTAAATATCCTGTAGAGGCAGTTCAGACTATGGCTCGTATTGCCGAGCAGGCAGAGAAGGATAAGTCACCTCTTAACGACATCAATCCTATGGATGGCGGTAAAATAGACCAGAAACTCTTTTTGGCTCACGCTGCTATTGAAGCTACCAAGCAGTTGGGCGTGGCTGGTATCATCACTGATGGTGAAACCGGTCAGACCGCACGCGATTTGGCTGCCTTCCGTGGCCCAAATCCTGTACTTGCCATCTGCTATAAGGAGAAGCTTCAGCGCTGGTTGAACCTGAGCTATGGCATCATTCCTATTCATCAGAAAGATCATGTTTCTGCTAAGGATATGTTCACAGCTGCTGTGCGTATGCTTCGTCAGAAAGGATATCTGCAGGAAGAGGATAAGATAGCATACTTGAGTGGTAGCTTTGGCGAGGGTGGTGGCACTACCTTTGTTGAAATCAATAAGGTAAAGAAGATCTTCGACAATAGCTATACTTTCAATCTGCCATCAAATGGAATAGAAGACAAGAAATAAAAAGCCGTCTGGTTTTCGCTTCATGAATGCAATTTGGGGTGAATTATAGTACTCTTTTCTTTGCGGATGAAGCCAAAAAGGCTACATATTTCATAAAAAATAAATATTTCTGAAATTATTGGTGCAAAATATTTGCAGCATTCAAAAAAATGCTGTATTTTTGCACCAATAATGTATAACGAAATTTGTTTGTGATGAAAAAATTCATTCTTTCAGCGCTTGTCGCTTTAACTATGGTCTTGATGCTCGGCAGTTGCGGTAGCACCAAGAGCGTGGCTTATTTTCAAAACATTGATTCTATCAGTTTAGCGGGTTCTAGGATTCTTTATGAGGCAAAGATTATGCCTAAGGATGAACTGACCATTACCGTGATTACCACAGATCCAAAGGCTGCGATGCCTTTCAACTTGTCTGTTTCTAATACAATTGGTACTGGTGGACAGTTGAGTACTTCTGGTGGAACATTGCAGGGCTACCTGGTAGATAATCATGGTAATATCGAGTTTCCTGTTGTTGGGACACTGCACGTAGGAGGCATGACCAAGAAAGAGGCCGAGGATCTTGTAAAGAGCAAGGTAAAACCTTATTTGGCAGAAACGGAAAATCCTATCGTCACTGTTCGTATGGCTAGCTATCATGTCTCGATATTGGGTGAGGTTACCAAGCCTGGTATAATTTCAGTACCACAGGAGAAGATGAGTATCCTTGAGGCTTTGGCGCAGGCTGGTGACTTGACAATCTACGGTAGACGTGATAATGTGATTCTGATTCGTCAGGATGCACAGGGTGAGAAACATTACCATCGTTTGAATCTTAATGATGCTAATGTCATCAGTTCGCCATTCTATTATCTTCAGCAGAATGATATTATCTATGTTGAGCCTAACAAGGTAAAGGCACAGAATTCTGCTATCGGTTCTTCCACTACATTGGTTATGTCGGGATTGAGCATTTTGACATCTATAGCCTCTTTGGTGGTCAATATCTTGCGATAAGTGAAAGAGAGAAAAGGTCAGGAATAACAAACAGATTTACAACATATAAAGATATATAAGTATGTGTGGCATAGTAGGATATTTAGGTAAGGGAGACGCTTATCCAGCTCTCATCAAGGGGTTGAAGCGTTTGGAATACCGCGGGTATGACTCTGCGGGTGTAGCCCTTATTAGCAATGATGGCTCTTTGAACGTATATAAGGCAAAGGGCAAGGTGGCAGATCTTGAAGCGTTCTGCTCAGACAAGGATATTTCTGGACATGTGGGTATCGCTCATACTCGTTGGGCTACACACGGAGAGCCTTCAGCTGTGAATGCTCATCCTCATTATTCTTCCAGCAAGAATCTTGCCATGATTCATAATGGTATTATCGAGAACTATGCCGACATCAAGAAGAACCTGATTGCTAAGGGTGTGGAGTTCAAGAGTGAGACCGATACAGAGGTCCTCGTACAGCTCATCGAATACATTCAGGTGAAGAAGGATCTTGATCTGTTGACTGCCGTTCAGGTAGCGCTCCGTCAGGTGATTGGCGCTTATGCCATCGCTATTCTTGACAAGCGTCACCCTGACCAGATTATTGCTGCCCGCAAGCAGAGTCCATTGGTTGTAGGTATCGGTGAGGACGGAGAGTTTTATCTCGGTTCTGATGCCAGTCCTATCATCGAATATACTGATAAGGTGGTTTATCTGGAGGATGGCAACATCGCTGTGATGCGTCTCGGTCAGGAATTGCAGGTAGTAAACATCCAGAACGTAAAGCTCAACCCTGAGGTGCAGACCGTGGACATTGACCTTGGTCAGATAGAGAAGGGCGGTTTCCCTCACTTCATGCTGAAGGAAATCTTCGAACAGCCTGAGTGCCTGCGCAACTGTATGCGTGGTCGTGTGGTGAGCCGCACCGTGGAAACCCGTGTGATGACAGATGGCGACGATACAACCTGCAAGACGGAGACAGAGATGGGCGTAGTGCTCAGCTCCATCACCGACCATCGCCAGCAACTCCTCAATGCCAAGCGAATCATCATCGTGGCTTGTGGAACATCATGGCACGCCGGACTCATCGGCAAGCAGATGATAGAGAATTACTGTCGCATCCCAGTGGAAGTGGAATATGCATCAGAGTTCCGTTACCGCAATCCTGTGGTAACGAAGGATGATGTCGTCATCGCCATTTCCCAGAGTGGTGAAACCGCTGATACCCTGGCTGCCATCAAGCTTGCCAAGGAGAGCGGTGCGTTTATCTATGGTATCTGTAACTCTATCGGTTCTTCCATCGCACGAGAGACAGATACGGGTACCTATATTCACGTAGGTCCGGAGATTGGTGTTGCCTCTACCAAGGCGTTCACCGGTCAGGTTACCGTCCTTATCCTCCTGGCACTTGCCATTGGTAAGGAGAGGGGAACCATCAGTGAAAACGAATATCAGAAGATTACAGAGCAGCTTTGGAACATTCCTGCCAAGATGAAGGAAGTGTTGAAGCTGAACAATAAGATAGCTGACTTGAGCCGTACCTTTACGTATGCGCGCAATTTCATCTATCTGGGTCGCGGATTCCAGTATCCTGTAGCCCTTGAAGGTGCATTGAAGTTGAAGGAGATTAGCTACATCCACGCTGAAGGTTATCCTGCAGCGGAGATGAAACATGGGCCTATCGCATTGATAGACAGCGATATGCCTGTGGTAGTTATTGCTACCCACAACTTCATGTACGAGAAGGTCTTGTCTAATATCCAGGAAATCAAGGCCCGTCAGGGTCGTGTCATTGCCATTGTGAGCAAGGGTGATGAAACTATTTCCAAGATTGCCGACGAAGTGATTGAACTCCCTGAGACCTTGGAGTGCCTGGAGCCATTATTGGCTACCATTCCTTTGCAGCTGCTGGCTTATCATGTAGCTGTATGTAAGGGCAAGGATGTTGACCAACCTAGAAATTTGGCCAAGTCAGTTACTGTCGAATAAAAAATAAAGGGAATCGTCGTTTCTTGACGTTTCCCTTTTTTTGGAGGGGTATCCCTTCGCAGTAGGTATATTCAAATTTAACTAAATAAGATAAAGGATAATTGAGAGATGGAACCATTGAAACATGAATGTGGCGTAGCAATGATCAGATTGCTCAAGCCATTGGAGTATTACCAGCAGAAGTACGGCACCTGGATGTACGCACTCAACAAACTCTATCTGATGATGGAGAAACAGCACAACCGTGGACAGGAGGGTGCTGGTATGGCTTGTGTCAAACTGGGCGGAAAGCCTGGTCATGAGTATATGTTTCGTGAGCGTGCAGAGGGTAAGAACGCCGTGACGGAGATCTTCGGCAAGGCGAATGCCAACTTCAAGAACCTGACTCCCGAGCAGCTTGCTGATGCTAAGTTTGCCAAAGAGGAACTGCCTTTCGCAGGCGAACTTTACATGGGACACCTGCGCTACAGTACCACCGGAAAGAGTGGTATCCAGTATGTGCACCCATTCCTGCGCCGCAATAACTGGAAGGCGAAGAACCTCTGCCTTTGCGGCAACTTCAACATGACCAACGTAGATGAAATCTTCCAGGAGCTGACCAAGCAGGGCCAGAGCCCACGCATCTACAGCGACACCTACATCATGCTCGAACTGATGGGCCACCGACTTGACAGAGAGGTGGAGCGAAATTTCGTGGCAGCAAAGGCGATGGAGATGGAAAACACCGACATCACCAACTACATCGAAGACCACGTGAAGATGAGCAACGTGCTCAAGACCACGATGAAGGACTTTGATGGCGGTTATGTGGTCTGCGGTATCACCGGTTCGGGAGAGATGTTCTCCATGCGCGACCCTTGGGGCATCCGTCCTGCTTTCTACTACAAGAACGATGAAATCGTAGTAGTAGCCAGCGAGCGCCCTGTGCTTCAGACCACCTTCGACCTGGAGGCAGAGGATGTGCAGGAGCTGATGCCGGGTACGGCACTTCTCGTGAAGAAGAACGGCGAGTGCACCATCGAGCGCATCATGGAGCAGAAGGGTGATTCTGCCTGCTCATTCGAGCGCATCTACTTCAGCCGTGGTTCCGACAAGGATATCTACCAGGAGCGTAAGCAGTTGGGCGAGCAGTTGACCCAGCCTATCCTGAAGGCAGTGGATTACGATGTTGATCACACCGTGTTCAGCTACATCCCGAACACAGCCGAGGTGGCTTACTATGGAATGTTGAGCGGTTTCAAGAAGTATCTCAACGAAAGCAAGATAGAACAGATTGCCAACCTCGACCATATTCCATCTAAGGAAGAATTATACGATATTCTCGGCGATTTCGTCCGTTCGGAGAAGATTGCATGGAAGGATATCAAGCTCCGTACCTTCATCACCGAGGGCAACAGCCGCAACGACCTGGCGAGCCATGTGTATGATGTAACCTACGGAAGCATCGAGCCGAATGTGGATAATCTCGTTATCATCGACGACAGTATTGTGCGCGGTACAACCCTGAAGGAGAGCATCCTCCGCATCCTCGACCGTCTGCATCCTAAGAAGATTGTAGTCGTATCCAGTGCCCCTCAGATCCGTTATCCGGATTATTACGGCATCGATATGGCAAGACTGGAAGAGTTCTGCGTGTTCCGTGCGGCAATCCAGCTTTTGAAAGAGCGCAAGATGGAGGACCTCATCGAGCAGACCTACGAGGCATGCAAGGCAGAACTTGCCAAGCCGAAGGAGGAGCAGGTGAACCCGGTACGTGCCATCTACAAGCCATTCACCATCGAGGAAATCAACGAGAAGATAGTAGAGATGCTCCGTCCGGAGGGCATGACCACTCCTATCCAGCTCGTGTTCCAGAGCATCGAGGGTTTGCGCGAGGCAATTCCAAACCACAAGGGCGACTGGTATTTCACCGGTCATTATCCAACCCCAGGCGGCACGAAACTCTGCAACCAGTCGTTTGTGAACTATATCGAAAACGTTTATCATAAATAAGTGAAGAGAAAAGAACGAAGAGTGAAGAATTCATTTGCTCTTATAAGTATGAAATAAAAGAATCAAATGTCAGATATGAAAAAAGTAACCTTAGTTTTGAGCGATGGAACCAAGTTCCATGGCAAATCTTTTGGATATGATGCTCCTGTAGCGGGCGAGGTTGTGTTCAACACAGCCATGATGGGATATCCAGAGAGTTTGACCGACCCTTCTTACGCCGGTCAGTTGATGACACTTACATTCCCTCTCGTGGGCAACTATGGTGTGCCACCATTTACTTTCGAGGAGAATGGTTTGCCAACCTTCATGGAGAGTGACAAGATTTATGCTTCTGCCATCATCGTGAATGATTACAGCGAGCAGTATAGCCACTGGAATGCAGTGGAGAGTCTTGCCGACTGGTTGAAGCGCGAAAAGGTGCCAGGAATCACAGGCATCGATACCCGTGAGTTGACTAAGGTGCTTCGTGAACATGGTGTGATGATGGGTAAGATTCTCTTTGATGATGAACCAGACAACATACCTGAGGCTAACTACGAGGGTGTAAACTTCGTTGACCAGGTGAGCTGCAAGGAGATTATCCGTTACAACGAGGGTGCCGGCAAGAAGGTGGTTCTCGTTGACTGCGGTGTGAAGGCAAACATCATCCGTTGCCTCATCAACAGAGGCGTTGAGGTGATCCGTGTGCCTTGGAATTACGATTACACAGATATGGATTTCGACGGACTGTTCCTTGCCAATGGTCCTGGCGACCCAGACATGTGTGAGGATGCAGTAAACATTATTCGCAAGCAGATCAGCCAGAGCCGCAAGCCTATCTGCGGTATTTGTATGGGTAACCAGTTGCTTTCCAAGGCTGCCGGTGCTACTATCTACAAGTTGAAGTATGGTCACCGTTCACACAACCAGCCAGTGCGCATGGTAGGAACCAACAATTGCTACATCACCTCTCAGAACCACGGTTATGCCGTTGATGCCAAGACATTGGGCAACGACTGGGAGGAACTCTTTGTAAATATGAATGATGGCTCTAACGAGGGTATCCGCCACAAGGTGAACCCTTGGTTCTCAAGCCAGTTCCACCCAGAGGCTTGCTCAGGCCCTGTGGATACAGAGTTCATGTTTGATAAGTTTGTAGAAACACTTAAATAATTAGGAAAAAAGATGAAAGACGAAAATATAAAGAAGGTGCTCCTCTTAGGTTCTGGAGCCTTGAAGATCGGTGAAGCAGGTGAGTTCGACTACTCAGGTTCGCAGGCCCTGAAGGCATTGCGCGAGGAAGGTATCGAGACTGTGCTCATCAACCCGAATATCGCAACCGTACAGACATCAGAAGGTGTTGCCGACCAGATTTACTTCCTGCCAGTGCAGCCATACTTCGTAGAGCGTGTCATCCAGAAGGAGAAGCCAGACGGTATCCTCCTCAGTTTCGGTGGCCAGACTGCCCTCAACTGTGGTGTGGAACTCTATCGCCAGGGCATCCTGGAAAAATATAATGTCAAGGTGTTGGGTACTCCAGTTCAGGCTATCATGGATACTGAGGACCGTGAGCTCTTCGTAGAGAAGCTGGATGAAATCAACGTGAAGACCATCAAGAGCGAGGCTTGCGAGAACATCGAGCAGGCCCGCAAGGCCGCTGCCGAGCTCGGTTATCCTGTCATCATCCGTGCTGCTTACGCCTTGGGTGGACTCGGTTCTGGTTTCGCTGACAACGAGGAGGAGCTGAACAAGCTCGCTGAGAAGGCCTTCTCATTCTCTCCACAGGTATTGGTAGAGAAGAGCTTGAAGGGCTGGAAAGAGATTGAGTATGAGGTGGTTCGCGACCGTTACGACAACTGTATCACAGTTTGTAACATGGAGAACTTCGACCCACTGGGAATCCATACCGGTGAGAGTATCGTTATCGCTCCATCTCAGACCCTGAGCAATGCTGAGTATCATAAGCTCCGTGCCCTCGCCATCAAGATTATCCGTCACATCGGAATCGTGGGTGAGTGTAACGTGCAGTATGCCTTCGACCCTAAGAGCGAGGATTATCGTGTAATCGAGGTGAATGCCCGTTTGAGCCGTTCATCAGCCTTGGCATCTAAGGCTACCGGTTATCCTCTTGCCTTCGTTGCAGCCAAGCTCGGTATGGGTTACGGTCTGTTCGAGTTGAAGAACTCTGTAACCAAGACCACATCAGCTTTCTTCGAGCCAGCATTGGACTACGTGGTTTGTAAGATTCCTCGTTGGGACTTGTCTAAGTTCCGTGGCGTAGATAAGGAGTTGGGTTCATCTATGAAGTCAGTAGGTGAGGTAATGGCCATCGGCCGCAACTTCGAGGAGGCTATCCAGAAGGGGCTTCGTATGATTGGTCAGGGCATGCACGGTTTCGTAGAGAACAAGGAGCTTGAAATCGATGATATCGATGCAGCTTTGCGCGAGCCAACAGATAAGCGTGTGTTTGTGATTTCAAAGGCTATGCACAAGGGCTATACCGTAGATCAGATTCACGACTTGACCAAGATTGACAAGTGGTTCCTGGAGAAGTTGAAGCACATCATCGACATCGACGAGGAGATGAAGAAGTGCAACATCAATACCATCGGTCAGGATCTGCTCCGTTCTGCTAAGGTTTATGGTTTCACCGACTTCCAGGTTGCTCGTGCCGTGGGCTTGGAGCAGGAGTTGGGCAACATGCACAAGGCTGCCCTGCTGGTTCGCAACAAGCGCAAGAGCTATGGCATCCTGCCTGTGGTGAAGCAGATTGATACCCTGGCAGCAGAGTATCCTGCCCAGACCAACTACCTCTATGTAACCTACGCAGGCGTGAAGAGCGACATCAGCTTCGAGAACGACCACCGTTCTATCATCGTACTCGGTTCAGGTGCTTACCGCATCGGTTCTTCCGTAGAGTTCGACTGGTGTGGCGTTCAGGCATTGAACACCATCCGCAAGGAAGGCTGGCGCTCAGTGATGATCAACTACAACCCAGAGACCGTATCTACCGACTACGATATGTGCGACCGTCTCTACTTCGATGAGTTGACCTTTGAGCGTGTGATGGATATCATCGAGATGGAGCAGCCTCATGGCGTCATCGTATCTACTGGTGGTCAGATTCCAAACAACTTGGCTATGCACCTGGATGCTCAGAATGTGCCAATCTTAGGTACTGCTGCCAAGGACATCGATAACGCTGAGGACCGTGCCAAGTTCTCTCAGATGTTGACCAACAACGGCATCAACCAGCCAGAGTGGAGCGCCCTGACCTCTATGGAGGACATCGACAACTTCATCGAGCGTGTAGGGTTCCCTGTATTGGTTCGTCCAAGTTACGTTCTTTCTGGTGCTGCGATGAACGTATGTTCTAACGAGGAAGAGTTGAAGCGATTCCTGCAGTTGGCTGCCAACGTAAGTGAGGATCACCCAGTGGTAGTAAGTAAGTTTATCGAACATGCTAAGGAGATTGAGATGGATGCTGTGGCAAAGAATGGCGAGGTGATTGCCTATGCGATTTCCGAGCACATCGAGTTTGCCGGTGTTCACTCAGGCGATGCTACCATCCAGTTCCCTCCTCAGAAGTTGTATGTTGAGACAGTTCGTCGTGTGAAGCGAGTAGGTCGTCAGATTGCCAAGGAGTTGCACATCAACGGTCCGTTCAACATCCAGTTCATGGCTCGTGACAATGATATTCTCGTTATCGAGTGTAACTTGCGTGCCAGCCGTTCGTTCCCATTCGTGAGCAAGGTATTGAAGATTAACCTCATCGAGTTGGCTACCCGCGTGATGCTCGGTTTGCCAGTAGAGAAGCCACACAAGAACCTCTTTGATCTCGACTATGTAGGTATCAAGGCATCTCAGTTCAGCTTCAACCGTTTGCAGAAGGCAGACCCTGTATTGGGTGTGGATATGAGCAGTACGGGTGAGGTAGGTTGCTTGGGCGACGATACATCTACCGCACTTCTGAAGAGTATGCTTTCTGTGGGTCATCGCATTCCAGCCAAGAACATCCTGCTTTCTACAGGTTCTGCCAAGCAGAAGGTAGATTTGCTCGATGCTGCCCAGATGCTGGTTAAGCATGGTTACAAGCTGTATGCAACCGGTGGTAGTAGCAAGTTCCTCACCGAGAACGGCATTGAGAACACCCGTGTGCTCTGGCCATCAGAGGAGGCAGAAGGCGGTGCGCCTAAGGCTTTGGAGATGCTCCATAACCACGAGATTGATATGGTAGTGAATATTCCGAAGAACTTGACCAGCAGCGAGTTGAGCAATGGTTACAAAATCCGTCGTGCCGCTATCGACCTGAACGTGCCATTGATTACCAACAGCCGTCTGGCGAGTGCATTCATCTATGCATTCTGCACTACCAAGCTTGAGGATATCGACATCAAGGCTTGGGGAGAGTATAAATAGCTCTTTATTTAAATAATTCTCGCCAAAAGAAGTCAACCGTTTTACAGCTGATCTTCTTATGGTGGTCAATGAAAACTTTTCATCAACAAAAAAGCTTGTCTGTAGTAAGTGATGCTATAGACAAGCTTTTTTTATGAAAAATCAAAAAAACTTGGACGTTATTTTTGCAATCGTCTGAAAAACAAGATGTATTGCAAGCAGATGAACTGCAAGCAGATGTACTGCTTTCTGTAAATCGTTCGCCATTGGCGAACGATTTGACAAATACAAGATTATATACCGATGTCTGCTCCATCATAGAGCAAGGCAGGAAGGAAGCTTATGCCTCCGTCAATCATAAGATGATAGAAACCTATTGGAACATAGGGCGACGCATCGTGGAAGAAGAACAGAATGGTGAGGCACGTGCAGAGTATGGGGTTCAGATCATTGCGCAATTATCTGAGCAATTGACACATCAATATGGTAAAGAATTTAGCAAAAGAAATTTGGCTTATTTTCGCCAATTCTACTTGACAATCAATGATATACGAATTTTGCAATCACGATTGCAAAATCTTACTTGACACATATAACAAAAGTTCTTCGTGTGGAAGACTCTATTGCCATTCGTTGGTATCTCGAAATGGCTTCAAAGGACATGTGAGACAAACAAATAATAACAAAACTTCCACCATTATGATACCAAGAATTAAGAAAATGTCAGTTCTCGATGACTATATCCTTTTCGTTGAATTCGATGATGGATATAAAGTGTTGTACGATGTGAAGGATGACATCAAGACGCTTCCTTCGTTTCGTGCATTAGTTGATGTATATGGCCTTTTTAAACAAGCCCAGTTGGACACCAGCCGAACTTGTGTATATTGGAACGACAAGATAGATCTAGCCAGCGACAGTATTTATGAGTGAAAGGCAGCATAATTAAAATCCCGGTTTCGTCATTCTTGATGATTCCCAATAGAAAAATCCCTGCTGTAGGAAAGGCTTCCTATGGCAGGGATTTTTTTGTAAAGAAACATATATAGGTTTACTTGTCAAACAACTCCTTTCTGTTTGCAAAAATACAACCAATATTTTGATTATGCAATTATGGTTTCACGAAGAATGTTGTTTTCTCAACATCAGATAATTGACTACGAGAATCAGTAAGATACAGGGCAATAACAATATGGGAAATAAACATGCAAGTAACATGATAGTCCCTAAATAATCACCTGCGGTTACAATTAAAGTCATTATCACTACGACAGTACAAAATGCCATTGCCATGCTTATTGACAGGGGAATCCAATGCAGCTTTGAACAGCACTTCCACCCAATAGTGGCAGTCAAGAGGGCGCAAGAAACACTCATTCCTCCTAGAAGTAGCAATTCAAATAGTCCTTTTACTTCAAATCTCATTACGACTACCACGGGAAACAACATTCCTATAATTCCCCAAATGAGCAGGAACTTGTCCCAAAAGAAATTTTGATTTAATTTCATGATGATTCTTTTTTGGTTGATTAAAAAATGGCATAATTACTATTCGCATAAGTCCTTGCTTTTTTCAATGCGCATCAAACTCACCATAGCAAAACATGTCGAACACCTTTATCTTGAAAATAACTTGACAGTATGCTTTCTGCCTTTGCTGGATATCTCGCTATGAGCAGGAAAAAACTTGTCGATGTCTTTGTTGTCTATAGTATGAACTTGTATCTTCTTGTCTTTTGTTTCCATATAGCTTTCCTTTCTTTTATTATTGTAGCAAAGATACGCTGAATATTCGAAACTACCAAACTTTTCTAGTAATTTTTGTGATTTATAGTCAAATGATAAGGGTGCACCAAAAAAGCAGTGGTAACTTTAGGTATGTCAAAATGAAGTCGTAACTTTGCAGCATCAAATAACTCTATAATCGAAAAAAACTTCAAAAGAAGTGATTTTCTCAGATTTTATTTGTACTTTTGCCATGTCATTCAGAGTTTTATTTGTTTTTAAATGCAACACTAAAATAAGTGAAATATCTGATATGGCAAAAATCTGTGCAACTTTTTGTTGCTAGGGTGCTTATAAAAAGTATTAAATTATAGTGTTGCGGAAATTAGGATAAGATGAAACGTTATTTAATTCTTTCACTTTGCATTGTATTTTCTATAACATGCTTAGGACAAAAAAGAGTGAACCGGCCTAAAGTTTATTTTAACAATGAAGGGGTAATACTTAACAAAGTTATTGGTTGGGCTTATGACCACAATACAGGTGAATGGATAGACTGGGTTAACTGCATAAAAGCTAAAAAACTTAGCAAAAAAATCAGAACTCAGACAAAACAAAATGCCATCTTCTTGTCAGATTGTTTTAACAATATTATTAGTCTTCAATTTAAAACTATAAAACTAAATAATATTCCTTATTATGTTTTGGTATGGGAAAAATATAACGGAGCATATAGATATCCTAATATTCGTGAAGATTGGCAATATTGGAAAGAAAAGATTTTCTTAATGTTTACCGAGGAAGATATGAAGAAACTTCGAAACCTTTCCAATTCACCAATTGTATTGAATCTTACAGCTCCAATGAAAAGTGAATTAGAAAGAAATATAATAGACGAAGACATCATCCAGACTTCTATGAGTAAGTTGTATCCACTGAAACTGTCTTTCATTATTTATAAAGCAACAGATGGTTGTTCTATCAGATTTAAGTTCATAAAGAACTCGCATGATGCGGACATTGACAAACAATATTTTGAAATAAGTGAAGCTGACTACCAAAAGTTTATCAATGTAAAGCCATAAGTAGCAGACTGCAAGAATAAGTTGGCTTGTGGAGATACTTGGTCAAACTAGCAGGACATATGCCAAGAGAAATCTACTGTAATGAGGATATATCTTGAGTGGCACCAAAAATAGGAACAGCCGTATGCCGAACGGCACGTACGGTGGTGTAAGAGTTCGGAAAACGAGAGTAGGAAGAAAACTACTTCGTTTTCCTGCTACTCGATTTTAACAAAAAAGCTGTGAAAACTTTGGTTGTTTCAAAAATAAAGCCGTAACTTTGCACATGTAAACTGGTTAAATTTCATTGCATGATGAAACAGCAAGTAAAACAAGTACCATACGGAGTATCTGATTTTGCCACGGTGATGAGTCAGAATCTATATTATGTCGATAAGACGATGTTTTTGCCAGAGCTGGAGAAGCACGCAATCTCTTCTTCATCCGTCCCCGTCGTTTTAGAAAAAGCCTGTTCCTCAGTATGCTCTACTCTTACTATGACTGTAATCAGAAGGAGAGTTTCGAAAAACTCTTCGGTAATTTGTGGATAGGCCAGCACCCTACATCCCTGCAAGGAATTTACCAGGTACTGTTCTTGGGTGATCTACCAGTTCATGATAGATTTTTTGGTATTTTTTGAATAGCTTTGGATTGGATTTCTTCCATTTCGTGATGACATCTTCAGCACTCTTGGAAGTAATGATTGTATAAATCATAAACTCGCAAAGTAATTGCTACAGATAACTCTATCTTATCATAAAACATGTCTTTATAACTCTATCTTTTATCACAAAACATCCTATTATAACTCTATCTTTTGTCATAAAAACACCCATTTATAACTCTATCTTTTAGCAAAGTTAACATAAAGCTCTAAAGCAGCCAAAGGAGAATAAGAGAGGTTGGAACGTAAACAGTTGGGAATGAGTAGATTTGCACAAAGTTGCCAAATCGGCATAAAGCAAGCGAGTGAGGAATATTGAAGTAGTTCAGTTACTAAATCGTGAGCCACAGTTACCTATGCAAAGCAGGTAACAATGCGGAAAGGCAACTTTGTGCATCAACGGATTTTATTGCGCTGATTCTCAATGTTTTGCGTATCAAGGAACGCTTACAAAATGATTATATTTGCACACTCAAAATGTAAGCGTTATGAAAATCGAAAAATTCAAGGTGTTGCTCTACCTAAAAAAGAGCGGAATGGACAAGAATGGAAAAGCTCCCATCATGGGACGCATCACGGTGAACAGGACTATGGCGCAGTTCTCCTGCAAGTTGTCTTGCACTCCATCGCTTTGGAATCCTCGTGCCAGCCGATTGGAGGGCAAGAGCAAGGAAGCCGTGGAAACCAACAAGGACATCGGGCAGTTGTTGCTTTCCATCCAAAAGGCTTTCGATGTGCTTGTGGAAAAGAGAACG
>NZ_VZCB01000001.1 GCF_009494395.1 Segatella copri | reverse complement strand
TTGGCTATATCCTAGCCTTTTCAGGCCCGATGATTTCTAAACGGGACAGCAGTGAGTTGATGAGGAAATCACAGTCCTGCAGGTTCTGACCCTCGGAAATGCAGTCGGTGGCAATGAGCACATCAATCTCCTCGGTAGCATCCGGGAAGAGAGCAGCCCGGTCTTTCGATACGGGCGAGAAATAGGTCAGCACATTATTGAAACTCATCGGAAACTTCGGTATGGTGCATTTGCCATCCGTAGAACCCGTGATAAGCGCCACATTCAACCCACAATCCGCCTTGATGCGTGCTGCCAGCTGGTCGTACAGATAGTTGGCGGTATCAGCAAAGGCTGTAAAGATAATCACCTTCTTGTTGCCCGGATTGATGGGATGCTCAAACTTGTGCTTCAAATCTTCGATGAGCATCTGCAGCTTGGAGTCGTGCTCGGGAGAAATATCCTGGAGCATAATCTGAAGCAGGGCAAGATTCTCCTGGTCGCTGCGAAGATCACGTGACCAGCGAACCACATCAATATCCCGGAGGTTGATTTTGGAATTTCTGCCCACAAATGGGTCGTTATCGCTATCTGCGCTATCCAAATCATCCGTAAATTCGGTAACATCCACAGAACCGCTGCGCCCGTTGCTTTCAATGGTATTCAGCGTTTCGTCTATATATTCCTGGATGCGCTGCAAGGTAAGACGGAAGGAGTTGACGCTGCTCTCCAGACGTTTGAGCAGGTTGGTAGCCATCAGCTTGCGGAGACCTTTCTCTCGTCCGTCGATAGAGATACCCGAGCCTTCCATATTGATTTCATAATCCTCCTTCACGCTATCAAAGATATAGAGTGACGGCGTATAGATGCTCAGATTCAGCCTGTTCAGCTGTTCAGCAATCTCGCTGAAAGAGATGCTATCGCTCAAATCCGTCAACTTTGGGCGGCGGGATATAGGAGCCAATCTGGTAGGGAACTTACCGATGTCCTTCGTATCGTAGTATTTCACGATGTGGCTTCGGCTTCGGGCGATGGTTACCGCATCCAGCAATTCGAAAAAGTCGAAGTTCAGCTCATCAAGCAAACGTTGCGTGGTGCGCTCTTTGGGCTGCAACTTGGTCCATCGGTTGTACGCCAACTGTGCCGAGCGGAACACATCATCTATGCTGCGGTCGATGTCAAGAACCTCGTTGATTTGCTCAGCATGACCTTCGTATGCCAGTTGCAACTGGTTCTTCAGGTCGTTGAAGCGGTTGTTGACTGGAGTGGCACTCAGCATCAGGACTTTTGTCTTGATTCCTGCTCGGATTACCTTGTTCATCAGTCGCTGATAGCGGTTTTCCTTCTTCTTACCATCATCCAATATATCCAGGTTGTCAGCCTCATCATCCTCGTCATCCACATTACCGCCATTGCGGAAATTGTGGCTTTCGTCTATGACTATCAAGTCGTAGTTACCCCAGTTGATTCTTTCAAGATCAATTCCGTTTGACATACCTCTATCTCGGCTTAAATCGCTGTGAAACAGAATATCATAGCGAAGGCGGTCGGCAGCAAGAGGGTTGTTTTTGTAATTAGTCTTGAAGGTGCTCCAGTTGTCATAGAGCTTCTTAGGGCATAATACGAGCACCGACTTGTTGCGGTTTTCGTAATACTTGATGACGCTCAGCGCCGTGAAGGTTTTACCCAGACCCACAGAATCGGCAAGGATACAACCATTGTATTTTTCGAGTTTATTGATGATAGCCAGGGCAGCATCCTTTTGAAAATTATAAAGTTTTTTCCAAACCACACACTCTCGGAAGCCGGTCTTCTCGTTAGGAAGAACATCCTCGTTGATATCATCGAGAAACTCGCTGAAGATATTATATAGCGTAATGAAGTAGATAAACTCAGGCGCATTTTCCTGATAAACGGTTTCTATGTATTCCAGCACCTTGGCAGTTACATCCTCGAACTTATCGCCATTCTTCCACTGTTCATTGAATACGTTCAGATACTGCTCGGCAAATGGTGAGGGCATCACCTGGACCATGGAATATAAGCTGTTTCCCCGTTCGCATCCCAATTCTGTGGTGGTAAACTCATTGAAGGGTGCATAGACATAAGGGGCAGTGCCGTTTACGTGAATAAAGCCGCCCATTGTTTCCTGCGACACATTTGATTTGAACTTCACCTTGCGTCTTATCCAGTTGGCGCATTCCTTGGCGATGGCTTTCTGCTCCAGTTTGTTGCGGAGTTTGATTTCGAAGTCAGAGCCATAAAGATTGCGCTCACGGTTGAGTTTTGGAATAAAGAACTCACGCTTCTCTTTCTTCACCTTATCCTTGATGAAAGTAGGCGAAGTGAAGATAAAACGTAACTCATCAACGTTCTCCAGTTCTTCCTTCAATGCTTCGAAAGCATAGATGGAAAAAGAGGCTGCAGCTATTGACACACGAGACCCTTTAGATAATTTGGTCTTCAAATCATCTACCACCCGTTCTGACACGTTGTTTATAACCTTAATCAATTCCATAAGTTTCACCTAATAATCAGATAGTTACGCTACCAAAAGTGCAATTCCAATACACTTACTCCTTCAAAAGTACAACAATATTTCGAAACACGCAAGAAAATTGGGGAAAAGTTTTAGAAAAAGTGATCTGATAGCATTGGGGATAGCATAATCTTATCTTTTTAGTTGACAATCAAAATGCAGGGTCTGGCAGTAAGACCTGATAGAGATGGTTACAGTGGTTACGGTTACAGAAGTTACAGTTTTCAGCGGAGGGGTACAAGGACTTTTGGAGTACTTTCAGATTGTAAGTAATAATAATAGATAATAATATAATATATTATTATCTTCTTCTAAAGAAGGGAAAGGGAACTGACTCATGAAAAACTGTAACTTCTGTAACCGTAACCACTTTTGGGGGAAAATCGGGGTAGATGGCGCAAAAGGCAAACGTAGAGTTGGGATGCACAAAACATAGAGAAACTATTTACAGAATATAGTTTTCTTATCTTAAAAATTATGACTTGTTTTTATTAACAGGATTCTCCGCAAATGTTAAATCCGTTTAACAGAACTCTGCAGGGCGTTTTTTGGCTGTACCGGGAAAAAGCCGTACCTTTGCACTGTCGTTAGAAGAAAGACTGCACTCGGCATAGTTCAAGCAAGCTTGACTCTGCGCTCGTTTGCACTTCCTTTGCAGCATGAAAACAATTTATAATTAACAATTAATCATTAATCACTAATCATTAATCACTAATCATTAATCACTAGAATTATGGGACAAGGAACTTGTAAGTATCGTAAAGTAACGCGCACTCCACAGAGTGGAGAGAACGCAGGTAAGAAACTCTGGTATGCTACCGCAGTGAGCGACCGTGAGATGAGTTTTGAGGACTTCGTGACTCATATCTCTGAGCACAACTCGCCATACAGTCGTGGTACTATCCACGGTGTGCTGATGGACACTTTGGACTGTCTGAAGCACCTGATCCTCGACGGCAAGAGCGTGCGTATCTCCGACCTCGGTCTGTTCTCCATCGGCATGACTTCGCGTGGCGAGGTGAGCAAGGACAAGGTGTCTGCTGCAAGCGTGCAGGGCGTTCACCTGATTGTGAGAAATACGAAGTCGTGGAGCAATGCTGAGCTCAAGAAGCTCACCAAGATTGTTGCCTACGACGAGTATAACACCAGCGAGGACACCGGAGGAACCGGCAAGCCAGGCGGCGACTCCAACACCGGTGATACCACCCAGGGCGGTGGCGGAACTCAGGAGGGTGGCGGTGGCACCCAGGAAGGAGGCGGCGGCACCCAGGAAGGAGGTAGTGACGTAGGCCTCTAAAGCATAGCCCCTTCGGGGGCTGTGTTTAAGCAGCAAAGAATTAATCACTAATCACTAACAATTAATCACTAAAAAAAGATGAAAAAGGACACTTGGAAAACTATCATTCAGATTGCGATATCAATCTTGACTGCGATTGCCACCACCTTGGGTGTGACCAGCTGTATGCCTTAAACGGCAACAGAAACAACAAACAGAAAGTGCCGGTAGGAGAAAATCCTATCGGCACTTTTTTGGTAAAAATCTGCGACGTCTGCGGGAGTTGTTTCTTGTCCCACAGATTCCCACAGATTTCCACAGATTCTTTCTTTTGTATCCTTTTACCTCTTTTAAGTTCCCACACGGATCTCACGATTCTCACGGATTTTTTACCTTTTTACCCTTTTACCCTTTTACTTTTTTACCTTAAAAAGGACCAGCGATGGAATCGCTGGGAATACGGGGGCTACAGTCGCTGGGAATACGGCGAAACAATAGAAAAGGGTCTATATGCCACGACGAATGGGGTGGCATATAGGCCCTTTTGTTGTATCAGGGATATTGGAGGATGGCGCCACACGGGCTGAAGGCCCAAAAGCTCCTAGCCCTTTACCTTTGCTTTACCCTTCGGCCAGCGATTTTCAATTCCGCTTCGACCGGTGACCGTTGGTTCAGGGCGTGTGGGGCAAACAAGGCAAAGCCGCCAGGCGTCCCGGCGGATTCCAAATCCGCAGAGCCTAAATAGGTTACGACATTTTTAACGCCGGATTGCAAATCCGACGGAACGCCAGAATTACAAATTGGACAGCAAGTATTTAATATACTCATCCGTCACGTTGGAAATCTCGCCCTTGTCGTAAATGGTCAGCAAGGTTACTTCCATACTTTCCGTATCTATTAATAAATTCAAGGTTAAGATGCGGGCACCACCACTCTTTCCCTTTCCTTTCGAAGCAATAGCCATTCTTACCTTTCGAACGCCTCCTCCAAGGTCGTCACCTAAAAAAGGATTATCCGAAATATCGTTCAGTAAATCGTCATAATCAGTTCGTAACGAATGATACTTCTTTGCCAAACGCTTAAACTGGCGTTTAAACTCCGGACCATATTTAATCGTTACTTCCATATCAATCCTCCTCGTCCAGTTCCTTTAACAGGTCACGAGCATCGGGCAACTTCTGACCATTCAATTTTGCCATCCTTACCTCTTGCATCGCTCTTGTCAAAGATTCCTTGACATAAGCCTGCTGCTTTTCGGTCTTTGTCAAAACGGGGTCCTTCATTACCGATGTAGAAACTACACCGCGCAACATCTTGATGGCTGCACGTATCTTCTGCAAAGACTGACCCTCTGTATCTATTGTTACTAATATCTGTTCCATATCAACTCTATAAATTTATATATTTGGTGCAAAAATACGAGAAATATCTGAAAACTGCAAATATATATTGGTTTTTAACAGTTGTACCCTAATCTTGCTCCTCCTAAAACTTTCATCTGACGGCATGGAATGTTTATCCTTATGCCAACATCTTCCCTCTATTCCTATTTTTCTGCCAGGGATAAATACTTTTTTGCATATATAATAAGGTATAATGGTTATTTTTTTGTATTTTTGCAGAAAAATAAAAGACCTATCAATGAAAAGAAACATAAAGACATTCTACACCTTATTATATATAGTAGGATTCATCTGTTTTTGGCTGATGCCTCTACAGGCATCCGGCAGCATCAAACTGGACGGGAAACGACTCTCGGCTAAGGACGGATTGTCGTGCAATACGGTGAACGACATCATCCAGGACAGAGACGGATTCATCTGGCTCGGAACACCGAACGGAGTGAGCAGATATGACGGCTATCAGTTTATCAACTTCACCAATCTCAGCAAGAACTCCGGACAAAAGACCCACCACTCCATCTCACAGCTCATCAACGACGAGAAACATGGACTCATCTGGGGCTACAATCCATCCAACATCCTCTGCTGCTTCGACCTGGAAACAGCTCATTTCTCCGATTATTTCGATAAGGAAAATGCTACGCTCTTGAGAAACCGATTCAAGAGCCAGAATGGCATGTGGCTCTTTTCCGGGGATTTCGGAGCCAGATACCTGACCTATAGCAACGGGAAGTTGCACGCCACAGACTATACTACAAAGAACGGCAAGCTGATAGGCGACCATCAGCTACAGATGCAGGAAGATTTCAAACACAATATCTGGATAGCATCCGATAAAGGACTCAACCGCATCACCCCTGACGGCAAGAGCCATCTGATGCTCAAGAACCAGCCCATCATCACCCTGACCACAGACGGCAATCATATCGCCGTGCTGACCGACAAGGGCGATGCCTTCCTTTATGACAACTCGGGCAAGCCCGTCAGGAAATCCCATCTTCCATCCATGGTGGGATATGTGGGGAAATCGCGCGCCTCCTTCTTCTGTCAGGGAGAATGGTATATCTTTACCCAGGAAGAAACTTTCGCCATGAACCTGAAGACCGGCATCTTCCACAAGCCAGCCATCCAGATACCGAATGCCATGTCGAAAACCTTTCTCAAATCCTATGAGTTTCTTTACGACAAGAAGGGAAACGCCTACCTGTTCAGCAAGAAGGGAAACCTCTTCAGGAAATTCCATCTGCTGGATGACAAGGCTTACATCAACGGTAGAGACAAGAACTTCGTGGCTGCCGAAGATGCCCACGGAAATGTATACATCGTATCTTATGGCAACGGACTCTTCATCTACAACCCGAAGGAAGATGAACTCCAGCACTTCTCTGCAGCAGACAAGGACCCGCTCTTCCATTCCGACTTCCTGCTGAACGTATTCATCGACCGCAGCGGATGCATCTGGATCTGTACCGGAGATGGCGTATATTGCTGCCGTGAACTGAAGGATCTCAACACAGAGCATGTCAGGATAGAACCAAATACCAACCGGGAATGGAGCAACTACGTGCGACATATCAGCAACATAGGCAATGACAAGCTCGCCGTCAGCACCCGTGCCAACAGGACTTACATCTATGATGCCAAGACCCAACAGCGAACGTTGGAAATGCAGACCGATGCCTGCGTCTACGATTATGCCATCGACCCGCAGGGCAGGAAATGGATAGCCACCAAGGGCGACGGCATCTACATTGACAATGTGAGATATTCCAAATATGAGAAGGACCATTATGCTCCGGGCGTATCCTTCTACAAGACCATCTTCGACAGGCAGGGAAGAGCCTGGATAGCCACCTGGGGAGAAGGCCTGCTCATCACCCCACAGACTACGGGGCAGCAGCCACGGAAGTTCGAGCAGTTTCTGAATGCTGACGGCAAGGAAGCACAGATCCACGACCTGATCCTGGACCGCAAGGGCAGACTCTGGGTATGCAGCAACAACGGTATCATCATGGTGAATACCGCTGAGAGGAAGATTACAGCCCAGAAGTTCCTCCGCTTCAGCGACGAAAACGGAAAGCTGCCCGTAAGCGAAATCAATTGCGGCATCGAGGCACACGACGGAAAACTGTGGTTTGCAGCAACCGGAGGCGTTCTGAAATGCAGCTACGACGAGAAGACCGGGGAACTGGAGTACGAGCTGTTTGATACCAGCAAGGGACTCACCGACAACAATACCCGCTCGCTGGAGGAGGACAACTACGGCAATATCTGGATTGGTACAGAGGAAGGAATCTCCCGTCTCAACGCCAAGACCAACGATATCCGTTCGTTCCAGATAGGACGCACCATCTTCAGCAACAACTTTACGGAGAACTGCGCCACCAGGCTGAAGGATGGCAGACTGGTATTCGGTGTTGCCGACGGCATGATCTTCATCCAGCCATCCCGCACCATCAGCATGCCACCAGCTAAGATGAAGGCAGTCATCACCGACCTCACCATCAACGGCATCTCGATATACGAAGCAGAAAACGAGCAATTCCTGACTAAGGCGCTGAACTATACACGGGAAATCAGCCTGCCACACGACAAGAATTCGCTCAACATCCACTTCTCCAACTTCGATTATCCGCACATCCAGAATGCGATATACCAGTACTATCTGGAAGGAATAGACAAGACCTGGCGCCCGATGACCAGCATCAATCATGCCGAGTTCAGCGACCTGAACCCTGGCAGCTACACCCTGCATATCCGTACCCGTATAGGCAGCAACCAGTGGAGCGAGGAAACCCTGCTGCACATCACCATCCGCCAGCCTTGGTACAATACGGTATGGGCGTGGTGCATCTATCTGCTCATCATCTGCGGAGCCGGAGTGCTCTACTACCGTTCATGGAGAAGGAACTTCGAACTGAACCAACAGATTGCTTTGGAGAAACAGATGTCTGACTCCCGAATCAACTTCTTCACCCATATCTCTCATGAGTTCCGCACCCCGCTCGCCATCATCCAGAGTGCCGTGGAGAAGATGATGACCAAGGGAGAAGGCTATGCTTCCAAGAACACCATCTATACCCTCTCCAGAGGAACCAAGCGACTGCAGCGACTCATCAACCAGCTGATGGAGTTCCGCAAGATCAATACGGGCAATATGAAGCTGAATGTGGAAAAGGGCGAAATCATCAGTTTCGTACGAAGCATCTACAATGATCTCTATACCGTAGCCAAGCAGAAGGACGTCAGCATGAGTTTCACTCCGTGGACCAGCAGGCATGAGATGCTCTTCGACCAGGAAAAGGTGGAAACCATCGTCTATAACCTGCTGAGCAATGCCGTGAAATATACCCCGGACAGGGGCATCATCAGCGTAAGACTCTATCTGGAGAACGATATCGTATTCTTCTCGGTAGAAGACAACGGTCCGGGCATCAAGCCGGAAAGAGAGGCTGATCTCTTCAAGCCATTCATGCACGGCTATGCTTCCAAGGGCGGTATGGGCATCGGTCTCTATACGGCGCATCAGATGGCAGAAATCCACAAGGGTTCGCTCACCTATGTGCGTTCCCGGAATCTAGGAGGCAGCCGCTTCTGCCTTGCCCTGCCAGACGATGCCGGCAAGTATCAGCCGGAGGATATCATCGAGAAGAAGGCGCTGGACGACCACAGCATCGACAAGGACGAGATAGACATGATCGTGAAGGAGATGACTCCGAAAGCCATCAACAACGTGACCGTGATGGTGATAGAAGACGATCCGGACATGCTGGAGCAGATCAAGTCGGAGCTGTCGGTCTATTTCCATGTAGAAACATTCATGAACGGAAAGACGGGTTACGAGAATATCCGAAAGATTAAGCCAGCCCTGCTCATCAGCGACATCCAGTTGCCGGAAATGAGTGGCTACGAGATTGTAAGCAACATGAAGGCGGATCCGGAGACGCAGAACATCCCGGTCATCATGCTGACCGCCTTTGATGATACCAGCCATATACTGAAGGCATACAAGAACTTCGTAGATGACTATATGGTGAAGCCATGCAACTTCAAGCTTCTCATCGCCCGAGCCCTGCAGTTTGTGGCTATGGACCTGAAGGCGAAGCAGCAGGCTGAAGAGAAGGCAAAGCTTCAGGAAAAGGCCCTGCAGGAGAATGCTCCGCAAGAGAACCCAGAGCAGACGTCAGGCGGAGAAGCCATCCTGATCAAGCCTGTGAAGGAACTCAAGAAGAATGAGCCAACCCTCCTGATGTCAACCCTCGACAAGAAGTTCAAGGACAAGCTGGAGGCAATCGTGGCACAGCATATCGGCGACAACAACTTCAATGTAGACCGCCTTGCCGAGCTGCTCTGCCTGGGCCGTACCACGGTATATAACCGCACGAAGAGCATCATGGGTGTTTCGCCAAACATCTATATCCAGAACGAGCGTCTGCGCATTGCCGCCAAGCTCCTGCTGGAAGGCGAATACACCGTAAGCGAAATCAGCGAAAAGGTTGGTTTCTCCGATTCCACCTATTTCTATAAGTGCTTCAAGAATAAGTATGGAATAGCGCCTAGCAAGTATGGCAAGTAAAAATTGCCTGCCAAATAGATTACAAAAAAAACTCGTTGGTAAAGAAGCCAACGAGTTTTTTTTATTTTGTATAATCACTAATCACGATTAATCACTAATCACTATTAAATAATCATTAAATTTACCAGCCAGGATTCTGTTCCCACTTCTGTCCATACTTCTCGTGCTTCAGCATCACGTCGTTAGGGATTGGGAAGAGATACATCTTGTCATCCCACTGGCGCTGTACGGTTTCACGGGTATAGGTGAAGGAACCATCATCGTTCCTGGTAATCTTCATCTCCTGAATGTTCTTGAAGAACTTGTTAGCCTCCTTCCATCGGCGTACATCCCAGAAGCGATGACCCTCGAAGGCAAGCTCTACCATGCGCTCGTTCTGATACTTGCTCCACCACTCCTCATTGCTCAACGAAGTAGGGAAATCAGGCATTCCGGCACGCTGGCGAATCTTGTCCACAGCCTCGTCTGCCGACATAGGGAGATCGGCACTTGTAGCGGTGGCGCTGCCCAGATACCTGAATGCAGCCTCAGCATAGTTGAGATAGAACTCACCCAGACGATAGGTAACCCAAGTATGATAGTCGCCCTGCTTCTTGGTCTTTGAAGTAAGGTCGATATCACCATGCAGCAACTTCTTCAGATAGTAACCCGTAGGAGTAGCGCCCACCAATGGCTCGGCATTCACGCCGCCATAATAGGTCTGCAGCTTAGCCTTGTTATATCGGGCTGCAGTAGGCCACAGATCACCATTCTTGGCGATGGTCAGCTCAAAACGAGGGTCACGGCCAGCGTAAGGATTCTGCTCATCATAGCCGCTGCCAGCCTCATTGATACCCTTACCCGTAGCCTTCATCTCGTAGGCATCCACCAGGTTCTGGGATGGGCAGTTTCTACCGGAAGCTGAATAACTAGCCTTTGCCATATCGATACCGAATGGATAGTTGTAGCTTTCTACCCTATTATCAGATGGATCGGTAGAAGAAATCTTGGTACCATAGATACGGCGACCGAAGATAATCTCACACTTCTTGTCGGCATCCTTGTAATTATTGGTTGACCAGAGGTCAGCATACTTGGCAGCGAGCTTCATGCCTCTTGCCTCGCAGGCATCCAGCAATTCCTTGGTATAGAGAGCAGCCTTGTGGTAACGCTCCTTATCACCTGAAGGGTTGAAGAGCGGACTTGCCCAATAGAGCGCTGCACGAGCCTTGAGGGCAAGGACGGTCAGGTTGTTGGCACGTCCATCCTCGGCAGTACTCAGAGCCATGCTTCCCAGGTCGGAGTAATCCTTGATGATGCTGTCCTTTACGGCATCACATTCATCGAAGATGTACTGGAACACCTCGTCAGATGACTTGCGAGGCTGATTGTTGACATCAGCTGCCGCCATCTCAGGGTTGATGACAGGCACACCACCATACTGGCGAACGAGATTGAAATAGAAGTAAGCACGCCAGAAGCGGGCCTCCCACTTGTAGTTCTCGTAACGGAACATCTGCTGCTGATAGTCGGCATTGAGCTCGAAATCCTCGAACTTCAAGTCCTGGAAATCCTTCAATACTACATTGCAGGTCTTGATGCCCTTATACATATTGCTCCAGAGCGAACCCTGGGCGTTGGATGGGCTCCAGCTGCCGTTATAGAAGGTCTCGATGCTGGTACCGCTCACGGAGTAAACACTCTCGTCGGTGGCAGAGGCAAGCATGCCTCCACCAAAGTTCTGACCATAATCATAGTCTGCATAATTGTAGATATCGGTCATGAAACCACCCACCTTCTCGAAGGTCTGAATCACATAATCCTTATCCTTGACTACCGTCTCGCTGTAATCCATCTTATCGCTGCAAGATGCCAGCGCCAAAAGTCCGAACAGACCATATACTAATTTATTTGTTTTCATTATTGTTCTACTTTAAGATAATTAGAATGTTACTGACAAACCAGCCACGATGCTGCGATTCAGAGGATTGGTTGCACCGAATACCTCAGGATCTGACTCATCGAGATGGTCGAAGCTAAACAAATCTACACCACGCACATACAACTTGGCTGCATTCAGGAGCTTGGTCTTGGTGAGCATCGCCTTAGGGAAGTTGTAATAAACCTCGATGTTGCGAAGCTTGAAGAATGAGCGGTCAAACATCCAGAGGGTGTTTGTATTGTAGTTGTTGGCATTGCTGGTTGAGCTCAGCGCCGGGAACTTGGCTGTGCCGGCTGTCTCAGGAGTCCAGCGGTTGTCGTAGTAGTACTGAGAGATGGTGGTGTTGCCCACCAGTGGCTTGTACATACTCTTGGTAGAAAGCACGCCAGTATATCTGCCAGTGCCCTGGAACATCGCATCAATACCCAGTCCCTTCCACTCTACTCCCAAATGGATATTGTAGTAGATTTCTGGAGCTACGGTAGAATATCCGATGGCCGTCTTGTCGTTGGTATCAATCTGTCCGTCACCGTTCACATCCTCATACTTGATGTCGCCAGGACGAGGAGTGCTGCCCAGAAGCTGTGGCTTGGAAGCATCGATGTCTGCCTGGTCCTTGAAGAAGCCGATAGCCTTGTAGCCGAAGAGCTGGCTTACGCGATGACCGGTGCTTACCAGGTTAGGATAGAGCTTAGGAGCCTCATCCTGCTCCTTGATCTGGCTGCGATAGTAATCGATGTTGGCACCGATGTTGAACTTCACGTCACCAATCTGCTTGTTGTAGTCGAGACTTGCCTCCCAACCCCAGCTATCCACGATACCATCGCCTTCGTATGGAGCATCCACACCCAGCTCTGAAGAATACTTGCCTGCGGTAGATACCCAGATGTTGGAACGGCGCTGGTAGAAACCATCGAAGCTGAAATCGAGACCACCGAACAGGGTGGCATCTACACCGGCATTGAACTTGGCTGCCTTCTCATGGGTCAGACCGGAAGTAGCAATGGCATCAAAATAGGTACGGCCGAAATCGCTCTGGAAACCGCTGTTGAACGGATAGGAACCACCGGTAGTCTGATACTGCTGCATATAGTACATCCATCCGCTCTCAGGCAGGATGTCGGTCTGGATAATGCCGTAGGATGCACGGAGCTTGAGGAAATCCACCCAGTTGAGCTTCTTCATGAAATTCTCCTTGGAGAGTACCCAGGCTGCTGATACCGTAGGCGACAAAGCCCACTTGCTGCCAGGAGCCAGACGGTTGGAACCGGATTCTACCAGGGCAAGGTCGAGGAAGTAGCGGTCGAGCAGACCATAGTGGGTGTACCAGCTGATGTTCTGGCGATAGAGCGTACTGTTGATGGCAAACTCATCGCTGAACTCGTAATCGTACTTCAACTGGCTGTAGATGCTGTGGGCGCCGAAGGTATTCTGATAGTCGGCACTGGCATCGGCATGGAAACGGCGGGTGAAGCTGTTGGTGGAGATAGAGGCACCGAGATCGCTCTCAGAACCACCCATGAATGCCTTGCCCAACTGAGGTTCGCCATCCAGCCAGTCGGCTACCGTAGGACTTCCATATACGTATGTCTTGCTGTAATCCTCGTAGATGTTGGAGAAATGGTCGTAAGCGATGCGGCCCTGAACAGCCAGACCCTTCAATACCGCAGGGAGTTCCTGACGGATGGTGAGGTCGGTATAGATACCACGGTTGTGATTTCTGGAGTAACCGGCATCCTGCGACTGTGCCACAGGGTTAACGGTACCAGCCCAGGTAGAGTTACCACCCCACTTGCCATCCTCGCCCTTCACGGCGAAGGCAGCAGAAGGCAGGCTATAGACCATATCCCACAAACTGGCAGAATTGCCGGGAGCATTCGACTCAGCGAGCACACCCAGGAGGTTCACCTTCATGGTAGTATTCTTCGAGAGAATCATATCCATATTCATGCGCAGGTTACCCTTCACATATTTATTATTGGTAGAATATCCCTCATGGGTATCCGGATTCTTCACGAAACCATTGTCATACTGCAGGTCGAGCAAGGCATAGTACTTGAACTTCTCGCCACCGCCCGTAAACGAAGCGTTGAGCATATTGGTAACGCTGTGGTTGCGGAAGGTTTCATCCACCCAGTTAACGTTAGGATAGAGATAAGGATATTTGCCTGATCCGAAGGCATCCACCTCTTCCTGGGTATATCTAGGGTTCTCAAAGCCATCGTTTGCATAAGCCTCGTTCATCGCCTTGGCATAGGTCTGTGCATCCACGAACTTAGGCTTGTGAGCCATGAAATTGATGGCATGGTCCAGATTCACCTTGATTTCCTTGGAATTGAACTTACCGCGCTTGGTAGTGATGAGCACCACGCCGTTGGCACCCTTGTAGCCATAGAGTGCAGTGGCAGCAGCATCCTTCAATACGGATACGCTCTCCACTTCCTCGGCAGAGATATACTGGATATCACGCTCGATACCATCTACCACGAAGAGAGGGGTGTTGCCATCCAGACTCTGCATACCGCGGATGTAGAAGGTAGGATTGATGCCGGCATAGTTGCCGGAATTCTGCAGCGAAATCAAGCCGGAACCCTGTCCCAGGATAGAGTTGCCGATATTCTTGGCGCTGCGCTTGTTGGTACTCTCGCTGGTGATGACAGACACTGCTGAAGTTGACTGCTCGCGGGAGAAGTTCACATTGGCACCCACATCGATGCTCTGAGCCGCATAGCGATGAGGAGCAATGGAATCTATTTTGACTTGTGCTGAAGCTGGCAGGCTCAGGAGAGCCATCGCCATCAGTACAGCATTCTTATTATTTTTCATCGAATTTACTTTTTTAATCTGTAACTTTAATCAAGTAACCTTTACTCAAGAGATAACCTCCGGCGGGATTACCAGCCTGGGTTCTGAACGAGATAACCCTTCAATACCTCGGTCTGTGGGAATGGGAACAAGTACCACTTTACATCGAATCCATTCCACCATGCACGGGCTCCCGTGGTGATAGGCAGGCGCTTATACTCAAAATGAGATGGCTCATACCAGGCATCATTGTCCTTATTCAGCTTCTTGTTGGTTCTGTCGCCATTATACCATTTGTTGGTAGTGGTCTTCCACTCGCCCGTAGCATCATCCTTCACCTGTCGATAGATGACCAGACGGTGGAGAGTACGGCTGAAGAGGTCGGCTCTCTTATAGCGCTTCATATCGAAGAAGCGGGTGTTCTCGAATCCCAGCTCGCAGGCACGCTCGCGCAGCAACTCTTCCAGGAGATTATCCTTGTTGGTGGTAAGATTCTCTGATGGGTTGCATTCCGCAAGTCCCTTCAAACCTACACGGGCACGGATCTTGTCGATGTATTCCAAAGCCTTGACATTGTTGCCGTCAGCCTGAAGCAGAGCCTCGGCATAGATGAGATAGAGGTCGGAAAGACGCATCTCTACCCAGTGTGGCTTCTCGCGCTCGTAGGCAGAACCGGTGATTCCGTCGGCAATGTACTTGTTGTGGAAATAGCCTGTAGCATAAACGCCCACACACTTGTCTGGACCTGTACCGGCATTGGTACCACCCACATACAACTCTACATTCTGACCGGTTGACTTACCGTCGCCCACATTCACCTTGTCACGCTGTCCGTTCACACTTACTGTTTCGTAAAGACGAGGGTCGCGGGTATATTTCACGTTCTGCAGTTCCTGCTTGCCTACCTTTCTGTCACCCTTGATGAACATGTGGTCCAATTCGCCAGCCTTCTCGGTCTCCTCCCAGTTGAATGGCTTGCCATCAGCCCAAGGGAACATCTCTACGAACTCCTGGGTAGGGCAATAAGCCTGGCGGTCGAGGGTACGCATATACTGACGTGCCGCCCAGCAATACTTGGAGTTGTGGTTGTTGTCGGTAACTCGGGTCTCGAAGATGACCTCCGGACTGGCCTGACTGATATACGCAAAGCGATAGGCAAAGCGATAAGCCTCGGTAGTCTGGGCTGTAGGCTCTACGAGATGATAAGGATTGCCGTTGTTGGCATTCTCATTGAAGAAGTCTTCACATGCCTTCTTGCACTGCTGCCACAACTCAGGCTTCTTGCCACCCATCCAAGCCAGACTGTCCTGACTCGCATTCTCCATGGAATACTTGCCGCTGTAATATGGCTGGTCGTCGTTGAACAATGGAGAAGCTGCAAACTGCAGTACACGGCACTTCATTGCCATGGCAGCCGCCTTGGTCCAGTGTGCCTTCATGGTAGTGACATCATCATCAGAATAAGCAAAAGGAAGGGCTCCAGAATTGATAGCCTCATCATAAAGCTTGATGATGAAATTGAGCGTCTTCTCTACCGAAGCACGTGGCGCATCCAGCTTATCTCCGTTTACATCGTATGAGTGAGTAACCAGAGGCAGACCGCCGTACATGCGGAAGAGGTTGAAGTAGGAAGATGCAATCAGGCACTTCGCCTCAGCCACATACTGCTTTTTGGTAGCCTCGTCCATATCAGGCACACGGTCGATATTCTCCATCAGGAGGTAGCAGGCATGCACCATCTCCCAGATATCCTCCTTGTCAAAACCATAGATGGAATTGCTGCTGGCAGCTGTCATGTAATCATTATACACCAGGTTATAGATACCAACAGAAGATGTAGGATTGTGCCAGCAGTCTGACATCGCCTCTATCTGACCACTGAAGTAACTGTGGGAGTTGCCGTCACCCGCCTTGAAAGGCAGACCGTAGTACTGGTTCTTATAAATACTGGTCAAGAACTGCTGGGTATATTCTGCACTATTGAAGATGGTATCAATGGTAACATCGCCACCCGGAGTCTTTTCTATGAAGGAATCTCCAAACTTGATCTGCTCTGTACACCCCGTCACCGCAGAACCGATAACGGCTGTAAGAACGATTCCTCTGAATATATTGTTAAGTTTCATTGTATTTACCTTATTTATATATATTAATGTGTAATATATTAGAAGCCCACCTTCAAAGACAGCATGTAGGTACGCTGCAATGGATAGGATGGTGCAGTGGTAGCACGTGCCTCAGGATCACCCCAGATATAAGGAGTGAAGGTAAGGAGGTTGTAACCGCTGAATGCCAGCTGCAGCTGATTCATACCCATGCGCTTCATGAACGGAGCGTTGAAATCGTAGGAAATCTGCAGGGTCTTCAGGCGCAGATACTTCGCATCCTTCTCATAGAGGGTAGAAGTGGCGTAGTTGTTGTCCCAGGAATCCAATGATACACGTGGATACTTCGCACTCTGGGATGGATTATCGGCTGTCCAGCTGTTCTCCACCACATACTTCAGGAGACCGCCCATCTCGTGAGAGGTCTTGTTGTAGAATGGTGAGCGGAACACACCATCCAGCATACGGCTTACGTTCCAGGCACCCGTCCACTGGGTATTGATAGACCATCCCTTGTAGCTGAATCCGAGGTTCAGACCAACCATATACTCAGGATCATCGGTATAGCCCAGGTCGCGGGTCTTATCGTTCGGGTCTATCTTTCCATCGTGGTTCAAATCCACATACACAGCATCACCAGGCTGGATGTTCTCTACCAGCTGGGTAGGGAATTTCTCGCCGAAAGTCTTCTCATAGAGTGCCGGTGTCTGCTCGTCGTAATAACGCCAGAACTGATACATGCTGCGGGCACCCAGACGATGGTTCTTTGCCATCTGATAAGCCTCTGGCTGCAGAGCCTCACCATTGTTGATCAGCTCATTCTGGTTGTAAGAGAGGTTGACACCTGCCCAATATCTGAAGTTCTTGCCTATCTTGTCCTGCCACTTCAGGGATGCTTCCCATCCCCAGCTGTTCACCTCACCATCGTTGGTGTAAGGCATCTTGAAACCGATGATGGTAGGTACATTGTTGTCAATCATCATGATGTCAGTACGGTGCTCGTAGTAGTAATCGAAGTTACCACGGAGCTTATCCTTCAGGAAGTTGATGTCGAAACCATAGTCCTGCTTATAGGCGTGCTCCCAGGTGATGTCGGCATTGTGGCGCGCCATCTCGTAGGCTCCCTTCCATACGGTGGTATTGTTGACACCGAAGATGTATCCGTATCCATCACGGGTAGAAACACCATTATTGTTGATAGCAAAAGGATCGGCGGTGTACATAAAGCGGTTGCCGTTCAGATTGGCATTACCTACCAGACCGTAGCTGGCACGGAGCTTCAGGAAGCTTACTACCTTGGTAAGCGGCTTGAAGAATGGTTCATCGCTCACTACCCAACCCACAGACATAGCCGGGAAAGTACCGTAACGCTTGCCCGGAGCAAAGTTCTCGGAACCATTGTAACCCACATTGAACTCTGCCATGTAGCGGTTGTTCCAGTCGTAGGTAACACGACCTACCAGACCTACCTGGCGGTGAGGCACATTGGTATAAGTGCTTGGATAATAGCTGCTGTCCTGATTGTAGAGCAGGATGGCACCCACATTGTTCAATCCGAACGAACGGTTGTAGTTGAGACCTGCCTCAAAATACCAGTAACGGCTGCGACCGGTCTTCTCTTCATACTTCAACTGCTCTTCGTTACCATATTTTTTATATTTATAGGTACCGTCGTCCTGGAGTACAGGGGTATAGGTAGCCTTCTTGGCGTAAGCATTCTTATTGATGGCGTAGGCACCATTGTATGAAGCCTTCATCTTGAAAGAAAGACCCTTGGTAATCATATCGAGCTTCTGCTTCAACTGGAGGTCGAACTGCAGCTTGTTGTTGGTAGATTTCATGAAACCGCCATTCACATCATTATTGCCGAAATAGGTGATACCGCTACCCCCCACGAAAGGAAGCTGGTCGGTACCGCAATCCTCATACTGGGACTCGGTAGAGATGTATCTTCCGTTGATGATACCCGGACTGGAGAATGGAGTAGCCTGATAAGCCTCATTGATCAGACCAGATGATCCCTGACCGGAATATGGCTTGTTGGCATTATCTACCTTACCTGCCAGATTGAAGGAGATGGTGGTTGTCTTGGTGACATCCAGGTCGAGGTTGGCACGGTAGTTGAAACTGTTATACTGATAACCGAAGTCGTAATTCTGCCCAAACTCCTTGAACAGACCACCCTGGGTATAGTAACCTACATTGATGAAGTAGCGTGCCGTCTTGGTACCACCGCTGATGTTCAGGTTGTGCTTACTCTGCATAGTAGCATCCTTCATGATGTATTCAGCCCACAAGGTGCTAGGGAAACGGATAGGATCACTTCCATCCTTGAACTTCTGGATAACGGCATCAGAGAACTGAGGACTCAACGGATCACCATTCTTACCATGCGAATTCTGGCGCATCATATTATGGAAGGTAGCATACTCGTAGCTGTTTGCCTGTTCTACCATCTTGGTAGGAGTCAGGATACCCCATGAAGTAGAACCGCTGATCTTGGTCTTACCCTCCTGACCACGCTTGGTAGTAATCAGGATAACACCGTTGGCACCACGCACACCGAATACGGCTGTGGCAGAAGCATCCTTCAAAACAGTGATGCTCTCGATTTCCTCAGGATCCACATCGCTCATGCTTCGCTCTACACCATCCACTTGAACCAAAGGGTCGGCACCATTGAAAGAAGCCTTACCACGAACAAATACGCTCGCAGCATCAGAACCCGGTTCACCGGAATACTGTACGGTGGTTACACCCGAAAGCTGACCACCGAGCACATTGTTGACATTACCTACAGGGGTACGGACCAGGTCTTCACTCTTCACGCTGGAGAGGGCACCGGTAACAGTTACCTTCTTCTGTACACCATAGGCTACTACTTCTACAGCCTTGAGGGAAGTAGCCTCTTCCTTCAAGACCACCTGCATGCCGTTTTTGGCAACCACGGTCTGTGATACGAATCCAATGTAACTGATCTTTAACTTGGCTCCTGGCTTCACGTTGAGAGAGAAGTTACCATCAAAGTCTGTAACCGTACCCTGGGTAACTTTCTGTCCCTCGATGATAACACTAGCTCCAATAACGGCTTCACCATTGGCATCAACAACAGTACCCTTGAGGATACCTGTCTGTTGAGCTATAGCCGTAGTCGCTTTAGCAGAACCTGCACCTCCGCAAAGAGGGGCAAGCATCAATGCCGTGCAAAACAAAGTTGCAGGCAATGCTGAACTTTTCATAAATAGCTTGTTATTCATTTTGTTTATTATGACGTTAAGATTTTACTTTCTATTTTGGTTTGACAATTTCGCTTTGTTAGTCGCAATCCTCTTGAAAAGGATTTCTGCTGCAAAGCTATTAAAAAACCTTGTTTTTCATAGAATAAAATCGTTCAACTATCATTATTATCATCCAAAACCATACATTTTTATACATTTCAGTATAATTTTAAATACTTTTTTACATATATAATAAGGTATAGTGGATTTTTTTGTGTATTTTTGCCGAAAAATTAGCGAAAAGGCGGATTTGGACATAAAAACGCCTCTAAGCGATTATACAGAAACAAAATAAGCAATATGCAAACCAGCAAATATCTATTAGCAACAGAAAGAGACGCCGAATGGGGTCTCACCATCAGCACCGTGGGACGAGAGGAAATCGTACCAGGGGAAGAATATCCTACCAAGGGACATGCCGATGGATATTATTTCGATATTAAGAAGGGAAGAACCCTCGATGAATACCAGCTCCTCTATCAGCCGGAAGGAGAAGGTGTGTTCAGCTCTGCCCATCTTCCGGAAACCAAAATCAAGGCTGGAGACATCTTCCTGCTCTTTCCCGGTGAATGGCACAGCTATCATCCATCGAGCACAAAGGGATGGAAGAGCTACTGGATCGGATTCAAGGGAAAGAATATCAACGACCGTGTGAAAGCGGGATTCCTATCGCCGGAAAAGCCGATCTATCACGTGGGCTACAGCAACGAAATCATCGCCCTGTATGAGGAGGCGTACAAGACGGCACAGGAGGAGGCTGCATTCGTACAGCAGACACTGGCGGGCATCGTGAACCACCTCATCGGAAAGATGTATTCCTTGGAGAGAAACATCATCCTGGGCAAGGATTCCAAGCATGTGGATATCATCAACAGGGCTCGTCTGCGCATCCGTGAGAGCCTGGAGGATACGCTCACCATCCAGGATTTAGCACAGGAACTGGGCGTCAGCTATTCTTCATTCCGCAAGCTCTTCAAGGAATATACCGGCTTCGCTCCTGCACTCTATCAGCAAACTTTAAAACTACAGAGAGCCAAGGAACTGCTGTCTACCACCAATGAGAGCATCAAGGAAATAGCCTACCGCCTCAATTTCGAATCCCCTGATTATTTCTCGGCTAAATTCAAGAATCAGACCGGCATGAAGCCATCCGATTTCAGAAACACCACCCGATAAAAAAAATTCCCACAAACAGATGAGGGTGTGTCATAAGCTTCTTGCCTAGGGTATAGATAAGGCACGGATTACACGGATTTATGGCGCTAATGTAGGCAAAGCGATTATAATTGCATAAAAAGAATCCGTGTTATCCGTGTAATCCGTGCCAAAAACTGCTCCACCCAAAAACTTTAATTTTTGATATTTCTTTTAGATTCTTGACCAGACGCCAAAAAACTAGGCTCTAATATCATTTTCTATTGTTCCTTCTTGCGTTTTCATCCTATCTTTGCAACCGTAAACAAATAACAATAACTTAAAATACACGCTATAAAAATGGAACAGAAGAAATACTTCTTTGCCGTAGACCTGGGTGCTACCAGTGGCAGAACCATCCTGGGAAGTCTGGCTGAGGGCAAGTTCGAACTGGAAGAACTCACCCGCTTCGACAACCGACTCATCGAGACCGGCAATCACTTCTATTGGGACATCTTCGCCCTCTTCTATGAGATTATCGCCGGATTGAAACTCGTGGCGCAGCGCGGCATCCATATCGAAAGCATCGGTATCGATACCTGGGGATGTGACTTCGTATATGTGGACAAAAACGGGGATATCCTCCGCAATCCTCTCGCCTACCGCGACCCTCATACCTTCGGCATGATGGAGAAATACTTCGACGAGAAAATCAGCAAGGAAAAGGTATACGAGAAGACCGGAATCCAATTCATGAACTTCAACTCGCTCTTCCAGATATACGCCATGAGAAAGGCGGGAAACGTGGCTTTGGAGAATGCAGACAAGATTCTCTTTATCCCTGATGCGCTGAGCTATATGCTCACTGGCAACGCTATCTGCGAATATACCGTGGCATCTACTTCCCAGATTCTCAACCCGATGACGGGCGACCTGGACAACGATCTCGTGGAGAGTCTCGGACTGAAGAGAGAGCAGTTTGGCAAGATGACCAACCCTGCTTCCATCATCGGTACGCTGACCGAAGAGGTGCAGAAGATGACGGGCTTGAATGCCGTTCCTGTCATCGCCGTAGCGGGTCACGATACAGCCAGTGCCGTTGCTGCCGTTCCTGCCAAGAACGAGGAGTTTGCCTATCTGAGCTCCGGTACCTGGAGTCTGATGGGTATCGAGACCAAGAATGCCATCATCAACGAGAAAAGTTATGAACTCAACTTCACCAACGAAGGCGGCATCGAGGGCACTACCCGATTCCTGAAGAACATCTGCGGTATGTGGATTTACGAGCGCTGCCGCAAGGAATGGAAGGACGAAGCAGCTGCCAGCCAGAAGGATATGAAGAGTCTGGGACATGCAGAGCTGATTGCGGAAGCGATGAAGCAGCCTGCCTTCCAGAGCATCATCAACCCGGACGATGCCTGCTTTGCCAACCCATCGAGCATGGTAGAGGCTATCAGGCAGTATTGCGAAAAGACAGGACAGCACGTTCCTCAGAACTATGGCGAATTCTGCCGTTGCATCTTCGAGAGTCTTGCGCTCCGTTATCGTCAGATTTTCACCTGGCTGAAGGATTTTGCCGACTTCGACCTCAACGTGCTCCACATCATCGGTGGCGGTTCGCTCAACCAATATCTCAACCAGTTCACTGCCGACAGCTGCGGTGTCACCGTATTGGCGGGTCCTCAGGAAGGCACAGCCATCGGCAACATCATGCTCCAGGCGAAGGCATCAGGCTTGGTCAAGGACATCTGGGAAATGCGTCAGATCATCGCCAACTCGCTTGAGCTCAAGAAATTCGAGCCAAAGAACAAGGAAGCATGGGATGAGGCATACGAGAAGTTTTTAAAGATAAAAGGGTAAAAAGGTAAAAGGGTAAAAGGGCAAAAAGGAAAAAAGAACCTTCCCCCCTTGGTCGCCTCCGTTCCCAGCGATTCCATCGCTGGTCCCCCCAGTCATAAGCAAAAAAAAAACAACAAACAAAATACATAAAAACAATGAAAGCAGATTTGATTTTAAAGAATTACGAGATTGCAAAGGAGCGCTATGCTGCTCTAGGTGTAAATACTGACAAGGCTATTGAGACTTTGGAGAAGACTCCAATCTCTCTGCATTGCTGGCAGGCTGACGACGTGGTTGGCTTCGAACGTGGCGAGGCTGCTTCTGGCGGTATCCAGAGTACAGGTAACTATCCAGGCAAGGCTCGCAACATCGACGAGCTCCGTCAGGACATCGAGAAGGTGAACTCTCTCCTCGCTGGTACTTTCCGTCTCAATCTCCACGAGATTTACGGTGAGTTCGGCGGCAAGCAGATCGACCGCAACGAAGTTACCGTTGACCAGTTTACAGGCTGGATGCAGTGGGCTAAGGAACAGAACATGAAGCTCGACTTCAACTCAACTTCTTTCTCTCACCCATTGAGTGGAAGCCTCACATTGTCAAATCCTGACCCAGCTATCCGCGAGTTCTGGATTGAGCACACCAAGCGTTGCCGCCGTATCGCAGACGCCATGGGTAAGTTCCAGAACGACCCATGTATCATGAACATCTGGGTACACGATGGTTCCAAGGATATCACCGTAGAGAAGGGCCGCTATCGCGAGATCCTGAAGAACTCTCTCGATGAGATCCTGGCAGAGGAATTGCCAGACATGAAGTCTTGCCTCGAGGCTAAGCTCTTCGGTATCGGCTTGGAGGCTTACACCGTAGGTTCTCACGACTTCTACGCTGGCTACTGCGCTAAGAACAACGTGATGTACACCCTCGATACAGGTCACTACGAGCCAACAGAGAACGTATCAGATGCAGTTTCTGCACTCCTGCTCTTCGTTCCTGAGCTGATGCTCCACGTATCCCGTCCAATGCACTGGGATTCAGACCACGTAACTCTCTTCGACGACAATACACGCAACCTCTTCTCAGAGCTGGTTCGTGCCAACGCACTCGACCGTGCTCACATCGGTCTCGACTACTTCGACGGTTCCATCAACCGTATCGGTGCTTACATCATCGGTGTCCGTGCAGCCCAGAAGTCATTGTTGCAGGCATTCCTTGAGCCATTGGATACCCTCCGCAAGTACGAGGACGAGGGCAAGCTCTTCCAGCGCCTGGCTCTCCTCGAGGAAGAGAAGACATTGCCATTCGGTGCTGTATATGATTACTTCAACCTGAAGAACAACATCCCTGTTGGCGAAGAGTATATCGCTGACATCGAGAAGTATGAAGCAGAGGTACTTGCTAGCCGCAAGTAAGTGAAGAACGAAGAGTGAAGAACGAAGAATTCAATAGTCTTATGGCTAAAAAGCACATGAATTCTTCACTCTTCGTTCTTCACTCTTCACTCTAATTATACAATTATGGAAATATTAATAGGACTTTTAATCATAGCCATCGGCGCATTCTGCCAGTCCAGCTGTTACGTCCCTATCAACAAGATCAAAGATTGGAGTTGGGAATCATACTGGGTAGTTCAGGGTGTGTTCGCATGGCTTATTTTGCCTTTTTTAGGCGCTATGCTCGCTGTTCCTAGCGGACATTCTTTCTTTGAATTATTCGACGGTTATGGCTTCAATGTAGCGATGACCATGCTCTTCGGTGTACTCTGGGGCGTAGGCGGACTGACCTTCGGCCTTTCCATGCGCTATCTGGGAGTAGCTTTGGGTCAGAGCATCGCCCTGGGAACCTGTGCAGGTCTCGGAACCATCATGGGTCCGGTGCTGCTCAACATCTTCTTCCCCGAGCTGGATGCCCTCTCATCGCTCACCTTCAGCGTCATCCTCGGTGTGGTAGTCACCCTTCTCGGTATCGCCATCATCGGTGTAGCTGGAAGCATGAAGGCTTCCTCTCTCTCTGAAGAAGAGAAGAAGGCGGCTGTGAAGGACTTCAACTTCCCTAAGGGTCTCGCTATCGCCCTGCTGGCTGGTTTCATGAGCGGATGCTTCAATGTGGGTCTTGCCTTCGGAGAGGATATCCACTTCGGCACCTTCACTCCGGATATGTTCAAGACCCTGCCTGCCACCTTCCTCGTAACCGTGGGTGGTTTCATCACCAACGCCATCTACTGTTTCTATCAGAACACCAAGAATCATACTTGGAGCGACTATAAGAACGAGGAGGTTTGGAGCAACAACATCCTATATTGTGCCCTGGCGGGAGCCTTGTGGTACAGTCAGTTCTTCGGCTTGTCCTTAGGAAAGGGTTTCCTCACCGAATCCCCTACCCTCATGACCCTGTCTTTCTGCATCCTGATGGCACTCAACGTGGTGTTCTCGAATGTATGGGGCATCATCCTGAAGGAATGGAAAGGCTGCTCTAAAAAGACCATCGGCGTATTAATCGTTGGCATCATAGTCTTGATTATCTCAAGCTTCCTGCCACAGCTAGTTTAACATTGAACTTGGAACTTGGAACTTTATGATTACTTTATCTGTACAAAACTTATCTTCAAAAATAAGGCATATCATAAAGTTCAAAGCTCAAAGTTCAAAGCTCAAAGTTCAAAGGAAAAAAAGTTCAAAGTAAAATGAAAAGATTTGCATTTAAGATGTATCTCAAGAAGGGATGCGAAAAGGAATATGCCAAGCGCCATGCTGCGATTTGGCCTGAGTTGAAACAGATGATCAAGGACCAGGGTGTGAGCGACTACAGCATCTTCTGGGACAAGGACACCAACCTGCTCTTTGCCGTTCAGAAATGCGATAGCGATACCAACAGCCAGGACACCACCAACGTGGATCCTATCACCCAGAAATGGTGGGATATGATGGCAGACATCATGGAGGTGAATCCTGATAATTCGCCCGTCAGCATTCCGCTGGAAGAACTTTTCCACATGGATTGATATAAAGAATTTAGTTAACTTAGAAACAGAAAAAGCCCCCGAGCATCTCACGATGTTCGGGGGCTTTGTTTCACTAAACCCAAAAACTTTTACCTAATAACACTAAAACCTAATAAACCTATTACCTATAAAATGTATATTCAGTAAACCTATTTATATCAAAATATTACCAACAACACTATATCTACTATTCATAGAATATCAGATATTGAATCAATATCTGACATTCTTTATGTATCTGATGAACTAACCTATATTTTATCTTGGCAAATTAAAAGCCTTGGTCATCTCAGCCATCTCTTCCTGGCTCATGCCATCAGGCTCGAATCCCATGCATTTTGAATCGATATAGATCTTAGCACTCTTAGAGAGCACGTCAATCTGGTCGAAGGCATCCATCACGTCCAGGCCCTTGGCAAAGACACCGTGCTTCTCCCACATCACTACATCGTAATTCTCCAGCTCCTTCAAAGTCTCCTCAGCCAGCTTCAAGCTGCCAGGCAACTGATAAGGAACAATGCCCAGACCGAGCGGACAGAAAGCCTTGGTCTCTGGAATCATGCTCCAGAGCAGGTTGCTCAAAACGTCCTTGCCCATGAACTTCTTGTTGTGGCTCATAGCGATAAGCTCGATAGGGTGAGTATGAACGGTAGCCTTATAGTTGGAACCCTTCTCGATGAGACGGGCATGAACGCTCAGGTGACTAGGCAACTCTGAGGTTGGCATCACAGGATTATCGGCGATGATGACATAGCTGGCGCAATCGTCGAGGATACGGATGATAGAACCGTTCTCCATAGGCCAGCGAGCCAAGTCGCGCATACGCTTGCCTGTACCCTTGCAGAAGAAGTAGCAGCCCTTCAATGCAGGCAAAGCTGTACCAATCTGCTTCACTTCGCTGATAGCTGGCAAAGCCTTGATCTCGTCATCAACCAAGTCTGTTACGTTTACGGTGATATTACCACCATTACGCTCAGCCCAACCATTCTGCCAGAGGTATCCGGCAACTTCTGCAATCTTCTCGACCTCCTTTTTCAAGGCAGGACGACCTTCTAAAACACTATTCATATTATTCTTGTTATTAGCTTGTTTAAAATTTCTGCTGCAAAAATACTCATTTCGCCCCATACCCAACCTATTCTTTTGATATTTAAGCTATGACATTTGGCATAACATTTTCTGTTTTTCTGATTTCAGTAGACACTTTCAATTTTATAAAACGGAAATAGTAGAAACTCGAACAAAAGAACATGAAATCGTACAAAAATCCATAAGAAATATACATTCTTTTCGTAACTTTGCAACAAAATCAGAATAATAACGCAACAAAACAATCAAAACAAAATCAGAATGAGAAAAAGACTATTTCTGCTTCTACTCGCTTTCATCTCGCTCTGCCAGATGTATGCAGTAGAAAGGACAAAGCTCAATTTTAATGGGGGATGGTTGCTCAAGGTGGGCGACTTCCAGGGAGCAGAACAGGCAAACTACAAGGATGCCGGTTGGAAACAGATTACGCTGCCTCGTGCCTTCAACGAGAAAGAAGCGTTCAAGGTTTCCATCGAACAACTCAGCGACACCATCATGTGGTATCGCAAGCACTTCTATATCCAGGAAACGGGCGACCGCAAGTATTTCATCGAGTTCGAAGGCGTGCGTTTCGGTGCCGACATCTGGCTCAATGGTAAGAAAGTGGGATATACCGAGAATGGTGTGATGGCAAGCGGATTCGACCTGACACCTTATATTATAAAAGGTGAGAACGTCATCGCCGTACGTGTGGATAACTCTTGGAGCTATCGTGAGCGTACCAGTGGTCAGCGTTTCCAGTGGAACGACAAGAACTTCAATGCCAACTATGGCGGTATTCCGAAGAATGTGTTCCTCCACATCACCGACAAGCTCTATCAGACCCTTCCACTCTACAACAATCTCAAGACCACGGGTATCTATATCTATGGCAACAACTATGATATTGCGGGAAAGAAGGTAACGGTGAACGCTGAATCGCAGGTAAGAAATGAGGATTCCAAGCCTCGCTCTTTCCGCTTCTTCGCCAAGATTCTGGATGCAGACGGCAAGGAAGTGGGCCATTTTGATGGCGAGAGATACACATTGAAGCCAGGCGAAACCAAGACCGTGAAGGTGAGCGGACTCCTGAACAACGCTCACTTCTGGAGTTGGGGATATGGCTATCTCTACACCGTGAAGACCCTATTGAAGGCGGATGACGGCAGTAAGATAGATGACGTTGTGACCAAGACCGGTTTCCGCAAAACCCAGTTTGGCGAAGGCAAGTTCTATCTCAACGACCGTGCCATCATGATGCACGGCTATGCGCAGCGCACCTCCAACGAGTGGCCTGGCGTGGGTATGAGCGTTCCTGCCTGGTTGAGCGACTACAGTAACAGACTGATGGTAGAATCGGGCGGCAACCTGGTTCGCTGGATGCACGTCTGCCCTTGGAAACAGGACATCGAGAGCTGCGACCGAGTGGGCTTGATTCAGGCAATGCCAGCCGGTGATGCCGAAAGAGACGTGGAAGGCAGAAGATGGGAACAGCGCCTGGAACTGATGAAGGAAGCCATCATCTACAACCGTAACAACCCTAGCATCATCTTCTACGAAAGCGGTAATAAGGGTGTGAGCCGCGAACACATGTTGCAGATGAAAGCCATCCGCGACGAATTCGACCCTCACGGCGGCAGAGCTAGCGGCAGCCGAGAGATGCTCAACATCAACGAGGCTGAATACGGCGGCGAAATGCTTTACATCAACAAGAGCAAGAAGCATCCGATGTGGTCGATGGAGTATCATCGCGACGAGGGTTTGCGCAAATACTGGGATGAACAGAGCTATCCTTACCACAAGGAAGGCGACGGTCCCTTGTATCGCGGCAAACCTGCCTTCGAATACAACCACAACATGGATACCTTTGCAGCAAGCATGGTAGAGCGATGGTTTGAATACTGGCAGGAGCGGCCGGGCACCGGAAAACGAGTAAGCGATGGCGGTACCAAGATCATCTTCTCAGATACCAACACCCATCATCGTGGTGAGGCCAACTACCGTTCGAGCGGTGTAACCGATGCGATGCGCATTCCGAAGGATGCCTTCTTCGCTCATCAGGTGATGTGGAACGGCTGGGTATCTCCTGAAAAGGATGCCACCTATATCGTGGGACATTGGAACTACAAGCCAGGCACCATCAAGCAGACAGAATATGTGGTTAGTACCGGTGATGAGGTAGAACTCTTTGTCAACGGCAAGAGTCTGGGCATGGGCGAACGCAGCAACCAGTGGCTTTTCACCTGGAAAAATGTACCTTTCGAGGCTGGAAAGATTGAAGCTGTTGCTTATACATACGATAAGTCTGATAAGAAATCAAAAGATGCTAAGACCAAGAAAGAAACAAGCCGTTATGCCATCGAAACTGCGGGCAAGCCTCATCACATCAAGCTCACCAGCATCCAGAATCCGGAAGGTTTCAAGGCTGATGGTGCCGACATGGCGCTCATCCAGGTAGAGGTGGTAGATAAGCAGGGCAGACGCTGTCCGCTCGATAACCGCACCATCCACTTCAATTATCAGGGCGAAATGGGATGGATTGGCGGATTGGCTACTCCCAACGAGGAAACCAAAAAGGCACTTGCAGCCAAGAAGCAGAGCCTCGTGGTAGATAAGAACGAAACTGCAGAGCAGAAGGCAGCCCGCAAGGCAGCTGATATTCTCGATTCAACAGATAGCGACAATACCTTCGATAATTACATCGGAAAGATTGATTTGCCAGTAGAATGCGGTGTGAACAGAGTCTTGATCCGCAGTACCGTGAACCCAGGAAACATCACAATCTGTGCTGGTGCTGATGGCATCAAGGGCGTGGCAAGCATCGACTTGAAGACCGAGAAGGTCGATATCGAGCACTACCTGCCTCAGTTCAGCTTGAAGGGCGACCTTTCTCGTGGCGAAACGCCATCTACCCCATCCTATACCGATATCAAGGAGACCATTGATATCACCGGTGCCGTGGCTGGCGTAAACCAGGAAGATGCCCAGAAAACTTTCGATGACGATGAGACCACAGAATGGAAGAGCGATGGCAAGCCTGAGAATGCCTGGATTACCTATCAGTTTACCAAGAAAGAGAAGGTAGACGAAATCACCGTGAAACTTACGGGCTGGAGAGACAAGATGTATCCGCTCGCCATCTTTGCCGGCAAGAAGAAGGTTTGGGAAGGTTACACCTACGCCTGCCTCGGCTATGTTCACATCAAGATTGACAAGCCAGTGAAGGCGAAGGATATCACCATCAGGATGATGGGCGATGCCAAGAGCAAGACCCAGCTCAGCGACACCAAGGAGCTGGCGGGCGGCAAGGCAAGCACCCTCGATTTCATAGGAATCAAGAAAGGCAAACCAGTATTGAGAATCGTAGAGATTGATTTTCTGAAGAACATCTCTAGATAGAATATTGCTTTTCTGAAGACGAAAAATTTAGCTTTCAAGATAAAAATGGTACAAAAAGGCGTAGTTTTGCACAATTAAACTACGTCTTTTTCTTTTTTATTCCGTAATTTTGCAAACAAAATAAAACAATAAAGAACCAAGTAGCAAAAATACTTTTGCTTACGATATCAATCAATTAAAGAATATGAAGAAATATATCTGTCTCCTATTTGCAGCATTCTGCCTGATGCCGGTAGCTGCCAAGAAACAGCCAGCCGTGGTGATACTCACAGCTGGACAGTCGAACACCGATGGTAGAGTGATGAATACAGAACTTCCTGCCGAAATACAACAGCAGAAGTACAAATACTGCCAGTGGAGTTTTGGCTCCAGCAGTCTGTCTGGTGAAGGAAAATTTGAGACTTTCTGGCCTCGAATCTACAATAAGAACAAACCGGGACGCTGGGCTTACGACGCCATCGTATATTGGAACGTAGAGAAGAAACTGAAGAAGAATTTCTACGTCATCAAGGAGAGTCTGGGCGGCACAGCCATCGACACCCTCTGCACCAGCACCAGTAAGCAATACTGGAATGCTTCACCAGAATACCTTGCCAAAAACGTGGCTTCCGACAAGGGCGGAAAGAGCCTGCTCAAGGCTTTCACCGAGAATATCGGTGCCTGCATCGACAACCAGCTGAGCCATCTGCCAGAGGGATACGACATCAAATTCATGCTCTGGCACCAGGGAGAAAGCGACCGCCATCAGGCAAAGAACTACTATCACAACCTGAAGCAGATGCTCACCTATATCCGCACCTATCTTGTAGAGAAAACAGGCAATAAGAAGTACGCCAACCTACCTATTATAATAGGTGGAATCTCACATAAGAGCAAGCAGTGGAGCCAAGGTGTGGAAGATGCGCAGCATCGACTTGCCCAGGAAGACAAGAATATCTATGTGGTAGATGTGCCAAATGCCAGCCTGTGCAGCGATGTTCTGCACTTTGATGCCGAGGGAGCTCAGGAATTGGGCAACAAGATGTTCCAGCTTATTGAGAAGAAAAAGCTTCTGAAGTAAAGGCATGAGATCAATAGGTTACATTATATTTTCACTTTTGAGCATGGTGCCTTCGAGCATTCATGCTCAAAGTATTTCCATCGCCAAGTATGCCGACAACAGGCAGGCTGCCATCTCCTTTACCTTCGATGATGGTCTAAAAGAGCAATACTCCATCCTTTTCCCGAAGATGAAAGAATTGGGTATCAAGGGCACCTTTTGCCTCATCGGTTCACGCATGAACCAACAGCCCAAGACCCCCGAAAAGCAGACCTTCACCTGGGAACAGGCAAAAGAAATGGCGCTGAATGGACAGGAGATGACGAGTCATGGATACGACCACAAAAACGTATCAAAACTGACCCAGGATGAATTGCGATACGAGGTGCAGCACAACGATACACTCATCTATCAGCACACCGGCATCTTCCCTCGCACCTATTTCTATCCAGGCAACAGGAAGAGCGACGGGGCGGTGGCATATTGCAGCAAAGATCGTGTGGGTACGCGCACCTATCAGGTTAGTCTTGGCAGCAAGCGCACCCAGGAATGGTTTGAGAAATACCTGCAAGGAGTGATTGATAAAGGTGAATGGGCAGTAACTATGACCCACGGCATCCGCATGGGATACGACAGCTTCGGCGATGAGACCCGTCTCTGGAAGATGTTCGATTACGCCCTGAATCAAGCGCGTAATGGGAAACTCTGGATTGCTACCTTTCATGATGTGGCAGCATACCAGCAGGAGCGTGACAATACCACCCTGAAGATAAAAGCCAAGAAGAACCAGGTAATGGTTACCCCGAAGATGAAACTCAACAAGAACATCTTCCAAGTACCGCTTACCCTGATTTTGGATTTCCAACCCATCAAGGCGACGCAGGCTGGCAAGAACCTTCCCATCAAATATAAAGACGAAAAATATCTGATTCAGATAGAACCATCAAAAGGTAAGGTGATCATCAGCCGATGACCACCTCACTTTTTTTAATACCTTGCATTTTGCGAGCTCTTCTTTTGTGTGCACTTCCTTGACTTTTTGGCAAAACACCTAGCATATTTGTACTATTTTACATTTTTAAGAATCATAATACGGCTATTATTGGGTATTTTTCGCTATCTTTGCAAACGAAGAATAAACAATTAAGATCAACTTAATAAAACCCAATATGATGAACAATAAAAGAAATCATAAATTCATAGGATTATCCTTTGCTTTGGCATTGTTGTCTTCACTCAACAGCCAGGCTCAGTTGCTTCCTACCCCTACGCAGGAAGCCAAACCGGGCGTAAGATGGTGGTGGATGGGATCTGCCGTGGATCAGGAAAACCTGAAATGGAACCTTGACGAATACGCCAAGGCAGGTATCGGTGCAGTGGAAATAACACCGCTCTATGGTGTGCAGGGCAACGACAAGAACGATATTCCTTATCTCTCGCCTAAATGGATGGACATGCTCAAGTTTGTGGAAAAGGAAAACAAGCAAGTGGGCATCGAGACCGATATGGCTACAGGCACAGGATGGCCTTTCGGTGGTCCTTGGGTACCTATCAGCGAGGCGGCATGCAAGGCGGTGTTCGTAGATACCATCGTGGATGTAAAGCAGAAACTGATGGAGATAGAATTCAACGTGCCACAAAAAGAACGTGCCTTCGCCAAACTGAAGGTCATCAAGGCGTTCCCGGTAGAAGGAGCAAAGAACAAGAAACGCGTCATCGCTCTCTACGAAAGCCGTACCCGACAGAAGGTGAAGCGTGCCGCACCTGGAGGAGAGGGATACGTTATCGACCACTTCGACTCTACTGCCGTGGCCAATTATCTGCAGCACATCGACAGCGCCTTCGTGGCATCGAAGACTCCATATCCTCATACCTTCTTCAACGACAGCTACGAGGTATATGGCGCCAACTGGACGCCTACCCTCCTGACGGAATTCGAGAAATATCACGGATACAAACTGCAGGATAAGTTCCCAGAGTTCCTGGATGGCGATGCCGTGGTGGTAAGCGACTACCGTGAAACCCTGGGCGACATGCTGCTCCATAACTTCACCGAACAGTGGACCAAATGGGCAAACAAGCGTGGTGCCATCACCCGCAACCAGGCACACGGTTCACCTGCCAACCTCATCGACTGCTATGCAGCCGTTGACATTCCGGAAATTGAAGGCTTTGGACTGACCGACTTCGGCATCAAGGGACTGCGCAAGGATCCGGGCAAGACCCGTCCTAACTTCAGCGACCTGAGTATGCTGAAATATGCCCCATCAGCAGCGCACATCACCGGAAAGAAATATACATCCAGCGAAACCTTCACCTGGCTCACCGAGCACTTCCGCACATCCCTGAGCCAGATGAAACCGGATATGGACCTGATGTTCTGCGCCGGCGTAAACCACATGTTCTTCCATGGCACCGCCTATTCGCCTAAGAACGATCCATGGCCAGGCTGGAAGTTCTATGCTTCGGTGGATATGAGTCCTACCAACAGTATCTGGCGCGACGCTCCGGAACTGATGAAGTACATCACCAACTGCCAGACCTATCTGCAGTGGGGACAGCCAGACAATGACTTCCTGGTTTATCTGCCGGTAAGAGATATGTGGCGCAAGGATACCAAGAACTGGCTGATGCAATTCGACATCCACAGTATGGCGAAGAAGGCACCGGAGTTTATCAAGGTGATTCTCGACATCGACAAGGCAGGATTCGACTGCGACTACATCAGCGACAAGTATCTCCGCACGTGTACCTTTAAGAATGGTATGATTGAAACAGCTGCCGGAACCCGATACAAGGGCATCATCATTCCTGGCAACAACATCATGCCAAGCGACGTGATTGAGCACATATCAGAATTGAAATCACAGGGAGCCAAGATTATCAAGGGCGATAATATCAAGGCAATGGAACAGGCGGCAAAACCGGAACTGATGAGAAAGAACCTGGGCTTGAAGATGATTCGCCGTGCCAACAGCATCGGCCATCATTACTTCATCGCCAACCTCACCAGCAAGGACATCGCTTCCAGCGTGGCTCTGGCCGTGAACGAGAAGCATGGCATCTGGTACAACCCAATGACGGGCGAATATCATGAGGCAACCATCGGCGACAAGGGCATCCAGCTGAACCTGAAGAGTGGCGAGAGCCGCATCCTCATCACATCAAATAAGCCTGTAAGCGAATGGAAACTCGGTTCCAAGGTGAAGGTGAGCGAAAAGGAGAAGTTTGCGGCTGCGGATAGCAAGACCATCGACCTGACTGCCAATACCTGGAAGCTGTCATTCACCGAGGATGCGCCTAAGGTAGGAGAAAACTTCAACCTGAAGGGCTTGAAGTCTTGGGAAGGCCTCAGCGACAAGGCGAAGGTGATGATGGGAACAGGTGTCTATGAAACTACCATCAAGCTATCAAAGGATGATGCCAACAAGCAGTGGGCTATCGACCTGGGTGATGTTCGCGAAAGTGCCCGCGTCTATATCAATAATAAATATGTAGGTTGCGCCTGGGCTGTACCATATATCCTCAACTGCAAGGATGCGCTCAACAAGGGCAAGAACACCATCCGCATCGAGGTTACCAATCTGCCTGCCAACCGCATCGCAGAAATGGACCGCCAGGGCGTAAAGTGGCGCAAGATGAAGGAAATCAACGTGGTGGACATCAACTACAAGAAGACCACCTACGAGAAATGGACTCCTGTGCCAAGCGGACTGAACAGCACCGTAAAACTCGTGGAAATCAAGTAAATAATCATAAGTCAAGAATTAGAGAATCCAAGATTTTGTTTCTCTAGTTCTTGACTAAAACAAACAATAAACATTTAATAACAAGACAAATGAAAAAACTGATCTTTTCATCGCTCTTCATGCTCCTGGGTTTGACTTCAATTTCTGCCCAGAACGCATTGCAAAATGAAATTCTGGAGGTAGCCCATCGCACCAACAACTACTTCATGACGAAGTACAGTGACCCTACCCTCGACACATTCGTGAAGAAAGTCCGCACCAGCAACCTCTGGACCCGTGCCGTGTATTACGAAGGATTGATGGCGCTTTACGAGATTGACCCTCAGCAGCGCTATCTCGACTACACCGACAAATGGGCAGATTACCACAAGTGGACAGCCCGTGGCAGCGTGAACGATACCGATGCCGACAACCAGTGCTGCCAGCAGACCTACATAGACCGCTACGTTCAGACCGGCGGCAAGAAGGATTTGAGCAAGGTGAAGGAGAACCTCGACCATCAGATGGCCACCAACCGGGTAAACTACTGGACCTGGATTGACGCTATCCAGATGGCGATGCCTGTCTACGCCAAGTATGCCAAGATTACCGGTGAGCGCAAATATCTTGATTATGCGATGAATTCCTATAAATGGAGCCGTGATACCCTGGCTAATGGTCTCTTTAACAAAAAAGAGGGTCTCTGGTGGAGAGACAAGGACTACGTGCCACCTTACAAGGAGAAGGATGGCAGCAACTGCTACTGGAGCCGTGGCAATGGTTGGGTGTATGCAGCCCTGGTCCGCGTGATGGAGACTCTGCCAAAGACAGACAAATACTATCAGTATCTGAAGAAGGATTTCATCTCTATGAGTCAGGCTATCCTGAAATGCCAGCGCGAAGATGGTTACTGGAACGTAAGCCTCGTTTGTCCAGCCAACTATGGTGGTCCTGAGATGACGGGTACAGGTCTCTTCCTCTATGGTATGACATGGGGTGTTCAGCAGGGCATTCTTCCTAGAGCCACCTATCAGAAGGCGATGGACAAGGCATGGAAGGCACTTGCCGCATCGGTTCACGAGGATGGTTTCATCGGCTACAACCAGGGCACAGGAAAGGAGCCATCAGCTGGCCAGCCTGTCACCTTCACCTCAGTTCCAGACTTTGAGGATTACGGCACCGGTTGCCTCCTGCTAGGCGCCGCAGAGTATTACAAGCTTGTAAAGGGAAAAAAGTAAAAAGGCTTTTTAAAGGTAAAAGGGTAAAAGGGTAAAAAGGTAAAAGCCCAAAAGCTAAAAAGCTCCCCTTCCCCCTTTGCGCCCCCGTTCCCAGCGATTCCATCGCTGGTCCCCCAAGTCTTAATCTTTAAAAAAGAACAAATCATGAAGAAATATATCTGGCTGATGGCTTGCCTGGTGGCGTTTTCGCCACTAAGCGCCAACGCCGCAAAGAAACAGAAGAAAGCAAAGAAGGCACAAACCGAGCTTTGGCCTGACGGCACAAAGATGGATGCCTGGTTCAGCAACGCCCAGAAGGTGAACGTGGATACCCTGGGCAAGAAATACGTCCTCACCGACTATGGCGTAAAGACGGATAGTACCCTGATTCAGACCAAGGCTATCCAGGCGGTCATCGACCGTGCAGCCAAGGATGGCGGCGGCGTCATCGTCGTTCCTGCCGGAACCTATCAGAGCGGTGCCCTCTTCTTCCGTCCAAAGACCCATCTGTATGTTTCAGAAGGCGGAAAACTGAAAGGAAGCGACCGCATCGCCAACTTCCCTGTAGTAGAAACCCGCATCGAAGGCGAGACCTGCAAATACTTCTCGGCATTCATCAATGCCGACAAATGCAACGGCTTCACCATCGCTGGTCCAGGTACCATCGATGGCAATGGTTATCACTACTGGGAGGAGTTCTGGATTCGTCGCACCTGGAACCGCCAGTGTACCAACAAGGATGCACAGCGCCCTCGCCTCGTTTATATCAGCAACTCCAGCAACGTAACCTTGCAGGATGTGCATATTCAGAACAGTCCGTTCTGGACCAACCACATCTATCGCTGCGACCATGTCCGCTTCCTGGGCTGCACCATCTTCGCCCCTACCAGTGGCATGCGGGCACCAAGCAGCGATGCCATCGACATTGATGTCTGTCACGATGTACTGGTGGAAGGCTGCTACATGAGCGTAAACGATGATGCCATCGCCATCAAGGGCGGAAAGGGAACCTGGGCAGACCAGACACCGGAGAACGGTCCTGTATATAATGTGCTCATCCAGAACTGTAACTACGGAAGAGTGCACGGCTGCTTAACCCTCGGCAGCGAGAGCATAAAAGACCGAAACATCGTATTGCGCAACATCAAGGTAGGCAATGCGCAGCGCGTGCTTTGGTTGAAAATGCGTCCTGATACTCCTCAGCATTACGAGTATGTAACGGTGGATAATATCCAGGGCAAGACCGGCAGTTTCCTCGTCATCCGTCCATGGACCCAGTTCTTCAAGCCAGGCGACCGCAAGGACATGCCGTTGAGCCAGTGCAACAACATCACGATGAAGAATATCCAGATGGATTGTGACAACTTCTTCGATGTAGGAACAAGCGAGAAATACCGTCTGGTAGATTTCACCTTCGAGAACATCAACTGCACCGACAAGAAGATGGCATTCGATGCCAGCCTCATCGAGAATACCGTGGCAAAGAAGGTGAACATCACCCCTCGCGAAAAGAGCAACGGATTGAAGACCACCGGCGATGCCGATGGGTTGAAATAGCACATACATTTTATAGAAAGTAATACAAAATTGAGTACTGAAACGAGCTTTATTTGCAAGAATAAGGCTCGTTTTGTTTTTTTATATCCTTCCTTATTTCTTTTTATCTCTTAAAATTAGGCTTTTCCAATTATTTTGCTTAATTTTGCCTGCAAAATAATTTTGAGTAAGAAAATGATTGATATAAAAGGTATAACAAAGAGCTTCGGCTCCCTGCAGGTACTCAAAGGCATCGACCTGCATATTGACAAGGGCGAAGTAGTCAGTATCGTCGGTCCTAGTGGTGCCGGAAAGACTACCCTTCTCCAGATTATCGGTACCCTCGACAAGCCTGATAGTGGCAGCATTGAGGTGGACAGCATTGATGTGCGCAGCCTCAGCACCAAGAAACTGAGCGATTTCCGCAACCAGCATCTCGGTTTCGTCTTCCAGTTCCATCAGCTTCTACCGGAGTTCACCGCTCTGGAGAACATCATGATTCCTGCCTTCATCGCTGGCAAGAGCCGCAAGGAAGCCAAGGAACGTGCCGAGGAATTGTTGGAATTCATGGGATTGAGCGACAGAGCCAACCACAAGCCTGCCGAATTATCGGGTGGTGAAAAGCAGCGTGTTGCCGTGGCAAGAGCCTTGGTCAACAATCCAGCCGTCATCCTTGCAGATGAACCATCAGGAAGTCTTGACACCAAGAACAAGGCAGAGCTTCACCAGCTCTTCTTCGACCTGAGAGACAAGTTCGGCCAGACTTTCGTCATCGTCACCCACGATGAGGGTCTTGCTTCCATCACCGACCGCACCATCCATCTCAAGGATGGAATGATAGAGAAGACGGTGGAAGCAGGAGCTGCTGATAGCCAGGAAGAAACTGCAGAAGTTGCAGAAACCCCAACAACAGAAGAAAAAACTGAAGATAATATTATATGAGCAAAAAGACAAAACTCGGCGATTACAATCGCCTCCGCATCGTAAAGAAAGTAGATTTCGGTCTGTATCTCGATGGTGGTGATGAGGGAGAAATCCTCCTTCCTTCCCGCTACGTTCCTGAGAATGTCGGCATCGGCGACGAGCTGGATGTCTTCCTCTATCTCGACCAGGAAGAGCGTCTCATCGCTACTACAGAAACCCCATTGGCTAAGGTGGCCGACTTCGCCTATCTCGAAGTGAAATGGGTCAACGAATACGGAGCCTTCCTGGGCTGGGGCCTGATGAAGGACATCTTCTGCCCATTCCGCGAACAGAAGAAGCGCATGGTGCTCGGCAACTCCTACATCGTACATATCCACATCGATGAGGAGAGCTATCGCATCGTTGCCTCTGCCAAGATTGAGCGTTATCTCAACGAAAACCATCCTCACTACAAGCATGGTGATGAGGTGGATCTTCTCATCTGGCAGAAGACCGACCTAGGCTTCAAGGTTATCATCGACAACCAGTATCCGGGGCTCCTCTATCAGGACCAGATCTTCCAGTACATCCACACGGGTGACAAGATGAAGGGCTACATCGGAAGAGTTCGTCCTGACGGAAAGATAGACGTAACCCTGCAGAAGACCGGCATCCAGCAGACTGCAGATTTCGCCGAGACCCTCTACCAGTATCTTCTGGACAACGATGGCGAGTGCAACCTTGGCGACAAGAGCGAGGCCGACGACATCTACGAGCGTTTCCACGTAAGCAAGAAGGTTTACAAGCGTGCTATTGGCGACCTCTACAAGAAGCGCCTCATCACCGTAAGCCCGATGAGCATCCGACTGGCAGAATAAAGCTTTTTAGAACGATATATATAATAAGGTGGACATTGCTATTCCTAAAAAGCATTGTCCACCTTAATTATATATTTTGCATGATGCATTATATTCTTTTTTATTCTTCTACAACAGCATCCAATATGCTCCGCAAATTACCTATCAGATAGAACGGAAGATTAATCAACGAAAACTCCTTGCCATGAATGGTCTTGACCTTATCAATAGAATAAGGCTTTGACCAGATACGGATGGCAATGTTTACATCAGAACTATCCATAAACACCTGAAGAGAACGGAGATGAGCATTGGTTCCACTCTTTACCTCTATCGGATAAAGCTTGGAGTTATGAGCAAAAATGAAATCAACCTCAGCTCCATTGTTCGGCTTTGCCCAAAAAGAGCGATGCTGTCCTACTCTATCTTCCAAAGCCAATAACTCCTGAGCCGTAATTTGTTCCGCAATATGCCCACGCCAGCTATCCACCATATCGGTAGAACCAATGATTTCCTTTCTGATTCCCGCCTGATAGTTCACTAATCCCGTATCAAACCAGATGAGTTTTGGCATTCGTTTGGTCTCAGGAATAATCGGCAACTGGGTAGAAGATACAGGGTAAACCAGCTCCAGGAGCATAGCCTTCTCCAGCAATCTAAATGCCTCGCCCACCTCTCTTGACTTATAGCCAGAATTGGCAAAGTTACCCAACGTAATGGTCTCACCCGAAAAAGCCCAACCATAGGAGAGGATGAATCTCACTACGTCTGTTAACTTATTACCTCTGACGTATTTCTCAGAATCATCCTTATAGGCTTGCACCAGAGTTTCATAAACATCTTCGATACCAATGACATCTTGGGTTTCAGCATACTGCTGCACAGCTTCAGGCATACCTCCCACAATGGTATATTGATTGAAAAGATGCATCAACTGTTCATGGAATGCAACCGTATATTCTGCCTTCTGCGAGAGTACGGCAAGCAGATTATTCTTACCAATAGCTCCCAGAAATTCCGAAAACGAACAAGGTCGCAAAGCCAGATATTGTACTCTTCCCACAGGGAAACTGACTTTAACATCCACCAGATTTTCCAACAGGCTGCCAGCTGCAATAACATACAAATCAGGTCTCTGTTCATAGAAATACCTGAGAAGTGCTATGGTTTTAGGAGAATTCTGTATCTCGTCGATGAAAACAAGTGTAGTTCCTTCTTTCTTAACCTTACCGACACTGGCATACAGCATATTTACCAGGTCGTCTAAAGGAATCTCCATTTCAAACAACTTGGCATTCTCATTTCTTTCCAGATTGAAATATAGATAATTATCAAACTGAGAGCCAAACTCATTGACCACAGTTGTCTTGCCAACCTGTCGAGCTCCTCTCAGGATAAGAGGCTTATGCTTTTTGTCTTGCTTCCAAGCCTCCAGTTTACTGATGATATTTCGTCTAAACATACGCATTTGTTTCAAATCAGGGGCAAAGATACTACTTTTTTGTCGCAAATCAGCGGCAACAGCGTTAAAGTTTGTTGTAGATCAGGGGCAACGCCATCAAAGTTTGGTGTAAATCAGGGGGCAACAAGGCATATCATTTAAAAAGGTGGCGCATCAAATGAGATGCGTCACCTTTATTTTTTTATACGGTTTACCGCCCAAACCAAGGGCAGCCAGCGTATGATCCTTGAGAATCAACTCGCCTTTCTGCAAACCAGCTATCACCGACTTGATTTCCTGGAAGTCTTTACCCGACACCCCAAAGAGATCCTTGATGATACTGTCAGAAATCGTCTGCTGCTTCATGATGAGCGGATATTGCGCATTGGCATAGAAATCGAAGAACTTACTCTTGTAACTATCCATGTTTTGAGTGGCAAATATGATGCTCAAGCCCTTGTTTCTACCCACAGCTATCAGATTGCGAAGCGGCTGATTGTCAAAATCCAGCATATAGTGAGCCTCATCGATAATCGTGAAGTGGCGAATCTGTACATAATCCTCATTCACCGCCTGTTTCGGCAACTGCTCATAGATATTATTGAGCTTCGAAATGATGAAATACACGATAGCCCTGGCTATCGGACCATCTTTCGGGAAAGCATCCATCTTCACGATAAAACACTCATCTACCAAATTCACCTTATCTTCAGAAGTAAAGAGATGATTGCGAATCAACTGCTTCAAAACCGAAGTGATGCTGTCATCCTTATCCGGATTCTGCATTCTCTGCTGATATTTCATCAGCATCAGCTCAAAAGTGATAGGCTTGCCTGCCGTCTGCTTATAAGCCTCAACAATGGCTTCACTCAGTCGATTACTCATGGATGCGCTCACCGTTGCACGATCTACAGCGCAGAGTGCACCAGCCATCTCCGTGGAATAGAGATTGATTTCGTTGATGGTCCTGCCCGTAAAATCCTTGAACGGCGTGAAAGGCAATGGCGCAACCACAGGGTCGAGAATGCAACTCCTATCTACATCGAAGTGGACAAGCCAGTTGGCATTCGAGGGGTCAGAGAACTCACCCTTGTAATCGAACAAGAGGAAATTGACGGGATAAGGCGTTTCCGTGGAGAGATTACGAAACTGCTGAATCAACACAGCCAGCAGATTGGTCTTACCCGAACCCGTGGTACCAGCCACCAGAATCTGTGCATTCGATACCGAACGTCCGTTAATATTCAGTTTCGCTTCCATATCCTCAGCATACTCGCCTATCAGCAACTCCAGGGCAGGAATGCCACTTCCGCCATGTCGCCTGTCGCTGGCAGCAAAGAGGAAAGCATTCAGATTCTCATCTTCCGAAAGATAAGCGATACCCCGATAGATTTCCTTCGCCACGATGCGACCCACGATACTGGCATTCTGCCAATCCACCTCACAATCTCTATATATCAACTTCAACAAAGCCGAAAAAAGCGACTTCTTATTATCCTTGGTAAAGAAACTAGGCATGATACGCTGAGAAGATTTCGACAATACGATATCTCCCAAACCATCCACACTTCTCTTCTCCGTTAAGCTCAAACTGGCTATCAGGCAGATTCGCATCACCTTATTCAGGGTTAGCATGGCATCCCTCTCCCCTTCCACTTGCCGCGAAAGGTTCAAACGCTTCTCCAGTTTCTCCTTCAAAGGCATGATGGCTTCTACCATACCTTCTGCCTGTCGTATATTCTCTAATGCTACTTCCATATTTATATTGCTCCGTCAATATGAAACATTATTCATTACACATTACTCCAAAATATCCTTCCTCCACGTGGGTGCTCTGACTTTCCACATCTCTTACCAGTGTATAAGAACGAGAGAGGAATGGTTCCAGCTTCATGTAATCCTTATCCTTTCTGATTTCCGAAGTGGTGCAGAGCAGGATGGTTTGCTCGGCAAGTCCCGGGAAGTATTCTTCCATCAGCACATCACGGCTCTCCTCATCCAATACACCCATCACGGTATCTATCATCACAGGTGGATTATAGTCGCCCAGATTTCGAAGCACCTTCAGCAACACCTGGATAAAGATTTGCTTGGATGCCGCATTCAGTTGGTTGAGCGAGATTTCATTTCCTGCCTTGTGATAGAGACGGATGGTGAAATTCTCCATACTGTCTGACAGCTCTACCTTGGCGATGCATCCCTTGTAGGAAATGAGGAGTTTGTTGAGTTGCTCCTTCATATCCTCCTCAATCTTCTCCTTTTTGCGCTTAAGCAGAGTGTCGGCAACATCCTCAAAGAAAGGCTTCAGTTTCACCAGCATGTCATATTTCACATCAGGTTCCTGCTGTATCTGCACATCAAACTGGTGAATCTTCCGCTCCAGTTTCTCTATGTTCACCTTTCTGTCATCCGCCTCCTTCTTCAAGATTTCGAGTTCACGGCTAGCCTCCTCGTATGCCTTGATGATTTCGGTATTACCGCTTACCATGCTACGACGGAGCAGAGCAATCTGACTCTGCTGATTATCATAGTTCTCCAACCGCTTTTCCAAATCATAACGACTGTCATTAAGGGCGATAAACTCATTCACAGCATTGGCACCCAGCAGATTCTTGAGCGCATCAAACTCGCTTTCATCCAGGAAAGCATAGTCATCCTTGCGCTGCAAAGCTTCCTGCTGACTCTTCAGGTAAGCCACCACATCGTCATCCTCCACGGAATCCGGACAGAGGCACTTTGATTTCAGATAACCAAGAATCTTGGTAGTTACCTCACGCATCTGCTCCAGGGAGAGCACCCCTTCACGTTCCTGCTTCAAGGCTTCTTTCTGTCGGATAATGTCATTCACCTCGTTTGTGATTCCCTGTGCAAGTTTCGGAAAGAACACGTTGATTTCCAAGGTCTCCACCACCTGCTTCAATTGGGCATTATATCGCTTTGACAACTCCTGCGTATCCTTCACGCTGGCCTCCAGATCCTGAATCTTTCGTGCAGTCTCGGCAGAATCCTTGGCACCTTCCTTGGCGGCATCATATTCAGCCTGAATGGAAACCAGATATTTGTACTTATCATCCTGGTGCTTGGTATTCTCCTCCTGCAAAGCCACCAACTGGTTGCGCTGCTCGCAAAGACCATTATATTCTTCTGCCTCTTTCTGCGCCTCCAGTCTCCTTGCCGCCCACTCCTGCTGCTGATGCTCGGCAGCATTCTTCAATTGCAGATACTTGTTGAATCCCATCACATTCTGGATATTATCCTTGATGATTTGGGCAAAGACATTCTCCTTCAAGAGCTCGCTCGACTGCATGGCATCAAAGAGGAAATACTTACTGAGCTCCTGCGGCAGGTTTGCCTTGATAATCTTATTCACCTGCTGCTCGTTGATGGCACGCTGCTGCGGAGGCGTAGCCGTACCATAGGAGAAAGGCGTGCCATCCATATTGAGCAGCACATTCTCCACAGGCTTGTTGGCAGGATTAAGCTTGTAAGTGCGACGCAGCAGATACTGCTGCTTGCGTCCGAGCACCATACCTTCGAAAGAGAGTTCGAGCACGATAGTAGGCTCCACCTTTCCCAAGGCACCATTGTTCAGGAGTTCCTGAAAATGCGCCTTGTTCTGAATCTTCAGTCCATAAAGAGCCCCACAGATAGCCTCGAACAGCGTGGTCTTACCACCACCGTTCATACCACCTATCAGGATGATGGGCTGATCGGGTCTCACCGACAAATCCAAGTCAAGACTCAGATAAGTCTTATAGTTTTTGATTTTGATTCTCTTGATAATCATAATCTAATCTTCATTCTTACTTACTTGATTAGAGAAATCGCCTCGGCGATAATCTTCTCAGTATCCTCGTCATTCATTTCTATTTTATCTACCTTGGCTGCATGATATTTGCGGAGGATATCCTCGCTCATCCAGTCGAAGTCTATCTCATGCTTCTCGCATAACGTCCTGATCAGGTCGAGGTCTTCCTTTCGGATGCCATAGTGCAAGAATTTTCCATCTAATCCCTTTGCCATCGTTATTACACCTTATTATATATATAGCGTTTATGACTTATTTATATTCTTTCGGATAGAAACTATCCCACTCCACGATGTCAGTAGTGTTCTCTATCTTCAGCGGACAATACTTCCAGTTGTTATTTCTCTCGATGATGATGCCACCCTTCAGATGCTTGTCCTTGTTCTCTTCGCTCGCCATATAGTCGATGAGGGCATTATGCTTTTCTACAGCATCCACATCACTACCAGCACTCTTGGTATCGAAGAGCAGAACCTGACCACTCTTCATGCGAATCACGAAATCTACATAGAAGAGGGCTTTGTGCCCCTCCTTGTTCTCGTAACTGATGGCATAATGCTGCCTGCCGGCATCACCATTCTTATACCACCAGTCAATATACTCCTTGTTAGCTTCCAGGAAAGCCTCGAAACGCTCTTCAGGCTTAGAGGCATTCTTTAATTCTACGAATGGCAGAAGAGCGTGATCTCGCACCTCATCCTTGATGTGATGACTTTCTTCCTTATAGAGTCGTTCCACAGGAACCTCCCAGTCATAAGTTTTATAATACTTTGCATTCTGTTGATTCTGTCGTTCCTCAAGAATCTTCTGATAACGATTCAATGCACGGTCTATCAGATCAGCAAACACTTCCTTGTTACCATGATAAAGAATCACCTTCACGGCATCCGTCTCGAAAAGTTCAAACAGGTCTTCCATCAGCTCCTTCAAAGCAAAAGCCAATGTTGCAACGCTCACCTTCTCAAACTTTGAACCAATACACTTGGCACAGAAAGCATTGAATGAATTGTTCAATTCCAGCATCGTACGAACATATCTTGCCTTCTTAACCACACGAGTCTCACCAGTCTCGCCCGTGATACTGACATCCTCTATCAAATCGATTCCAATGCTTCTTACCTTAAAGGTAATCTTATCCTCGCATGCCTTTCTGTTTTTGGCATAAATGCTCTCCGTAGCCTCAACATCCTCAGAATCTTCATCATCCACATTGCCCTCCAAGTCATCTATCGTGAAAAGAGATAACTGGCGGTTCTTAACCAGAAGAATATCTTCAAAGACTTTTGCAAGTACCTTCTTGAAATCAGGTCCCAGTCGCTTACGTGCGATAGCTGGACGCTCACAATATTCAGAACGCAGCACCACATTGCATAGATTCTCTCGACGAACAGCATGAATATTCGACATATAGTCCATGTCATCTTGCACAATCTTGATGATGTCTTTGCTGAGGTTGGTATATACATAGCCCCAATTCAATCGGTCATCCTCATAGAAATGCTGTTCTGGCATACGAAGGATGCGTCCCACGGTCTGAGCGGTGAAAGTAAAACTCTCTATCTTTCGGAAGATGAGAAGCACAGCGGCACGAGGACAGTCCCATCCCAGAGCGATGGCCTGCTTGAAGAGCAACACTTCGGTCAGATTATCCGGTTTCTCTATACCATCCAGATTCTCCTTTTCATTGCTGAGCCATATCGCCAACTTGCCATTGTCAACATTAATATTCTTGATAGTGTCCAGATATTGCATCACCTCTTCCTTGATGCTTTCATCATCCTTATCCATCTTATCTTTATCATTAGGCAACTGAATAAGCAGCAGAGGATTGATATGAACACCTATCTTGCGATAAGCCTCAGCCAACTCTTCCCGTTTCTTCAGGGCAAGGCTCACCAGATGCTGGTTCAAAGAGCCATTTGGATCCGTGAAGTTCAAGGCAGGATTCAATACCACACCCTGTTTAATCATACCTTCTCCAACAACAGCCTCTCTAGGTATCTTCACATCCAAATCGCCTTTTGTCTCAGGGGTTGCCGAGATACGAAGCTCAACTTTTGGATTGATGTTCTTCAACACCTTCTCTGTCTTGTTGGCGAGTTTGCTGGCGAACATGTGCTCTTCGTCGATGATAACGACAATAGGAATATTCTGTTCTTCCTGGGTTCTACGAGTAAGATCATAGAGTGAAGCACTCTGCTCCGTATCACGTATCATCACGGCATTATCCTTATTGATACTCTCCCAGTTAACGAAAAGAATTTCTCCCGGATGGATGTAGCCTTCGGCAGAATGGTCGAGGTCGTCATAGATAACCGGATGCAACTCCTGTCCTTCCGTAAAGAAGGATTTCATCTTAAAGTAGCTCTGTTCATGAAGCTTGTTGGGAGCAATCCAAATATATGCCAACTCTTTATAAGGTACATCCGTACGGTCTCTCAACTCGGCATTCAGTCGGAGCAACATTTCTGATGCCATCACCGTCTTGCCGGCACCTGTTGGAGCCTTGAATACGAGTGTATGGCGCATACCTGAATAGGTAAGCAGGTCAATGGTTTTATCTACCAATTCCTTGACTGCTTTCTGCTGATATTGTATCTGTTTCATTCGTTGCCTCCTTCCCTGTCATCTTTGATTTCACTTGCTGCCATTGTATATGTTTGATTTTGAAATAAATCCGATTCTTCTATTGTCCGTGCTTCTGAGTCCGTTTCTTCAGCAATATCATCCAGGAGTTGCGCTTGACGCTTCTTTGGCAAAACTCTGCGATAAGCATTCTGTACGGCATCAGGCATGGCACAAAGCGAAACGTAATCTGCCACATCCTCAAACTCATCATCATAAGCATAGCCGTTTGGCGAGAAGACATAGACCATGAGTTTGCCGTTCTCATTACTTTCGGCATTCTTGAATTCCTGCTTCATCAACTCTACCAGGGCTTGAATAGCCTCAGCACGATAAATCACCAGCATTCGCTTAGTTCCATCATTGCTCTCGAAATAGCGAGCAATCTTGTTGTTGATGTTCTTGCCAGCAAATGGCTTCTCGATATATGTATCGTTGTGGATGCAAAGCATATCTGTAGAGAGTGCCATCAAATTACGCAGATTCTTCGGACTCTTATCACGAGGCACAAACTGCGTCTTGTAATAACGAAGGTTGTTGCGGGTTAAGCCTGGAACCTTTTCTCCCTTAGGAGTTGTATAGCCCTGGATTACTCGACGGTTTCGCTCATAAGTCACATTCTCACAAATTCCATTCTCGTTATTGGTAACCAAGATACATTGGCGATGCCCGCCATCTTCGGCATTCAGTTGCATTGTGGCATGAAGAGTAGTACCGGAACCGGCAAAGAAGTCTAAAATAATTCCCCTTTTATTCCCATGATGGCTTATTACATTAGTTATCAATTCAACAGGCTTCGGATTAGTAAATATATCTTTTTTACCAAACAGAGAAGTTAACAAGTAGCTTCCATCAGCATTTTCTGCTACATCATACAATATACTTCGACTCTTCTTTACCTTAACTTTTTGAGCATTTATATCAAAGTATACTTTCTCATATGGTTTGCCTTTTCTCCATTCTATTAAGTTATTATTTATAACATTTTCCATTCTTTGTAATCCTATACGCCAACGTCCTGGCTTTCCATCAGGAGCTATTGGAAAATAATCATTTCCTTGCTCATCCTTTATTGGAAAATACATACTTGGTCTATCTTCTTTATGGGCAGAGCTTCCCCATTTTTCTAACTTAACCAAATTATATTTTCCACGTTCATCTTCATTTTTGAATTCGTCCGAAGATTGTATCTCTACAGGGTCTATCCATTTAAAAGCTGCACTTTTCTGATAAACCAATATATACTCATGTTCCGTTACAAAATAAATATCAGTTTGACCTCCACCACTTTTCTTCCTCCATATTAATTGACCACATAAGTTTATATTTCCAAAGACTTCATCACAAAGCATCTTTAAAGGTGCTTGCTCATTATCGTCGATAGAGATAAATATCACGCCTTTATCTGAAAGCAAATTCTTGGCTATTTTTAAGCGCTTATTCATGAACGTCAACCATTTGGAATGGCGGTAGCCGTCTTCCTTATCAACAAAAGAATCGTTATAAATAAAATCCTTATTACCTGTATTGTAAGGAGGATCGATATAAATGACATCAATCTTCCCTGCATGAGTATAGCTAAGAGCAGTAAGGGTTTCGAGGTTATCGCCTTCAATAAGAATATGGTTTGGCGCCTCAGCGTCATCGCTGAGGATGGCACGTTCAGGCACTTCAACAAGCACAGGCTGCTCGTTGACCATTCTTTGCTCAGCATCTTCAGGCTTGTCTTCCCAAACCAAACCATACTTCTTTTGCGAACGAAGTAGTTTGATTAACTCCGATTTCTCATCATTCGTAAGACCCTCCAATTCATTTATCTTCTTTGCGAGTTCGTATTTGTTCATAAGAATAACAACGTTACATCCCTTTGCTCACCCCCAAAGCAGATAAATATAATCCGATAACATTAGTCTTTGTACCAACAAGTTAGTAGTTTCTATCTAAGTAGGCACAAATCTATCTAAAAGAATTGGCGCAGGGGTCATTACTCCTTGCAACTACTTGTTAATTGCGGTCTTCGGAACCTTAGGAGACAAGCAGTATAATAAGAAGCAAGAGGACACACCTACACCAATAAAGTATATATGTATGTAGCACAAGGTACACCCTTTCTATACGAAAGGGCGCACTCGTGCCGTGTATATATACACATTATGTAGGCGTCCACTGCCATCTCTTTTCCGATCTCCTATTTTGAAAGTTCCGAAGTTTCAATTAATCAGAAGCGAAACGTAGTAAACGTCTAATTCTAAAAGATAAAGCCAATCCCCAAACTTATCAGCCAGCATCCCTTTGCCAGCCATCTCGGAAATGACGCTACAAAATTAACGAAAAGAATTGGAAATGCCAAAGAAAAGAACGACTTTCTTCGCTTTAAGACACAAAAAAGCCTTTCAGCATCAGAAATACTGAAAGGCAATCCTCGTTATGAAATACCATGAAATTCTACAATCACACAATCTACAAATTCTGCGTATTATCCATTTTTACGTTTATCAAGCAAAAAACTGATAAACTCATCAGAGATATTGGAGATTTCTCCTTTATCATAGATTGTCAACAAATCAATGATAATGGAATCTCCTTCCTGGTAAAGATTATAAGTGATGACCCTTGCACCACCACTCTTACCTTTACCCTTACTAGCTATTGCCATTCTCACCTTTCTGACACCTTTGCCAAGACTGCTACCTTGAAATGGATCAATTACAAGAGAGGCTTTCAAATCTTTAATATCGCTTTTTAAAGAACGATATTTTTTAGAAAGACGCTTAAACTGTATTAAGAACTCATTCTCAACACGTATTTCAACTTCCATAACTAATCCTCCTCATCAAGTTTAGCCATAAAATCATCAAAACTCATCGGCTTAGTTCCATTCTTCTTATGAGCTTCCATTTCATCAAGAGCACGGTTGAGGCTTTCTGCCACGTAGGCTTCCTGCTCTGCCTGGCTCATATAAGTTTCCTGGTAACTATTTCCTGATTTGGAGATAGAACTTGCTAATTTTTCAGCATAGTCTTTGAGCTTAGCGACAAATTCGTCAAGCGTATATTGACCTGTAGAAGGTACTTGAAACTGAATATTAATCGTTTCCATCTTATTCCTTTCTTTTAAATTAACGCTACAAAATTAACGAAAAGAATTGGAAATGCCAAAGAAAATGATGAGAAATCACGCTTTATCTTATTTTTTTCTCCTCACCCAAACCTTGTGACTGTGCCGACCCACAGAGCGGATGGGAGCAGTCTCGTCATGGGCTATCTCCTTTAATTCCAAGGAGGCGGCAGTGCGGCTCAAGTTGTTGATGTAGGCATAGTCAGTAAGACCGATGAAGCCATTCTCATCGATGACATCCAGGGCTCGGGCGATGCGCTCCTCTCGGGTATATTTCTTTTTCAATATCAGTTTTACACCACCCATATCTCGCTCCAGATCCCGGTCGGTTTCCAGCTTCACAGACTTGATGAAATCGGGAGACGCCTTGAAGTTCACATCTCTTACGCCCACCTTGCGATAGGTCATCTTGTCGTCATCGCCCTGCATCTCCGTAGGCTTGTCATCCTCGAAACCCAAGGACAGAGAGAAGGTGCCGAGACCTTCCAGATTTACATTATAGCCCATGGAGAGCATCTCAACCAGCATATCTTCCACGTCCATCAGCACTGCCTCCGTGGTGCTTGCCGAAATGCCACGATGATAACCATGCATTCTTTCGATGAATTCCTTGCGAGATAGAGTGCGGTTGACTACCATCTTGGGATAAACCTTACGCTTGCCGGTATGATGAACATCCGACATCTCCTGTAACTTGTACTTTACCATATCGATTCCTTTCCTTATTAAGTTCTACAACATCATTTATAAAGAGAGACCGTAATCCTGGAAGAGATAGTTTGCATCCTTAAATGCATTCATCTATATTCTTAAGGATAATAGTCTTTATCATTAGAAGAAATCTATGTTCAGCAATGTTGAATCTATATTCAGCAGTGTTGAACTTAAGTTTAGCAGTATTGAATATAAGTTCAGCAGTGCTGAACATAACTTTCTCCACGGCAAAGATACAATTTTATCTAGAGATAAACAAGAATTGTTCAGGATTTAAACTAAATTAAACAAGGGAACGGACTAAAGCATAGCCTAGTCCGCTCCCTTGTCTTCTAGACAATGCAAACGAACGAAATGCGGAAAAGCCACTTCTCCTAATTCTGGTGCGTATTCAAAACCTTCGTAACTGAAGGCTGCCAATTCTTCTGGAGTAGCAAGTTGGTTGCTTAAAATGTATCTTACCATAGCTCCACGGCAGGATTTAGCCCACACAGCCTGCATTTTCAGCCTACCATCCTTCTGGCGAACATAAAAGAGGGGCTGGATGACTTTCACTTCCCTGCAAATTCTCTTCCAATCAAACAGATGTTCATATTCTGCTGTAGAGAGATGGATAAGTATGCCATCGTCAGCTTTCACACTGCTGATAAGAACATCGGTAAGTTTATCTTTCCAAAATTGATTGATTGGCTTGTCGTTTGTAGCTTCAAGCTTCACGCAATGCTCCATACGATAAGGCACGATGCCATCCATCGGCCGAAGCAATCCATAGAGAAAGCAGGTAATCCAGAGATGTTTCTGGGCATACTCCAGGGATTCTTCTCCCAAAGTGTTAGCGCATAGATGCTTATACGCCTGTCCATTGTAGGAAAGTATGGCAGGCATCTTCTCTGCAGCCATAAAATTACGATAGCGTTTCCAGTTTTCCAAAGCTATCTTGTGGCTGCAATCCAGTTGCCTAGCCAATTCCTCTACGTCCAGCTTAGCCATTTCTGCAGCCAACATTTCAGCCACAGACTGGAAAAGTGGCTTTGAAACAGCTGCCCTATCTGCCTTATCAAACATGATTTTGGCATTTGCCAATAATATCTGCATAATACATTTATTTTAAAGGGTAACTCTTAATGATAGTTTTGCTGGCAAAGTTAATGAAAATATGACAAAACTCAAAGAAAAGTTCAATAAAAGTATAATATATTATAAATAAGAATGCTATATTGTACCTTATCTTGCGAAATCTGAAAATATTTATTATTTTTGCACAATAAGTACAATATATATATGAAACTTAACAAAATCCGACATTCGGTGAAATCATCCAGGCATTGTCAGATGACGAATTGTGTCTTTGTGAAATGTATAAGAGAGTATTAACAAATGGAACAAAAAGAAAATAAACAAAAAACTCAAGCTGCTGAAGAGCAGGTATCCTGCCCACCTCAGCAGCCAGTGGAACCACATCCCTTCATTTCTGTCATACCGCTGGCAGTACTTATCACCCTCATCGTCATGGTTGTCAAACTCTTCCCTGATGATGCCCTGGCTGGTGCCTCTCAGGTGGCCCTCATGATAGCCACAGCAGTATGCGTTGCACTCGGCATGGGAATCTACAATATGAAATGGAATATCTTTGAGGAGATGATCAAAAAGACCGTGGGCGATGCCGGAGTATCTATTCTGATCCTGCTGCTCATCGGAATGATGTCAGCGACCTGGATGATCAGTGGCGTGGTTCCCACATTAATATATTATGGTGTACAGATCATGTCACCGACCTTTTTCCTACCCTGCGCCTGCATCATCTCCAGCATCATTTCCGTGATGACGGGAACCTCATGGACCACCATTGCCACCATCGGTATTGCTCTGATGGGAATCGGTGATGCCTTGGGAATACCAGCCCCCTACACCGCTGGAGCCATCATCTCGGGAGCCTATTTCGGTGATAAGCTCTCACCTATGAGCGATACCACCGTCCTGGCTTCAAGCATAGCCGGTGCCGATCTCTTCTCGCATATCCGCTATATGCTCTACACCACCATACCAAGCATCCTGCTCTCGCTGGTGCTCTATCTCATCATCGGACTCTGCTATGATTCCAAACCTGTGGATATCAGCCAGTATCTTACCGGTCTGAGTCATGGTTTCAATATCTCCCTACTTACGATGCTCGTTCCGGCTTTTACAGGATGGCTCATCTACCGCAAGACCCCCTCTCTCATCACGCTTCTTCTTTCAGCTCTTTCTGCATGCATCTGTGCCCTCATCCTCCAGCCGGAAGTACTGGTAAAGATTGCTGGCGAAGACAACATCACTGCCAAGAGCCTCTTTGAGGGAATCATGACTACCTGCTATACCCACACTCAGGTAGATTGCGGCATGGAGAACATCAATGAACTTGTGGCAACCCGCGGCATGGCAGGCATGCTCAACACCATCTGGCTCATTCTCTGTGCCATGTGTTTCGGTTCATGTATGGTAGCCAGCGGCATGCTTCACGCTATCACCCACGTGCTTCTGAAAAGCATCCACAGCACCATATCACTTGTCTGCAGTACCGTGACATCGGGCGTATTGCTCAATCTCGTTATGGGCGACCAGTTTCTGAGCATCATCATGAATGCATCTATCTACAAGGATGAATATGCAGAACGAGGCTACCGTCCGGAACTCTTGAGCCGAAGTACAGAGGATAGTGCTACCGTAACGAGCGTACTGGTTCCATGGACAGCCTGCGGTATGACGCAGAGTACGGTTCTCGGCATCCCGACACTGGTGTATCTCCCCTTCTGCTTCTTCAACATCATCAGTCCATTGATGAGTTGTCTGGTAGCTATTCTGGGCTTCGTACCCAAGCCCCAATCCAAGGAAGACAAAGCATCTGCAGCGGAAGAGTCTGATATCCATTAAATATATAGGAAATTAACAGATATAGTAGACAAATAGATATGAGAAAAAGATTCAAGGGCAAATCTCCATAGCGCAAAAACACTTAAATAACATACCCGACCATCACAAAATCAAGGAAAAGTCACACTAATGGCAAAAATCTTCAGAGAAGAGATACGATTTCCACCAAAAATTACTACCTTTCCTCTATAAAACGAAAATGATTTCCCTCGCATAGGGTAACTACAATTGGAG
>NZ_VZCB01000035.1 GCF_009494395.1 Segatella copri | reverse complement strand
AAGTCCCACCGTGGTACGCATTGTTGAGAGGCGTGGTGGGATTTGTTGCTGCAAACAATACTCTTTTTTATTGGAAACTCCAAATATTTTCTTCAAAATCTGCTTGTCAAATATGGATTTTAACGTAAAAAGTTCTAATTTCCAAGTTTTTCTCCTTGTAAGCTATGCGAGATTTAGAAAAATATCGTATCTTTGTCCCCGAATTGAGGCGTTCTTTGCATATTGCAAAATACAGAAACGAGCAGAAGTCCGCTCGTTTCCATATTGTTACCTGTATAATATAGGCAAACGCCCAACTTCTTGATTTTCAATCAAAGTCCAATTTAGAGCGAGTTATCAATTATAACATAAGGTTCTAAAGCAAGCAGCCAAAGGCGAATAAGAGAAAGGACAGAAGACCATCTGTAACAAAAGAATGGAAAGCACTCCCTATTTTCCTCTGATGGGATTGAGCCGTCATTAAACTAGTCATCCATCCACATCTTGAATCCTTCGCCACGAAGGGTTTCCAGGTGGATGGAGGCATCTTTGGCGAAATATCGGCGCAAGTTGTACATCACATTATTGAGGCTTTCTTCGCTACACTTTACACCTCTCCAAACTGTATCCTTGAGGTCTTGGCGTGGCACGACTTCGCCCTTATTGATCCATAATAGCTTGAGTGTGGCAAACTCGGTATTGCCCAGTGTCTTCTCGTTGCAGCCACGGAAACTGAGCACATGAGTCTCTGTATCTACAGTGTAGGCACCCATGTTTATCATACGGGAATTGCTGAAGTCTTTGCGCTTGGCATAGCGGTTTACCCATCCCAGGAACTCACGGCTGGCGAAAGGCTTCTCGATGTAAATCATTGCACCATTATTGGCAGCCTCAGTTTTGAGTTCTGGATCATGTAACGAAGATACACACATGATAGGGATGTCTTCTGCGGCAAGTCGGATGTCGTTGATTCTTTCCAGACTGTTCTCTTCTCCTATCATCACATCGAGGATGATGAGGTTGGGAGACAGCTTCATGATAAGGCTTTCCACTCCAAACAGCGTGTTTTGAAAATAGACCTCATAGCCTGCTTTTTTTAGCAGCAAGACTGCTGTGTTGCCGAAATCCAGGTCATCATCGACCAATAGTACTTTTATCTTTTCCATATTTCTTATTTTATAATGTTTTATCTTGTTCCTTGTCCATTACGATTTGTTGCTTTTATTTGAGCGGCAATGTGAACGTAAAGGTGCTGCCCTTGCCTGGCTCGCTCACCACCTTGATGGTTCCGCCATGTGCCTTGATGGCATATTTTACCATGGCAAGGCCTATGCCATATCCGCTCTTATGGTGTGTGGCTGGTATGCGATAGAACTGCTCGAATATCTTCTTCTGATATTTCTTGTCGATGCCTACGCCATGGTCAGACACGCTGATGATGGTGAAATGTTCATCCTGTTTGATATTGACTTCAACGTTTGCCTCCTTGTCAGAGTATTTAACGGCATTCTCCATCAGATTGTGCATCACATTTTCTATCAGGTACTTATCTGCATACACCAGAGCATTCTCTTCACGATGGTCGTGGATGCCGATGGCATGTGGCTTGCTGGCATAGTTGATGTCTATTTGTTCTTGCGCTTGTTGCGTCAGTTCGATGATGTCAATTTGTTCTTTGTTGATAACCAACTTGCTTTCACTGGCCTTAGAGGTGATAAGTATTGTCTTGATGGTATTGGCAAGATTCTTGATTTGTCTTTCAGAAGAACTAATCATCTCCTGCAAGTCAGCATCCTTGATGCAGTCTTTGATGAATCCCAACTTTAGCAAGATGCTTGCCAATGGAGCTTTCAAGTCGTGTACAGTTCCATGAAGGCTTACCTCACGATTCCTCAGAAGGTCTTCCTTGTATCTGATGGCAGTCATCTGGTATCCTACGCAAAAGACGATGATAAGAGCAAGCAGTATGGTAGAGATTAGAGTCTCTATAGAATTTATGATGAAAGAAGATGGAGTTATATCCACCCTTGCCTGTACGAAACGGATAGGTTTGAGCCCGATGCCGATAGGCTTGCTAGCCTGCCAAGTCTCAATGTCCTTTGTTTGTCCATAACTCTTGATGACCTTTTTGTTCTCATCTAATATTAATAAGGTATTGGTAAAGCCCTCATTTAGATTTTTCTTGAATATTTGGGAGAGTTTGGCTAAATTAATGGGATTACCCTTGTTAGTAAGTATGTCTTTTGTTAATAATCCCATAGCTTCTGCTTCTGTCTCTGCAATACCTCTATCTCTAAGGTCTTGAATGTTTATTTCGTCAAAGCGAATGACATCTTCTTTCTTTGGCTTTGCCTTGAGAAAGTCTTCGTCCGTCATTATTTTTGTGTAGAGTCGTTGCTTTCCATCTTTATGTGGATTGTAATTCTGATGTGCTCGGATAGCATATTCTTCATCAACAGAAACTTTCAGTGCAGAATTTATCTTATCTATTTCCTTATAGGTATATTCCTTGTATTGCAAAGACACATTATATCCTTGTAACAAAGTAACAACTAAAAGTGCTAAAATCGTTATACAATAATACTTTTTCATGCTTTGTATTTTTACTCATTTAACTTCAAAAATGCAAAAATACAAATATTTTTTCAAGTAGCGTACTTCTTAACGTCATTTTTACATAATATTTTTTGGATAAATATTATGTGAGAAATGATGTAAAAGGTTTGGCGGTTTGAGTAATTTGCCGTAATTTTGCACCTAGATATTTTAATTAATATAAAGAGAAAATAGTATGAAAGAATTGTTGTTGTTGACTTTGTTGGCATCTTCGGCTACAGTTTCTGCTCAAGAGGTAGATTCTGTGAAAACTCAGCATATCAAAGAGGTAGTGGTCACTGCTAAGAATCACGTTGCAATCAAAGATGGTGTTTCATACACTCCAACTCCTGAAGAACGCAAGTCTTCATCTAATTATTCTGCATTGCTGGCTCGTATGATGGTGGCAGGATTGCGTGTAGATGAATTTACAAATAAAGTTGAGACAAATTGGGGCAAGGAAGTTCATTTCTTTATCAATGGTTTTGAGGCTAGCGATTGGGAGGTGAAAACTCTTCGACCAAAAGAGGTGGCCCGTGTGGAATTCTTACAATCACCATCTGAGGCAAAATATAAAAACTATCAGGCTGTAGTCAACTTTGTATTGCGTGAATACAAATATGGAGGTTATGTAATGGCCGAGGCTAACCAAAGCTTTGGTAACTATGATAGTGGTGATTATGATGTCGCAGGAAAGCTGAAGAAGGGACATATGACTTATCAGGCAATTGTGGGAGCATATTATAAAAATGCTCATGAAATAAGAGGTAACAGAAATATCACTTATACTTATAATGATGCTTCTACGCTTAATAAAAAGGTTGACTATGAGCAAGTTGAAAAACAGCGAATTTATTCTACAGGTATCAGTGCCAGATATGATTCCAATAATCTGATTTGGTTGGTTCAAGCTGGTGTGAAATATAACAAAACTCCTGATATTTATACCCGACAGGACATTAGATACAATGAGTCTGAAGAGACTTCTTCTGTTTCTGATGCTACCTCACAATCTCTTACACCCTATGTGAGCTCACAATTCTATCTGGAGGGACTGCCTCATCGTGCTTATGTATATGGTGGACTTTCTTTCTCTTATAACCACAACAAGGGTAGCGAGGATTATCAATTAATGGAATCGGAAGGTCAAAGCATCATCAATGGAACAAGGGAAAATGCTTATTTGCCAAGCTTATGGCTAGGTTATGGATTGCCTGTTTATAAACAAAATTATTTGGTGTTTACTGCTCAACTCAACTCTGAGATTTATCGCACGAACTATTATGGAACCGCCGATACTTATCAGAAATTAGTGAACTCTTACTATTCCTTTGACTTAAATTATAATCATAAGTTCTCTAACAAGTGGAGTGGCAGTTTGAAAATGTCCATACCTGTACAGAGTTATAAGGTTCAAGATGAAACAACGATGACAAAGGCTTATATTAATGGAGGCATGACGCTTAGTGGACGATTTGATGAGAAGCATTCCGTTTATGTACAGGCTAACATCACTCAAAGTTCTATTAATCCTACTTACTACAATACAGTAGTGCGCCAGGACGATGAGGTGACAGGCAGTAAGGGTAATGCTGATTTGAAAACTGTACGCCAGGCCTATGCCCTTTTGTCATATACATGGATGCCTTCTAATTTGTTCTCTCTTAATTCATCCTTTAGTTGGGATAATATCATCAATGATATTGTACCTTATTGGCATGAAATAAATGGACTGATGGTAAAGGAGATGATTAATAGTGGCTCGTTCAATCCAATATATATCAATGTGACTCCATCTTTGAACCTTGCGCATGGTAAGATTCGTTTGAGTTCTAAAATTTCGTATGTGCATGAATGGCATTCCGGTCTGTTTCATATAAACAACGGTTATTGGGGACTATATCCTACCTTGTATTGCAGACTAGGAAAATTCTGGGCTGTAAATCTCAATTACGCTTATAGTTCTGGAGAAGGATATATGCGTGGAAGTTCCAACCTTACTCGCTTCTCAGATAATTTGAAGTTAGGATTACAATATACCAAGGGAAATTTATTTGTTAAATTACAGGTTAATTCCCTTATACTTAAAAATGGTAATACGAAGAGTTGGCTTATCTCTGATTATATTGATAGTTATTCTTATCAAAGCCGTCCATGGGATAGACGCTATGTGTCATTATCTGCAAGTTATACTTTAGATTATGGCAAGAAGATTAATCATGGGAGCAATTTGAGATTTAACGGAACGACAAAAACGTCAGTATTGTAATTGTTTATGCGTAATTTAAAGGAAAACTTCCTGTCGGTTTATCTTAGCAGCACCATCTGTGCTTTGCATATTTCGGAATATAGCTTATACTTTTGCGAATCATCCTTTATACAAAATGACTCAATGTTTGCAGAATTTGGAACATTTTTCTGCTGTTTCGTTGAAAAGTGTTTCCTTTGCAGCCGTAAATAGATAAAATTAAAAAAAATATGGCAGAAAATAGACAAGAATTGAACCGCAACTTGGCTCAGATGCTCAAGGGTGGTGTGATTATGGACGTAACAACTCCAGAACAGGCAAAAATCGCAGAGGCTGCAGGTGCATGCGCAGTAATGGCTTTGGAACGTATTCCAGCTGATATCCGTGCAGCAGGTGGTGTTTCACGTATGAGCGACCCTAAGATGATCAAGGGTATTCAGGAGGCTGTTTCTATCCCTGTAATGGCTAAGTGCCGTATCGGTCACTTCGCTGAGGCTCAGATTCTTCAGGCTATAGAAATCGACTATATCGACGAGAGCGAGGTGCTCTCTCCAGCAGATAATGTTTATCACATTGACAAGACTCAGTTTGACGTACCATTCGTTTGTGGTGCCAAGAACCTGGGCGAGGCGCTCCGCCGTATTGCTGAGGGTGCTACCATGATCCGTACCAAGGGTGAGCCAGGAACAGGTGATGTGGTTCAGGCTGTTACCCACATGCGTATGATGCAGAGCGAAATCCGCCGCCTGGTTTCTATGAGCGAGGATGAACTTTATGAGGCTGCCAAGCTGTTGCAGGCTCCTTACGACCTGGTGAAGTATGTTCACGAGAATGGTAAGTTGCCAGTGGTTAACTTCGCAGCAGGTGGTGTGGCTACTCCAGCTGATGCTGCCCTGATGATGCAGCTCGGTGCCGAGGGTGTATTCGTAGGTTCTGGAATCTTCAAGAGCGGTAACCCAGCTAAGCGTGCACAGGCTATCGTGAAGGCTGTTACCAACTACAACGACCCTAAGATGCTGGCTGAGTTGAGCGAGGACCTCGGCGAGGCAATGGTAGGTATCAATGAGCAGGAAATTGCTTTGCTCATGGCTGAAAGAGGTAAGTAATAAATGAGATAACGGATAAGAGCCCCTCCTGCAAAAGAAGGGGCTTTTATATTAGATAAGTATGTTATGAGAATAGCAGTTTTAGCTTTACAAGGCGCTTTTGCTGAGCACAGACAGAAGTTGGCTCAGCTGGGCGTGGATAGTTTCGAGGTTCGCCAGTTGAAGGATTGGGACCAGCCTAAGGATGGCTTGATTATTCCGGGCGGTGAGAGTACCACCCAGGCGAAGCTCTTGAATGAACTGGGATTGATGGAGCCAGTGAAGGAGGCGATTGCTGCCGGCTTGCCTGTTTATGGAACCTGTGCCGGTTTGATTCTTCTTGCCAAGAAAATAGAGGGTGAGCCTAGTCATCGCATTGCTTCCATGGATATCACGGCTTTGAGAAATGCCTACGGTCGCCAGTTGGGCAGTTTCTATATCGAGGCTCCGATGAAGGGCATCGAGGGCAACATCCCAATGACTTTCATCCGTGCCCCTTATATTAAAGAGGTGTGGGGAGATGCTGAGGTTCTGGCAGAGGTAGATGGCAAGATTGTGGCAGCCCGTCAGGGTAATCAGCTGGTTACTGCCTTCCATCCTGAATTGAACGAAAGTCTTGAGATTCATAAGTATTTTCTGGGGATGTGCAGGAAGTAGGCTTCATCCTATATTGGAGCTTACTTCGTTGACCGATGGAATAGGCTTCATGGGCACATGAAGCTACATAGCAAAGTATCTTAGGATACATTGCCAAGTATCTTAAGATACATGAGCAAGTATCCTAAGATACTTTTTTGTTCTTCTTTATATCCTTGAAATCAATTTTTCAGGGTGCATTCAAATTTCTTATAACAACTCCGGAAGCTGGAAGAGCTTCACGCTGTTGCTGCCCTTGATGAGGATGTAATGGTCGTGAGGCTGGTTCGCCTTGAGCGCTTCCTTCACTTCCTCTACATTCTGGAACTTGCGGTAGCTGCATGGAATATCCTTGAACTCATCGCCTACCAGCCATACATTCTCCAGACCGGCTGCCTGCAACTGATCTACTACCTTCTGGTGCTCCTCGTGGCTCACTTCGCCGAGCTCGCCCATCTGTCCGAGGATCGCCATCTTATGAGGTACATCCATCACGCGGAAGTTCTCGATGGCAGCTGCCATGCTCGATGGGTTGGCATTGTAGGCATCTACCACCAGCTTATTGTGCGCCGTCTCTTCCAACTGCGAACGGTTGTTGCTTGGGATGTAGTTTTCCAGGGCATGGTCTATCTGCTGAGGCTTCACGTCGAAATGAAGACCGATGGTGATGGCGGCAAGCATGTTGTCGATGTTGTAAGAGCCGATGAGATGAGTCTGAACCTCATGCCAGTCGAAACTCTCTGTGCGCCAGCGGAACTTCAGGAATGGAGCGCAGGAGATGACTTCTCCCCACACATCGCAGTTTTCGTCCTTGCCGTAGGTGATGAGGCGGTTGATGTTGCGCTGCTCAGCCATCTGCATCAGGTGCTCGTTGTCTGCATTGATGAAGACGAGGGCATCGTTGGCTGCGAGGTAATCATAGAGCTCTCCCTTGGTCTTCTTCACGCCTTCGAAGCTTCCGAATCCCTGCAGGTGGGCACGGCCCACATTGGTAATCATACCGCATGTAGGCTCCACGTATTCCACGAGTTTCCGGATGTCGTCTGGATGGGAAGCGCCCATCTCTACAACGGCAATCTCATTCTCTGGTGCCAGACGGAAGAGCGTCTTTGGCACGCCTACATCATTATTGAAGTTACCCTGGGTGAACATCACGTTGAACTTCTCGCCGAGAACGGCAGAGACGAGTTCCTTGGTGGTGGTCTTGCCGTTGGTTCCGGTAATTCCTACTACAGGAATATCGAAATGGCGGCGATGCTCACGGGCTAATTCCTTGAAGGTGGTGAGGCAGTCCTCTACGAGGATGTAGCGCTCGTCGCCCTCCTTGGCATACTCTTTTTCATCAACAATCACATAGGCACAGCCTTTCTCCAAAGCCATGTCGGCAAACTTGTTGCCATCAAACGATGCGCCCTTCAAAGCCAGGAAGATACTGCCCTTTGGGCAGTCGCGGCTGTCAGTGGTAATCACTGGGTGCGCTTGGTAAATCTGATAGAGTTCTGAAATATCCATAGTCTATAACTGTTATTTTGGGTGCAAAAGTAATCTAAATTGTGGACATAACAAACAATTTTCCCAAAAAATGATGGTAATCTCGAATATTCTTTCTATTTTTGCAGAAATATTCAAGTAATCTTTGAAAAGTGAGGTCGGAATGGGCGCAAACATAGAAAGAGATAAATTAAAAACGAGGAAAGACAAGCTAGCTGGTTATTTCTTCGATATCTCCAAACTAAGTTTTGGAGCGATGGTTTTGGGTGGGCTTACGCCAATGATAACAGGAGAATTCGATTATATGAATCTTCTGTACGTTTTATTTGGTGTGTGCATGACAATTATGTTTGCAATAGTAGGTAATCGAATTTTAAAATATTAAGAAAATGGAAACAATGATTTTGATATTTGGAATAGGCACTTTAATAGGTGGTGGTATTTTGCTTTGGACATATACTGAATCTGGGAAGAAATGGCTAAAAAGTTTATAGTTATGAGCTATTTGGCATTGTTCTTTTTAGTTTGCTCAATTTTTAGCCTAAGTTTTATCGCCTGGACTTACGCCAAGCCAGACGAAAAGTGGTTGAAAGAGTTATAACCCAATGGAATATACGATTAATATTAAGGGGCGCTTGATGGATTTGAGTACCCCTCAGGTGATGGGCATCCTGAATGTTACGCCCGACAGTTTCTACTCTGGCAGTAGAAAACAGACAGAAATGGAGATAGCTCAGAGAGCTAATCAGATTATAGAAGAAGGTGGAAGCATCATTGATGTGGGCGCTTTCTCCACCCGTCCCGGTGCCGATGAAGTATCGGAAGAGGAGGAGGGAAGACGCCTGAAGTTTGCTCTCGACATCGTTCGCAAGGAGCAACCGGATGCTGCCGTCTCCGTAGATACCTATCGCCCTACCTTGGCACGCAAGTGTATCGAGGAGTGGGGAGCCGATATCATCAACGATGTATCAGAAGGTGGAATCACAGGCATCGCCAATGTGCCGCTGGAGCAGAGACAGGAGGAATATCCTGAAATGTTCCGGGTGGTGGGCGAGCTGAAGGTACCTTATATATTAATGTCAGTGCAGCCTACGCTCGAAACGATGATGAAGGGCTTTGCCAGAGAGGTACAGCAGTTGCGTGACCTGGGTGCCAAGGATATCATCCTCGATCCGGGCTTCGGCTTCGGCAAGAATCTCATCCAGAATTATCAGATCTATAACGAGATGGAGAAGTTGAACGTGATGGAACTTCCGGTACTTGTAGGTATCTCCCGCAAGAGTATGATATATAAGCTGCTGGGTGGAGATGCCACTACATCGCTCAATGGAACTTCCGTTCTCGACACCATCGCTCTGATGAAGGGCGCTAGCATCCTCAGAGTTCATGATGTGAAGGAAGCTGCTGAGGCAATCAAGATTGTAGAAGCAATGAAGGAGGGACGCACATGATAGAATTTGGAATTAAAGACGTCATCGATATCCTGTTGGTAGCCTCTCTGCTATTCTACGTCTATCGCCTGATGAAGGAATCCCGCTCACTCAACATCTTCGTGGGCATCATGCTCTTCGTGCTTATCTGGCTTTTCGTGAGTCAGGTATTGGAGATGCGTCTGCTGGGGTCTATCCTGGATAAACTGGTGAGTGTGGGAGTCATCGCCCTCATCGTCATCTTCCAGGAAGACATCCGAAGATTCCTTTACGAGATAGGTTCCCAGAAAGGTATGCGCCGACTAGTCCGCTTCTTCCATTCCAGCAAGGAGAGCCAGAAGGAGGCAAACAAGGAGACTGTCATCCCTATCGTAATGGCGTGCATGAGTATGGCGAAGAAATACGTGGGTGCGCTCATCGTCATCGAACGGGGTGTACCTTTGAAGGATATCATGGATACGGGCGAAGAGATAGATGCAAAAATCAATCAGCGTCTGATAGAGAACATCTTCTTCAAGAACTCGCCTCTGCATGATGGTGCCATGGTGGTAAGCAACAAGCGAATCATGGCTGCCGGCTGTATCTTACCGGTGAGCCATAATCTCGATATCCCGAAGGAACTGGGACTCCGTCACCGTGCAGCCTTGGGTATCTCGCAGAGCAGTGATGCCATCGCCGTCATCGTTTCGGAAGAGACGGGACGAATCAGCGTTGCCATCAAGGGAGAGTTCAAACTCCGACTCTCGGCAGAGGAACTGGAAAGCATCCTCACCCAGGAAATGCTATAAGTTAAGTGAAGAGTGAAGAACGAAGAGTGAAGAATTCATGTGCTTTCGTTCTTCTCTTTTCACTCTTAAATTTTTCCTTTTTCACTCTTCGTTCTTCACTTTTCTTGGAACGTAAACCTTTACGATGATTATTATCTACCATTTTAGCTTTTTTTACACATTTTAGTAGGTATTATTTCAAAATAAATATGTACTTTTGCAAAGTCGATGTGGCAAAAAAGCTAAAATCTATGCGAAGAGGCTTTACACTTTGACAAACTTACTTTGGAGACAACAAAAATATATAAAACAATAAAGTAAAATGGATTTATTACAGCAAATCGTAGCTCGCGCTAAAGCTGACAAGCAGCGCATCGTGCTCCCTGAAGCAGAAGAGGAGCGTACATTGAAAGCAGCCGATAAAGTTTTGGCTGATGATCTCGCAGACATCATCCTCATCGGTAACCCTGCCAACATTAAGAAACTCGCTGCACAGTGGGGTCTTAACAACATCGACAAGGCTACTATCGTTGATCCACAAAACAACCCTAAGACTGAGGAGTATGCAGAGAAGCTCGCAGAACTTCGCAAGAAGAAGGGCATGACCGTAGAACAGGCTCGTGAACTCGTTACAAAGAACAACCTCTACCTCGGTTGTATGATTATCAAGACTGAGGGTGCAGACGGTCAGATTTCTGGTGCTTTGAGCACAACTGGCGACACACTTCGTCCAGCTCTTCAGATCATCAAGTGTACTCCAGGTATCACTTGCGTAAGTGGTGCTATGTTGCTCATCACAGACCAGAAGCAGTATGGTCAGGATGGCGTAGTGGTAATGGGTGACGTTGCTGTAACTCCAAACCCTACAGCTGATCAGCTTGCTCAGATTGCTTACACAACAGCTCAGACTGCTCACTCTGTAGCAGGTGTCGTAGAGCCTACTGTAGCCATGTTGAGCTTCTCTACAAAGGGTAGCGCTAAGGATGCTATCAACAAGGAGACAGGTAAGAGTGTTTATATCATCGATAAGGTAAAGGATGCCGTAGCTATCGCTAAGGAGAAGTTCCCAGAGCTTCACCTCGATGGTGAACTTCAGGCTGACGCAGCCCTCGTTCCTGAGGTTGCTGCCAAGAAGGCTCCTGGTTCTGACGTTGCTGGTAAGGCTAACGTATTGGTAGTTCCTAACCTTGAGGTTGGTAACATCGGCTACAAGCTCGTTCAGCGTTTGGGTGGTGCCATCGCTATCGGTCCTATCCTCCAGGGTATTGCCCGTCCTGTTAACGACCTCTCTCGTGGTTGCTCTGTAGACGACATCTACTACATGGTAGCTATTACAGCTTGCCAGGCACAGGATGCTAAGAAGGCGTAAACTAACTTTATTCAATCAATAACATTACAAAAATTAACATTATGAAAGTATTGGTTCTGAACTGTGGTAGTTCATCTATCAAGTACAAGTTATATAATATGGACGATGAGTCTGTATTGGCACAGGGTGGTGTAGAGCGTATCGGTCTTGATAACGCTTTCATCAAGGTGAAATTGCCTAACGGCGAGAAGAAGCAGATCATGCACGACATGCCTGACCACAAGGAAGGTGTGAACTTCGTGTTCAAGTGCCTGCTCGACCCAGAAATCGGCGCTATCAAGGACTTGAAGGAAATCGACGCTGTAGGACACCGTGTCGTACAGGGTGGTGACAAGTTCAAGGAGAGCGTTATCGTTGACAAGAGCGTAGAGGATGGTATCGAGGAACTTTGCGACCTCGCTCCTGTTCACAACGCAGGTCACCTGAAGGGTATCCGTGCCGTTGACTCTTTGATGCCTGGCACTCCTCAGGTTTGCGTATTCGACAACGCGTTCCACAGCACAATGCCAGACTACGCTTACCTCTATGCAATTCCTTACGAGTTGTACGAGAAGTATCACGTACGCCGTTATGGTTTCCACGGAACATCTCACCGCTATGTTTCTAAGCGTGTTTGCGAGATTCTCGGTCTCGACCAGAATAACTCTAAGATCATTACTTGCCACATCGGTAACGGTGGCTCTGTAGCTGCTGTATTGAACGGTAAGGTATTGGATACCTCAATGGGCTTGACTCCATTGGCTGGTTTGATGATGGGTTCACGTTGTGGTGACATCGATGCTTCTGCCGTTACCTACTTGATGGAGAAGTTGAACATGAAGCCACAGGAGATGGCTGACTTCCTGAACAAGAAGAGTGGTGTGCTCGGTATTACAGGTATTTCTTCTGATATGCGCGACATCGAGAACGCTGCCAACGAGGGTAACGAGAAGGCTCAGCTGGCTCTCCGTATGTACGAGTATCGCATCAAGAAGTACATCGGTGCTTACACAGCAGCTATGGGTGGCGTTGACGCTATCGTATTTACAGCTGGTGTTGGTGAGAACCAGACCGACCTCCGCGAGGAAGCTTGCAAGAACCTGGAGTATCTTGGCATCAAGATCAACAAGGAAGTGAATGACAAGGTTCGTGGTGAGGAAGCTATCATCTCTACTGACGACAGTAAGGTGAAGGTTGTAGTAGTTCCTACCGACGAGGAGATCGTTATCGCTCGCGATACAATGGAGTTGGTTGCTAAGAAGTAATCCAGCACAAAGATATAATATAATAAGGTGAAGACTAAAACAAATGTGATAGGTCTTCACCTTTTTAATTTTTTGAGATTTTTGAGAATGATGAAAACAAAGATTGTAACTTTCGGAGAAATATTGCTTAGAATTTCTAAGCCTGGTTATCAACGTTTATTCCAGGGGCATCGTATGTTTGGCAACTATGGTGGCAGTGAGGCAAATGCAGCTATTTCTTTGGCTTATTTGGGTGATAATGTCGAGTATGTTACCCGTGTGCCATACGGTGAGATGGGTGAGGCTGCATTGATGCACCTCAGGGAGTATGGTCTGAATGTTTCTCATGTGGTGCGTGGTGGCGACCGTCTTGGAACTTATTATTTCGAGGAGGCTGTGGCGATGCGCAATTCTCGTGTAGTCTATGACCGCAAGAATTCTTCTTTCTATACCTTGAAGCGAGGTATGGTGAAATGGAATCAGGTGTTGGCTGATGCTGCCGTGTTCCATTGTTCGGGCATCACCTGTGCTATCAGTCGTGATGCGATGGAATCTACGATGGATGCCATCAAGCTGGCTGTAGCCGATGGCCTGACCATTGCCTGCGACATCAACTATCGCAAGAATCTCTGGGGATATGGTTTGGAACCTCATGACGTTCTATTCCAGATGATGCAGTATAGCGACATCATCTTCGGTGACCAGAACGAGTGGGAAATAGCCAGTGGTGTGCCTCATATTCCTTTTGAGGCTTTGGATGAGAACTATGTGATAGACAAGGAGGCTTATCTGGAGTATTTCCGTAAGATGCACCATCTCTTCCCTAAGTGCAAGAAGATGGTGATGGCAGTAAGAAACCAGATTGCCAGCAGTCATCATACACTGAGTGGTCTGCTCTATGATGCTGTGGAAGATCAGCTCTATACAACAAGAATATATGATATAGAGCCGATTGTTGATCCGATGGGTGTAGGCGATGCCTTCGTCGCTGCCTATATTCACGCACATCAGAAGTGGGGCGACAAGAACCAGTATTGCCTGGATTTCTCGCTGTCGGCTAGTGCCATCAAGAATACGATTCCGGGCGATCAGAACCTGGTAAGTGAAGAGGAAATCATCTCGAACATGACTTCTTCGGGAGGAAGAATCCAGCGTTAAGAATAAGTAATAAGAGTACTTGCCAATAATAAAGGGCAACCTGTTTGGGCTGCCCTTTATTATTATCGTTTGTTTTGTTCTTGTTTTTTTGCTTTTACGGTTGGCTTTCGCCTTCCACATATTCTTCCATAAACATGTGTTCGCCATCAAACACGGCGTAGGTGAACTGCCATATCCAGTCACCCAGAATCATCAGGCGGGTCTTCTTGCTCAGCATCAGGTCCAGTTCGATGTGGCGATGACCGAACATGAAGTAATCTATATCCTTATGGCTTTGCATATACTGTTTGGCAAAGCGTACCAGAAATTCCTTCTTTTCGCCCATATAAGGCTCTTCCTTGCCATCGGCACGCTTCAGTCGGCTGTGCTTCGCCCAGTTCAATCCCAGCGCCAGTCCCCAGCGAGGATGGATGGCATTCAGAAGGCGCTGGCAGGTGCGGTTGTGGAACATTGCCTTCAGAAGCTTGAACTTCTTGTCTGGGTCGCCCAATCCGTCGCCATGGGCAAGGAAAAATACCTTGTCGTAAATCTCAACGGTCTGTGGTTTATAGTGCACAATCATGCCGCACTCTTCTTCCAGATAGCCATAAGTCCATAGGTCATGGTTACCGGTGAAGAAATGTACTTCCACTCCCATATCGGTCAACTCTGAGATTTTTCCCAGGAAACGGGTGTATCCTTTTGGAACTACATTCTTGTATTCGTTCCAGAAATCAAACATGTCGCCCAGCAGATAGATGGCTGCAGCCTTGTTCTTGATACTGTCAAGGAAGCGGACGAGACGGCGCTCCTGCATGCGGGCATGCGGAATGGCTAATGAGCCAAGATGCGCATCTGAGAGGAAATATACATTTTTCATAAGCGGTTCTTTTTAAGTGAAGAGTGAAGGATGAAGAGTGAAGAATTCAACGGCTTTGTCTTTATTCAAAGCCGAGTTCTACGCGGGCTTCTTCGCTCATCATGCTCTGGTCCCAAGCTGGTTCGAAAACGAGGTTTACATTGGCTGATTTCACGCCTTCCACGCTATCTACCTTGCTGCGTACATCCTCCAGGATAAAGTCGGCAGCAGGGCAGGATGGGGCTGTAAAGGTCATGTCCAGCTCTACAGTGGCATCGTCCTTTACGTCAATCTTGTAAATCATACCGAGGTCCCAGATGTTTACGGGAATCTCTGGGTCGTAAACGGTTTTGAGAACATCAACGATTCTTTCTTCTATCTTTGTCTTTTCTTCTTGTGTCATAATTTTATATTGTTTTCTGCAAAGGTAACAATAATTATAGACAATGCAAAACAAATGGTGATTTATTTTTCTTGTTTGCGCACAAAGACATGAAAAATTCTTGAATTTATGATGAATATGGAACTTTGGCTTTTACAACTTTCCTTTGTCGTGATAGGAATAAAAGGCGCCATCGGTGATGATGACATGGTCCATAAAGAAGAGACGCATGATTTCGCACGCCTTCTTTATCTGTAGGGTGAGCTGGTCGTCGGCCTTGCTGGGTAATGGACTGTGACTAGGATGATTGTGACAGAAGGCGATGATGGTGGCATTGTTGAGTACGGCTTCCTTGATGAGCAATCGGATGTCTACGGCAGTTTCGGTGATGCCGCCATGAGAGATACAGGTTGCTTTGATGAGCTTGAAGTTCTGGTTCATCATCAATACCCATGCTTCTTCGGTATCAAGATCCTGCATCTTGGGAAGCATGTAGTTGTAGATGGCGAGAGATGAACCCAAATCCGGGCGACTTCCTATTTTGTCAAGGGCACGACGCTTCCCTAGCTCACAGGCTGCAAGGACGGTGATAGCCTTGGCGGGTCCCATTCCTTTGTAGTGGGTGAGTTCCTTGATGGTCATCTTGCCGAGAGTATTGAGATTGTTGTCGCAGTCTTTCATGATGTGTTTCATCAGATCTACTGCACTCTCGTCTCTTGAGCCGGAACCTATTAATATGGCTAGCAGTTCGGCATTGGATAGTGCTGATGCTCCTAGTCGCTCCAGTTTTTCACGAGGTTTGTCTTCCTCTGCCCATTGCGAAATAGAAAGCTTCTCACTCATAGTGTAATCTATTTATAGAAAGTCTTGTTGTATGCGCTGAATTCGCTCTGTCCGAGCAGGCATCTCTTCCACCAGGCTGAAAGGAATCCGCAACCGTAACCCATCAGTTGGGTGAAGGCGGCACGGATGCTCAACAAGCCAATCTTCACGCTGTGATTCTCCCTGCTGCTGTCAATGAACAGCGCAATGATATAGAGAATGATGCCCAGCAGACCGATGCAGCCCAATGCTGCCAGTGCATTGCCCAGGGTTGGGAATACGTGGACGGTGCCCAGCATATACGGCAGAAATCCGAAGAAAAGCAGCAGGAGCGTACCTATCACGCCCACGGTGAAGACCATCGGCAGGAGATGTACGAGCTTGAGACTCTCTGGATACTTCTTGTAAAGGTTGATGCGGGCGATACCGCTGTTGTAAACCTGTCGCCAGAATTTGCGGAAGTCGGTGCGGCGCTTATGCCATACCCATGCTTCAGGGAACAGACGGCAACGGCAGCCTGCCTTGAAGATACGGATAGAGAAATCGATGTCCTCACCAAAACGCATGTTAGAAAAGCCATTCAACTTGAGATAAACATCCCTGCGGATGCCCATGTTGAATGAACGGGGGTAGAACTTATCCATCTTCTTCTTTCCGCCACGGATACCACCGGTGGTAAAGAAAGAAGTCATGGAATAAGAAATGGCTTTCTGAGTATCTGTAAATGATGAGTGCGCCTTGTCGGGACCGCCGAATGCATCGGCAGGTTCGCGGCTCAACTCATCACTTACAGCCTTCAGATAACCCTCTGGCAAGACCACGTCGCTGTCGAGTATCAGGAGATACTCGCCCTTGGCACGCTCGGCACCATAGTTGCGACTCTGGCCCGGACCAGAGTTCTCCTTATAGTAATAATGTATATCCATCAGGTTATCGTACCGGTTGCACACATCCTCGCAAGGAGTCTGTGAGCCATCCTCTACGATGACTACCTCGAAGTCCTTCTCCGTTTGATGGGTTAGACTTTCCAAGAGTTCGTCCACTTCGTCCGGACGATTGAAAACAGGTACTATGATGGAATATTTCATTCTTCTTACTATTAAGGGTTAAGTTTTGCTCGATGAGAGCGTAATCTTTTGAATCAGAAACAGATTACTCGCTTACACGACCGAGGTAGCTACCGTCACGGGTGTCGATCTGAATAGTCTCGCCTTCGTTGACGAACAAAGGAACACGAACCTCAGCACCAGTCTCCAATGTAGCAGGCTTTGTAGCGTTGGTAGCAGTATTACCCTTTACACCTGGCTCAGAGTGAGTAATCTTCAAAGTAGTCTTCACTGGCATTTCAGCCAAGAGGATAGTACCATCAGTTGTATCAGTAACCACCTCAACAACGTCACCCTCCTTCATGTACTGGCCACCAGTAACGTTCTCCTTAGCGATAGGCACCTGCTCGAAAGTCTCCTGGTTCATGAAGATACAGCCAGTAGCGTCCTCGTAGAGGTACTGGTAAGGACGGCGCTCAACGCGAACATCCTCCAATTTGAAACCTACCTGGAATGTACGTTCCAATACACGACCGTCGGCAACATTCTTCAATTTTGTGTTCATTACGGTGTTACCTTTACCTGGCTTTCTGTGCTGAAAGTCGATGCAAACCCATACTTTGCCATCCATGCGGATGCAAGTACCAATCTTAATTTCCTGTGAATTAATCATTTCTTGTTTATCTTGAATGTTATTATAATAATCTCAAAATCGGGTGCAAAGTTACGGCAAAAACATGAAAAAACAAAGGGAAAATCGAAAAAAACATAAATATTTAAGCTAAATTTGGTAGTTTTCTTGGTTATTTCAGAAAATATGCGTAATTTTGCAGCCCAAAAAGGGCGTATTTTGCTCTTTTGTGAAGAATATTAATTAAAAAATAAATAAGAAAAATGAAAAGAACATTTCAGCCTCACAATCGTCGTCGCGTGAACAAGCATGGTTTCCGCGAGCGTATGGCAACAAAGAATGGTCGTCGCGTATTGGCTTCTCGCCGTGCTCATGGCCGTAAGAAGTTAACTGTATCTGACGAGCACCACGGAAAGTAATTTCCTGTAGGAAAATTCGTCGGACGACGATGACATTAAAAGCAGCAAGGAGAGATTCTTTGCTGCTTTTTGTTTTTTTATGCACTTGTGATGCGCAAAAACTTTGTGTTTTATTTTGTATTGTCTTCGATTATTCCTATCTTTGCACCAAAAAAGTAAGAATGACTTTATCTGAGTTTATAAATAAGTTTAAGAGTAAGTATCTTTGGGGCAATCTCATAGCCATGTTCCTGGTCTTTATTTTGCTCTGTGTCGGTGTCAAGTTTGGCATCGATATCTATACCCATCACGGTGAAGCCATCAGGGTACCTGATATCAGATACAAGAAAATTGAGGATGCTACCCGCATCCTGGATGATGCCGGATTGCAGATTGTGGTTACGGATACGGGATATGTACGTTCCCTGCCTGCTGACTGCATCCTGGAGCAGACGCCTGTATTCGGAGAATTGGTAAAATCGGGGCATGTCATCTATGTGACCATCAATTCCGATCATTCTCCACGCATCACCGTTCCTGATGTCATTGACAACTGCTCCCTGCGTGAAGCAATGGCAAAGCTGACGGCTATGGGATTCAAGCTGGGCTCGCCTGAATATATTCCGGGTGAAGAGGATTGGGTATACGGTATCCTCGTGAAAGGAAAGCATGTGGTGGCTGGCGACAAGGTGTCTATTGATGATACCTTGATTATCCAGGTGGGTAACGGCCGACGCGATGCTTCCGATTCTTTTGATATCGTTGATCCTATCTCGCATAGTGAAGAGGATGTCATTGAAGGGGAGGGTACCGGAGAAAGCGAGACGGATAATTTCGAGGTGGTTCCTGGTACTGAACCTGCTGAACCGACACACGAACATCAGCAGAATGAGGTTGTGGAGTAGGAGAAATGAAAAGTGAAGAGTGAAGAACGAAGAGTGAAGAATTCAATAGTAATACGAATGATATTTTTAGATTATATATATAATAAGGTATATGCTCCTGTAGAGGAAGACTTCGGTTTTGATGATGCGGGAGATATCGATGAACTGGATGGCGAACTCCAGATGGAGGAAGGTGGAGCTGTGCCGGCTGGCGAAGGAGGCGATGATCTCTATGAGCACTGGAAGGTGCAGGTGGACGCCAATCAGGATCCTGTCCGCATCGACAAGTATCTGGCTGACAAGATGGCTTACCAGAGCCGCAACCGCATTCAGCAGGCTGCCGATGCTGGTTTTATCCATGTAAACGGCAAACCGGTGAAGAGTAATTACAAGGTGCGTCCGAACGACATCGTTACGCTGATGCTCGACCGTCCCCGTCATGAGACCAGTATCAAGCCGGAGGAAATCGACATCAATGTGGTATATGAAGACGACCAGTTGATGGTGGTGAACAAAGAGGCTGGAATGGTGGTTCATCCGGGAGCCGGCAACTTCCATGGTACCTTGATTCAGGCAGTAGCCTGGCATCTGAGAGATATGCCGGAGTTTGATGCCAACGACCCGGAAGTGGGATTGGTGCATCGCATTGACAAGGATACCAGCGGATTGCTCGTTGTTGCCAAGACACCTACTGCCAAGACGGCATTGGGCAAGCAGTTCTTCAACAAGACTACCCATCGCAGCTACAACGCCCTGGTTTGGGGAAACATCGTTGAAGATGAGGGACGCATCGAGGGTAATATCGGACGTGACCCGAAGAACCGTCTCCGCATGAAGGTCTTCGACCCGGATAGCGGTATCGGCAAGAGTGCGGTTACTCATTATAAGGTGTTGGAGCGTTTCGGCTATACCACCTTGGTGCAGTGCATCCTGGAAACGGGTCGTACCCATCAGATCCGTGCCCACATGAAGCAGATAGGTCATCCACTCTTTATGGACGAGACTTATGGAGGTGCTGAGATTCTGAGAGGTCAGCGCAGCAGCGGTTACAAGGCATTCATCCAGAATTGCTTCAAACTCTGTCCACGTCAGGCACTCCATGCCAAGACCCTCGGTTTTGTTCATCCTACAACAAAGGCGCAGATGGACTTCGACAGTGAGTGGCCGGAAGATTTTAGACAATTAATAGAAAAGTGGCGCGGCTTCATCGCTGGCACCACAAAAGATACATTCAAAAATATTTAGTAATTATGGAAAATAGCAAGAGAACGATAGCCATCGTATGCGGTGGTGATTCTTCTGAGCACGACGTTTCATTGCGCTCAGGTCAGGGGTTGTACTCATTCTTCGACAAAGAGCGTTACAATATTTACCTGGTCGATGTAAAGGGTACCGACTGGCACGTGGCTTTCGATAATGGCGAGACAGCCGAAATCGACAAGAACGACTTTTCTTTCGTAAAGGATGGCAAGCATGTATACTTCGATTATGCTTATATTACCATCCATGGACAGCCTGGTGAGAATGGTGTGATGCAGGGATACTTCGACCTTATCCACCTGCCATACTCTACAAGTGGTGTGCTGGTAGAGGCAATGACCTTCGACAAGTATGTGCTCAACAATTACCTGCGCGGTTTCGGCGTGAACGTGGCAGACAGTATCTTGCTCCGTCGTGGTGATCAGTATGATGAGGACGAGATTGCCGAGCGCATCGGTATGCCTTGCTTCGTAAAACCAGCTGCTGACGGCAGTAGCTTCGGTGTGAGCAAGGTGAAGAATGCCGACCAGTTGGCTCCAGCCCTCCGTGTGGCATTCATGGAGAGCAACGAGGTAATGATTGAAGGCTTCCTCGATGGTACCGAGATTTCCCAGGGTATTTACAAGACAGCAGAGAAGACCGTTGTCTTGCCAGCTACCGAGGTGGTAACCAGCAATGAGTTCTTCGATTACGATGCCAAGTATAACGGTCAGGTACAGGAAATCACTCCAGCCCGTCTCTCTCCTGAGACTGCTAAAGAGGTGGCAAAGACCACATCCCGCATCTACGATATCCTCCATGCCAACGGTATCATCCGTATCGACTACATCATCTCTAAGGATAAGGACGGTAAGGACAAGGTGAATATGCTGGAGATCAATACCACTCCAGGAATGACCGTTACCAGCTTCATTCCTCAGCAGGTGCGCGCTGCAGGCCTTGACATTAAGGATGTGCTCAGCGACATTGTGGAGAATCAGTTCTAAACATCAAACATCATATGTGGTTCTGCGACATTCTCGCAGAGCCATATATATAATAAGGTATATATTATGAAGATCCCTCAAGAATTTGATACCATTCGACCTTGGGAACCGGAAGACCTTCCTGAGGTGTTCGACCGTTTGCTTTCAAACGATCAGTTCAAGCAAGTACTTGCTTATCTCTATCCACAAGTTCCTTTCGAGACGATTGCCCAGAAGTTGAAGGCCTGCAAGACCAATCTGGAGTTCCAGAAAGCTTTTGCCTACGATTTTGTTCAGGGCATCCTGAAGAAGGCAGCGACGGGTTGTGAGATGGATTGCGCTGCCATCGATAATACCCGCAACTATTCTTTCATCAGCAACCACCGCGACATCGTGCTCGATTCAGCCATCCTCGATGTAATGCTTATCGACAATGGCTTCAAGACCACCTGCGAGATAGCCATCGGAGATAATCTCCTGTCTCTTCCTTGGGTCAAGGACCTGGTACGTGTCAACAAGGCTTTTATCGTGGAACGTGCCTTGAGCATGCGCCAGATGCTGATGTCGAGCAAGCGTCTTTCCGACTATATGCACTTCGCCATCAAGGAGAAGAACGAGAATATCTGGATTGCCCAGCGAGAGGGTAGAGCCAAGGATAGCGACGACCGCACACAGAAGAGCATCCTGCAGATGATGGCGATGGGCGGAGAAGGCAGCGTTATCGACCGCCTGAAGCAGCTTCATCTCGTTCCGCTGTCTATCAGCTATGAGTATGATCCTTGCGATTTTCTCAAAGCTCAGGAGTATCAGCTCAAGCGTGATGTGGAAGGCTGGAAGAAGGGACCTATGGATGATCTCGTAAGCATGCAGACCGGTATCTTCGGTTATAAGGGACATGTACATTATCATGCAGCCCCATGCCTAGACGAATATCTTGATTCCCTCGACCCGGAGATGCCGAAGCAGGAACTCTTCACTACCATCGCTTCGCATATCGACCATGAGGTTCATAGTAACTATCGCCTCTATCCAGGCAATTATGTGGCACTTGATCTTTTGGAGAATACCGAGGCACATGTAGCGGAATATACTGCAGAAGACAAGGCACGATTCGAGAAATATATCGTAGGACAGTTGGCGAAGATTCAGCTTCCAAACAAGGATGAAGCCTTCTTGAAAGAGAAGATTTTAACGATGTATGCCAACCCGGTTCGCAATTTTCTTGCTACAAAGTAACGAGAAGAATCAAATAGGGTGATACTTTTTTGCTCTTTATGCGAAAATGTACCACAAAAACTGCTAAAATGTTAAGTGTACGATAAACACTGAAGGTTAACAAACCTTTCGTGTTTATCGTCATTTCTTAAAAAAAATAACCTTAGTAACGAAAAATACATAAATTGAGCAAAATAGTATCAGCTTTTTTCAAAAAAGAGTTGTACATTTGCAGCCGTGATACGATTGCAACTGTTACCACTGAATGATATCTACTTACAATGTGTCACAAACAAAGAGCTAAAATAACAAAACTAACAAATAAAAATATTTTGACCTATGAACATGAATTCAACTTGAAAGTTAAAAATCGTTTCCCTGCAGCTGGTAGTTGTAAGGAAGCATAGAGAGTGGCTATTTACTAGTCAATCACAAAGATTTAATTCTATTAAACCTAGAAAGTACAATAAGATATGAATCTAAACTTAAGAAAATCAGTGCTGCTTGTTGGAGCGTTGGCATCCTTAGGCTTGAGTTACACAACTGAAGCTTTGGCAACATCTCCAAATTTTGCTGTTAACTCAGTACAGCAGTCTAAGAAGGTTACCGGTAATGTAAGTGACGCAGAAGGTCCTATCATCGGTGCAAGTGTAGTAGAAAAGGGCAATCCTAGCAATGGTGCAGTTACCGACTTGGATGGTAACTTTACATTGAATGTGAAGCCGGGCGCTACTATTGTAGTTACCTATATTGGTTATCAGAAGCAGGAAATTGCTGTAGGTAACCAGTCTAGTTACAAAATCACAATGAAGACTGACGACAAGACTCTCGATGAAGTTGTTGTCGTAGGTTATGGTGTGCAGAAGAAGAAGCTCGTTACCGGTTCTACCATTGAGGTGAAGGGTGATGATATTCAGAAGATGAATACCACTCAGGTGTTGGGTGCCTTGCAGAGCCAGACTCCTGGTGTTAACATTCAGGCGGCTTCCGGTCAGCCTGGTGATGGCTTTAAGATTTCAATCCGTGGTGCCGGTACCAACAGCTCTACCGCTCCTCTTTATGTAATTGATGGAGTTTCTGGTGGTGACATCAATGCTTTGAACCCTGCCGACATCGAGCGTATCGACGTATTGAAGGATGCCGCATCTTGTGCCATCTACGGTTCTGCCGCAGCCAATGGTGTAATCCTTGTAACTACCAAACAAGGTAAGATGGGCAAGGTTCAGGTTACTTATGATGCTAACGTGGGTTGGCAGAATATGTATAAGAAGCCTCAGTTGTTGACAGCAAAGCAGTATATGGCTGTTCAAGACCAGGTATCTTACAATAATGGTGGCTCTGCTTATGATTGGTCTAAGTATATTGATGCAGATTTGTTGAATGCATACCAGGATGGTTCTAATGCAGGTACAGATTGGATTGATGCAATTCGCAATAAGAATGCCATCGTAACCAACCATTCTTTGAATGTGACAGGTGGTAACGACTTGTCTAAATTCTCTATGGGTGTAGGTTATCAGTATCAGGATGGTGTTCTCGGCAATGTCGTTAAGTCTGATTTCCGCCGTTTCACTTTCCGCTTGAACTCTGAGCATGTTGTTTACCGTGTAGGTAAGCGTGATGTAATTAAGATCGGTGAGAATGTTTACTATCAGCACAAGCAGAATCAGGGTGTTCAGATTGGTAACCAATATTCAAATGTTCTCTCTGACATGCTTCGCGCTAATCCTTGTGTACCTATTTATAACAAGGATGGTAATTATTTTATGTATGACGATTTGAAGAACTCTGGTTCTGCCGGTTGGTTTGCTTTCAATTCATATACAAGCAACCCTATTGCTTCAATGGTTAATAACCAGTCTGGTGCAAATAAGGGCAAGTCTTTTAACTTGAATGCTGTAGGTTATACAGAGATTTCACCTATTGAAGGTCTGACCTATCGTGGCCAGATTGCTTATAAGCAGTGGTCTAATTCATGGAGATGCTATTTGGCTGAATATCGTTTGAATGACCAGGGGGCTAGCCGTGATAAGGATCAGTTGTCTAACAATGTTGGCTTGGGATGGAATTGGACGTTGACTAACACATTGAATTATAAGTTCAATATAGCCAAGTTACACCACTTCGATACTTTGGTAGGTATGGAGTATTACAAGTCTAGACCAGACTATGGAGAGTCTGTTAATGCGACAGTTAATGGTTCTATCTTTAAGGATTTTGCACATGCTTATCCTAGCTTGGCTGATGGCAATGCAGTGGCATCTGTCGTTACAGGAGAACCTGCTGGTTATGAGAGCAAGTTGTCTTACTTTGCTCGTGTAAACTACGACTTTGATGAGAAGTATATGTTGACTGCAATTATCCGTGCTGATGGTTCTTCTAACTTCTCTCCAGATAAGCGTTGGGGCTACTTCCCTTCTGTATCTGCTGGTTGGGTAATCTCTAATGAAAAGTTTATGGAAAGTACTGCCTCTTGGTTGGACTTCTTGAAACTTCGTGCAGGTTGGGGACAGAATGGTAACTGTAATTTGCCAAGTAGCCAGTGGCGTGCTGGTTTTGAGTTTGGTGAGTATGGTGTTTATCCTTTCAACGACAAGACAAGCAATACTACAGGTGCTTATCCAAACCGCCTTTCAAACCCAGATTTGTCTTGGGAGACTTCAGAGCAGTTGAACATTGGTATCGATACCCGTTTCTTGCATGGTCGCTTGGGCTTTACTGCAGACTGGTATAGTAAGAAGACCAAAGACCTCTTGATTAATGTCCAGGCTAATGCTGTTTCTGGTTTCAGTACTCAGTGGGTAAACGGAGGTACTGTAGAGAACAAGGGTGTGGAGCTTGCACTTAATTGGAATGATAAAGTGGGTAAGGACTTCACTTATGGCTTGAACTGGAATATGGCTATCAATAAGAATGAGGTGACAGAGATTAAGGGTGATGCCGACTTCATTGAGGGTGGTAAGGATCTCTTGGCTCAGAATACTGGTAATATGGCTCGTATGTGGAAGGGACATGCTATTGGATGTTTCTATGGTTACAAGACAGAAGGTGTTATGCAGAATGGGGCAGACGTTCAGGCTTACCTTGACAAGAACTGCAAGGGCAATGCCGCTAACTCTCTTCAGGGTACAGGTATCAAGCCTGGTGACTTGAAGTTTGTTGATGTCAATGGTGATGGTGTTGTCAATGCAGATGATAAGACCGATATTGGCGATCCTCATCCTGATGTCACAATGGGCTTCTCTTTCAATATCGGCTATAAGGGCTTCGACTTGAGTGCTACTACTTATGGCGCTTTTGGTCAGCAGGTAGCTCGTTCTTGGCGTAAGTTTACCGATGGTCAGTACGAAAACTATACCACAGAGGTTTATGACTACTGGCATGGTGAAGGTACTTCTAATAAGTATCCACTTCTTGCCCCAGGTAATACGGGTGTAAACTGGCAGCAGATTTCTGATATTTATGTTGAGAATGCAAGTTACTTCCGTTTGCAGAACCTGACAGTCGGTTATGACTTCAAGAATATCTGGAAGAATTGTCCATTCCAGCAGCTTCGTCTCTACTTCACTGCTCAGAACCTCTTTACAATAACAGGTTATAAGGGTATGGATCCAGAAAATGGTATGTCCCTTAATGGTAATGAGGCATGGGTTACTGGTGTAGATGTAGGTAACTATCCACAGCCACGTACTTATATGGTGGGTGTTAATGTTAAATTCTAAAAGCGAAATTGCAATGAAAAAAATATCATTATATATAAGTGCGGCGATTGTTGCCTTGAGCATGTCGTCTTGCGACTTAGACTCAGTGAGCATGAAGGAGGCTGATACAACCAACTTCCCTAAGACTACTGAGCAGATTAACCAGACTTTGGCTGGTGTATATCAGAATTTGAATGAGATATCCAAGAATCCACAAGAATCATACTTGTATTGGTCTCTTCTTGCCAGTGATGATATGCTGGGTGGTGGTGGTTTCAATGATAAGTTGATGCAGGCTTGTGACTTGCTTTGCAACTATGGTATCAATATGACCGAGAACTTCTGGAAGGCTAGATATCAGGGTATCAACCGTGCCAATACTTTGATTGAGGCTTTGGAAAATGTGGAGATGGAGGCTACGGCTAAAGCTCAGGCTTTGGGTGAGGCTAAGTTCTTGCGCGCCTTCTATTATTATGAGTTGGCATCTATGTATGGTCGTGTTCCATTGAACCTTACATCTACGGCTCCAGACAATACAACTCCTCCATCTGCAGCCGAGATTTGGGGTCAGATTCTTCAGGATCTTTATGAAGCATCAACAACAATGCCTGCTCAGCGTTTGACCAATGGTCATGTTGACAAGTATGCTGCAGAGGCTATGTTGGGTCGTGCTTGGTTGTTCTATACAGGTTTCTATTGCAATGGTGAAGAAATCAAGGATTTGACCAGTACAAATTATTCTCCAATGACAGAGGTCGCTTTACCTAATGGTACCACTCTGACAAAGAAGATGGTTAGCGATTTGATTGATGACTGTGTCAATAATGGCAAGTCTGCTGGTTATGCTTTGGTTCCAGACTTCCGTGAGTTATGGGCTTATACCAATAAATATACAGTTGAGGACTTCCCTTATACAAAGGGACAGAACTTAAAGTGGGCAGAGGATGATAATCAGGCTAATCCTGAGTCTATGTTTGCTATTAAGTTCAACAAGACTGCCAGCTGGAATAAAGGTTGGGGTATTGGAACTTGTAATGGTTATGCTCTTCACTTCGGTGTTCGTGGTGGCCAGCCTTATGCTGATACATTCCCATTCGGTCAGGGTTGGGGCGCAGGTCCTGTAGCTCCTAATCTTGTTAATGACTGGAAGGTGGCTAACCCTGAGAATAAGGATGTTCGAGAGGACGCATCTGTAGAAAATGTCAACGATATGCCTGCTTATAAGCATGGTGGTGCAAGTTGGGCTGATTTTATCCAGGAAACTGATTACTATCAGATGAAGATAGGACCAGTCTCTTGTAAGACACCTGTGGGCTCTGCCTATAAGAAAGATTATATGGAGGTCTTTGAGTTGGCTATGTATGGATTGGATGGTTGGCAGAATAATGACTATATGCAGACTGGTAACATCCATGACCTGGTATTGATTCGTTATGCCGATGTACTTTTGATGCAGTCGGAGCTGGAAGAAAATGTGGCTGGTATGAATGAAGTTCATAAGCGTGCAACAGGAGTAGCAAACTATTATACTTCTTATTCTTTGGCTGATCTTCAGAAAGAACGTCGTTGGGAGTTGGCTTTCGAGGGAACCCGTTGGAATGATATCCGTCGTTGGCACATCGCAGCTGCAGCTCTTGAGAAGCAGACGAATCAGCCAATTTATACTGGAGGTGCAGAATCGAAGAATGTAGCTCAGAATGGTGGCTATACTACTCGTTATAATGCAACTGCCGGCTTTGCTAAGATTCCAGAGAACCAAATCATTTTGAATCATGGTATGCTTCAGCAGAATGCTGGTTATACTGATGCATCTGGTGAGTATAATGGTTGGAAGGAGTAATATTTGTTCGTTTAATGTTTTAAAGACAATGGAATTATGAAAAAGATATTGTTTATGATACCATTATTGGCTTTATTGTTCACTGCATGTGACCCAATAAGCGAAGATAATGGACCTGGTGCAAATATAAGTGCAGAGGAACTTAGTAATGGCTTTACTATAACTCAGGAGAGTGAAGGTAATAATAACCTTACTTTCAATATTTCTCCTGCAAGATATGTGAAGATTTATAATGCCGACAATAATGGTCTTGTTGCTCAAGGTACTGGTTCTTTGACTACTCAGGTGGTTCCTCCTGTTACTTCTGCAAATTACTATGTTGAGGCAATTAACCCAGATGGTTCTATAGTGAAGTCTTCAAGTAAAGGCGTAACAGTTAATAACTATACTAAGTTACCTGCTATCTTTGACCAAGTATTTGGAAAGGATGCTAATGGTAATTATCTTACCTCTACATGGACTTGGGATGATTCATCCGATAAGTGCTGGGGCAATGGTGGCTGGGGAAGCGACCAGGGTCCTTCTTGGTGGGGCTTCAATGCTGGAGCCGATTTGGAAGGTCAGGCCAGTGGTAAGGGCTTAGCAGGTGATGGCTTACCTGATGCTTGGTTCTCTCTTAGCTTGAGCGAAGGTGTCAAGACGAGTCGTGGTGAAACAGGTACTGTAACCGTTAACGATGAACCTTCTAAGCAAGGTTGGGATATTGGTACTATGACATTCTCTGGTACTGTTCCTTTGCTGGGTGTACTTCCAAACGATGGTAATGCACGTTGTTACAAGTATCAGATTATCAAGGCAACGGGAGATAAACTTATCCTCGCAGCCCAGTCATCATCTGGTACTGAAGGTTGGTTCTTGTCATTCAAGAAGATTCCTAATAAGTAATTATATGGGTGTTGGAGTTGTTTTCCAATTCCAACACCTTTAAATATAAGGTTTTATGAAGAAGATATTTTTATTTCTATTCTTGTTATGCAATTTACTTTCCGTTAATGCTGGTGAATTACAGAGAATATTAGCCTCTGATACTTCTACTCCAACTCCTGAAGGATGCACAAAGGTTGTGTTTGTTAATGGAACTTCATGTGCTGCAATACCTTCTATGGTGATAAAGGATGCATCAGGTGAAACTTTTGTGCTGGTAGCCAAGGAATCTAATGGAGCTCCTTATATGTATTTTATTCCGAATGGAAAGTATACTGTGGTATCAATGAGTAATGTTAAGCGTTGTAATACAGCAAAAGGAGAATTGAAAAATGGAGATTCTTTCGATGTTCCTTCCGTTGGATATTTTACTTTGGAGTCAAAGTTTGATGCTCCTGTTGTAGAACAAGTAAAAACGTATGGACCTTATCCAATGCATTATGAACAGGCAATACCTTTTGGTTATTCAAAGATTATAGTAGACTCTAGTAAAGATTATATAAATGGTGTCGTTTCTTTGAAGCGCCTTTCTGATGGTAATTTGTATAAGATTTCAGGTAGTGCCACTTATTATCAGCAATGGTATTATTTTATACCAAAAGGTGATTACCAAGTTGTGAGTGTAGGCTCCGACTATAAGACTAAGATTAATGGATTCACTGCTTATCAAGGTTTTAAGGTTACTTTTTTAGATAGTGGTTCTGTTGCCTTTAGTAAATAGAAATGCAAAAAATGATAATCGTTGTGATTATAATATAAATAAGGTTAGGCCTCGGCTGTAGTGATTACAGTCGGGGCTTTTCTTTTTGCCCTATGCTGAAATTTTATCCGAAATGTTTGGTATATTCAATTATTTGTCGTACATTTGCGGAATGGTTTAAATGTTGGCTGCTATGGCAAAAGATTCTATTATTTATAATCATGATGGGATGGAACTTCCTGTTGATGATTGGAAGCATGGAGAACACTCTTTCGTGGAGTTGACGCATGTGATTCAAAGTACTCATGATGCAGCACAAACTTGTGCCGTCAAAGCTATCAATCGTATGCAGACGATGCGCAATTGGCTCATTGGCTATTATATCGTGGAGTTTGAACAGCATGGTAAAGACCGTGCTGAGTATGGTTCGCGTCTTCTTAAGAAGTTGGAGGAAAAGGTGGAACGTAAAGGTCTAAATGTGACTTTGTTCCAATGGGCACGAAAGTTTTATAATCTTTATCCTCAGATGGCAGATAATCTAGTTCCTATGAATTTTATTAAGGATAAAGGAATTTGTGCGACAGCGTCGCATAAATCTGAGGGAATCAAGTTTATAGCTAGAAAAAGTGCGACAGCGTCTCATAATTTTATGACCCCGGGAGCTATTTTGATTTCAAGGCTATCCTATAGTCATATACGTGAGATTATGGCGATAGACGATCCCCTTGCTCGTTACTTCTACGAACAGGAGTGCATCAAGTGTACTTGGTCTGTTCGTGAGTTGCGTCGACAGATAAGTACCAATCTCTATGTTCGAGCTGGTATTAGTACTAATCCCGAAAAGATGTTGTCTCTCCCAAGTATGAAAGGGCATGATTCTAATGAACTGCAGATTCGTGAGCCTTTCACATTCGAGTTCTTGGGGCTGAAGGCTAAAGAGGTCGTTACAGAGCAAGACATCGAGGATGCTCTGATTACTCATCTTCAAGAGTTTATATTGGAACTAGGCAAAGGCTTCTGCTTTGAGTCTCGCCAAAAGCGAATAGTAATAGATGATGAGTATTATTATCCAGACTTGGTGTTCTACAACAGATACCTTCACTGTAGTGTCATTCTGGAATTGAAAGATTCAGAGTTCTCACATGAGAACCTTGGTCAGCTGAATGCTTATGTTTCTTATTATCGTGAGAATGAGATGCAACCAGGAGATAATCCGCCAATCGGCATCTTGCTTTGTACACGAAAAGGCAAGAAAATGGTGGAGTATGCATTGGCTGGAATGGATAGCCAGCTCTTCGTCTCTACCTACATGCTTCAATTGCCAGATAAGAAAACTCTTGAAGACTTTCTGCTAAAGCAACTTGGTGAACAACTATAAGGTAAAGCCTCGGCTGTCGTTCTACAGTCGGGGCTTTTCTTTGCTCTGTCACAGCAATTATAATATATTGAGACTATTTGAATTCATCAAGAAATCATAGACGTTCATAATAATGATTCCGTCGTCATTTTGATATGTTGGTGTTGGAGTTCCAACAATGACATATTTAGTAAATCCATCTTTAATTTTCAGAAGAGAGTTCATTTCTTGGTCTATTTTGTCTTGGGTGGGCAAAGCATATGCAACTTGAATATAGTACCTCTTGAATCCTTGGTTGCATACGAAATCTACTTCGAGCATAGATTGCTTGCGTTTGCCATCTGCATCTGTCTTGCTGATTGGAACTTGACCAACATCTACAGATAGACCTCTGAGTCTTAACTCATTGTAGATGGCGTTCTCCAATAGGTGCGTAAATTCTGTTTGTCGAAAATTGAGCCGTGCATTTCGCAGTCCTAAGTCTGAGAAATAATATTTGGAGGGTGTGCTAATATACTTTTTGCCTTTGATGTCATATCTTACAGATTTCTCTATCAGAAACGCATCTTGCAACAAATCAAGATAACTTTTGATGGTATCTTGGCTTAAGTTGCTCTGCTTGATAGACTTAAAACTATTGGCCAGTTTCGCAGGGTTTGTTAAACTGCCAATGTTGGAGGCCACAAGCGTAATGAGTTCTTCCAAGTCGTCGTCTTTTAAAATAGTATATCTTTCTTTGATATCACGTAGATATGTGTGGGTAAACAGATTCTTGAGGTACTCTACCTTTCTGTTGGTTTCGTTCATCGTAACTACTTGTGGCAGCCCACCATATGTTAGGTATTCGTTCAGAAGGTCTTCTCGGTTTCCTTCTTTTACTGATGTAAACTCTTGGAAACTGAGAGGTGTAATCTTGATTTCATCTCCTCTGCCTCTAAATTGTGTTATTACATCTTTAGAGAGGAATTTTGCATTACTTCCTGTAACATATACGTCTGCGTTGGTGATTTTGAGATAGCTATTTAAGACATCCTCGAATTCTGGCACTAGCTGTACTTCGTCTAACAGTATATAGTGCATTTGGCTATCTACAAACTTAGAGTCTATATGTTTGAGGAGCGCATCAGGATTTCTTAGGAATGCATTTCGGCGGTCTTCCAGGTCTACCTTGATAATATGCTGCTCATCTACTCCTTGGCTTTTGAGATAATTTGTGAATAAGGTAAACAATAAATATGACTTTCCGCATCGGCGTATTCCGGTGATGACTTTTATCATTCCATTGCCTTTTCGGGCAATAATTCGATTGAGATGTATGTCGCGCTTTATTTCCATATTCGATTTTTTAATGTAATGTATGAATAATATCGAGTGCAAAGATACGCTTTTTTCTTGAAATACACGCTCTTCTTTCGATTTTTTTATGTAATGTATGAAAAATCTCAAGTACGCTTAAATAGAATCAATCGTATGCAGACGATGCGCAATTGGCTCATCGGCTACTATATCGTGGAGTTTGAACAGCATGGTAAAGACCGTGCTGAGTATGGTTCGCAACTTCTAAAGAAATTGGAGGAACGGGTAAATCGAAAGGGATTAAATGTTACACTGTTTAAAAATGCTCGCAACTTTTATCTGCTTTATCCACAGATGGAGGATAATTTTGTCTTTTTGAATGTTCCATTATCTAATTGCGAGGGTATTCCAAAAAGTCCGACAGTGTTAGACCAATTGAAAACTTCGGAGTTCTCGCATGAGAACCTCGGGCAGCTGAATGTTTATGTTTCTTATTTTCGAGAAAATGAGATGCAGCCTGGGGACAATCCTCCAATTGGTATTTTGCTCTGTACGAGAAAGGGTAAGAAAATGGTGGAGTATGCCTTGGCTGGTATGGATAACCAATTGTTTGTTTCCACTTATATGCTTCATTTGCCCGACAAGAAAACATTGGAGGATTTCTTGTTGAAGCAGTTAGATAAAAACAAGTAAGTATAACGATTAGGTTAGGCTTCGGCTGTAGTGATTACAGTCGGGGCTTTTTCATACCTTTTAGTAAACAGAAATTGACCTTTTTTGCTTTTCTTCTGTACTTTCTTGTATAATTGCTGAAAAGATTTGGTGTTTACGAGTTTTTATTGTACTTTTGTATGCAGTAAAACAAGTACATTTATACGGGGTTACTTGTACAACCAGAAGCTTATACTTCCCCAACTCCATGACTCACACCGAACGGTGTAAGCGCATGCATCGGACGAAGTAAGAGCGTGCTGCGTTCGAAGTGAGCTCGTGCACCGTTCGATGCACGTCGCACAGTTCTAGGACTTGAAGCGTATGGCTTACGTACTTAACTGGTTATAACGTACTTGTATGAACAACTAACAATACTAAGCTATGGCAATAAAGTATGAAATCCATTCCATCCATAACTCGAAGGGCGAAGGTGGAGAACAGAAATTTGTCCGGTTGCGAGACCATGAACCGATGACCAGTAAGCAGATAGAAGAGCATATAGAGCAGGTCTGTTCGCTTACCAGAGCTGATGTGCAGGCTGTGATGACTGCGCTGCATGGGTTGATCGTGACCGAACTGTCGCAAGGAGCCCGCTTCTATCTTCCGCAAGTGGGCTATCTCTCCCTGGCTGTTACAACAGAGTTGCCGGAAGGCAAGACGATGGAAAAGGTGACAGGTAATGACATCCGTCTGCGTAATATAAACTTCAAGCCTACTGCCGAACTGCTGAATGAGGTTTCACGGCATGTCAAGTTTGAACGTTCCAAATTCACAACAAGGTCACGGCAATATACCGAAGAACAGTTGTGGAACAAGATGGTAAATTTCCTGAAAGAGAATGAATATATTTGCCGACGTGACATGGAATTCCATTTTTCCTTGCGCCAGCAGACAGCCTTGAAATGGTTGAAGCATTTTACGGAGAAAGGGCTTCTCGTAAAGAAGGGCGCAAGCAATGCTCCTATCTATTTCCTGGCTGAAAAAGAACTGAATAAATAAACAGATTAAACCTAAAGAGAACAATGAAAAAAATGATGTTATTGATGGTTATCGCTCTGATGACCGTTACGAGTATGGTAGTAATGGCAGGTTGCAAGTCTGCCGAAAAGGGAAATTGCCGTATCCATGGTACGATGGAGTCGAACCGTTGGGATGGCAAGAAGATTTTCCTTGTGCCTATGTTCGGACTGCAGGATGCTGCCCATGTAGACTCTGTTGTCATCAAGGACGGCAAGTTTGAATTTGTTGCCGATACTACTGAGATGAAGGTGATTCGTATAGATTATCACTATCGTGATGGTGTGCAGGACTTGCTGGTTGTTTCCGAACCGGGCGACATCAATGTTACGGTCGGTGCCAACAGTATTTCCGGGGGAACTCCTCAGAACGATTCTCTCCAGGTATGGAAAGATCAGATCATGAAGTTTAACAGTGCCTACAACCAGCTTCGTATGCAGGCCCGTCAGGAAGGCTCTGACCAGTTGCTGATGACCAAAGGTAAGAAGATTCAGAACCAGTTGAAGGAATATAACATCGCCTTCCTCAAGCGTCAGCCTGCCGGAGTGTTTAAGAGTTTTCTTCAGACCATGTATCCTTCAGCAAAGTAAAATATTTGCTGTAGGGAATGTTGATAAATATGGGTATCCGGACTAATCTATTGAGTACATGAAAAAGTTCATTTCTAGATATGGGAAAATGACTCTGGTCGCATTGTTCGGCTTATGCATCTTCCTTTTTTGGTATTGTGGTTATCCACAAGCCTTATGTTACCAAGAGCAGAACCAGCTCTTTCTTTGGTCTGCCGACTACTTTTGGCATGACCTGAGTGTGGCAGGTGGTTTGGCTGATTATATCAGCGAGTTTCTGGTACAGTTCTATTATGTTCCAGTTTTGGGTGCCGCCATCCTGGCTTTTCTCTTCATGGCTTTCCTGTCGCTTACCTATCAGGTAATCAGGAGTTATACAGCCAAGCCGTTGAAGTGGTATGGGATGCTCATAGCTCTTCTTCCTTCTATCCTGTTGCTGGAAGTGATGGGAGATATCGAAGTGCTCCTGTCTTTCCCGATAGCTCTGACCTTGGCCCTGCAGTCAACATGGCTCATGAATCTTGCTACCCGGAGATGGGGAGCAAGGATTGCGTGGGCAGATGTGCTTCTGATACCCATTCTGTTCTGGCTGATTGGAGGCGGTGCAACCTGGCTTTATGTCTTCCTCCGTCTGGCTTTTTTCCTGATGCAGGTGAAGAAAGGCAAGCTTCCTTCCGTTGCGATTGCCTATCCTTTGTCTATACTCTATCTCTGGGCTATACAGCTGGTTTGCTATAGTACCCTTCTGGTTCAATATCCATTGATGTCTGTGATGACAGGTATCAACTATTATCGCGTGCCTATGCAATATCCGGGTCAGAAATGGGGATACGACAAGGACCTCTATGCTTTACTCAAGCTGAACGAACAGGTGCGTAACGGGAAGTGGGAAGATATCATCCATGATGCGCAGGAGAATCAGGTGCAGGTGTTCTATACCAGCAACTGCGTGAATCTTGCCCTGGCTCAGACCCGTCAGCTTGCCGACCGCATGTTTTCTTTCTATCAGAGTGGAGAAAATGCCTTGCTGGCTCCCCGTTCCCGTGATAACATGTCGATGTATCCTACGATGGAAGCCTTTTGGCGTCTGGGTCTCGTGAACTCTTCTCTTCGCTATGCCAGCGATTTGCAGGCTTCCATCCTGAATGGAAAGATGAGTGGCAGATTGATGAAGCGCATTACCGAATGTCAGATTGTAAATGGCAAGTATGCTGTAGCCCGTAAGAATATCGATCTCTTGAAGCAGTCGCTCTTCTATCATGACTGGGCTGTGAAGATGGAGGCGATGCTGGGCAATGATACGGCTATCAGTCATGATCCTGATTTGGGAAGGGCTAGAAGAATGCGCTTCAAGACGGAAATGATCTATAGCTATGATGAGATTGACAAGATGATGGGACTGCTCTTCATCAACAATCCGGATAACAAAATGGCGCTCGACTACTTCATGGGGCAGATGCTGTTGAAGGGAGATATCCAGGGATTCATGCGTTATGGCAGTTGGGTACAGCAATATGGTGGCTATATGCAGATGCCTGTGGGTTATCAGGATGCCGTGAAGTGCATACAGAATCAGGGGAATGTACCGGGTTCGCCATACGCAGAATACGTGAAACGAATGATGAGTAAACAGAAAGGAGGCGAAGAATGAAAAAGATTATTTATACTTTGATGATAGTATGGATGGGGATGACCGCCTGTACTCCGTCGGTTGAGAATCCTACCATGGTGAACCGTAAGCCTAGCATCTATCCCGACTATATCGGGGTGACCATTCCGGCTGATATTGCTCCGATGAACTTCAATATCAAAGGTGATACCGTTGATGTGGTGGATGTCGTGGCAAAAGGAAGCAAGGGCGGAGAACTGCATGTCTGTGGTGAATGGGCTGACTTCGATGTGGAAGACTGGCATCAGCTTACTGAGCAGAATATCGGTGGAAGCATCTCTTTTACCGTCAGTACCCGTAAGGATGGCAAGTGGAAGCAATATCAGGATTTCCAGATGATGGTGAGTCCTTATCGGCTGGATGATTACGGTTTGACCTATCGCCGTATCGCTCCCGGCTACGAAGTGGGTGGCAACATCGGCATCTATCAGCGCGATATCCATACCTTTGATGAAACGGCTATCATGACTGAGACCGCCCTGCCGGGAAGATGTTTCAATTGCCATACAGCCAATCGTACAGATGCCCGGCAATTGACCTGCCAGATACGTGGCGAGGGTGGAGGTACCTTGATTATGAAGAATGGCAAGCAGCAATGGATTGATACCAAGACCGATTCTACCAAGGCTGCCGGAAGCTATGCCTACTGGCATCCGGAAGGCAACTATGTGGCTTATGCTGCCAATGCCGTGCACCAGTGTTTCTTCGTGGGAACTTACAAGCCGATAGAAGTTTATCACGACTTCAGCAACATCGTGGTACTGGATACACGTAACAATCAGCTGGTAACAGACCAGAAACTGATGACTCCCGACTGGCTGGAGATATTCCCTGCTTTCAGTGCAGATGGCAATACCTTATATTATAGTACTTCGAAGGCTTGCCGTGTACCGGCTGAGTATCTGAAAGTGAAGTGCTCGCTGGTAAGTATTCCTTTCGATGCCAAAACGGGGAAGTTTGGAGAAAAGGTGGATACGCTGCTGAATGGTCCGAAGACGAATATGAGTTACGTCTTGGCTCGTCCGTCGTATGATGGAAAATGGCTGATGTATACACGGTGCAGCAGAAGCAATTTTCCTATTGTGCAACCTGATGCTGATCTCTGGATGATGAACCTGAAGACTCGCCAGACCTATCCGCTGACTGCGGTGAACAGTAAGATGAGCGAGAGCTATCACAACTGGAGTAGCAACTCGCATTGGTTTGTCTTCGTCAGCAAGCGAGGAAACGGAAACTATACCCGTCTCTACATTTCGAGTATCGATGATCAGGGTAAGGCAACTAAGCCATTCCTTCTTCCGCAGCGCAATCCGTGGAAATATTATCATGGGCTGTTTGATGCCTATAATGTACCGGATTTCACCAAGACCAAGGTGGAGCTGGATATGAAGGAAACCCGCAATCAGATCTTTTCGGATGAACGTCCGAAAGTAACGGTGAGAGAATAAACGAATAAAAATTTAGATTGGAGAATCATGAAGAATTTGATGATAAAATCTTGGAAACCGCTGTTGTCGCTGCTCTTCGGTGTGGCGGTAGTGATATTCTGGTCTGTTCCTTACATGAGTGGCTTGTGCTTTCAGGAACAGTATCAGATGTTTCTCTTTGATACCAACTATTTCCTGGAGCGCATTGTGCTGCCGGGAGGATTGGCTGACTATATCAGTGAGTTTTTGGTACAGTTCTATTATATGCCTGTCTTGGGCGGTACCATCATCGCCCTGCTCTTGATGAGCATACAGGCTATCTCGTGGGGACTAATGAAGCAATATGGAATGAAAGCCGTTTTCCCGGGATATCTGTTGAGCTTTGTACCTAGTATTGTATTATGGTGTGCCATGGGCGACCAGAATCTGTTGCTTTCTTTTGTTGTGGCACTGTCGGGCGCCTTGCTGATGGGCTGGATTCACAACCGGTTCCACAACCGGTTAGTGAAGGTGGTGTTCGAACTGGTGAGCACGGCATTGGTTTATTGGTTCCTGGGACCAGTGGTATTCCTTTATGCCGCCCTGATGATTGGAGATACGCTGATGAAAGGCAAGCAGAATGGACACATTCTTTCCAGTCTGGGTTATTCTGCCTGTCTGCTGATACTCACCGTAGCCTGGATATTGCTGACCACGCAATCGTTGCAGTATCCATTGTACCGTATCTTTAGCGGACTCAATTATTATCGCTATCCGGGTACGGTTTCTCCGTTGCCTTTGGGTGTGATGATATGGACCGTCGTAGTCGTTTTCTTTGGTATGGTTCCTGATGGACATGCCTGGATTAAGAAGCTGCAGCAATCCAAGGTGGTCATGGTCTTGGCGTATGTATTGGTGATTGTGGCTTCATGGTTCGGCATCAAGGCTTCTTTTGATGCAATGACCTACGACCTGATAGATTATGATTTTCTGGTTCGCACCGAACAATGGGATAAGATCATTGAGAAGGCTGAGAAGAAGCCGGCTACCACACCGCTGGGTGTATCGTGTGTAAATCTTGCCTTGAGCCAGAAAGGACAACTTGCCGACCGTCTTTTCGAGTTCTATCAGAATGGAGGCGAGGGCTTGTTTCCTACCTTTACACGCGATATGATTTCACCGGTATCTACTGCAGAAATCTTCTTCCGTCTGGGAATGGTGAATGATGCCGAAAGATATATGTTCGAGGCGCAGGAAGCGATACCGAATTATCGCAAGAGTGCCCGCTTGACCCGCAGGATTATAGAGTGCGAAATCATCAACGGTAATTACAAGGTAGCAGCCAAGCTGCTCCGCCGCCTGCAGAAGACGCTCTTCTATAGCAACTGGGCGAATCAGACGATGGCGCTGCTGGGTAATGAGAAGGCAATCAACCAGCATCCTGTTTATGGAAAGTTGAGAAAGTATCGTGAGAAGAAGCAGGACTTCCTCTTCAGCGACCGGGAGATGGACCAGATGCTGGGCTTGCTCTTCCTGAATGATAACCATAACAAGATGGCATACGAATATCTGGTTTGCTACGAACTCCTGCAGCGCGATATGGAGAAGTTCATGCAGTACTATCCGTTGGGTAGATTCGTGGATTATGACCATATTCCACGTTCCTTCCAGGAAATTCTCATCGGCAACTGGATGAAGACACATAGTGATCCACGTACCATCCCATATAGTGTGGATGCACAGAACGTGAACAATACGCTCAACTTCATCCAGCTCTATATGCAGAATCCGAAGGATCCTCAACTCAGTCAGCAGCCGTATGTATCCAATGCCTGGCACTATGTGATGGTGCAAGGGGCTGATGAGGCTGCCGGAAAGAAGGAGGGAATGAAAGAGGTTTATTAGAATGTAGAATGATAATACTGGAATGATATGAAAACGATAAAATCTTTATTGTGCTCTCTGTTGGTTGGAGTGGTGATGGCTTCGCTTAGTGCATGTTGTTACCCTCCGGCGTGGAAAGATGCCAAGGAAATCAATCAATTCCCTAAGATATTCCCCGATTATGTTGGGGTTACAGTTCCTGCCAATATCGCACCGCTCGATTTTAACATGGCGGACGAGGATATTGAGGATATGTATGTATGTGTGCAAGGTCCGAAAACCATAGAGGGGCTATATTCTTACGACAAGAAGTATGCGGAGTTTGAGGTGGATGAATGGCATGATTACTTGAAAAAGAACAAGGGTGAAAAACTCATAGTTTCTGTGTTTGTAGAGAAGAATGGCGAAAAATTGAAGTACAAGGACTTCAATATCTATGTAAGCCCATACGAGCTGAACGACTGGGGACTTACTTACCGTCGCATTGCTCCTGGTTATGAGGTGTATGGCAAGTTGGGCATCTATCAGCGCAATTTGAGTAACTTTGAGGAAACGGCAATCCTTGAGAATACCGCAGCACCGGGTGCCTGTCTCAACTGTCATACGGCAAACAGAACCAATCCTGACCAGTTTACCTTCCATGTGCGTGGTGACCATGGTGCTACCTTGGTTTCGCAGAACGGCAAGCGGGAGTGGTTGAAGGCGAAGAATGATTCCCTGAAGGGTTCGATGGTTTATCCTTACTGGCATCCATCGGGCAAGTATTGCGCCTACAGTACTAATACCACTCATCAGAGTTTCCATGCCGTAAAGGATGAACGCATCGAAGTCTTCGACCAGGCATCGGATGTTTTTGTCTATGAGCCAGCAACCCATGAACTGATATTGGATACACTCCTGATGACGAAAGACCATTACGAGACTTATCCGGTATTTTCGCCTGATGGCAAGACGCTCTATTTCTGCTCTTCTACAGCAGAGCCTATCCCAAGCGGTTACAAGGATATCAAGTATAATATCTGCAAGATTGGTTTTGATGCGGCTACGGGTAAGTTTGGCAACAAGGTGGATACCATCTTCAATGCCCGTGAACTGGGCAAGAGTGCCACCCATCCTCGTCCTTCGTATGATGGCAGGTACATCATGTTTACGATGAGTGACTATGGCTGTTTCCCTATCTGGCATAAGGAAGCGGATAACTGGTTGCTGGATTTGAAGACAGGGCAGGCGCGACCAATGACGGCTGCCAATAGCAGGAATACAGACAGTTGGCACAACTGGAGCAGGGATTCCCATTGGTTTGTCTTTACATCCCGCCGTGGTGACGGCCTCTATACCCGTCTTTATCTCGCCTGCATCGATGATAAGGGCAATGTAAGCAAGCCGTTCCTTTTGCCTCAGCGCAATCCGAAGAAGTACTACGACGAGTTGCTGGATTCCTATAATACCCCTGATTTCACTTCGAAGCCAGTAGAGCTGGATGCCCGTGCGGCAGGAAATGAAATCATGAGTGACAAGAGGATTCCGACGAAAATTAAGTGAAGAACAAGGAAGTGAAGAGTGAAGAACGAAGAGTGAAGAATTCAAGTGTATGTTTATAAAAAACGCTCCTGTTGCAATATGGTAACAGGAGCGTTTTTGTTTTTTTTTATTTGAACTGTTCTGCTTCTTGCTTCATCACATTCTCTACATCGATGGCATTGAATGGAACGGGACCGCGGCTCAGCTCCGGTACGTTGAAACTCTTCAGGCAATCATCGTAGAAGGTTGGTTCCTTCTGCGGCAATACGAAAGGCTTGTGAGCCTTGCCCTGGCTGTCTACGTAGCAGAAGTAAGGCTTGCCGTAAAGACCATCATCGCGCTTGCTGGCAAAGACAAACCATCTGCCGGTATGCGACCAGCTGTGATAGGTATCGCTCTTGTTGCTGTTCACGATGCTGAGGCTGTCTGTCTTACCCGTCTGCAGGTCTAACATGCATAGATCTGCTTCTGGATGCCAGATAGGGAAGGTGCCGTAATCGGCTACGGTGAAGAGGCAGTATCTGCCATCGGGACTTATCTTAGGATGGCAAACGGAACGGGCAGAATAGAGGGTATCTACCTTTTCGCCAAATCTGCCGTTTTCTTCATTGAAAGGAATGCGTACCAGGGAATATTTCAGTCCCTTGAGGTTCTTCGTATTCAACCCTTTCCGGTCGGCTACACAATAATATATATAGGCACCATTAGGCGAGAAGGTCGGGAATGTCTCCAGCTTCGTGCTGTCGCTCGTCAGGGGCGATGAGATGATGGTGTTGTTGTCGAGGTCGGCAACATAGACATCGCTCTTCGAATCATATACTTCCAGACGTTTGTCGGGATCGGCATGGAAGGCCGGAATGATGATATTGGTAGAGAATGTTACGTATTTGCCAGATGGACTGAAACCGTAATATACACTTGACGAAATCATGTTGTCGTTCTTCAGGTTCAGCTTACGCAACTTGCCATTGCGGTTGAGGATGGCTCCACCGCCTTCTCCTCTAACATATAGCATGCTGAGGTTCGGGTTCTGATTGCCGAAGGCATGACAGTTCATGCAGCGGTTCTCCTGCAGATTGTGGTCGGCGAGTATCTTCTCCTCCCAGTTCTCGATGCAGCGCTGCTTAATCTGGATTTTATTCCATACCTCGTAATCGGGCTCTATGAGTCGGTAGGTGAGGTATGAGTCGATGCTGTCGCCTACGACCTGCCAGGTGAAAGGCTTGAATGCGGTCCAGTCTCCTTCATCGCTCTTGGAATAGATCTGTACCTTGATGTTCTTGTTTACAGCCTTCTGGAGAAAGGCTTTCCACTCTTTTATGTCAAACTTCAGATTCTGACTGTTGCTGGTTGCTGTCAATGTGTTGGCTGCATCATTGGCATCTGCTCCTTCTATGGTGAGAACGGTCTCGATGTTGGTAAGATGCTTGTCGCGTATCTCGAAGTTGAGTGGGGCGATGTTTACCGGAATGGTTACATCGGCATAGTCGGGATACATGTTGGGCAGATGGCTAACCTGCTCTGCGTTCTCATGTGTCTGGGCACATGAAGCGAAAAGGAGGAGACCCGCCAGGGAGCTATATAGAATGTTTCTGTATTTCATTGTTCTTGTTTTTGATGCTGATAGAGTCTTCCGGGCTCTTTAATTGTTGTTCAACTTAGGTGTCTTTGCCTTGTCAAAGTAATACCAGTAGGTATCTTTGAAGGCAGGGTTGCCGCGTTGTTCATTATATTGGCTGAACTGTTGCAGCACATCCTGTCGCTTGATATACTTGGCCCATTCGCTTGGTGGCGCCTTGGTTCCTGCCAGATATATCGTGAGCGCTTCCTGATACAATTCGTCGTATTGCACGTGCTTCTGCTTGAGATAGTAAGCATCGTAGTCATGCTTGAAGGTATCCATGTCCTTCAGGAGAAGGTCGCTGCATAGCATGTAATTGATGGCGTTATTGTTTGCCGGATTGCTTTCCACCAGCTCTTTCATGATGATATAGCTGTTGTCGCTGAGGCGAAGGGTATCCTGGGTGTTGACAAACGGGCGCTTGTCAAGATAGGTCTGAAGGAGGGCTTTCTCTTCGGGCAGGGCATGAATGCCCAGGGATGCAAAAACGCGGTCGGCCCATCTTTGCCATACGAATGTCTTCTGCAGGATGCGCAGATATTTGCGGGTTGCCTGGTAGTCGCCTTTGACGAGATTGACTTCTGCCAGTCGCTTGATCATGCGGATGTTGCGGTTGTTGGGAGAGCATACATTTGCCAGCATGGCTGCTCTTTCGCAGAAGGTCATGTCGCCCAATACCCAGTACAACTCATTGAGTGTCTTGATGGTGAGTGTTGGAGTGTTGGGACCAAGGGTCTCAAAGGTGCCGAGGTTGTTGTCGGGGAATTTGAGAAGGTTGGCAGAAAGACAGTGGTTTTGTGCCATGACGAGATTATAGTAGAACTTCATGTACTGGTTCGGATTCTCTTCTTTCTCTACGATGTGCATCACCTTGTTGTAGTTGCCGAAATAATATTCGCAGTCTACAGCCAGTGTCTTTTCCAGATCCATCTGTGGGGCAACCAGTTTGCCGATGCCAGGATAAGTGTAGATGGTCTGGAAATCGCAATAGTAGACTCTCTTGGTGAGCATGAGGAGGAAGAAAGGGATGATCAGGGCGGCAAGGCGATAGTAGGTGCCTGCCATCATGATATTGGCAATGCAGCCGGCAAATGTCAAGGCGCCATATACCCATACACCGTATCCGAAGAACCAATGGCAAACGAATACGGAGACGAAGATGCTGATGACGGATACCCAGTTGGCAATTCCTGAACCATTGAGGAAGAGACCCTGCTCGTTCCTTCTTTCTATCTTCTTGATAAACATTCGGGTAGAGATGAGCAGCGAGGTGCTGACACGGAACACGCTGGCTCCACCTGCCACGGCAAGGATGCTGCTCAGACGGTAGTCGTAATGGAAACTGAAACAAATCTGCAGAATCATCACGATGAAGGCGACGGAATGTGCCACCCATCTTCCCTTGATGTCTGCCATTTCTACAGCACATCTGATGTTGTATCCTGTCAGGAGGATACAGAGGGTAAGGATGATAGGACCTGCATAACGGAAATAGTAGAATTGGGTCAGGAAATCGCCTGCCAGACAAGCCAGCCATCCCGGTTTGTCAAGGTAGGTGGTTATATGATCCCACGACATCAGGAACAGCTGATTCTGCTCCTGATAGAACAGGTGATAGGGATAGCAGAATTGGAAGAATGCAAAACATGCTATCGCTCCCAGCACGTATAATGTGTATATGCCTATGCTAGGTTTGTTTGTTTTTTGTTTATTCATGTCTTTCAGTTTATTTCTGCAAAGGTAACAAAAATATATTAGAAAGACACATAAAAAATGCAGAAACTTACTCTTTGAAAGTAAATTTCTGCATTTATTGCTGTTATTGCTTTTCTGCAATACATTCCATCTCTATCAGCCAGCCTGGTCTGCATACTTTTGCCTCTACGATGATATGCGGTATCTGGGGATAGAACTGATTCATCAGCATTTCTACGGTATGATAATCAGATATGTCGCGCAGATAGATGATAAAGTACTGGATGTCGTTCATAGTGGCATCGCCATCCTTCAGTAAGGCTCCTATGTTTTCAAGGAGTCTGCCGGTCTGTCTTACTACATCGCCTTCGTATACCACCTGTCCGTGCTTGTCAATACTGGCAGTTCCGGAGATGAAGTATTGCTGCTGGCTGGGTAGGGTAAGACGGGTTCCGCGCTCAAAGGCTACTCCATATTCGTGGGTAGGATTCAGATGTTCGAGTGCCTGCAGATACTTCTTGTCTGATTCCTGTATGTCAGGATAGGTCAGGAAGTCGATGGCTACAGTGGCATGGCGAACGGGAGTTGCTCCTCCGATACCTGTGCTGGCTATGTAGTGGGTATCTGCTGTAAGTCCTTCTTCATCGAAGACATCGTTGCGTGCTTCTACTACGCCTTGGTAGTTCACGTCAATATGGGCTACGTATATCCAGGTGCGGACGAGGTTGCGCTCCATCGTCATACCAGTCTTGCTGATAGCCTGCTGGTATCTGTCGAAAATCATACGGGTTTGTTCGTATGAATTCTTATCCTTCGCTTCCTCCTCGGTGAGGCGGATACTATGAAACAGCATGGGGGTATGAACATCTGTGGTTTTTACAAGAAGACTTATCTTACTGCCATTCAGTGGAGTTTGTTCCACGATAGTAAGATTCGTATCCTTGAGAAATTCTTGATAGAGAAGAGATTCCTGCAGTTCTTTTATCTGGTTTTGGGAATCGCTGAGAAACACCTTACAATATTGCAAGGTGCGATGTTCCATCTTCTCTATATCGAGATGATTACCTAGTTTTAGATACAGAAAGTTCAAGCGGTCATTGAACGAACCCTTGGCTTCCGGTGATAATATTATGTATTTATCCATCTTGTTCTTTTCTTTTTTCGGTAGCAAAGGTACGGATAATATCTGAGATAAAAGAATATAAATCGGATGAAAAGATTAAAATACCGAGAAATGAGGATAGGATTATGTTGAGTAGAGCGAAAAAGAGGGTGCGTCATGAACTTATGACACACCCTCAATCTCTTTCTTATATCCTGCTTTAGAGTGATTCGAGCATACGCTTGATGACAACCTCGGCTGAAATCTCACGGTTGGCTGCCTCTGGAATCACCAGACTGTTCTTGCTCTCGATGACATCATCGGTAACAATCAGTCCGCGGCGAACAGGCAGGCAGTGCATAAAGCAGCCGTCATTGGTCCAGCTCATGTGCTCCTCGTCGATGGTCCAGCTCATATCCTTGCTCAGAATCTCACCATACTGTGCTGGGTCTTTCACACCCGGACAGCTCCAGTTCTTGGCATAAACGAAGTCTGCACCTTCCAGAGCCTTCTTCTGGTCGTACTCCACCTTGGCATTACCTACGAACTTAGGATCAAGCTCATAGCCCTCTGGGTGAGTAACCACGAAATCAACATCGGCTGCGTTCATCCACTGGGCGAATGAGTTTGGCACAGCCTGTGGCAGGGCACGGCAATGAGGAGCCCAGGTCAAGACTACCTTAGGACGAGCCACCTTCTTATGCTCCTCAATGGTGATGAGGTCGGCGAATGCCTGGAGTGGGTGAACGGTAGCTGTCTCCATAGCGAAGACAGGGCGACCGCTGTACTTCACAAACTGGTTCACGATGGTCTCGGCATAATCGTAGTCACGATCTTTCAAACCGGCAAAGCTACGCACACCGATAAGGTCGCAGAAGCTACCCATCACTGGGATTGCCTCCAGCAGGTGTTCGCTCTTGTCGCCATCCATGATAACGCCACGCTCTGTCTCCAGTTTCCAGGCACCTGCGTTCACGTCGAGCACGATCACATTCATGCCCAGGTTCATCGCAGCCTTCTGGGTACTCAGTCGGGTACGGAGACTGTTATTGAAGAATATCATCAGCAAGGTTTTGTTCTTGCCCAACTCCTGATAACCGAAACGGTTTGCTTTCACTTCCTGTGCCTCGGCGAGTGCTGCTTTCAAGTCGCCAAGGTCTTCAACATTAAAGAATGTCTTCATTGTTATTTCGTTTTTTATTTGTTATTTCTGATATATATTGCTCTTGAATCTTTCTTCTTGAATCTTGATGTTTGCAAAATTTGCATGCAAACCTTGCAAACATGGCAGAAACTAAGACTTGGTACGGAGAGGGTACGGAGCAGGTACGGAGCGGGTCCTGTAAAGCTATTGAATTGGCTTTCCCTTCGGCCGCCGAACGTTGTTTCTTCACTCTTCGTTCTTCACTCTTCACTTCCTCGTCTGTCCATTTCCTGTAATCAACCACTTGTAGGTGGTAATCTCTTCGAGTGCCATAGGTCCGCGGGCTCCAAGCTTCTGGGTACTGATGCCAATCTCTGCGCCCAATCCGAACTGTGCGCCATCGGTAAAGCTGGTAGGGGCGTTTACATAAACGCAGGCTGCATCTACCAATGCCTGGAACTTCTTCTGGGCTGCTTCGTTGTTGGAAACGATGCTCTCGCTGTGTCCGCTTCCGTAGGTAGCGATATGGTCGAGCGCCTCATCTTCCGAAGCCACGGTCTTGATACCCATCTGCATGCTGAGCCATTCGGTGTTCCAGATGCTCTTCATGTTGGCATCTGCTTCTGTTGAGTCTGCGGATTTGCAATCCGTAGTCAGCAAACCTGCCTCCTCCATCTTCGCTTCGCTTTCCTCTGCCTTATATAATAAGGTGTCAGGATAGTGTCCCTTTAAAGCTTCGTAAGCTTTGGCATCAGCATGAATCTTGGTCTGTTTCTCGGCGAGTCCTTCACAGAGGGCAGGGAGGTCGCTTAATCTGTTTTCGTGAATCAGCAGACAGTCGAGCGCATTGCATACGCTCACTCTTCGGCACTTGGCATTGGTGATGATGCGCTTGCCCATCTCCAGGTCGCCATCCTTGTCGAAGTAACAATGTACCACGCCGGCTCCGGTTTCGATAACCGGCACTTTGGCAGTATCACGGACGAAGTTGATAAGCTTCTTTCCTCCACGGGGAATGCAGAGGTCAATATAGCCCACGGCATTCAGCATTTCGCCGGTAGCTTCATGGGTAGCAGGGAGTAGTGTAACAACATTCGGATCAATACCAAAAGTTATCAACACCCTGTGGATAAGTTCGACACCCGCTGAGTTTGAGGCATTTGCATCCTTTCCGCCTTTCAGTACGCAAGCATTTCCGCTCTTGAAACAGAGAGAAAAAACATCGTAGGTCACGTTAGGACGTGCCTCGTAAATCATGCCGATGACTCCGAATGGAACGGCAACCCGCTGCAGGTGCAAACCATTTTCGAGTGTTTTGTCTTTGAGAACTCTTCCGAGTGGTGAGGGTAGGGTACTGACGTGTCGCATATCCGAAGCGATATCCTGAAGTCGCTGCTCGGTGAGTTGCAATCGGTCGTAGAGCGGGTTCGTTTTGTCCATCTTCGCCAAGTCTTCTGCGTTTGCTGCAAGGAGCGCAGGAGTCTCTGCGATGATAGCATCAGCCACCGCCTGCAGGATTTCATTACGTTGTTCGTCGCTGAGCAAGCCCAAAGTCTTGCTAGCTGCCTTCACTCTTTGGAATGTCTCTTTCAGTTCCATTTGCTATTTCCTTTCTTATTTGATGATAAGATGTTTGGTAATGTGTTATGAGTTTCCTCTTAACAACGGCAAAGGTAAGCATAAATATTGGGAATTGCAAACTTTATGCAAGAAAAAGTAATGATTTTATAGATAAATGGATAGTTATACGGAAAATGATATTAAAAAAGGTCAGACAGCGCCTGACCTTTTTGTAATGGTTCCTTTTAATTATTTTGATACTGCCAGAAGAATTACTCTTTATCGTTTTCTTCAGGATGAGTCATTAGATACAGTTCCTTCTGTCGTTCGATTTCTCTTCTCAAGTCTTCCTTGTCTGGCAGGTAAAGCTTGTATTTTGCAGCGAACATCTGGTCGTTTTTGGCGAGGGTAGAGTATCGTGCCACATCCGAATCGGTCTCGGTACAAAGGATGATGCCGATTGTAGGGTTGTCGTCTGGTCCTTTTTTCATCTTGTCGTACATCTGAAGATACATATCCATCTGTCCTACATCCTGGTAAGTGATGCGATTTACCTTCAAGTCGACCAAGATAAAAGATTTGATGAGGTAATTGTAAAATACCAAGTCGATATAGTAGTCATTCTCCTCGGTTCGGATATGTTGCTGGCGAGCCACAAGCGCATATCCCTTTCCCATTTCCATCAAGAATTTCTCTAGGTTATTGATGATGGCAGTCTCTAGTTTTGATTCTGCAAGGGATGTGTCTTCCGGTAATCCAAGGAATTCCAAGACAACTGGTGATTTGATGTATTCGAGTTTGTCTTGTTGATAAGCCTTTGTCTTGTCTTGCATCTCGTTAACGACTGGCTGCTTCTTCTTTGACATAAGAAGACGTTCATAATATAGGGTGTTGATATTGCGGTTCAAGGTTCTGAAACTCCAACCTTGCTCGAATGCCTCCTTTGCATACCATTCACGAGCCTTCTTATCTTCTACTCGTATAAGACGCTCGTAATGCGACCAAGGAAGAAGGCGTAACTCGGATTGGGTAGACTGTGTCTGATCTTTTTGGGGTAGCAAAGAAGATTCATCAGACAGTGTCTGATGTTTTTGCTTTTTGAATTCTTCAGACACTGTCTGAAGAATTTGTAAGTCTCTGAATGTCAGATAGAATCTTTTATAGTTGGCAATATTCGTATATGAGAATCCTTTTCCGAATTCCTTGGTCAAAGCAGCCGAAGCGACCTCTATCACATGCTTTCCGTATTCTGCACGTGATGTTCCGTTCTGTTCTTCTTCCACAATACGTTGCCCTATTCTCCAGTTTCTTTCCACCAGAGAATAATTGACGGCAGCAAATGCTTTGCTGCGAGCCTTGCTGACGATGGAGCGCAAGTCGTTGACGAGCATGTTGTCTTCATCGTTATATTTCTTTTCGGGTTCTTTCATAATGCTACTGATTTTAGCTGTTCAATGTGCAAAGATACGATTTTATATCGAAAAAGCAATTTTTCTCTTCACTTTTTTCGATAAAAGTTTGGAGGTTTCGATAGGTTTTATTATATTTGCAGCGTCTTATCCATGCTGGAAGCCCTAAGGGTGGAGGCTAAGGGATTGATACATATACATAAAGGCGTACTGAACGCTTTGTGTTTGACGTGTTGGAACTTCGCAACTTCAAACTATAAGTCAAAAACAAAGCAACGAGGACGTCCCAGGGGTGTATTATATATATCCTAATTGACGCTGTGTGCTAAAGTGCATGGCGCAATATGGTGTACTATATATTCACTTTTGCGTGGGGCTTTCAGCGTTGCTCGTTTCGACTTATAGGGCAATGCGAAGGCCTCAACACGTGGAACGGGCGACAGATAGGCTTCACGCTTTTTTTATATGTAAGTCTTTAACTAAAAATCGGCCAATAGAAGCCTGTGGTTGCTTGTGATAATTATGATAAGTATTCTAAAATCTAAGAACAAAGTTAGGAGCATTACACTCTTTTTGCTTTCATCACTACTACCGTTATCATCATTGGCAAATGATAAGAGTAGTCGAACATTAGTGTTTGAAATGTTGGATGGACAACAGGTTAACTATGTGTTGAATGAAGAACCAAGAATTTCTTTTGCTGATAATGAAGTTGTCATTACTACAAATGAGCAGATGAATGTGCGTCTTTTATTTTCAAATGTCCGAAAATATTATTTTGTAAATACTTCAACTGGGATAGTGGGTAAATTAGCCCAAAATAAGTTATTTGTTTCTATAAATAACGGAAAAATTATGATATCCAATGCTCCTGAAAACTCAGAAGTTCATGTGTATAAGGCTGAGGGTTATGAGGTTAATACACATCGAGTTGGAGTTGATGGTAGGGTGTCGTTCTCTCTTGATGGCTACGCAAGTGGTGTATATGTGATTAAAATAGGTTCGTTTTCTTATAAGTTTGCAAAATGATGAGACAGATATTTTATAAAGTGATAATATGTAGTTGTATGCTGATGGCTTGTTTCGTGTCAAAAGCTCAGAATGCATATTATTTTCATTTCCATGATAAAGGAATACAAGTGTTTTATACCGATATGGTAGATAGTATGACTGTATCAAAAGTTGACCTCGACGGTATAGAGCATGATGATTTCGTCACACAGCAAGTGTGGATGAATGACACGGTATTTAATTATGCACTGGCAGATATTGACAGTGTTAGTTTTGTAACGCCATCGACAATTTATCAGCCAGGGGTGGTAAAGTTGGAGGATGGGTTGGAGAATTATGTAGTATCACATGATTCACTAACTATCATTTTTAGGACAGACACTCCAAGTGGCTTATTGCCGAGAAAAAAGGATAAATTGGTTTACTTGCGGCAAACGGATTTGTTCCCTGCAGGCTTTGCGGGTGAGGTTGTCGAAGTTGTAAAAGAGAATAGTGGTTATAAGGTCGATTGCACCCTTGCGAGTTTAAGTGATATTTTTGTGAGATATTATAGTACGAGTAATGATAATGTACAAACTCGTGCGATAAATCCTATATATGGTCACGGTGAGGCAATATGGGAGGCAAAAGATTTGACTTATCCATTAACGGATGAACTTTTACCATTTATTTCAGAAGAAAGTGACGATGATGATGCCTTTAGCGTTGATAATGATGCTTCCATTAGTCTCTCACCAAAAGTTTCCCTTCGTGGAACTTTGATCGTAACCCCAGAAGAAGGTACTTATGTTTGTGTATCCAGTAATGGAACTTTCGATGTAACGAGTAATTTTTCTTTGAATGGTTCTTTAAAAGTAGATAAAGTTTGGAGGTTTACAGGGAAAAAAAGATGGCAAGCATGCATACCTAATTGTCCATTGTTAGTGGCATTTGTAGACCCTGGCGTGTTTGTGGATGCTTCGTTGTCTGCAAGTGTAGATGCAACTGTTAATCAAAAGGTATCTTCTGCTTTTCTACTCAATATGAGTACCAAGAGAAGAGAAAATTTGAGGAACCAGCCTCTTACGTTTAAAGTTCAAGAGACAAGTTTTGATGTTGGTGGTAGCATAAAGGGTGAATTGAATGCCGGCGTATATACAGAAATGGGTATTGCTGTCAATGATATAGGATTTTGTAAAAATGACATCGCTAAGCTCTATGCAAGGGGCGAGGTTGGTATACATGTGGGAGGAGATCTTGAGGTCAACAGTAAGTTCCTGAAAGAAGGAATCAAGAATACAGAGGCTTATGAGACTTTGAGAAATAGTGGAATTTGGTCAAACTTCTATTGGGGGGCAGCAATAGGATATCAGTTAGATTTGCCTATTATTAATTTGAATTTTGATGGTAAAATAGAATGGGAAGGTCATATAGGTGAATCTTTATTTGACAAGTGTTTGGCTCCAACAATAGCAAGTCCTAATGCTTATCGTGAGCATGGTGATTTCTCTACAATTACTGCAAAGGCTGATGTGAAAGGGGATTGCTTGATGCCTGTTGAAGTTGGTTTTGGGGCATTTGATGCTAATGGAAACAAAGTAGCTTCTAAGTATTATAGCAAAAAATTTGCGAATGAAAAAACCTCATACACTGATTATTCTGTAGCATTGGAAAATATGAGCACGGTAAAATATTATGAATTAAGTCCTGTCATCAAGCTTTTTGGGCATGAGCTGAAGGCTTATCCTTCTGTTGGTGTGGAAAAGACATTGACATTAAGTACTTATGAGGCAACTGATGTGACCGAATCTTCTGCCAAGATTTCGGGTGGACTCATTGGCTATGACAAGAATACTGAAAATCCTAAGATTGGGCTGGTTTATGGCACGAAAGATGATTTCATGCAAGGTCACGCTACTTATGTATCTTGTGGAACAGTCAATGGTAGTCCAAGTAGTATCTTTGAGCAAACTCTTTCTGGCTTGAAAGATGAAACAGAATATCTTTATGTGGCTAAAGCAGAACTTGATGGTGAAATCGTATATGCCGATACTTTGTCATTTACGACATTGAAGAAAGAAAAGGACGAAACTTCTCTTAAAGAAGGTCTTGCTCTTTTTTATGAGTCAACTGGTGGAGCAAATTGGAAGCAAAATGGAGGATGGCTAGATAATACTAAACCTTTGGATTATTGGTATGGGGTGAATATGTATAATTCAGAATTATCCCTAAAACTGAATGATAATAATTTGGTTGGTGATGCTATATTGAAGAATATTGATAATATTGACGATATAGATTTGAGTAATAATACTTTGCAATCGTTTAAAATTGAAAGTGGAAGTATTGCTCCTTGGGGTGGTCGTTTCTCTTTGGAAAATGGCAAAGCAAATAATTTGTGGATTACTATGGATAATGTCAATGTCTCTGCAAGATATGTCACGTTTTACGCTCAGAAAAGTAATTTGCAAAGTGTTTATATAAAGAACTGTAAATTTGAGGAGGAAGATGGAACTACAGTTTGTATTGATAAAGATGTAACAAAAAAAAATCCGCAATATGGAGATGATGTTATTGTGGAAAAATGTTCAAATATATGTTCGCTTCAAGGTAATTTAACTGTGTCTTTGGAACCAGGAAAATGGGGTGACTATAATATGCTTGATATTGGTGAAATCAAAATAGTTAATTGTACATTTCCAATGAATGGATTCTATCTGAATGGTGCAAAAGCTACCTCTTTTGTAATGAAAGATTGTACCCCTAATCAAGAAATTACAGCTACTTCATTTGGAGATTGTGAAATAGATAATGTCGTAATAGAAAATTCTGTACTAAGTAGTGTTTGGGTTCATGGTGTATCAGAAATTGCTGGTAGTGGTGGGATATATAGTACTGGCGCAAAAATTCAATCTATGGTTCTTGATAATGTGGGTTTTAGTGGTGGATTACAGTTTAATTGTGAAAAAGGTGGATATGTCGGTTCTTTGATAATACGGAATTGTACTAGGTCTTTAAGTATAGAAACAGCTGAGCCTATTGATGTGAACTTGGAAAATTGTACTTTTGAACATATCACAGAATGGAAGGCGGCGAATATATATCATATAACAAACTGTGATTTTCAAAATGGCAAATATATAACATCCTTTGTTGGTACGGCGAAACAATTAGAAGAACTTTTAAATGAAATGTAACATGAAACAGATAGTATTATTGTTAATGATGTGTTTCCCAACTCTATTGTGGGGAAATGAGGTCGTGCAAAATGGTATTTCTTATTCTATAGATGAAGAAAAGAAAACTGCCGAGGCTGTAGGGTATGATCGGTCGTCTTCTTATGTGACAATTCCGTCTACAATTACTGTAGCTGGTAAGTCGTATACGGTAGTGTCTATCGGGGAAAAAGCATTTTGGAAAAATGATAAGTTACAAAGTGTGACAATAGAGGATGGAGTCTTGAATATAAAGATGGGTGCATTCTATTACTGTCGTTATTTGAGAAGTGTAAAACTCCCAGCAACATTAAAAAGTGTTGGTTCGTATGCTTTTTGGAAGAGTCTGTCTTTGTCAAACATTTATATTCCGGCATCTTTAACCGATTTAAGTGCGAAAGCTTTCACAGAAGGAGGTATGAGTGCCTATGAGGTTAGCCCTGATAATCCTGTGTATTCTTCAGAAGATGGCATAATGTTCAACAAGGATAAGACAGAACTGTTACATTTCCCTGCAAAGAAGCAGGTGGAGAGCTATTCTATACCTGAAAAGGTCGAGAAAATAGGAGAGTTCGCTTTTGAGAGCAATCAGTTGAATGAAGTAATTTTTCATGACAAACTTCTTTCTATAGATGACTATGCTTTCTTTTTGTGTGAAAAGCTTGAAAAGGCAGATGTTCCAAATAGTGTGGAATTTGTTGGTGAAAGTGCATTCTCACGTTGCTATAACTTAAAGGAAGCACATCTTCCAGAAAAACTAACAGCAATATCTCCAGGCTTGTTTGAGTATGGTTATAAGTTGGAGAAAGTTAATATACCATCTACAGTGACAAGTATAGGGAAAAGTGCCTTTAGGTATTGCTGGAAAATGAATGATTTAAGGCTTCCTGAAGGTTTGGTAGAAATAGGGGATGAAGCTTTTAATGGATGGGAAATGACATCATTGGTTATTCCGAACAGTGTGACAACTATAGGAAGTCAAGCATTTGCTGGCTGTACAGAACTGAAGTCTTTGGTACTTGGAAATAGTGTGTCAGAAATAGGGATGCATGCATTTTATGGTAATCGAGAGCTGAGAGAGATCGATATTCTGTCAGACGATTATTATTATGTTACAACTTATGTGTTCGAAAGCTGTAATGCAGTGGAATATGTTAATCTACCTGATACGGATTGGGCAAGAAAGGTATTGATTAGTTTGGATTCTGAGTACAAAAGAAGATATTGGTCTTATGAGACCGATGCAAACGGAAAAGTCGTAAAATTATTAGAAATAGCTACTGCTATAGATGCTCCTAATGTAACTATGGACACGAAATATAAGACGATTTATGACTTAAAAGGAAATCGTTTGAATCATGTAACGAAAGGGGTAAATATAGTTAATGGCAAAAAGGTTTTGTTGAAGTAGCAAGCTACGTTCGCACAAAAAGATAGAGAGTGTGAACTAAAAAGAAAACGGTCAGGCGTTGTCTGACCGCTTTCTTAAGAATTGGGATTGGGGGATATGCTGTATTTGTGTGTAGTGAAATGTGAGTCGTGACTTGTTTCAAAACTTTCATAAGGATAGTGAGTTCTAAATCAGAATATTAAAGAAAGTTTGTTTTTTCGTTTAAAAAGTTGCAGATAAAAATTGTATTTCCAAAAGAAAGTAGTATCTTTGCATCATCGTTTAATATAAAACATCACTAGTGTCCCGTTAAAACGAGACGATTATTAAATAAGTTATTAATACTCAAA